>JASHNW010000058.1 GCA_030041435.1 Acidobacteriaceae bacterium
TACGTGGACCTGGATTCGCGGATCGATCTGGCGCCGACGCTGACGCTGTATCGGGCCGAGGACAATCAGGAACTGATGACCGTGGAGAAGGGTGACATCAGCAAGCTGATCGCCGCCGGCTGGCACCCGCCGGAAGTCTTCAAGGCGAAGGGACGCGACGGCAAAACGGACATCTGGGGTGTGATCTACAAGCCCGAGCCGTTCGATCCGGCGAAGAAGTATCCGGTGATCGAGGACATTTACGCGGGGCCACAGGGGTCATTCGTCCCCAAGACATTTAGCACACGCGTGGAGCCGCTGACGGAGCTGGGATTTGTGGTGGTGCAAATCGACGGCATGGGCACCAACAATCGTTCGAGGGCCTTTCACGATGTGGCGTGGCACGACCTGAAAGACGCCGGATTCCCCGACCGCATCCTGTGGCACAAGGCGGTGGCGGCGAAGTATCCGTGGTACGACATTTCGCGCGTGGGCATCTTCGGCACCTCCGCCGGCGGCCAGAGCGCTATGGGCGCGCTCCTCTTCCATCCGGAGTTCTACAAGGTCGCGGTTTCAAACAGCGGATGCCACGACAACCGCATGGACAAGATCTGGTGGAACGAACAGTGGATGGGCTGGCCGGTCGGGCCGTGGTATTCCGCATCGTCGAACGTGGACAATGCATGGCGGCTGCAGGGCAAGCTCATGCTGGTGATGGGCGGAATGGACCACAATGTCGATCCGTCCTCCACCCTGCAGGTGGTCGACCGGCTGATCCAGGCGAACAAGACGTTTTCTCTGCTGGAGGTTCCGAACGCAGACCACGGAACGCGCGGACCTTATGCGGAGTATACGGAGCGCAACCTGGAGGATTTCTTCGTCCAGAACCTGCTCGGTGAGGAGCCACCCAACTGGAACGCGATGCCCCCCAGTCCACCCGCTGGACAGCAGGAGCCGGGCCAGTGAACGAGGGGCCAGCCCTGGCGCGAATTCGTTATTTCCAGCCCGGGCTTCCCTCAATCAGCGTGATGTAGCGGTCGACCGGGAGCCCGGTGAAACGCTCTTTGCCTCCGCCGGGCTGCGGCCATTCGACTTCCACCCAATCGATCTGCTTGCGCGGGCCGAGACCCAGCACCATGCGGGGATCGTGCGAGGAAAGATAGCTGCCGCCGCCGACTTTGCTGCGGTGGCGCGTCAGATCGCCGCTCTGCCACGTGACTTTGGCTCCGATGGCGTCAATGTTCGATTTGGCGCCGACGAGCCTGAGTCCGAGCCAGTGATTTTCGTGGGCGGCACGGTTCTTCAGCAGCAGAGGCGCGCCGTTGTTGGTCGAAACCAGGACATCGACTGCGCCGTCGTTATCGAAATCGCCGAGCGCAAGGCCGCGGCCGGCGATCGGCTGCGCGAAGGCAGGGCCGGCCTGAGCGCTGACGTCGGTCCACTTTCCCTGGTTTTGTGCGAAGAGCAGCATGGGCTGCAGGTAGCGCAGCTCGGGGTGATGCGCCTGAATCTCGAGGTCGGGATGGCCGTTGGCGATGACCAGGTCCAGGTCGCCATCGTTGTTATAGTCGAAGAATTTCAGCCCCCATCCGCTCATCAGGCGCGTGATGTTGGCGATGGGGGTGCGCAGCGAGACGTCGTCGAAGCCGCCGTTGTGGTTGTTGTGGTACAGGGAATACATTTCGTGGTCCACGTTGGCGACGAAGAGATCGATCCAGCCGTCCTCGTCGTAGTCGGCGGCGTCGACGCCCATGCCGGAGCGGGCAACGCCAAAGGGATTGTAGGCGACACCGGCGAGTAAGCCATTGTCGACAAAGCGGCCCTTACCCTGATTGATAAAGAGGGGATTGGGGGCGGTGTCGCTGCCGACAAATAGGTCCATCCAGCCATCGTTGTTCAGGTCAGCTGCGACCACGCCCCACGCTTTGGCGAGGGAAGCGGCGATGCCGGACTCGCGGCTCACATCGGTAAAGGTGCCGTTGCCCTTGTTGTGGAAGAGCCAGCTGGGCATTGGTTGGTACACGTTCGGCTTGCAGTAATAGCGCTCGCCCGGCCCGTGCCCCCCGCACCAGACGTTCTTTTCCTTGTCGAAGTCGGCGAAGCGGCAGACAAACAGATCGAGTAAACCATCGTTGTCGTAGTCAAACCAGACTGCGCTGGTGCCCCAGCCAGGCGCGCCGACTCCGGCTTTGGCGGTAACGTCGGTGAAGGTCCCATCGCCGTTGTTGTGGTAAAGAATGCTGTTTGGATACTGCGAAACGAAGAGATCGGGCAGGCCGTCACGGTCGTAGTCTGCCACGGCCACGCCCATGCCGTAGGCATTGCCCGGCACGCCGGCCTTCGCGGTCACATCGGTGAAGGTGCCGTCGCGATTGTTCCTGTAGAGGGCATTGCGAAGGGGAACCGCTGGCTGATAAAAATCGCAGGGCCCGCTGTTGACCAGGTAAATATCCATCCACCCGTCATTGTCGTAATCCAGGAAGGCGCAGCCTGCGCCAACCGTTTCGGGCAGGTACATCTGTGGAGAGAGCCCGGCCGTATGCGACCAGGCGATGCCGCTGCGCTCCGCGGCGATCGCCTCAAAATATGGCTGCGCCGAGGATGCCAGCGCCTGCGCAAACCGCGACGAGCCCAGCCCGATCGCGGAGGCAGTGGCGGCGCCGAGAAACTGGCGGCGAGAAAGGAAACCGGGATATCGGGACATAGTCCGAGACATCAGCGCGCAGGTGCTCCCTGGGAAGAAGCCGGCGTGCGTGCGCGTTTGTGCTCCGCAAAATCTCTCATTGCTGAACGGCGTGTCCCTGCGTAGTGTCAGTCGACTTATTGCGGGCAGCGGCCTGTGCCTGAAGGGCCATCTCGCGCTGCGCCCCGGCCTGGTCGCCCGTGTGGGAGTAAGCCAGCGCCAGTTGGTAATGGCCTGCCGGATCATCCGGCTCCAGCTTGACATAGTGTTCGAGCGGCGGTTTTGCTGCAGCGTACTTTCCTGACGCTGTCAGCGACATGCCGAGGGCAAGATAAGCCTCAGAGAAACCGGCATCCAGTTCAGCGGCGCGCGAGAAATGCCGGATCGCTTCGTCCCAGTCGCCTTTGCGGCGTGCCAACTCGCCAAGAATGAACTCGGCGGAGGCGTTGGTCGGGTCGACCGCAACTTCCTCTTCGAATTCCTGCTTCGCTGCATCCATTGTGCCGGAGTCGCCGGCCAGAGCAAGATCGATCTGTCCCAGGCGGTAGTGGATGCCGGGAATCTTCGGATTCTCCTTGAGGATTTCCCGGTAAATCGCAGCAGCTTCGTCGTTCTTTCCCTGAGATTCCAGCCCCTCGGCCTGAAGCCTGCGCGCCTGATAGGAACCAGGAGCTTTCGCCTGCAGTTCCTGAGCCGCCCGCATCCCCATCTCGGAGAAGAGATGCGTTTCCACGTAGAGTGCTTCCGGATTGCCCGGCGACTCGCGCTCGAGCAGGAACAGAGTATCCGCGGCCGTCTGTTCCTGGTCGAGAGCCATAGCACAGCGCACAATCGCAATCTCCGCCTGGTAGCGCAGGGTCTTCTCCGTCACGAGGGGCAGGCCCCGTTCGAGAAGCGGCAGTGCTTCCTTGCAGCGCCCTGTCTCGACGAGTTGCACTCCGTGCTGGACGGAGGCGACGGATTCTGCCGGCGAGGTCCGGGCCGGGGAGGTCCGGGCCCGTACGGTTTGGGCCGGCGCTGGCCCGGAAAACCCGTTCGCGAGTGCGACGCAAACGATGGGGAAAAGCCATTTTCCCGAACGCGATCCGATCATGATGAGACCCCGAACGTCACGCGATTACTGCAACGCAGCCTGACCCGAGCGCAACACAATTTCTGTCTGCTGCGATCGCAGGGGCACAACCCACGCGCCCCGCTCGAATTGCAGCGATCCCAGGGGACGATACGCGCCGACACCAGCGATTTTGGCCGGCTGTTCGATCCGTACGCGAGCCACCGAGGTGAACTCCGTCGCCGGCGCCAGAGTGAGGCGCACCACGCCAGTATGCCGGTCGAAGACGGCCTGCTGGATGCGGCCGGCGTCGAGCGTAATCCAAAGGCCAATGGGAGCAAGATACAACCGGCTCCGGAAGGCATCCAGCGGCACGACGCGAACGATACTGCCCCTGCTATCGAGATTGCCGCCAAAGCACAGCCAGCCGAGTACAGGGTCCTGCACCACATAGGTAGCCGTGTTGACCGCAAAACCCCAGAATCCTGGACCATAATCTCCTGAATACGGATCGAAGGCCAGCATATCCGGGAAGGAATGAAAAGCCGCTGAGCCAAATCCGCTGCGGTCGATATTACTCAGTTCTCCCATGGTTCCGCCATATCCCACGCGCAGCAGGTAGAGATCGCCGGGCTTCTGGCGATACGCAGCCAGCAGCGGAATGGCGTTGATGCCGGAGCCGTAGTGATGCAGCTGCCGCTCCAGCCGCCGAACCTTGCCGCCGTAGATGAAGTCCCAGTAACGGCGAGCGCTGCCGTTATAACCCCAGCTCGGAATCGTTGGGTCGTAGCCCAGAATGGCGTCGAGCGTGGTCTGCGCCTTCGCATCGAAGCCGAAGTATTTTGTCCAGGCATACACCTCTTCCTGCCCGGTCGAATCCCACGGCATTTCACTGGCGAACGGATATTCTTCCGTGTTCCAATGATCGGCGCGCTTGCGCATAGCCGCTTCGAGCTGTGTTGCCTCAGCCGTCATGCCCTCACGCTGCAGATCCCGGAGGATGTAGACGAAGACGTCACCTTCCATCTGGCCGAACTGGGTGTAGTACGGTGCGAAGCGCACCATGGCCATACTTGTCTGGAACGCCTGGTTCAGATACCACTGCCACGGATGATCCGTGACCAATCCTGGATGATTGCGCGCCAGCCGATACAGGACCCAGTAAGCCGACGCAACATGCGGATAGTCGAAGGAGCGGTCCGCAGCCTCGGAAGCCTTCCTGTTCCAGCTGGTCCAGCTCCTCCAGTCGATGTCGCTGCCGTAGAAGCCGGCAGGGAACTGGTCGGGCTGGTAATAGAAGAGGCTCTTGCGGACCCCGTATTGTTCCGGCCCATCCTTATATTGCAGCTGCCCCCAGAGCACGCCGTCGATGAACTGCTCCAGCCTGGCGACTTCTTCCTGGTCGGGCTCGCCGAACTCTTTCATGGCCAGGGCCAGCCACGAACCGGCGCCTGCTTCATCGCTGAGGCCAGCGATCCAAACCCGGCTATCCTGCGTGACCTGCCGGTTCGCCTGGCGATCGTAGGTGATCGCCGACGGGCTGCGGTGGAAAGGATCGGTGGGATCGTTGAACCACTGCGCAGTGGTTAGGAAATGGCCCAGGTCGGCTATGGCCTCTGTCTCGGGCTTGATTACCCGGTAATCGATCGTCTGGACGAGGCCGTCGGCGTAGGTGATGGCAACGCGCGCCCGGCCCCATGTCCTTCCCTGGAGCGCATAGTCACGCCAGCCGCCGGGGGTCGCAGGCGCCTTGCGAATCGCAATGGCCCCCGCGGGGTCCACATTCATCGACCGCACTGGCTGCCGGTATTGCAGAAAGAGGTGAGCCTCCATATCCATGGGCAGGATGTAACCGGGCACGCCGACCGCAACGGGCCGGCGGTTGGCAGCCAGGGTCTTTTCAATGTCGCGAACGGAATCGGACACCAGGAATCGCAGCGCGTAGACCCGCGACTGGCCGGGCTGCAGCGTGAAGGTCGTGGCTGGATTCCATGGCTGCGCGTTCTTCCACTCATTTTGCTGGTAGGCGCCGCTGTGGACCATCCACTCGTAGAAGCCTTCGAAGGTGACGCCGCGCGGCGTGGGGTCGTGGGCCATCTCCAGATGGCCGCGCCACTCGCTGAGGATGGGGTTGTATGCCTCAAACGGCGTATGCCCGTCAGGAACCACCAGCAGCACCGGACCATGTCCGCTGAGACGTGTTACCTGGAGATAACCTGCGTCCTCCCCGATGTAAGGATCGTAAAAACTGCAGATGGCGTGAGCCTGTGCGAGAGTGCGGTTCGTCATCACGTTGTCGAAGATCATCGGGATGCCGAGAGAACCGATCTCGACCGGCTGCTGCGTTTTGTTTGTCAGAGTGAATCGCAGAACCAGTTGGCCGCCCTCGAGCGCCCAGGTGCGAACAACCCGCAGAGGGATATCAGGCGGCAGCGTTGGCGCGAGATCGGCCGAGGCCAACTCGCTGCCGGAGACAGGGAGTACGGTAACCGGCTGGCGCGCCAGCGCCGTGGAGTAGCTTTGCCACGAACCGGAACCGCCGACCCGCAGCCGCAGGTCCAGGTCGCCCAGGTGGTAGTAGCCGTTGTGCGATCGCTCCGTCAGCAAATCGCCCGGGGTGAAGTCAAATCCGTTCGCGTCCTTCGGCAACAGCGCGGCGACCGTTTGCGATGAGCGCACCAGTTTTAGCGTGAACTGAGGGGTGTCCAGGCTGACGATACCCTCGCTGAGCATCGGCCCAGGAACAGGCGGAGTCTTCGCCGGTTGATCCTGGCTCCGGGCGAGGAGTCCTGAGCAGGCAGTGCAGGCGAGAATCAGCGGAAAGACCCATCCCAGAGATCGCCGGATTCCGCAGGTCAGAGGACGTTCGAACCGGAGGGTCTCCGGCTCCTGCCAACTCGTGCTCAAAGTCTCCTCACGGGATCCTGGTGGTTTCCCCGGCGCCTGGGGACCCTGTCGATTCCCGGCAGCCTAAAAAAGGTGGCCGGACGCTGGGTAGGAGCGCCCGGCACTGGAGGTTAGAACTCTTAGAACTGGAAGGTTCCACGAAGTTCGACGATTCGTCCAAAGCCGCCACCCTCATTGGTGGGAGCGCCCTCGCCGAAGCTGTAATCCTGAATTCCGGAATCGAATGAAGGGGCAGATGCGCCGGGCACATATGGCCCGAAGCCATCGGCATTTCCGAACACCGGATGGTTCCAGAGATTGATGAAGGAAGCCTGAAGGTTAAAGTGCAGCGCCTCGTGGATGGGGAATCGCTTGGTCAACTCCATGTCCTGAAAGAACTGTCGTGGTCCATGGAGGTAAAGCGCTCGACCGAAAGTTCCAGGCGTTATGTTAGGCGTGATGTAGCTGGCGTTAGCACCACCGCCTCCTGGGCTGACCAGATATTTTGGGTTGATCAGATTGGCGTACCCCTGGCCTGGAACCTGGTGAACACCGATGGCGCTCTGCAACTGACTCGGAGTAACTCCGTGCAGTTGGATGCCGCCGTCTCCGATGTCATTGAAGGTGTCGTACTCGCCGGCAACGTACGCCGGCGCTCCGCTCTGGTACGTCACAATCGTTCCCACGGTGAATCCGCCGACGACCGCGTCCAGGACCTTGTTATGGTTGAGGAACTGGCGCCCCTCGCCGACCGGGAAATCGTACGTGCCGTTGGCATGTAAAACATTGCGGATGTCGAACATCGTGGGCCCGTAGCTCTGCCGGAGATTGCGCAGGGTGAAGGCGTTGTAGGAGCCGGTCCAAGAATTGCTGGCCGAAAGGCCGAGACTGTGGCTCCAGGTATAGTTCGTGTCGTATTGCAGACCGTGCCAGGCGCCCTGGCGGAGATCGACCTGCAGGCCGTTGTAATTGGAGTAGCCTGCGGAAACCAGCTCTCCGCTTGAAGAGCCGCCGCTGTAGGGATTGGACTGAAAGAAGTTAATCGGGTAGCCCGCACCCGAGCCTGTATAGCCGGCGTTCGTGGCGCAGGGCGAGAAGCCGGCGCCGACCAGATTGCAGAAGAACGGCACGTCGCCGTTGATGCCGGCGAGAACGCTGGCCATCGATCCCACTGCGCCGGTGTTCAGATAATTGATGAACTGCGTGTTCGTGTAATCCGAGGCATTTGGCCCGCCGAAGGCTGCATCAAGAATCGGCGTTGGATTGCCGTAACTGCTGGAGAAGGAATTGCCTCCCGATGCAGCCAGGTTCGCCTGAGCGTTTTTAAAGTCCTTCAGGAATCCGTTTTCGAAGACATTGATTTCGTCGGGATCGATGCCAATCCAGTTGTGGATGGTGCGATTGCCGTTGTAGCGGACCTCCAGCGCCATAGAACGTCCGATGCCGCGCTGAATGCCGAAGTTCCAGGATTGAGAGTAGGGTTGGCGGAGGTTCGGCTCGATGCCGTTTACCCCCGGTCCACCCGTATACGTGAACTCCGACTCAGGCGCCGACGCCTGGTACGTCGGGGGCGACAGAATGGGTGCGGGCAGCGTGTCGCCGATCGAGAGGCTGCCGGGAGCGAATGTTCCCGGCTGTCCGGTGGTGTTCGCGAGGAGGTTGAACTGCTGGTAATAGAACTGTCCATAATCGGTTGCATAGTCCCAGAAGTACTGATAGGCCTGGCTGAAACGGCGCAGAGCATAGCCGCCGCGGATCACCGTTTTATCGTCGCCGAGGATGCTCTTGAGGGCGCCCGAAGCGAC
The DNA here is from genome assembly GCA_030041435.1 of Acidobacteriaceae bacterium. Lineage (GTDB taxonomy): Bacteria > Acidobacteriota > Terriglobia > Terriglobales > Acidobacteriaceae > Palsa-343. The sequence goes on from JASHNW010000058.1 coordinate 8,405, forward strand.
GTGCGGATTCCAAGCAAATCCGAAGGCGGGCTGCGGCGTTACCCTAAAGGGTGCGTACGGCTGCGCGTGAACCGAAATAGCCGGATTCAGATCGCCCTTGAGCGAGCCGGGATCGAACAAATCGCCTACAGCAGTGGGGCCATAAATGGAAGCCTCATCCGCGGAATGATAGAAACCGGTGAGATCCGTCTCGGGACTATATATATCCCAGCGCAGGCCGTAGTTGAGGGTTAGTGTCGGAGTCATCCGCCAGGAATCTTCTGCAAATAAGCTCCACGCCGAGGACGCCTCGTCCAGCGGGTATTCGCTCATCGTGCCAGTAGGGGCGTATTGCTTGGTCTTGATGTTATAGGAGTTTTCTCCGTTGACGCCACTGAGCCTGCCCGTCAGGATCGCATACAACGCATCCGCCTTCTGCAGTTCGGCATTGGTGGCATCGGGCAGTGTCGGAGTGGCTCCTGAGTTCGTGAAGGCGTTGATCGCGGGATCGCCGCTCGCCAGGCCAAAGTTATAGTTATAAAAACCTCCCGGCGCATTCCAGTAGTGATCCTGTTCCTTGTACCAGGAAACACCGTACTGGAAGGTGTGCTTTCCACGCTGCAAAGTCATTGCATCAGAAAAGTCCCAGACCGGGTAGTAGGTGTTGATCGGCAACTGATAGTTCTGGCCGGACATGGGGGTAGTTACGCCAGGATAGTTCCAGTTCACGGTGGGCTCAGTCACATAGAGCGGCGCCGCGTTGTATGCGTAGAGACCGACATCATAGAGAAAACCGGCCTTGAACTGGTTAATCAGCCTCGGCGAAAAGACGTAATCGAAACCATAGGAAGTAACAAAGTTCTTTGACTGGTTGCCGGCTTGCTGATCGGCAAAAGCGCTGCCGGGAAAGGTAGGTGCCGTAACGCCGGGCTGGTCGCTCTGCGTGTACATAAAGGAGAGATACATCCTGGCCTTCTGTGAGGCATTATAGTCAATGCGGCCTACCGGAAAGTAACTCGTTGTGGGCGAAGAATTGAGAAAGGCAACCTGGTTGTAGTTGGGATCGGACGTCGCCGCAAGTTTTCCGGAACCAACGGCGGAGTCGATCACCGCAAACTGCTTGGCAACTTCCGCATTGACCGTGGACGGGAGGTTGTTGTTTTGCGCGATAGTCAGAAGGTTTGCGGTGTGGCTCGCGCCATCCGTTCCCGTGTAGGTGAAGGTGCCGGCCTGAGCGGCGCTGGTGAAGACATCGTTGGTAGCGGTAAAGCTGCCCGGCTGCTTACTCATGGCGAAGGTGCCGAAGAAGAACAGCTTGTCATGAAGGATGGGACCGCCGACGCTGCCGCCGAAGTCATTCAGGATAAGCTTGTTCTTGCGCTCTCCCACAGCATCGTTGTACCAGGTGTTGGCGTTCAGCCCGCTGTTGCGGAAGTCCTCATAGGCAGTCCCGTGGAACTGATTGTTGCCGCGTCGGCCCACGAAATTGACCTGGGTGGTGGCCTGCCCGAAGCCGGAATTCAGGCCCAGCTGGTCGGTCTGCACACTCATCTGCTCGATGTTTTCGAGACGGGGCGAAACGGCCGGCTCAATATTACTGTCGAACTTCATGCGCTGCGAGTTGCCGACCATGCCGTCGATATTGCTGCCCTGGTCCATGATGGGCAGGCCGTTGAACGTGCCCTGACCGTTCTGGCCGGTGTATCCGGGCACAATCGTCGCCAGAGCGGTGATGTCACGGCCATCGAGCGGCAGGTCCTGGATCTGCTTGACATCAATCACAGTGCCGATCTCGTTGGAGGTCGTCTGGAGCACGGGAGAGGTCAGGCCCGCAACCTCTATAGTCTGGGTCGTCCTGCCGACGGAAAGTTGCACCGTAAGATCGGTGACCTGGGACGCTTCGACGATGACCGTGGAATAGACTTTGGTGGCATACCCGGAACGGCTGATGGTGAGCTCATAAACGCCGATGGGCAGGTTCACGAAGGTGTAGCCGCCGCTGCCGTTCGTGCTGGCGGCATAGGCGTCGTTGGTCTGATGCTCGACGAGCTTGAGGGCGGCACCGGGCACGACGGCTCCGGATGGGTCTTCCACCGTGATCTCGATTTTTCCCTGGGTACCGGCCTGGGCTGCGGCGGGGCGGCAGGTGAATGCCAGCGTGGCCGCCAGCACGGTGGCGGCGAGAAGAGTCCGCTGCAAGCTTGTGGTCTGCATGTTCTGTCCTCCTGAAGTCGAATAAAACGTTTTCCCGGCCAGGGCTACCGATGCTTTTGCATCTGGGGATGCGATTCCCTGCGCGCCGTACGAGCCCGGCAATGTGTTGGTCGGACCCTGGAGCCTGGGGCAAGCGTCCGACATGCCATTGAGTTTCAACTTGTATTGCAAATTGTATGCATTGTCAAGCAGAAGGTGAGCGTCTCACCCGGTATTCGGTAATTTAGCTCTGGAAAACGGCGCCGCCGACTCCCCTGACCTCGCCGCCGGACGGGAACTTGCGAGAGAAGAAATTACGGCTGGGCCTGGCCCGCCCCCGTTTTTTTCTCGGCAAGAATCCGCCCGATCTGCGCCCGCATCGCCCGCGCTTTCGCGCGCTCTCCCAGCACTTCGTACGCACTGGCCAGGTTTGCGTACACCGCGGGGTTTTCCGGCTCAAGACGGCGGCCGATCTCGAGATGGTCGACGGCATCCTGCGGGTGCCCCTCCATCAGATAGATCTTCCCCAGTGCAATCTGCGTCGCGGAGTAACCAGGGTTGTCCCTGGCCGACTCTTCCAGCGCCGCCTGTGCTTCGGCAAACTGCGGCTGTCCGGGCGCAGCACCCTCGTGCAGCAGCACCGTGCCCAGCAGGGAGAGCATGCGATAGTCGCGATGGCCGGCTGCAATTGCCTGGTGCAGGACTTTGTCGGCTCGGGCCAGATCGTCCTCGTACAGATCCTTTTGCACTTCGGCGAGATAGCCGATGTAGCTGCCGGGCGCCAGTTGCGCCGCTCGATCGAACTCCGGCTTGCCCTCGTCGAAACGGCCGAGCCGGCCCAGAAAGACGGCCCGCTCGTAATGGAGACGCGCTGAGTCGGGCAGCTGCTGCAGACCGCGATCCACAATCTGCAGCCCGAGCGAGTAGTTCTGGTGATCCGTGCACGCATCGGCCATGTACGCATAGAGTTTCTCGTCTTTTGGCGTGGCCGCCGCGGCCTGAAGAAAAACCCGGAAAGCCTGCTGCGGCTGCGCGTCTCCCAGATACGCCTGGGCCAGCAGGTTATCCACAGTTGCTGTATGCGAACCGAGGTCCTGCAGGGGCCGAAGTTCGGCGATGGCCTGCTTGAACTGGCCGGTCCCGACATAGCAGATGGCGAGATCGATGCCCACGGCATAAGGGTCGAGGCCCGCCCTTTGCGCGGCGAGCAGGTGCGGAATTGCCTGCTGCAGGTCGCCTTGCCGCGTAAGATCTGCGCCGGTGCGGAATTCCTGCTGCGCATCGGAGGAGCTTGGCGATTGCTGCCCGGCTTGCGGAGGCGGAGAAGGCTGTGGAACCTGCTGCTGCGCCGGCGCAAACGAAGCGGTGACAAGCGCTCCGCAGAGAAGCGCCGCCACCCCGGCGATGCGAAACGTTCGCTGCGCGAGCATGGCGTTATTGTAGCTACCGGGCAGGAGGGAAACCGCCCCGGGCAGAGCATACGAAGTTGTATACAATCGGTGCTTGCTGTATAACTCGGCGAATAACGTATTCCCGAACGCAATGGCAGCGCGATGAACCGAGGTGGCGGATGAACAGAAGACGTTTCCTGCAAAGCGTGGCGGCCAGCTCGGCAGCGCTGCACAGCTTAGCGTCGCTTGGCGAGGAGCCGGGCAAACCCCCGATTTCGCGCTCCATGCTCGAGGGCGCGCGCACGGCCAGCGAAACCCCGGTGGACGGGCACACCCTGCTGGAAACCTTTACGCACGACGGCGAAACCTGGAGGGTGTATGAGGATCTGCGCACGCGCGACGGGGGAATCACGTTCATTTCGTCGGCGGGGAGCGCGCGCGTAATGCCAAAGAGCGCGGAGGCGGTTTTTGCCGATGAGGGTCCGCAGTACCTGGGGCTGGAACTGAGCCAGATCGGCATGGCGGCTGCGGATTTGCTGGCCGATAAGCTGCTGGCCGGCGGGGAGCCGGACGAAGACGAGGTGCGGCGCGCGGCGCCCCCGATGGATTCGGCGGAACGGGCCGGAAGAGGCTATCGGCCGCGCTGGAACACCATCGTAGGTACGCGCGAATGCAGCGACACCATGCCGGTGTATCCGGCAGGCAACACGCGGACTTATCATCCCGGGCAGTATTTTCGCGAACTGATCGCCGTGCCGAGCGGCAAGCGCTACGAGGGCCTGGTGGGCGGGTGGATGCCGGCAGTGCGCAAGGTCCTGCCTGGAGACAATGGCTCGTATTACGAGGTGATCGTCTTCGGCGACGTGCTGGCCCACGATCGCTTCATCGTGCAGACGTGGCACCGCACCGCGCACATCCTGGACGGAAAGATTCTGAAAGTTGTGTACGGCTACAGTTATCCGGCCTGCACGCGGCGGCGGCAGGATCCGGATGCAGCCGAGTTTTATCAGGGGCTGCTGGCCTTCGCCGAATACTGGGACCGGCTGATGCACGAGATGATACCCATCACTCTGCCCGACAGCACCTGGAGCAACATGGCGCGCTACGCCTTCGTGAAAGAGCAGGTGGTGCGGCCGGGCGGCGTCTATCCGAAGTACGGAGCGGTGGACCGGGACTATTACGGGCCGGAGTACGACGGCTTCCAGGACATCTTCACGATGTCGCTGTACGCGAATCTGGAGTGCGGACGATTCAGCGAAGCTCACGATGTGTTCGACAACTACTTCACGAGCTTTGTCGACGCGAAGGGGATGATCAACATGCGCGGCCCGGAGACGGCGCAGTTCGGGCTGACGCTCTCACTGATCGCGCGCTACTACAACTACACGAGCGACCGGTCGCTGCTGCTGAAGCATCGCGGGAAGATCGAGGCCACGGTGGCGCTGCTCACGGAGCTGCACGATGAGGCGCTCCAGCTGCCGGCGACGGATCCGGGCTACGGACTGATTCACGGCTGGTCGGAATCGGATTCGTGCCTGACGCTCGATCCCTCGGTGTGGTGGAAGCCGTATTTCTCGAACAGCGCGTTTACGGTGCGCGGGTGGCGCGACATTGCGAAGACATGGCGGGCGCTGAACCTGAGCGGCGGAGAGACGGCGGCAGCAGAATGGGCGCGGCGCAGCGAGCAACTGCGGGACACGCTGGTGAAGAGCATCGATGCCAATACCATGCGGGACAAGCAGCCGCCCTACATCGGGCCGCTGCCCGGTGCGAAGCTGACGTTCCGCGAATCGCTGGAGCAGGAGCACCCCAGCGAGCAGGGATGGGTCCACCGCTGTTACGCGGAGCTGCTGCAGCCGGGGGTGCTGACAGATGAGCAGACCAACACGGTGATCGACTGTATGCGGGCCTATGGAGCGACGACGCTGGGCGTGGTTGCGAACGTGGAGCGTCCGCACCCTGCGGGCCGCGACATCCTCGGATTCATCTCCTACGGATACGCTCATGCGCTGCTGCGGATGGATCGCATCGAGGAATATTTGCTGTTTCTGTACGCGCACCGGTATCACGACCACTCGCGCGGCAGCTGGACGGCCGGCGAGGTGTCGGGGATTACGGGCGACGGAGCGCTTTTCTGCATCCCGGCGCAGCTGACGATTCCCCTGCTGGTGCGGTGGATGCTGGTGTTTGAAGATCCGGACGCGGAGCGGCTTTACTTTGGGCGGGCACTGCCGCAGAAGTGGGTCGCCGCCGGGAAACCAATCGCCATCGAAAAGGCGCCCACGCGATGGGGCCGCGTCGACTACCGGCTGGAACCGCGCGGGGACAAGGAGCTGGTGGCGACGATTGCGCTGCCGGAAAAGGGCCCTCTGCCGCAGGAGCTGCAGGCGACCTTTCGCAGGCCGGCGGGTCGATCCCTTGCAGGGCTGAGCGTGAACGGAAAGACAGTTGCGCCGGCTGGGCGCGAGCAGGATACTGCGGTGTTTGCCACCGCCGGCGCGCGCCGGTTCACGGTGGTGGCGACGATGAGCTAAAGTTTGCGAGCTGCAGCTGAGTGGCTGTTGTACGCAATATTGTATTTATCATGGTGACAGGACAGGTTGGCTCGGCGCACCAGAGAGTTGTTCAGATGAGGGGGAGACGATGAACAGCAGTTTGAGTCGGAGAAAGTTCCTGGGCGGTGCGGCATGCGCGGGAGCGGCAGCAATGCTCCCGTCCGGAGCCGCGGCGCTGAACGGCAACGATGCGAAGAAGGCGGCTGCGAGCGCCGCCGGGGAAGACACAGCCAACCAGGCACTGGTGAACGCGGCGGTGGAGAAGGCAGCCTGGAAGGCGAAGCCGTTTCCCATGCCGGACGTGCGGCTGCTGCCCAGCTTCTGGAAAGACACGATGGAGCTGAACCGCAGCTTTCTCTATTCACTGCCCAACGATCGTCTCGCGTATAACTTTCGCGTCACGGCGGGCATTCCCACAGACGCCGATCCGCTGGGCGGATGGGAAGCTCCGGACTGCGAACTGCGCGGCCACTATGTGGGCCACTATCTTTCTTCCTGCGCCCTGATGCACGCCAGCACCGGCGATCCGTTCATCAGGATGAAGGCCGATGAGCTGGTGACTATGCTGGCAGAGTGCCAGACGAAAGACGGGTATCTCGGCGCGTATCCCACGACGTTCTACGACCGCCTGCGTGCGCACCAGCGAGTATGGGCGCCTTTCTACACCTATCACAAGATCATGGCCGGCCTCATCGACATGTACCAGCACACGGGCAACAAGCAGGCGCTGGATATGGCGGAGCGGATGGCGGACTGGGCCGACGTATACGCGCGCAGTTTCGCGGACGATGACTGGCAAAAGGTATTGCTCGTGGAACAGGGCGGAATGAACGAGGCGTCGTTCAACCTGTACGCAATCACCGGGAATGCAAAATATCGGGACCTGGGCTACCGGTTCGAGCACCACAAGATCTTCGATCCGCTGGCCGCCAACCAGGACATGCTGGATCACAACCACGCCAACACGAATATCCCCAAGGTGATTGGCGCGGCGCGCGGATACGAACTGACCGGGGACACGCGCTATCGGGACATCAGCGAGAACTTCTACCGCATGGTCACCCAGCACCACATCTACTGCACGGGCGGCACCAGCAACGGCGAGTTCTGGCATGCGCCGGATGCCATTGCCAGCCAGCTGGGGCCCGCGGCCGAGGAATGCTGCTGCTCCTACAACATGATGAAGCTGACGCGCCATCTCTACGGCCAGCAGCCGGATGCAAGCTTCTTTGACTACTACGAGCGGACGATGATCAACGTGCGCTACGGCACGCAGGATCGCAACGGCATGCTGATGTACTACGTGCCGCTGGAGCCGGGCATGTACAAGACTTTCGGCACGCCGTTTGACGCGTTCTGGTGCTGCACCGGAACCGGGTCGGAGGAGTATTCGAAGCTGACGGATTCGATTTACTTTCACGACGACGACAACGTGTACGTGAACCTGTTCATCCCGTCGACGCTGGACTGGAAGGAGCGGGGCCTGAAGCTGAGCCAGACGACGAAGTTTCCCGAAGACGACCGCATCACGCTGACGATCGACAACGCGCCAGGGTCGGCAACCGCGCTGAAGATCCGCGTCCCGTACTGGGCGACGGCGGGCGCGGTGTACAGCATCAACGGAGAACAGCAAAACGTGACGGCGACGCCCTCGACTTACGTGACGCTCGACCATAGCTGGAAGACGGGCGACGTGATCACGATCGAGATGCCGCTGACGCTGCACATTTCCACCACACCGGACGATAAGCAGGTGCAGGCGGCGATGTATGGCCCGCTGGTGCTGGCGGCGGCGCTGGGAACGGAAGGGCTGACGACCGGAATGATCTACGGCGATCCCGGCCCGCGCGGCTATGGCGACGACGGCTATCCGATGCCGACGGTGGATCTGCGCCAGCATATGCGGCGGGGGCCCGACGGCAAGCCAGTGGAGCCGCCGCCCGTGGATCCGAATACGATCTGGTTCGAGCGGGCGGAAGCGTCCCGGGAATTCCCACTGCTGTTCCAGACGAAGGGACGCGGCCCCACGCATACGCTGGTGCCGATCAACCAGATCATGGACCAGCGCTACTCGGTGTATCTGCGGAACATCACGACTTAGGGACTACCAGCTGCCGCGCTCGCCAAAGACGTCGATCACATTGCCGAGACGCTCGCAGCCATTCTCCCAGTTGACCTGCAGGCCACGCTCGGTGCGATCGGCGTCGCCGGCGATCAGGGCCGTGATGATCTCGTTGTGTTCGTCGATGGAAAGCTGCAGATTGCCGATGATGGAGCTGGCATACAGGCGCCAGTAGCGCTCTACCTGCGGTTCGATCGTCTTGTGGAAAGCCTTCAGCCGCGGCCCGGCGCCGGACTCGACGATCAGCCGGTGGAAATCGCGATCGATATCGAAGATCTTCCCCTGTTCGCCGGGGTTGCTTTGAATCTGAGTCAGTTCCTGGTTCAGGCTCTTCAGCTTCTGTGCAATCGCCAGCCGTTCGGCTTTGGGCAGCGAGGCGGTGATCCGCGCCGCCAGGCCTTCCAGCCGGCCGATCATCGCGTAAAGTTCGTTGGCGTCTTCCTTGGTGAGGGGGCTGACGATCATCCGCGATTTGTTCGCGGTGCGGTGTACCCGCACATAGCCTTCCTGCTGCAGCCACTGCAGAGCGGCGCGCGCGGGGGTGCGGCTCAGATGCAGGCGCTTGGCCAGCTCGCCCTCAACGATCCAGGTTCCGGGCGCGAGCTTGCCCTGAACAATCAGTTCACGAACCTGATGAAGAGCCGTCAGCACGCTCGTGCCGTGCTCGCGTTTGGGCCCGCCGACGTTCGCCAGCCGCCTCGACTTTGCCACCGTCATCTCATCCCCAGTCGGAATCGGATTGTTTCCGATTGTACGATTGCAGCCGCACCGGCTGCGGACAGGCATGCGAATGCCTTCCAGTATCCATAATAGTCGACAATCAAAGTACCTCGAAACGGTAGAGTATCCTTCGTGCCAGGTTTGGCAGGCTGCGACGTAAGCACTGCGGTAAGGAGTGGCGGATAGAACTGAACATCGTGCGAGCAGTCGGCCCGCAAAACGATCCGGCAGGCCCCAGCACAGCCGTCATGCGCGGCGCGCAAAGCGCGTCATAACCTGGCCGGGCAGCGACGATCCGGTGACGCGCAGAGCGACAGCGGAGATGCCCAGCCAGACCAGTGCGGCTACACTCAGCAGGCCCAGTTCCCACAGGCGGCTGGTGGTGTGCACCATGTGACGGATCGCAAGCAGCGCAGCCAGGGAGAGTGTTCCGGCGAGCACGGCCCGGCCGATTTCCGCGTATTCCAGACCGGCAAGTGAAACCATGCCCCGCCGGTGGAGCAGCACGGCCAGAGTCGCGGTCTGCAGCAGAATGCCGGCGTCGGACGCAATTGCCAGGCCCGCCGGTCCCATGGTCCGGTAGAGAACGGCGTAGACGGGGATCGAGACGGCGGTCACGATGGTGCCGGCCACCATGGGCGTGACCGTGTTGCCCGCTGCATAGAATGCGCGCGCATAGAGCGTCTGTGCTGACCACAGGCAAAGAGAAATGGAGAAGATGGCGAAGTAAACCGCCATGGTGGCCGAGTCAGCGCGATGAAAGGCGCCGCCACGCAGCAGCACGTCTACCAGCGGCAATGCCATCGCGATCATGAATGCGGAAAGCAGCAGGGAAAACGCAATGATGCGGGAAACCGCGGAGTTGACGCTGCGGGCAAAGGGAGTGCGATCGACCTTTGCGTACAGCGAGGCAAGAAAGGGGAGCGAAGCGGCGCCGGCTGCCTGGCCCAGAGCTGCGGGCGCCGTGAAGAGCTGTTTCGCATAGGCGAGCAGCGTAATGGCGCCGCCCACCTGCGAGGCGAAGTGGTTGATGATCCAGTTGTCTGCCGTCACCAGAGAGACGCCCAGCATGAGAGGGACCGACATGCGGATCCACTCGCGCAGGCCGGGATTGGACCATTCCAGAATCGGCCGGTAGCGCATGCCCACGCGATGAGCGCCGATTGCGTTCAGGAGAAACGGTCCGCAAATGGCGCCCGCCACGGTGCCGATGGCCAGTGATGAGACGCCGAAGGCGTGTGCGAGCAGAACGCCGCCGAAAATGGTCCCCAGGTTGTAGATGAGGGGAGCGATGGCCTGCGCGGAGAAGACCTTATGTGCCAGAAGCACGGCGCCGAACACGCCGCCGGCAAAGAAACACAGCTGGATGGGGAGCAGGATGCGCGTGAGATGGACGCACAGCGCGGCCTTCACTGGGGGAAATCCGTTGAACCACCAGTGAATGTACTGGGGAGCGGCGAATTCCGCGAGGAGAATGGCGCCTCCCAGCACCAGCGCCATCGTGGTGAGAATGACCGACATGGCATGCTCGCCCTCGGCCTCGCGTCCCGACTCCCGATAGCGAGTGAGCATGGTAACAAAGGTGATGGAGGCCGCTCCTCCAACAAGGAAGTACGCAACCATATCGGGAAGCTGGAAGGCGGCATTGAAAGCATCGGCGGCGGCACTCCGTCCCAGCAGCCACGCGATGTATTTCACGCGCACCAGTCCCAGCACCCGCGAGAGCATCACGGAAGCCATCAGCAGGATCGTCGCGGAGAACGGCGAGTGGCGATGCGAGGGGTGCAGGACGGCGAGTGTTCGCCGCCAAAAGGGAACAGGCGGAGAGGACATTGCTGGGGTCGATTCTAAACGGCGGCTCTCAGGAAGGCAGGACCGGTTGTTGAATCTGAGCGAGGTGCAGAATCAGGGTTGCCATCCAGCACGGCATCAGAGATGTGCGGCGCGCAGACAGAACTCCACGCCCAGCATCAGGAGCCAGGCAGAGAGGGCAAATCGCAGTTGGCGGCTGGGCACGCGGGGCGCAACGCCGCTGCCCACGATGGCGCCACCGATTCCCCCGATGATCATCTTCGTCAGCAGCGCAGCGTCGTACATACCGCCAAGGATATGAATACCGCTCCCGACCACGGCGACGCCGAGACCGAACACCAGGTCCGTGCCCACTACCTGAGTGGCGGGCAGGGAAGTGAGGCCCATGAGTGCTACCGTGCCCAGAGCGCCGGCGCCGGAGGAGGAAAAACCGACTTCGGCGCCGATGGGAAACATGAGTCCGGCAATCCAGCGCAGGCGGTCCTTCGGGGCGCGCCCGGCCGATGCGGGAAAGAAATACCGGTAGATGTGCCAGGAGGACGAAAAGATAACGATACCCCCCAGCACCCAATAGAGTGCAGCCCAGTTTCCGTGATGCGCGACGCGGCGGAAGAACAGCGATCCAAATACCACTCCGGGAAGGCCGCCCACCAGCATGAAGGCGAGAACGCGATAGTTCACCTGACGGCGAAAAATCTGTACGGGAGCCACAATCAGCTTCACCACCGCTGAATACGCCAGGGCCGTGCCGACGGCCACTCCTGCCGGTATATGCAGGAAAAGGATCAGCAGCGGCGCCGTGATGGTGCCCGCCCCCACACCGGTGAGTGCGATAATCACGGCGATCACAAAGCCTGCTGCGTACTCCATCAAAAACCACCCTCCGAGAAAACCGGAAAACTCACGCGGTCGACAGCAGAGACAACAGGCGGGGCACGGCAGACGAGGTGCTCCACGTTTTGCCGCGCGTGAGCGGCCAGTCAGTAGATTCTATATGCTTTTGGCAGTTTCCCTATCTGTTTTATAGGGTATCTAAGTTTTCCCTGTGCAAAGGACCCTCTGCTGCTATCCGGCTGATTGGGCCCGAATCCGTATGGCTGACGCGTTGCGGGGGAAGGCGATCGCCAGCGATCCGCTCGGTGCCTCGTTCTGAGGCTTGTGAAGGTGGTCGCTTGCGGCGGCTCCGGAGGGTCATCACCGGGCAGATCGCGCCCACGGTCATCCTCGCAAGACGCTGAAATGATTAATGGTTAGCCAGTTTTCTGCGTCGCTGTCAATTTTCCTTGACCATCCAGACCATGCTGATATAGTAGCGGTATTCAAAAAACAAATCGGATGCATGAAAGCAACTGCTTTCATGCGCTTGTCGATCCTCGAACCCACCCTGAACCTCTGTCTGGCGAACAAGTTCTGTGGAAATCACCGCAGCCAGGTGAGGATGGCGAAGCCTTGCCCGGATTCGCTCTGCTCCCCCGATATTCTCTCCGGTCTGCCTCCCGGCGTGGCCGGCCAGCCAGCTGACAGGATCTGGAATCTTGTCTTCCTGTTGATCTTCAGCATCTATTCATTTTTCCGACGCTTACTCTGATCCGATCCCGTACAGCCTTCTGCAGCGCCCCGGTGCGGCACAAATTACGTCAGTTGCGATATGCAAATTTCTGACAATCACGGGAAACTCGCGACGGAAGACCGCATTCTTGCGGCCGCCGCGGCGCTTTTCGGCAGACTCGGTTACAACGGCGTCAGCACGCGCGATATCGCCACGGCTGCTGAAGTCAATGAGGTGACCATCTACCGGCACTATCCGCGCAAGCGCGACCTCTACGTGGCGGTGCTGGCAGCGGAACTGGGACGTGTGAGCCTGCGCGGAGATTTGCTGGGTGAAATTGCGCAGGCAGCGGATGCGCGAACCGCGCTCAGCTGCGCGTTTGAGATCATCTCCGCGACGGTCATGCGCGAGCCGGAGTTGCTTCGTCTCGTGCTGTACAGTTCGCTGGAGCTCAGCGCGGATCTGGACGTGCTGCTGAGGAGGCATCTGGGAGAGCTGGTTGAGGTGATTTCCCGATATCTTGAGCCGTGGATTCTTCGTGGCGATCTGCGCTGCGCCAGCGCGAGAGGTCTGATTCTGGCTCTGATTTCGATCGTGGTGTTTCACCGGCCGCTCTATCGGGCGTTTTTCGCGGAGCCGGCGAACCCGGACCTCGCATTCGAAGCCTTTGCCGAACTCTGCCTGAGCAGGAACGACCCTCCCAGGCCGAACGGGTCAGCCGGGACGGCTGGCTGAGGAGAATCCACGAAACTCGCGTAAACTTCACGGGGTTCTCAGCATCGCGGCCAAAGTGAATGCATCTCTCCAGCCGACAGCGGTGTAGGCTGGGCAGTGCTGAAAATCGCACTGGCTGATGCGTTTCCGCATACAGATGAATTGAAACCGGCCGGATCGGTGGCGGCAGACTCGTCCACTCACACCCGGTACAGCCGCCGGCAGCCTGTGTTAATCGCCGCCTGAAGGAGACAACACCGCGTCCATGAGCGCCAAACAGGAACAGGTTCCGGTATTCATTCTGTGCGGGGGGTTGGGCACACGGCTCAGGGAGCAGACGGAATTTCGGCCCAAGCCGATGGTGCAGGTGGGCAACCACCCCATCGTCTGGCATATCATGCGCACCTACAGCGCACACGGGTTTAAGCGGTTCATTCTGTGCACGGGCTATCGCAGCGAAGTCATCAAATCGTACTTCCTCAATTACTCATCGATGAATTCCGATTTCACCGTGAATCTGAAAAAGAACGATGTGAAGATTCACTCGGTCGATCATGACGACGACTGGGAAGTCACCGTAGCCTACACCGGCGAGGAGACGATGACCGGGGGGCGGATCGCGAAGGCGACCGCCCGATATCTGGGCGACGCTGAGAACTTTGCGGTGACCTACGGCGACGGGCTCACCGACGCAAATCTGGGAGACGAACTGAACTTTCATTTGTCCCACGGTGCAATTGGAACAGTGCTCGGTGTGAATCCCCCATCGCGCTTCGGAGAATTCAAGCTGGACGGCGCGAAAGTGATGGAATTCGCGGAAAAGCCGGAGTTCAAAGAGAACTGGATCAATGGCGGCTACTTTTTCTTCCGCAAAGACTTCTACCGCTATCTGCAGGACGATGTCCGCTGCGTTCTGGAGCAGGAGCCGCTCTCGCGTCTCGCGCAGGATCATCAGTTGCACGTATACCAGCACAGCGGATTCTGGCAGTGCATGGATACGCAGCGCGACTGCGACTATCTGAACGAATTATGGAAGAGTCAAAAGGCTCCATGGGTGTGCGCCTGAGCCGAGTCCGGCGGCTGATGGTTGCGGTTGCACGCCGCGATCGGCATGCCGGAATGGAGCAGGAAGAACTGCCGCAAATCTCGATGAATGGACAGGAGAAACCGTGCGCGTACTAGTGACTGGCAGCCGTGGGTATATCGGGGTTCATCTGGTGGAAATCCTGAAGGCCGAGGGCCATTCTGTAACCGGTGTGGATCTGGATCTGTTCGAGGGGTGCGAGTTCGATCCCTTCGTAACGGCCGATAACGAAATCCGGCAGGACATTCGCACTCTGACTGCGAAGCAGCTTGAGGGCCACGACTGCGTCATGCATCTGGCGGCCATCTCCAACGACCCGATGGGCGACCTGGACGCCTCGATCACGTATTCGATCAATCGCGAGGGCTCGATCGCACTGGCGAAGCTCGCGAAACAAGCCGGGGTGCCGCGGTTTCTCTTTGCCGGCTCCTGCTCCATCTATGGGAAAGGAGAGAAGCTCGATCTGACCGAGCAGGATGCGACGAATCCCGTATCAGCCTACGCGGAATCCAAAATCGATGCGGAGAAGGGAATTGGCCTTCTGGCGGACAGCAACTTCATTGTTGGATTCCTGCGCAACTCTACGGCGTATGGTTATTCGCCCATGCTGCGCATCGATCTGGTCGTAAACAATCTGCTCGGCTGTGCGCTGTCCCGTGGTGATATTCGCATCATGAGCGACGGCACGCCCTGGCGCCCGCTGATTCATTGCCGCGATATCGCGCGCGCGTTCGTGGCGTTCGCCAAAGCTCCATCGGAAAAGATCCAGAACCTGCCTCTCAACGTGGGCGGCAATGCGGAAAATTATCAGGTTCGCCAGATCGGGGACTACGTGCAGCGGCTGGTGCCGAATGCCTCGATCGTCTACACGGGCGAAGTCGGCAACGATCCCCGGAATTATCGCGTGTCTTTTAATCTGCTGGGACGCCAGATTCCGGACTTTTCGCTCAGCTACACACTGGAGAGCGGCATGGAGGAACTGTATCGGAGAATGGTGGATCGCAAATTCTCGCTCGACGACTTCAACGGCGATCGCTACGTGCGCCTGCGCACGCTCAGGCATCGGATGGATCGCCTGAGTGAGGAAGCGGTCAGCCACTAAGAAAGCGCTGCCGGCGCCTGCCTGAACCTTCGCGCCGGCCGCGAATCCGCCTGCCAGGCATTCACTGGAGAAGACCTGATGAAGTTTACCGAGACACCGCTCAAGGGCGCCTGGCTCATCGATCTGGAAAAGCGCGGGGACGAGCGCGGTTTTTTTGCCCGCTTTTACTGCGAACGGGAATTCGCCGAACACGGGCTGATGAGCCGGTTCGTGCAGATCAACAATTCGCTGAGCGCGCAGCGAGGGACCCTGCGCGGCATGCATTATCAGCTGCCGCATGCAGGCGAAGTGAAAGTTGTGCGCTGCGTGCGGGGTTCGCTGCTCGACGTAATCGTCGATCTGCGCCCCAAATCTCCCACTTACCGCAAGTGGTTTGGCGCCGAGCTGACTGCGGAGAATCGCACGATGATGTACGTGCCGGTGGGATTCGCACACGGCCTCCTGACGACTTCGGATGATGCCGAAGCTCTGTACCTGGTGAGCGCATTCTATGCACCGAGCGAGGAACGGGGCGTGCGCTACAACGATCCCGCGATTGGAATCGAATGGCCCTTCGAGCCGACGGTCATTTCGCCGAAGGATGCCGCGCATCCGGACTTCTCTGAGGACTACCATCTGAACGCCGCTCTCAGAGAGATGGAAGCATGAAGATTCTCCTGACCGGTGCAAGCTCGTTCACCGGATTCTGGTTTGCGAAGACTTTAGCCGGGCGCGGACATCGTGTCTACGCAACCTTCCAGGGATGCGAGGAGTCGTACGAAGCCGCTCGCCGCCGCCGCATCGACGCGCTGCCGCCTCAGGTGGAACGTCTGTGGGAGACGCCGGCGCAATCCTCGCGGCTGCTGGATTTCGCCGCTGCTGAGGACGGCTGGGACCTGCTGTGCCTGCATGCCGCATATGTGACCAATTACCGCAGTCCTGACTTCGATGTGGTGCAGGCGGTGCGCAACAATACGGAAGGGTTGGCCGCGCTGCTGGAGAAAATGTCCGCGCGGGGCCTCCGGCGCGTGGTGGCCACCGGCACTTTCTTCGAGGCCGACGAGGGAGCCGGAGAGGAACCGCTGCGCGCCTTCTCGCCATATGGCCTCTCGAAAGCGCTCACCTGGAAGGTGGAGCAGTATCGCGCGCAGATGGCTGGATTGCGGCTCGATAAGTTCGTTATACCGCATCCGTTCGGTCCATTCGAGGAGCCGCGCTTCACTGCTTACCTGATGAAGACCTGGTATGCCGGGAAGACAGCTGAGGTGCGAACGCCGGCTTACGTTCGCGATAACATCCATGTCTCGCGGCTGGCGGTGCACTATGCCAACTTTGCCGAACAAGCCGGCGCTGGGCGCAGCTCGGCAAAATGCGCACCCATGGGTTATGTCGAATCGCAGGGAGATTTCACGCTGCGGTTTGCCGCGGAGATGCGCAAGCGGCTGGGATTGGCGTGCGACGTGACTCTGGGACAGCAAACCGATTTCAGCGAGCCCCTGGTGCGCGTGAACACGCAAGCCCTCCCGTTGCCGCCGGAGCAGTGGAGCGAGACGTCTGCCTGGGACGAATTGGCGTCCTGGTATCAGGCTGAGTTTGCCCCGCCCGTCCGGGCATAGATAAGTACCGGAAATTCGGAGGAAGACGTGAAAGTCGCTGTGATCGGCGGCGGAATTGTAGGGCTGGCGACGGCGCATCAGCTTTTGTGCCGGCTTCCTTCGACGGAGTTACTCCTTCTTGAGAAAGAAGAGGGGCCGGGGCGGCACCAGAGCGGCAACAACAGCGGTGTGCTGCACTGCGGCCTGTATTACAAGCCTGGTTCGGCCAAAGCGCGCCTGGCCGTGACGGGGATCCGGAGCATGGTGGATTTCTGCCAGAAGAATCATGTCGCCTACGATCTCTGCGGAAAAATCGTTGTAGCCACGGAAGCGGAAGAGATTCCGCGCCTCCATTCCCTGCTGGAACGCGGTACGGCTAACGGCCTGCTGGGGCTGCAACTGCTCAAAGGCGAACAGATTCGCGAGATCGAGCCGCATGCCGCGGGCCTCGAAGCGATCCGGGTTCCCCAGGAAGGAATCGTCGACTATCCCGCTGTGAGCCAGGCAATGGTCGCAGCCATCCGCGCGCGCGGCGGAGAGGTAAGGTTCTGTTCGGAAGTTACCGGATTCCGGCAGGGCCCGCGCTGGGTCATCCACACGCACAGTGCAGACTATGAGGCGGACTTTCTTATCAATTGCACCGGACTGCACTGCGACCGAGTGAGCCGCATGGCCGGCAATCATGACCCGGCTAAGATCGTTCCTTTTCGTGGCGAATATTACAAGCTGAAGCCGGAACGGCAATATCTGGTGAAGAACCTCATCTATCCGGTGCCCGATCCGAAGTTTCCGTTCCTCGGCGTACACTTCACTCGCCTGATTCACGGCGGCGTCGAGGCCGGCCCAAATGCAGTGCTGGCTCTGGCCAGAGAAGGCTATCGCAAAACGGATTTCTCGCTGCGCGATACCGTGGAAAGTCTGACCTATCGCGGATTCTGGAAGTTTTTCCTGCGCTATCCGTCGATGTGCTGGCAGGAACTGAAGCGCTCCATGAGCAAGGAGTTGTTCT
The DNA here is from genome assembly GCA_030041435.1 of Acidobacteriaceae bacterium. Taxonomy (GTDB): domain Bacteria; phylum Acidobacteriota; class Terriglobia; order Terriglobales; family Acidobacteriaceae; genus Palsa-343. The sequence continues at coordinate 26,209 of JASHNW010000058.1, forward strand.
GCCGGTCGCTGCAGCGCCTTGTCCCGGATCTTCGCGTCGACGATCTGGCGCAGGGTGGCGCTGGTGTGCGCGCTCAGGCCATGTCTCCAAACGGAGACCTGGTGCAGGATTTCTACTTTGTGCGCCAGACGCGTGCCCTGCACGTGCTGAACGCGCCTAGTCCCGCAGCTACAGCCAGTCTTGCCATAGCCGACGAGATACTGGATACAGCAAGGGAAGCGCTGGCTGGATAAGCGAAGCATGCTCACCGACCCACCTGCCGCAGAGGAGCGACGGATGCAGACTTCAGGGGCCGCGCAGAAGGACGTGTCGATTCCCAAAGTGAACAACTTCGACATCCTCCGGCTGGTGCTTGCCTGGATGGTCGTTTTTTACCATGCCGCTCTCCTCAGCAAGGCGGCGCAGCTGGCCTGGGTCCCGACGTGGAGCGATGGAACGGTCGCGGTCGAGGGGTTCTTCGCTATCAGCGGCTGCCTTATAACGATGAGTTACGACCGCAACAGCAATCTGAAAGATTATCTGATTCGGCGAGCTGAGCGCATTCTACCGGCCTATTATGCGGCGACCGTATTTGTTCTCGTGCTGGGCGTTTTATTGACGAACCTGTCGTTAGTCAAACTCCTGACCTCGCGGCGCACTCTCTCTTTTCTCGCGGCAAATGTCGTATTTCTCGGGCACATCCACCCTAACTTGCCCGGTGTCTACATGGGCAATCCGCTGACCTCCGCGGTTAATGGAGCGCTGTGGACCATTAAGGTGGAGGTGCTGTTCTACCTGTTTGTTCCAGTATTCTTCTACCTCTGCCGCCGCCTCGGGAAACCATGGGTAATTCTTGGCCTGTGCATAGGATCGGTTATCTACCAGGCCGTGCTCACAAGATTGGGTATGGTGGAGTATGCTAGGCAGCTGCCCGGACAATTATCTTTTTTCATGATCGGCGCCGCGGTCTATTTCTACTACCCCATTTTCAGGAAATATTCCGCCTGGATGTGGGGAATCTGCGTGGCCAGTATTCTCATCTATTTCGCGATTCACATCTTCGTCTTTCGCATCGTGGGCGTGTCTCTCGCGACGCTCTGCGTGGGTCTCCTCCTCCCGGTCTTTAAGGGACCCACTCGCTACGGGGATTTTTCCTATGGCACCTATGTACTGCATTATCCGCTCATCCAGGCCTTCGTCGCTTTGGGGTTGTTCACCGCATCGGCCTGGGCAGGTATGACTGCCTGCGCTGTCGCAGTTCTTATACTCTCGGTATTGTCCTGGAACCTGGTGGAAAAGAAATTCCTGAGGCGGCAGCGCGTCAGGCGTCTGACGCTGGAACCCATTCCCATAACATCGCAGGACGCTGCATAGGGCAGTAATGCTCTTCTCTCCGGATTTGCGCCTGCCCTGTTGGCGGTCCTGGGTTCCTCGAGAAGCACGGCATTCGGTCGGCATCGATCGCCGAGCGACTTAACGGGCGTCGATGAAGAGATCGGCAGAGTGCAAATCAGGCCGGCAGGGCAAGAGATGCGAAGCAGGAGAAAGTGCGCGCCATGACAATGCAGACCGCATCGAAGGACCTGTCTCGGGTTGCGGTGATTCTCACCACGTGGAATTCGGAGCGCTATTTCGATCGGTTTCCCGGGCCGCTCCTTCAGCAGGGCATCAGACCCGATCAGGTTTTGATTGTCGATTCGGAATCAAAGGACCGGACGGTGGAGCGCGCCCGAGCTTTTGGATTTCGCGTGCATGTTATTCCCCGGCTCGAATTCAACCATGGCGGGTCGCGTGCGCTTGCCTCTGCTTTGGTGCCCTGGGCCGAGATCCTCATCTACACCACGCCCGATGCCATCATGGCCTCACCGGACACGATTGCAACTCTGATAACAGCTTTCGACAGCCCCGATATCGGAGCGGCCTATGGCCGGCAACTGCCCCACGCCGACGCCGATCCCTTCGCCCGCCATCATTGTTCATTCAACTATCCTCCCATCTCGCGAGTTCGCGATTTCGAAATGCGCAGAGTGCTTGGATATAAGACGGTCTACTTTTCCGATAACCTCGGTGCTTACCGGCGTACGGCACTCGATGCGGCAGGGGGATTTCCGGCAAGGATCATCAACTCCGAGGACTTTTATGTCTCGGCCAGGATGATGCTGCTGGGCTGGAAGACTGCCTACGTCGCTGAGGCCGCCGTCTATCACTCGCATAACCAGACTCTGCTGCAGGTTTTTCGAAGGTATTTCGACGTTGGCGTGATGCATTCCGAACAGTCCTGGATCCTCAGGAAGTACGGCCAGGCTTCCGGAGAGGGCATGCGGTTTCTGCGCTCCGAAATCGCCTTTGCGCGAGCGGAAAATCCGCTGCTGGTCTGGCAAAGCCTGCTGCGGACTGGCGCGAAGTATCTTGGCTACCAGATCGGACGGCGGCAGGCTTTCCTCCCGATTGCGGTCAAGCGACGCATAGGTGGCTTTCACGAGTATTGGATGGCTCCGCAGAGAACAGGGTCCATGGGCGCTGCAGGAATCGATGCGGACAAAAAAAGGGTTAAGTTGGGAATTGAATGAGGTGAGCGCAGGGAAATTCGCTGGTTGCACTTACCGGTTCATCGTCAAATCGACGATGGTGCGCATGGCAGTCAGCGAGAGGGGTCCCTGGATGGCGAGACGGATTGGGCTGACAAATAACTGCTTTGTTCCCAGGCAGAGCTGCAATGAGCCTGCGCCGAAGCAAGGGAGATTTCGGGTGGAATGCGTCGCGTGCCTTGGGAATACCGGCCGGGAACACAATCTTCGCGAGATGATGTTCGGCACGCATAAGGAGTTTGTGTATTGGGAATGTTCCGGGTGCGGCTGCCTGCAAATTGCAACTATCCCGGAGCATATGGGGGAGTATTATCCTCCGGGCTACTACAGTTTCTCCATGCAGTCGCCGGCCTGGAAGAAATGGTACTATCGCGCCCATTTTGCGGCTCCCCGGCTCATGAAAGTGCTGCGGCGCAGCAGCCCGGACATCGCCTCAGTAATCGCAGCACGGCCAAAACCCGGAGCGCGAATTCTGGATGTGGGATGCGGAGGGGGAAAGCTCGTTAACATCCTTCGAAGCCTGGGATTCGACGCCCACGGGATCGACCCGTTCATCGAGGCCGAAACTGCTTATGTGCGTCGTGCCTCGATCGAGGATGTGCAGGGCGGCTGGGATCTGATTATGTTTCATCATTCGCTGGAACATATGCCGAATCACATAAAGGTACTTGGGTGCGTTCGAAGCAAGCTGGGCGTTGGCGGCATGTGTCTTGTAAGAATCCCGGTTGCCACCTGGGCCTGGCGGCATTACGGGAGAGACTGGGCGCAGTTGGATGCCCCACGGCATCTTGTCATTCATACGCCACGGAGTTTTCAGCTGACAGCCAACGCGGCGGGCCTGGAACTTGCCCGGACTATCTTCGACTCCTACGAGTTCCAGTTTTGGGCAAGCGAGGGATACCGGCGCGGGCTTCGTGGCAGGAAACGAATGGAGTCGTTCTCGCGAAAGGAGCTCCAGGAGTTTCGCGCTCAGGCAGATAATCTGAATCGCCAACAACTTGGCGATTCTGCTGCCTTCTTCCTGGTAGTTCAGAATTCAAAAATGAGCAATGAAGACAGCTGACACGCTGTCGTATTCAGCGGAGCAGATTGCAGCGTCACCCATCTGCTACGAGATTGCCGCCGGAAGGAGCTTCGTGAGTCTCGCGAGACGGTTCTCGACTGCATATGGAAAGTGGTGGATGCTGCTAAGGTGAGCCAGATGACGACAATCGTCCCACAATTTCGCGGGACTGCAGAACAGGGACCGCGGCTCGATGATGCCGCTAATTTTCCTGGATGGTCAAAGGCACAGGCTCTCCTCAAAATGGAAATCTCGGCCCGCAACCTGAAGGAGGTCTGCGACATCGGCGGAGGCGCAAATCCGCTTCTCAATGCCGCGTTCATCCGGAGCAATGCGATTGACTACGCGGTCCTGGATATCTCTCAATCGGAGCTGGATAAGGCTCCGGACGAGTACAACAAAATCCAGGTGGATGTGGGTGCGCCTCTCAACGAATTCTGTGCTCGCGTCGGCAAGGCAAGATTCGACCTGGTCTTTACCCATATGTTTCTCGAACATGTTGAGGATCCAATCTGCGTGCATCAGAACATCCACGCAGCGCTCAGGCCGGGCGGACTGGCCATACATTTTTATCCGTCGCCAGGGAACCTTCCGCTCGTCGTCAATCGTCTGTTGCCGGACACGATTACGCGTCCGCTGTTGAGGATGGCCCAGCCCAAACGCGACATGGAAGGGCGCCAGGTGAAGTTTCCCGTTTTCTACGCTATGTGTGGCGGCCCTTCACCGGCTTTGCACGCGAAATTCGGAAAGATCGGGTACGACGTTCTTCGCCACACGGGATATATCGGTCACTGGTATTACGACCGGTTTTCTGTCACGCGGAAGCTGGAACGCGCAGCAAGGGTTTTACTGCTCAAAGCCAGAATTCCTCTGATCTCATATTGTCTTCTTATCCTCCGGAAGCGGTAACCTGGGGGTTCGATTCCGATGGAACGCGTAGTTATCGGCAGCGAACCTGCCGCATTCGGGGATATACCGGTCTGCAATTATTCGTGTCCCTGATTCCCGGAAAATAAGGTCGTCGAAGCGGCGCCGATTATGGACCCAATGAATCAGGCACTTCTATGATTCCCCTGCTCAAGTCAATTCGCAGGAACGGCCTCGCGTCGCCCTATGGTCCGGTATTGGTCGCCTGCCTGGGGTTTCTGGTCGCATGGCTCTTTCCGCCCCGGCCGTACACCTATTATATGAATGAACCGGACCGGATGTTTCTGGACCTGCTCACGTTCATTTACTTTTTTGCATGCGTCGCGGCATTCCTTCTGGGTCTCAGAGTCAACCGCATGGCTAATCCCGCGGCGTGGCGAGCGGTTCTGCCAAAGGCTTACTCTCCTTCTCCCATTCTTTATCTCGCCATTCCGTACACGGCCGCCATGGTCTTTTGTGCGCTTGCCTTGCGGATAATTGGATCTCATGTGAATTTCCTGATGATTCTGGCGGCTCATCAGGGAGAAGAATTGAAGAACATGGGCAAAGAGGGGGCAAGGCTGAGTTCAGGCGAATGGGTTCAGGCCCCGATGCTGCTGATTGGTGTTTTATGGTGGATGCAGTTACGCGTGCAACAGCTCAGGCTCAGTCGCGGAACCAGGGTAGTCTTCATGCTTGTCTGGTTTCTTGGCGTCCTGCTCGCGATCGCCACCACAGTCGCGACCGTGAACCGCAGCGATCTGATGTCCCTGCTTGCCGGCTGCGGACTTATTTGGATTTTCGGCAAGGAAGCCAGAGGAGTGCTTCGTGTAGGACGCGGACTGCTGTACGGGGCAGCCGGGTTCGTTTCCCTGGTAGCTGTCTTCATGTCAATTTCGTTTCTGCGCGGTGCGTCAGCTGCGAATCTGCTGATTTCCAATCTGCTCGGCTATTCCATTGCCTGTTACAACCGCCTCGCATCGCTTCTGCATGGCAGTATGACCCTTTTCTTTGGTGGGCGCGGCATCTACTTATTCATCTATCTTCAGGATGCCGACAGGCTGAACAAGATCTTTCATTTTCAGGAGGCTCTGCATTGGCCGCCATTTTATCTGCGCTGGGGCGCCGAATTCTCGTCCGTCGCGCTTGCCGGGCTGAACGTCAGCTATAACTGGGTGAGCGTATTCGGCTTCTTATACGCTGACATCGGATGGGGCGCGATCATTTATGTCTTCGGCGCAGGCATTCTGGCCGGTATGGCATGGTCCAATTTCAGAAGGGGATCCGCTTTGGCGGCAACGGTCTATCCCTGGATTGCGGTTTGGATACTTATCTGGTCCGGTCCAAACGTCCTCTTCGACGCAGCATTTGTGCACCTGGTTCTGGTCGGCCTTTTGCTGGCCGGGTGGGACAAGCTTCTTATGGTGAACAGGCTCGATTCGGAGCCCTCGTCAGCCGCGATGGAAACTCGCGACACCGGAGGTCGCGCTCTCCCTGTCGGAGTCTGAGGCTGTCGGTCTGACGGTCAGTGTTCGATTGCGGCCGGGTGCCGGCGTCGCATCTTCGATGCGGGGAAGGCCGCGATTTTCGCCTTTTCGCCGCATCACGATGAGAAAAGCATTCTGTTTTTCGATCGAGTTCGCGTCGGCAGGACCTGCGTTGACGGCCTGTTCGGGGGCCGATTTGGAAAGGCCCCGAAAGTGGTCAGCGCTTTTCCCGGAGCTGAGGAATTCCATCATCCATGTCGCTCAATCGCGCTCATGAACCGCCTTCCGCAGTCGCTCGCTCGCGCGTATCGAGATCGCGGCGGCGATCCTGCATCGCTTTGTGAGAGCGCATGTTATCGCCATCGTTCCAGTGAATGAAAGCAGCGCCTTTTGCTTGACCGGTGAGGTTTGCAAATGAAACAATCCGGAATAACCCTCCCGCATCGACGATGCAACCTGTAGTTGACGCCAGGCCATCCGCGCCTCAGCCTGCCCCTTCGTTTTGCATGAACAGCCAACCTCCTGGAGCCCGAACCGAGTGAATAACCCATCAGCCAGCGAATTTTCGCTCAAAGATATCGTGAGGATTCTCGACCGCAGGCGGCGAATCCTGGTGACAACTGCGGGCGTGGTTTTTCTGCTCGCGGTTTTGGCCTGCATCTTTATGACTCGACGCTACAAAGCGGTGGGGGTATTTGAACTTCAGAAATCCAGCTCCGATTCTCTGGATCTCGAGGACATGATGGGAGAGTCTGTCGGCGGCGCCTCAGACTCGCTGTCGCTGAACACCGATCTCGACACCTTGTCGTCGATTCTGCAGTCGGATTCGCTCGCGCTTCAGGTAATCGGAGAGCTGAATCTGGAGCAGAACAAGGATTTTCAGCCAGGCTTCAATCCGGTAGAAGTGATTGCCGGCTGGATTACGCCGGAGGGGCCTCAGGACCCCAGCGGGGCCAGCCTCGCAAATTCCCCGCATCGCCGCGAAAAAGCGCTCAAGATTTTCAGCAAACAGTTAAAGGTAACAGTGAACGCCGGCACTCGCCTGATTGAGGTTGACTACAGCAACCGCGACCCAAAGGTTGCCGCGGCTGTAGTCAACCATCTCATCCAGGCCCTGATCGACTATACGTTCCAGACCAAGTACATTGCGACCAGTCAGGTATCGACTTGGCTGGAGGGCCAGTTGGGCGATCTGCGCAAAGAGGATGAAGACCTGCAGGCCAAGGTTATAGCGCTGCAACAGGCGTCGGGCATCTACGGAGTGGGCGGTACCGACCTTCAGGGTAAACCCGTCGTATATAGTCCGACTCTCGACCGTCTGCAGGAATCGTCCGCCCTGCTCACCCAGGCGGAAATCAACGCTGTCATCAAAGGATCGATTTTCCAGGTTACTAAGACCGGCGATGCCGAACTGATATCTCAACTCGCCGGTACTACCCTGATGAGTACCACGGGCCAGGGTGTCGGGGACTCGTTGTCGTTGATTCAGACTTTGAGATCGCAGGAAGCAACTCTTAAGGCGCAGATTGGCCAGGACGCTTCTCAGTTCGGCCCGCGGTATCCCAAACTGATTGAAGATCGCGCCTCGCTTCAAGGTGTCGAAGGCCAGCTGGACCAGGAAATCCAGCGCATTTCGGCACGCGCGAAGAATGACTATGAAATCGCACAGGGTACGTTAAAGGGCGCGAGGGCTACATACGACGCAGACCAGCAGGCGGCTGAGAAGCTGAACGACAAGACGATCGAATATATGATCCTTTCCAAGGAAGCGGAGGAGGCCGACGACCTGTATCAGGATCTCGTCAAAAGGCTCAAGGAGGCTGGAATTCTGGAAGGTCTCCAATCCACTGACATCACCAGTGTGGACAAGGCGTTGCCGCCAGCCAAGCCCGATAGCCCAAATGTTCCCCTCTACCTTGCACTGGGAGTAGGCCTGGGAATGTTCATGGGCGGCGGCGCCGCGCTGCTCGCCGACGCCCTCGACAATAAAATCCGGGGCACGGATGAAATTGAAAGCATGGGAATCCCACTCCTTGGCATCGTGCCTCAGGTCAGCTCCACGGAAATGGCTGGTAAGATCGTGCAGTTGGATTCCCGCGCTTCGGAGTTTGGAGAAGCGATTCGTCGCTTGCGCTCCGCTCTTTTAATAGCCCGCAGCGGGCATCCGCCCCAGGTTCTTCTGATTGCCAGCGGAAATCCAGGAGAGGGCAAGTCGACTCTTGCTTTGAATCTCGCTGTTGCTCTTGCCCAATACAATAAGAAAGTGCTTTTGATCGAAGCCGATCTCAGGCGCCCCGTGCTCCAGCGGCGCCTGCATCTGAAGGTCACGAGCGGGCTGAGCGAGCTTCTGGCGAATCAATCTGTCACAGAGGAGCCCGAGGCATTGGCAGACTTTCCCAACTTATACGTCCTTCCGGCAGGAGCGCCGCCGCCCTATCCCTCCGAGTTGCTCGGGGCAACGCCGTTACAGGCGCTTTTCGATCGATGGCGGCAGATGTATGACTTCGTAGTTATCGACTCTCCCCCCGTTCTTCCGGTAACCGATGTGCAGCTGTTGATCGCGCAGGCTGACGCTACGGTTCTCGTAGTGCGAGCCGGCAAGACGACTCGCGTCGGATTATCGCGCGCCTATCGGCTTCTCGTTCCGCATGTCAAGGATCCCGTTCAGCCTGCGATCGGTGCCCTGCTGAACGGCATTTCTACCCGGTCTGCCGCGTATTACGGCTACTACGGAACATATGGGTATAAGCGCTACTATTATCGGGATAATGGAGATACAAATGATCAGGCTTAGAATCGCAACGGCGTTGATCCTTTGTGGGGCCTGCGCCTTCGCATGGGCGCAAAAAGAGAGTTTACTCATCGGTTCCGGCGATCTGGTCACCATCCAGGTTCTCGAGGCTCCCGAGCTAACACAACACGTTCGAGTCACCGACGCCGGCTATATCAATCTGTTAGTTGGCGGCGATGTCAAGTTAGCCGGATTGACCCCGGAAGAGGCTGCCGCATCTGTAAAACAGGCGCTGATCGACGGACATTACCTGCTCACTCCGCATGTCGTAGTCACTGACGATCAGCAAGTCACCCAAAACGTTACCGTCTTGGGACAGGTAAGGAACCCCGGGGCTTTCCCGATTGAAACCCCTCGAACTGTGCTCGACGTACTGGCGCTGGCTGGCGGCGTCACCGATGTGGCGGACAGGAGAATCACGATCCAGCGTCATGATAGCGGAGAAAAGATTGAATATTTCCTCTCCAATAAGTCGTCGACAGCCCTCAATGAAAGCGTGAAAGTGGATCCAGGTGACACGATTCTCGTTCCTAAGATCGACGTTGTTTACATTATGGGCGATGTTGCCAGGCCCGGAGGATACCCGATGGCGACCAATGACGGCAAACTGTCCCTCCTCCAGGCTGTGGCCATGGCCGGTTCAACGCAGACCAGCGCGGTACCCAACGCCACTCGCCTGATCCGCAAGCAATCCGATGGCACCTTTGTGGAGATGAAAGTAGCACTGTCCAGGATGGCAAAAGGCAAGCAGGCGGACATTGCCCTTCGCCCGGACGATATTGTATATGTTCCGTTTAGCTATCTTAGAAACATGGCCACAAATCTCACTGGCCTGGTAGCAGCCGCCAGCACAGCGGTTATCTATCGGTATTAGCCGTTCACCGATCGGCCGCAGCGAGCGCCGGACGATCAGTGGCGTGTCGAAAGATAAGATTGCATTTCCTGCTTCTGGTTCCGCTGGAGCGGTGGCGCCCGATCTGCGGCCGGAAATCCGATGGGCCGCATTGCATGTGATAGCGACTCTTTGCATATTGGCGGAAATCTTGCATGTCGATTGAGTGCGGGTCCGCAGATCGAATTCCACCGGGATCGAGGTTCCTTCACCGTTTTCCCGGAGTTCAGTTCATTTATCGATCGGCACAGAACTTGTTTGCGAGGCTCCGTGTCTTTTCCGGCTGATTCAGAACAACAGCTCATTAGCTCGATGTCGTCCCCAGGCGTTCTGGCGCGGAATGCTGTGGCGAACCTCGTGCAGCCGGGGATCGCCTGGATCGTTGTATTAGCCCTTCCTCCCCTCCTCGTTCGGACGCTCGACAAGTCGAGTTATGCGACCTGGATGCTGCTTCTGCAGATCAGTGCGTATATTACGCTGCTGAATGCCAGCGTGCAGACCGTAATTATGCATTTCGTGGCGCGTGCGAGGAGCCTGCGTGACGACGAGTATATGGCTCGCATGCTCAGTAGCTCGGGGCTGGTTCTGCTCGTTACTGCGGCGATAGCCGTCGTTTTTATCGGAATTACTTCCTCGTACCTGCCGGTCTTGTTTCGCAGCATTCCACCGGCGGTGGTTCGCGAGGCAAGTCTTGCCATTTTGCTGATCGGATGCTCACTGGCGGTGGGTCACCCTTTCTCCGTTCTTGCCGGTGTATTCGGCGGCTACCAAAGGAGCGAGATTCCGGCAGTCGCGTCCGCAATTGGGAGGTTCAGCGGCGCCATTGGTGTGGGCTGGGCTGCGTATCATCGTCAGGGTCTGATACCTATGGCCATCTGGACTGCCGCGGGTAATCTACTTCTCCCGGCAGCCTATGTGGCGTTTTGGCTAAGATGGGGTAAACAGAAACTGTTTCGCATTTCGCGAATAACCGGCGCCGCTGTGCGCGAGTTTCTGGCCTTCTGGTCCGGGCTGCTGGTTTCTCAATTCTGTGGACTCCTCATAAGCGGACTGGACCTCCCAATCGTCGCCGCATTTGATTTCCCCGCGGCTGCCTACTACGCGGTTGCGTCTACGCTCGCCAACATTTTGGTGGTGCCTCAGTCCGCGATCATGGCCGCGATTCTTCCGGTCATATCCAGTCTGAGCGCTCATGCGTCGCCGCAGCGCCTTGGATTGGCGCTTGTTAAGGTCACCCGGTACGGAACTGCAATTCTCATCCTTCTCTCCCTGCCTCTCCTTTTTGGGATGAGCATCTTTCTGCATTTGTGGGTGGGCTCTAACTATGAGGTTCACGCCCTGCCGTTTGGGATTGTACTGGTCCTCGCTGTCCTCCTGCGGGCGTCCATGCGTCCTTATTCGCAGGCATGTCTGAGTGCAGGACAGCAACAACGGGCGTTGATTTCGCCGATCGTAGAGGCCGCCGTGAACGTAGGTCTCAGTCTATGGCTTGTGCACCGAATCGGAGCCCTGGGGGTAGCGCTCGGCACGCTGATAGGAGCCGTTGTTGGGGTCGTCGTGCACCTGACGGTTAGCATGCATTTTACCAGCGCCATTCGAGTAGACCGAGTCGTGTTGGTTTCAAAGGGTATGCTGCGACCGCTGCTCTGTGCAGTTCCCGCCGTTCTGTTTCTGGTGGCGGTGCAGAGAAGGAATCCGCCGGCGCTTGTCCATGCCATCGCTATCGTCCTTGGCGAAATAATGGCTGCGGTGGCCCTGCTGCTGGGGAATTTCGATTCGCAGGAAAGGGTTCGATTTTTCGAGTTGGCGCGCCAATTCCCGAAGGCGATTGCCGGCGGTTCTGCTTCGGCGATTCGGGACGGCGCGTCCTGACCGGATGTCGTGCTGCAATTTCGTCTGTCGGTTGACGATCCTGGCCGCACCGCAAGGCAAAATGTGTCCATGCCGGAGATTGGCGCCGGTTTGCGAATTCAGCCGAATGCGCTTAATTCGCAGCGACTCGCTCGTCCCGGCTGCTGTTTTTGCAGGACAATCTGAGCCATTGGACAGTGCTCTACAAGATATTCTATGAACGACCGGACTTTGATTTGGCCAACTTTTTATATCGTGGGAGCGGTGAAGTGCGGCACTACGTCTCTCTGGGCGCATCTAAAGAAACATCCGCAGGTGTTCCTGCCGGAGTTGAAAGAGCCACACTATTTTCTCGGGCCCCAACCCCCTTTGCAGGATGGCGACGAAGTGGTACGGGATCACTGCGCCGGCAACCTGGAGCGGTATCAGTCCCTGTATCGGCCGGCTGACGGCTATCCGGCCATTGGAGACGCGAGCCCTTCCTATTTATGGGAAGAAACCTCTGCGCGCAGCATTTATGCAGCGTGCCCAAAAGCGAGAATTATCATCAGTCTGCGTGACCCTGTGATGCGAGCTCATTCTCGATACCTTATGAACGTGACAGAACTGGGCACAGAGTCTCTGCCGTTCCACGAGGCGCTGCTGAAGGACCGAGAGCGCGCGAGGAAAGGATGGTGGACCTCACGCCTCTATGTCGAGTGTGGCCTGTACTACGCTCAGGTGCGTCGCTACCTGGAGACGTTTGGGAGAGAACAGGTATTAGTCATTCTGTTCGACGAATTGGCAAAGAGTCCGGAGGCATTTTATCTCAAAGTCACTCGTCACATCGGGATCGGTCCCTTGCAGGCCGATGCAACGGACCTTTCGTTGGCGAGAAACCAGTATCGCAAAGCGCGGCTTCCTTCCGTTCAGGGGTTCGTCAGGAAAGTAACGACTGAGAAACTGCGGCAGAAACTGGCGCCCGCTCCCCTGAGGCAGCTGCTGGATCCGTTGCGTTTCGAACGAAAGAAGCCTGAGATAGACGAAGAGTCCCGACGCTACCTCCAGCAGATATTCGAACCGGACATCGCACAACTGGAGGACCTTCTGGGGCGGAAGCTGCCTGAATTGAGAAAATCCTGGATCTAGATCAGTGTCTGGATTTGTGATTAACGTGTTCGTCGTTTCGTCTAACTCTTCACTTAGGAAAGGTTGAATGAGCGGATACCTGGCAAGCCTTGAAGCGGAGTCCATCGAAATAATCCGGGAAGCAGTTGCTCTGGCCCAGAAGCCTGTGATGATGTACTCCATCGGCAAAGACTCCTCAGTGATGCTGCATCTTGCACGCAAGGCGTTTTGGCCGGCGCCGCCGCCCTTCCCTTTGCTGCACATCGACACAACCTGGAAGTTCCGCGAGATGATTGCTTTCCGCAACCGGATTGCAGCGGAGTCCGGGATGAAGCTGCTGGTGCATACAAATCATCAGAGGATTGCCGAAGGAGTCAACCCGTTCACCTACGACTCCGATCGATATACCACGATGATGAAAACCGAGGCGCTGAAGCAGGCGCTCGATGCCGGCGCCTTCGATCTTATACTTGGCGGGGCGAGGCGCGATGAGGAGAAATCCCGCGCCAAGGAGCGCATCTTCTCGTTTCGCTCCGCAGGTCACCGGTGGGACCCCAAGCTCCAGCGCCCGGAGCTTTGGAATATATATAACGCTCGCATTCAACCCGGAGAGTCGGTTCGCGTCTTTCCTCTTTCTAACTGGACCGAGGCGGATATCTGGCAGTACATAGCCGACGAGAATATACCGATCGTGCAGTTATATTACGCGGCTCCGCGACCTGTTGTGAGGCGCTCCGGACAATGGATTATGGTCGACGACGACAGATTTCCACTCAATCCGGGAGAAACCCCCGAAATACGTGTCGTCCGCTTCAGAACCCTCGGCTGCTATCCTCTGACAGCTGCCGTTGAGAGCACGGCAACGACGATTGCCGAGATCGTACAGGAGACGCAGGCGGCACGAACGTCCGAGCGCCAGGGGCGGCTGATCGACCACGACCAGGCGGCGTCAATGGAGAAGAAAAAACAGGAAGGATATTTCTGATGAAGGATACGCTTCGGTTTATCACCTGCGGCAGTGTCGACGATGGCAAGTCAACGCTGATCGGAAGATTGCTGTGGGAGTCGAAGCAGGTTTTCGAGGACCACCTGTCAGCCCTGCAGAAGGACTCTACACGGTATGGGACTCAGGGCGAGGCGATCGATCTGGCGCTGCTTGTCGACGGCCTGCAGGCGGAAAGAGAGCAGAGCATTACCATCGACGTTGCTTATCGCTTCTTCGCAACACCGCAAAGACGTTTCGTAGTGGCTGACACGCCAGGGCATGAACAATATACGCGCAACATGGCGACTGGCGCGTCAACGTCCGAGCTGGCCGTGTTGGTTGTGAACGCAAGCAAGGGTCTTCAGACGCAAACTCATCGGCATGCCAGAATTGTGGCAATGCTTGGCATCCGTCATCTTGTGATGGCAGTGAACAAAATGGATCTCGTTGGCTGGGACGAGGCGATGTTCGGGCAGATCGTAAGGGAGTTCCAGCCACTGGTGAGTGAACTCCGGTTCGAGTCTTTTCAACCCATTCCGGTTTCCGCGCTGAATGGCGATAACATTACCGACCGCAGCGCTGCCACTCCGTGGTATAGCGGGCCAACGCTTTTGGAGTGTCTGGAAAAGGTTGATGTCACCCCTCGAGCGGATAGTCTGAAGTTTCGCATGGCAGTGCAGTGGGTCAACAGGCCGACTCAGGACTTTCGCGGCTATTGCGGCCGCATCGCATCCGGAGAGGTGAAAGTGGGCGACCGGGTACGCGTCGTTCCAGGCGGTATGGAAACGAAAATTCGGTCGATCGTTGGGTGGCAGACTGAACTCCCTGCGGCCGCTGCCGGCGACTCGATCACAGTGTGTCTCGAGAACGAGGTTGACATCACACGCGGCAGCGTGATCGCGGCTGCTTCCGATCCTGCGGAGCTGAGTGATCAGTTTGAGTCAAGAGTGCTTTGCCTCTCCGATCACCCGCTGGTCGCTGGCCGCTCCTACCTGATGAACCTCCACACCTGCCAGGCGGTTGCCACAATCACATCGATTAAGTATCAGATTGACGCAAAAACCGGCAATCACCTGGCTGCCCGTTCCCTCGGCATGAATGATATCGGCGTGGTAAACATATCGACTGATCGTCCCGTACCGTTTGAACCCTACGACCGGTGCAGGCGACTGGGCAGCTTCATCCTGGTTGACCGGCTCACAAATAACACAGTCGGCGCAGGCATGATCGATTTCTCTCTGCGCCGGGCAGCGAATATCCACTGGCAGGCGGTGGATGTGAATAAGTCAGCCCGCTCCAGACAGAAGCTTCAGAAGCCAGTGTGTCTCTGGTTTACAGGCCTTTCGGCGTCGGGTAAGTCCACTGTTGCCAATCTGCTGGAAAAGCGTCTGTTCACCGCGGGAAAGCACACCTATATGCTCGATGGCGACAACGTGCGCCATGGCCTGAACAGAGATCTCGGCTTTTCAGAAGCCGATCGGGTCGAGAATATTCGTCGCGTAACTGAAGTTGCCAGATTGTTGGTCGATGCGGGTTTGGTAGTTCTTGTATCCTTCATTAGCCCCTATCGGGCGGAGCGCGAACTCGCGCGGTCGCGCTTCGAGTTAGGCGAGTTCGTCGAGGTGTTCGTTGATACTCCGCTGGAGGTATGCGAACGGCGCGACCCCAAGGGACTATATGCCAAGGCCCGGCGCGGTGAACTGATAAACTTCACCGGTATCGACAGTGACTACGAGCCGCCTGTTTCGCCCGAAATCCGACTCGATACTGTAAATGAAAGCGTAGACAAGTGCGTAGATCGCATTCTCTATGCCCTGGAACACGGATTGGCGACCAATATCTCAGAGAAGTAGACTTGTCTTACATAGAACTTATATCTGCAAGTATTTGTCCCGCAGTCTCCAGTCGTCCGAGAGGCAATACGGGGCAGAGAACTCGAAAGCGCAATGCAAAACTATATCGTGATCGTGAATTGGAACGGATGGGAGGATACAATCGAGTGCCTGGAGTCGGTCTTACGCCTGAGAGATGCCGAATTTCGGATCGTTCTCTGCGATAACGGGTCCGAAGATGGATCTTTGGACCGGATCAGAGAGTGGGCAGCTGGCACTTTGGCCGCGGAGCCTGCGAATCCAACTCTGTCGTCGCTGATTTCCCCGCCGTTTCCGAAACCGGTCCCATATCGTGAAATCTCCCGCCAGGAGGCAGAACTCGATGCGCCGATGGGAGATGAGAAGCTCATTCTGATCCGGGTCGGTGCAGACCTGATGTACGCCGGGGGTAACAATGTGGGGTTGTGCTACGCGCTTCGCGATCCCGCTGCGCGCTATTTCTGGATTCTGAATAACGATACAGTTGTCGAGCCGGCGGCGCTGGCGGCAATGGTCGATTTCATGAAAGTCAGCCCCGATGTGGGAATGTGCGGCTGCCTGAATCTGTCCTATTACAACCCCAACGAGGTGCAGGCTCAGGGGGGCAGGCGTTACAACCGCTGGATGGGGCGCCCGATTTTGCAATCGTGCAGCCGCAGCGAGCTCAACGGCCGCACTGAGACGCTGGATTACGTCCTCGGATGTTCTATGCTGGTAACCCGCGAGTTCGTCGAGCAGATCGGATTGATCGACGAATCCTACTTCATCTATTTCGAAGAACTTGACTGGGCTGAGCGTGCCAAAGGGAAATTCACGCTTGGCTACGCCCCGAACAGCGTCATCTATCACAAAGAGGGAGCGTCCATCGGCACGAATGCCAGCCGTGAGAAGCGCAGTCTTACCTCGGAGAAGTACCAGTCGCGCAACCGGGTGGTCTTCGCGAAGAGATACTGTCCCTGGACGCTGCCGACCGTGCTCATGACGGTATGCGCCACGGCTGTTCACCGCTTGTGCCTGGGAGACAGGGTGCGCGCAGCAGCGATTCTTGCTTGGGCGCTCAAGGGCATGGCAGCCGGACGAGTTGCGGACCTAGAATCGACATAACCCCGTGGTTATGCACCGTGTACGGGAGTGTTGGCGCCGCCAGGAGATGTGCAGGAAGGTTTTTTCGACCTTTTCCCATGGTTCGCTGATGCAGCGTTTCCCGAAAAGGCCAATGCCTTACAAGATACGGCCGCTATCTCCTCATGGTGGGGGCGCATCGCGCTCTGAAGCTGCAGACAGCCAACTTATTACTTGGATATAGCTGAAAGATACCCGATATGAAGATTCGCTCGCGAGCGCCGTTGCGTCTCGGTTTGGCTGGTGGCGGAACCGACGTATCCCCCTACTGCGACGAATTCGGCGGGGCCATTCTGAACGCCACCATCGGCCATTACGCCTACGCCTCGATCGAACCGCTCGAGAGCGGCGGGGTGGAATTCGCCTCTTCGGATCAGCAGCAAACGGTGCGCTACGCCGAGGCAGACCGATTCGCGCCCGACGGCAGCCTCGATCTGCTGAAGCATGTTCACAACTATGCCGTGGAGCATTTCGCCGAAGGCAAACCTCTGAGCCTGCGTATGACCACGCGTGTGGACGTGCCTTCCGGTTCGGGGCTGGGCGGATCTTCGACTCTGGTGGTGGCCGTCCTGAAGGCATATGCGGAGTGGCTCAGTTATCCCGTCGACGACTATGAGCTGGCAAACGCGGCGTATGTTGTGGAGCGCGAACATGCGGGGCTGAAAGGCGGACGCCAGGATCAATATGCCGCCGCCTTCGGTGGATTCAACTTCATGGAATTCGGCCGCGATGGGCGCGTGCTCGTGAATCCGCTGCGCATCGCGCCTGGCGTCGTCTCGGAGTTGGAGGCCTCGCTCCTGCTCTTCTACACGGGCGCTTCGAGAGCATCCGCGGCCATCATCGAAGAGCAGGCCCGCAATGTGGAAACCGGGAATTCGCAGGCGGTGGAGGCTATGCACCAGATCAAGCAGGAAGCCCTGCGCATGAAGGAATCCCTCCTGCGCGGCGACTTCGGACAGTTGCACGAGGTTCTGCGCGCAAGCTGGGATGCCAAGCGTCGCATGGCCAGCGGCATCGTCAATGACCGTATTGAAACGCTCTACAACCGCGCCCTGGAGGCTGGAGCATACTGCGCCCGGATTTCCGGCGCCGGCGGCGGCGGGTTCATGATGTTTCTCACCGATCCCATGCGCCAACTGCGCGTAGCGGAGTCGCTGCGCAGCAGCGAGAATTTGGGCATCGTCTACGGGTGCCACTTTACGCACACCGGGGCGCAGGCATGGAGGGTTCGATGAAGGAATTCGTTCGCCGGCAGATACAGAATTCGGTGGATACTCTGAGTCTCGTCCTCTCTGACGACGCTATTCACGCCTGTCTGGCCGCCGAAGCGGAGCGCATCGCCTCAGCCCTGCGGAATGGGCGAAAACTGATGATCGCCGGAAACGGCGGAAGCGCAGCGGACGCCCAGCACCTCGCGGCGGAGTTTGTCAGCCGGCTTACCATCGACCGCCCCGCGCTCCACGCCGTCGCGCTCACTACCGATACCTCGATCCTTACCGCGGTGGCCAACGACTACGGCTACGACCGCGTTTTCATGCGCCAGATCGAAGCCATCGGACAGCCGGGCGACATCTTCCTCGGCATTTCCACTTCGGGGAACTCGCCCAACATCCTGTGTGCGCTTCAGCAGTGCCGGAATATGCGCATCCGCGCTCTCGGCCTGACTGGCGGCGCCGGCGGCAAAATGACAGATCTCTGCGATGCCCTGCTCGTCGTGCCGTCCCGGATCACGCAGAATATCCAGGAAGCGCACTTGATGTTGGAGCATATCCTTTGTGGTCTGGTAGAGCGTCATTACTTCGGAAAAGAGCGCTTTCCCGAAGGTTAGAGAGTCACCGAGAGAGGTTCCGGTTTTGGAAGCAATCGTTCTGGCGGGAGGCCTGGGCACCAGGCTTCGCTCGAGACTCAGCGGCGTCCCCAAGCCTATGGCGCCGGTGGGCGGCCGGCCGTTCCTGGAAATTCTCCTCGACCGGCTTGTCGAAGCTGGCTTTCGCCGGACGCTGCTGTCCGTCGGCTATCTGGGTAACGTAATTGCCGATCACTTCGGCAGCAGCTGGCGCGGTATGGGGCTCGATTATGTCGTGGAAGACAGCCCTCTCGGAACCGGCGGAGCCATCCGCCGGGTGCTGCCGCTCGTCGAAGAAACATCGGCATTCGTTCTCAACGGAGATACCTGGCTCGACGCGGATTATCGCGCGATGGACGATCTGCATCGATCGTCGCCGGTGGATCTGACCCTCGCGCTCAGTCGCGTCCCAGATATGGCGCGTTATGGGGGGATAGAGCTGAATGGAGACAGGGTCGCCGGCTTCATCGAAAAAGGCCGCACGGGAGCGGGCTGGATCAACGCGGGCGTCTACATCATGTCACGGGATTTTCCCTGGCCGGCGAATCTCGCGGAGAAGTTCTCCTTTGAGACCGACGTTCTCTTTCCCCTGCTGCCGGCGCTCAGGCACGCGGTCTTCCTGAGTCATGGTTACTTTCTCGATATCGGCGTCCCCGAAGACCTCGATCGGGCGCAGACGGAGCTGGGGAACCTGAAGCGCGCCCCGTCTGCTGAAGCCGGAAGCCACTGACATGGCGGCCACAATGAATATCATCTTTGCAGCCGGTCGTCTGCTTGCCTCGCGCGCGCGGCATGCCGTTCAAATATTTGGCTGTTCGGCAACTAACAGGAGAGAACTGTGATCCTGGCATCCATGAAGAGAAGCCTTGCTCCCCTGAAGGGCCGGGTCAGAACTGAAACCCGGAGGCTGGTGCCATTTGTTCGTCGCCCCATGCGCTTTCCCACTTATGCGCCTGCAGTCCGCGAGCGCGTCGAAGCTCTTTCCGACGACATACGTTATGCCATGCTTGCTCTTGCAATTCAGCGTCTCGAAGCGGAAGGAATCGAGGGCGCATTCGCAGAGCTTGGTGTCTACAGAGGAGTCACGAGCAGGTTCATTCATTTGCAGGCGCCGGACCGTCGACTGTATTTATTCGATACGTTTCAGGGCTTTCCCGAGGCGGATCTCGGATCTGTCAGGGATTACCGTTTCAAAGACACGTCGCAGGATGAAGTGGCTCAACGCATCGGCGATACAAAGAACGTAATTTTCCGCGCCGGATATTTCCCTGTGACTGCCACCGGCCTGGAACAGGAGCGCTTCGCGCTCGTGATGCTTGATTTCGATCTGTATCAGCCGGCTCTGGAAGCCTTCCGGTTCTTTTATCCGCGCCTGGTCTCGGGCGGCTATTTCTTTATGCACGACTTCAACAGCCCGGAATCGGATCATGCGATCTCCCGGGCTGCGTCCGAATTCCTGAGCGACAAGCCTGAATTCCTGATCGAGATGCCCGATGAGTGGGGATCGGCAGTGTTTCGCAAGGCCTGAGAATAGTCAGAGCGCGCTCGGCATCGATCGGTTCCGAATACACCGGATGCGCAGGGATTGCGCCACGAGGAAATCGGAATGGAAATCTTGTTCGCGGCTGGTCATTTGCCTGCCTGCTGTGGGCGGCAGGCTGGGCAAAAGACCAGTTATCACATCTGCGAATTCCTGGCGCGGCGCCACCAGCTGCATTTTCTCGGCTTCATTCCCGCCGATGAAATCGCGGAGCTCAACCAAGCTGACATGGAAATGTTCGCTTCATGGGAACTCACTCCGGTGACGAGCCGAGTTCGCGTGATTGGCGCTCTTTCCGCCCCGCTGCTTCCGCTGTCCATTGCCGCGAGGCACTCGCATGGCTTCCGAAGAAGGCTGCAGAAAATTGTGCGGGAGCGGCAGCCCGACGTCGTCATCTTCGACCACACTGCGATGTTCCAGTACGCGGCCGGCGTACCCGCATCCGTGGTTACCGTCGGCAGCGCGCACGACATGATGACTCAGTCGTGGCAGCGGAAGAAATCGCAGTCGGCGAATCCGGTCTCCAGGCTGCTCCTCAGTGCCGAATTCCGCCGCATGGAGCGTTGGGAGAAAACGGCTTGGGCGCGACTCGATCTTGTTGTAGCCCACAACGGCAAGGATAAACAGCTGGTTGAAACCCTGGAACCGCGCGCGCGTGTGATAGCGATCGATGCGTGGATGTCGCCGCCTGCATGCTATCCGGCGTCGCATCGCGAACCCGGAGCCATGATCTTCTGGGGCGCCATGGATCGCCCGGAGAACGTAGATGCAGCACGCTGGGCGGCGAGGGAAATTGTGCCCTCCATCCGGCGCTCCGTGCCCCGCGCAAAACTGTACATTGCCGGCAGCCGCGGCGAACAACTGGCGCCGGAGTTCGCCGGCAGAGACGACATTGTAGTTACCGGCTTTGTTGAGGATGTCGGAGCTCTTATGTCCCGCATGGAAATCGCGTTGTTGCCGCTGCGCCTCGGCGCCGGCATCAAGATCAAAACGCTGGAGTGCATGGCGGCCGGCCTCCCAGTCGTGACTACCTCCGTCGGAGCGGAAGGGGTCAACGGCATACACGGAACTCACTATCAGGTGGCCGATGCTGCGGAGAAAATCGCCGCGCACGCGATCGAGTTCCTGAGCGACCCATCGGCTGCGCGCGAGATGGGTGCGCGCGCAAAGCAGTTCATCGCCGAAAGCCGCGACTTCGCCGCCCGCATGAGTAGCTTCGAAGAGGTTTTGGTGGATGTTGTCGCCGAGCGGCGAAATGGACAGAAGCGGTAATGGCGACCGCTCCTTGTTCAAAATCTTAGGATGCAAATGGCTAACCAGACAGGGCGCGACTTTGCTGACGGGGTATCGGCTGCTGCGGAAGGCGCCTTTGCGCCGAGATGCACATAGCCCGCCTTCTGTTATTCCTGAAGCAGGGTATGGATCTCTGAGTCGTGCAGCCGAGGAGTGAATGATCGATATTGAGTCGGAGAGCTGGTTGGGAGATCTTCTCCCGAACGTCGTTGCTGTAGCTCGCGAAGCGGGCGAGGCAATTATGAAAGTGTATGGTGACCTGAATCCGGCCATAGAGTATAAGCGGGACAACTCGCCCCTGACTCAGGCTGACCTTGCGTCTCACCATATCATCCTCAATCGGCTAAGTCAGTTATCCCCGCAGTGGTCTGTGCTGTCCGAGGAATCTCAGGAGATCCCCTTCGAACGGCGCAGCGCATGGGAGCATTTCTGGCTGGTGGATCCTCTGGATGGGACGAAAGAGTTTCTCCGGCGTAATGGAGAATTCACGGTGAATATCGCTCTGGTGGAAAGGAATGTTCCGATTCTCGGCGTTGTGTATGCTCCTGCGATCGATAAGCTGTACTATGCGGCCAAACGTACAGGCGCATGGAAATCGGAGAAGGGCTCCAGTGCACGCCTGAAAGTCACCCGGGCGGTGAACGGTACAACTCGTGTGGTGGTGAGCCGCTCGCATGGCTCCGGTGAAGAAAATCTTGACCGCTTTACGGGAGGAGGACAGAACTGCGAATTCGTGTCGATGGGCTCTTCGCTTAAGTTCTGTCTCATTGCCGAAGGCGCGGCCGATATCTATCCGCGCACCGGTCCAACGATGGAGTGGGATACGGCTGCTGCCCATTGCATCGTGGAAGAGGCCGGGGGGACAGTTACCGATCTGGAAGGAAAACCGTTGACCTATAACAAGCCGGTCCTGTTGAACCCGGGGTTCGTCGTCAACGGTGCACAGCGAGTATCTCCGCCGCGGTGAGTCAGGTATGGCGCGATGAACAGTTGCACCGTGGGTAATTCGTCTTTCGCTCCCGGTCTGTCCGGACCCGAAGAACGAATTACTCTGCAGACCGGAAAAGTTCCCGGGGCGCGTCTTACTGCGGAGTCTCGGACTGGCTGCGAGGCGGGAAAATAACATTGGTCGAGCGATCGACGTTGGGACTGACGCGGCGCTCGCCATGCACCAGGTTATCCCCGAGGACGTTGTTCCGTCCCCGTCCGGGGTTAAAGACCAGTGCCGGGAATTGCGGGTCCTCCTGATCGCAGACGTTATTTTCAAAGATCACATTGTCGCTCTTACTCGCTGCAGTCGTTTCCCAGACCGCGCAGGGCAGGGATTCATCGTCCGGAGTGCGGATGTCGTGCGCCCACCACCTGGTGGCGTCGCCCGTGTATGCCGCGTGATTGTTGACGACGACTGCGCCGTCGACCTGGTTGAGCCAGATATCGCGACGGAAATTATCCTCCGTAGTGTTGCCGACAATGATGAGATGGCCCACGTAGTTCGACGAGGGGTTAGGCACGCCCAAAACCCCCTGATCGATTCCCTCGTTGCGATTGTGCCGGACAACGTTGTAGGAAATGATGTTGCCGTTGGAAACGGAGTGATTCCCCCCCGTGTAGATGCCGCTCTGGCCGTTGTCCTCGACTGTGTTTCCGTCAATGACGCTGTCGGTAAGCCCTTCAGCCATGATTCCATCCCAATACGCGGATTGATTGGTCCACAGCCGCGGTGCGGGCGATTCGCTCCAGTGATTGGAGATATAGTTGCCGCGAGCCAGTTGGTGGCTGCCTCCGAGAAAGATCCCGACGCGGTTATATTCAATGTCGCTGTTCAGTACTGAATTGTAGTTTCCGTGAACGGCGATGCCGCGGTGCCACATCTGACTTACCGCAACATTGTCGACCAACCCGTGATTGGAGATCATCTGAATCCCGATCACGATGCATTTCTGTGCTCGGTGCGAGGTGATGCCCAGGTCGCGAACGACTTCCTCCGGCTGGGCGAGCCTGACGACGCTGTCCGTTGCAATCACATCGGCGTCGCACGGTCCTGTGTAGTCGAGGATCGAGGCCCTTGCCCCCGCGCCGATCAGAGCCTGCATCGGCCGATTGAGAACGATTTTGTCGTAATCGCTGATGATGTAATTGCCGGGTGGAACGTAGACCGAATTCCCCGAGGCAACCGCCTGCGCGAATGCCTGGGTTGAGTCCCTGCTCCCGGTCGGATCCGCGCCATACGCGGCCACGCTCACCACGCCGCCGCCGTTCGAGCCACCCGGAGTCTGGGCAGCTGCAGTCACGGCCCCAGGTCCGCACAGACTCGCGGCCGATACGATCGCCGCTGCCGCATACGCCGCCCTCAGCAGATGTTTGGAAGTGGCCCCGAACAGCGCAGTTCCCACAGGATATCTCCTTTCGACAGGACCCGGGATTGCCGGTGACGTGAGCTGTGACATGGGCTCATCTGTCGAATCGCCGGCGCCCGGAGCGAGCTGCCTCCGCGCAGACCGGCGGCCTGCAGGAATGAAAACAGTTCCGCTAATCCCTGCAATCGATCCAGCCTAGGCCGCAAGCAGGTCCAGATCGCTCCCGTCCACCTCGACAGCGATGCTCTGCATCAGCAGCTCCAGCGTCAGCACGACACGCAGGCCACTCTTCAGCCGCACCACAAATCCCTCCATACCCGCCAGCGCCCCGCAGCGAATGCGCGCCTTCTGCCCAACTCTGAGCAGCGGATGAGGCTCCATACGGCGCTGTCCAATCCCCGAACGAAGCGCCTCAATATCCGACTCGTGCAGCGGCGCCGGCTCGCGGCCTGTGCCCGCGACGAGGGAAAGAACCCCCGGCACCTCCAGCACGCGAACGCGCTCCCTCTTTCCAATTTTTACGAAAAGGTACCCCGGGAACAGCGGCAATTCCAGATCAACCCTGGAACCATCGTTCCAGCGCCGCTGCGCGTGGTAGAGGGGCAGGAAGCATTCCACCTGGCGTATTCCAAAATGCTGGGCTACCCGCTTCTCATGTCGGGGCGTGGTCGACACCGCAAACCACTGCGGGATAACCGCGGATCCGGATCGAAATGCAGCGGCTGAATAATCTCTGGAGTTGACTATCGGGTAAACACGTTCAAGCAAGGCTGGCTCATCCTTCCCGCAGAGGGGCGTTCTGATACAAGGGCGCCGTCTGGAACGAAATCAGGGCGCTAGCACAAAATTACTCTGCGTGTGCAAGCAAGCACTTTCGACCCATGCATGCCATTCAGCTCATGGATGCGTCGTGAACCACAATATATAGCAGCATCCTCCTGCAAGCAACCGCCTGTGCCGTTCGGCGGCCGTCGCCTGCGCAGACTCAGCAGTGTCGGCCTGAGGGTCAGGCGATCAACAATCCAGGTGGCTGCGCGTCAGGCGCAACCCGTCGAGCCGGCCCAGCAGGGTGACTGCCACGCGATCCGGCTGGAACAGATGTGTTGACATCGCCATTACCTGGTCCTCGGTCACGCTTTCCACTCGGTCGAGAATCTCCTCCAGCCCAAAGAAGCGCTCGAAATACATCTGTTGCCGCGCCAGGTTCGACATCCGCGACATGGAGCTCTCCAGCGAAAGCAGCAGGTTGCCCTTCAGTTGATCCTTCGCGCGCCGCAGCTCCCCAGGCTGCAGGGGCTCGTTCTTCAGGCGCCGAAACTCCTCCATAATCAGATCGATCACCTGCAATGCGCGGTCCGCCGAGGTTCCTGCGTAAACGCAGAGCGACCCGGTGTCGCGGTAAGGATTGAGATCGCTGTAAATGGCGTAGACTAGTCCACGCTCCTCACGCACCGTCTGGAAGAGCCGCGAGCTCATGCCCCCGCCCAGGATGGTATTCAGCAGCAGGGTCGTGTAGCGCGACTCGTCGGCAATGGGCGGAGCCGGCACACCCAGACAGAGCTGGACCTGCTCCAGTGACTTCTTATTGCGCAGGTTAATCCGCGGCGTGACGTTGGGCGCAAGACCGTCGCCGGAAACGCTGCCCGGCGCCAGGGAGCTGAAGTGCTTGGCCACCAGATCCACGAAGCTGTCGTGCTCCAGATTGCCGGCAGCGGAAAATACCATATTGCCCGCCAGGAACCGCTGCTCGAAGAACCGGAGCAGCGTGTTCTGCTCGAAGCTGCGCACCGTTTCGCGCGTGCCCAGAATGGGCTTGCCCAGCGGGTGATCCTTCCAGAAACTCTGTGTGAAAATCTCGTGGACCAGGGTGTCCGGGTTGTCCTCGTCCATCTTGATCTCTTCGAGGATGACGCCTCGCTCCCGCGCAATCTCCTCGCTGGCGAAGACGGGGTTCAGCACCAGGTCGGAAAGCACGTCCAGTGCCGTGGGCACGTGCTCGTCCAGCACCTTGACGTTGAAGCAGACGGTTTCCTTCCCGGTGAATGCGTCGAGATTGCCGCCGATGGCGTCCACCTCGCGAGCGATGCGCTGGGCGGATCGCGATTTCGTTCCCTTGAACACCATGTGCTCCACGAAGTGGGAGATGCCGTTTAATTCCGGAACTTCATGGCGTGAACCCGCGCGCATCCATACGCCCATGGCGACCGAGCGGACGTACTCCATCCGTTCGGTGAGGACGATCAGGCCGGAGGGAAGCACCGTCCGGCGGATATTTCGTTCGTTGTTCATACGTTCGTGAGGCAGAAGGGGCCAGCCGGTACTTAGATGCGCTATGCTCGGACGTGAAAATGACAACCGGCGAGAAACTGCTTGCCTCCATCTTAGACGCTCCTGGAGCCTCCGGCGGTAGAAGACTTTTCGGCCTTCTGAATCAGGAACTTACGGTCGTGCTAGGCGAGTTTTCTCTGCCCCCGTACCGCATCCGGCAGCTGGAATCCGCCCTTTACCGTCAACGGGTTACCGGCCTCGAAGCGGTCTCCGCCTGGCCGAAGGACCTCCGCGAGAAGGTCGCCGCGGCAGGTTTTGAGGTCGGTCAGCCGCGCATTGTCGAAACCTTCCGCTCCGTCGATGGAACGGAGCGCTACCTGATCGCGGGGGACGACGGACAGACGGTCGAAACCGTGTGGATGCCGGAAGGCGATGGGGGAGACGATGACGATCTCTCCGAACCTGGGCCCTCCGGCTACCCCGGACAGCGCGGCTGGTCCCGGGGAACCATCTGCGTTTCCAGCCAGATTGGCTGCGCGGTCAACTGTCAGTTCTGCCTGACGGCGCGCCTCGGCATCATCCGCAATCTGTCGGTCGGCGAAATCGCCGGCCAAGTGGCCGCCGTGCTCAATCGGCAGCAGGCCGAGCCCGGCCGCGACCGCATCAATCTGGTCTTTATGGGGATGGGCGAGCCATTCCTGAACTATGACGCTTTCATGGGCGCGGTCCGGCTGCTGGCCGGCGCAATGGGCATACCCGAGTCGCGCATGACCGTCTCGACTTCGGGCATTGTGCCGGGCATCCTGCGCTTCGCCGAGGAGCCAGTGCGTCCCCGGCTGGCCATCTCGCTGAACGCTTCCAACGATGCCGTGCGCGAAACGATCATGCCCATCACGCGCAAGTGGAATATCGCGGAAGTGATCGACGCCGTACGCAAAGTACCCTTGCGGGCCCGCGAGCGGGTGACCTTCGAATACGTCCTGCTGGGCGGCGTCAACGATCGGATTGGGCACGCGGATGAAGTGGTGCGGCTGGTGCGCCGCGCCAACTTCCCCGCGAAAGTGAATCTGATCGCCTGGAATCCGGGCCCCGACGTCCCGTTCACCACACCCGGCGAAGAAGACGTAGCCCGCTTCCAGCAGCGGCTGCGCCAACAGGGCATCCCTGCCTTTGTGCGTCGCCCGCGCGGACGCGACATCTACGCAGCGTGCGGGCAGCTCAGGAAGACGGTCGCCCCCGCCGCCGGTCCGGATCTCGCAGCCATCCGAAAAATCTGATAAGCTCATTTCACTCTCTTCCACGAGAGCACCCTACCGGGAGGAAGCGCACTATGATCGGCCAGTCATCGCCCAGCGATTTCAGGATGCGGCGCGCGGTCATCCGTCCCGGCACCCCTCGAGCGTAGCTCCCGAGTTGCCGTAAATTGCAGGACCCGGGGCCAGTTCCAGGCCCGTCCCCCTGCATTTTCAGTGCAGCCGCTGCTCTTCATTCGCAAAATCTCTTTCCGAGCCCGGACCCTGGGTCCGCTGCTCTTTCCCGTTGGAGTCGCCGGGGGATTTATGAATCGAACTCCCAGTCGCAACGCTGTAGGTGAAGTTCTCCATTTCCTGCTCCGTCATTGGCGGCGCGAATTCTGGAGCGTCGCCGCGGTCGCCGCCAGCATGATCGCCGCCACGACCGCGGACCTCATGCTGCCGATGTACTCCGGACGCCTCGTCGATGCGGTTGCCAGGCCCGGTGTCGCACGCCTGGCTGTCCGCTATGCAGCCCTGCACGCCGCCGTCATGGCCATCGTCGCCATGGCGGTGCTCGGATTTGTCCTGATGGCAGCGCGGTATCTGGCGCTGGTGGCCATCATCCAGCTCACTCTGCGCCTGATGACGCGCATGGCGGCCGATGCCTTTTGGCGTGTGCAGCGCTTCTCGACCGACTGGCACGCGAACAATTTCGCCGGCTCCATTGTGCGCCGCATCACGCGTGGCATGTGGGCCGTCGATCTGCTGGACGACACACTGCTGCTGGCTTTACTGCCGGCAGTGCTGGTGCTGGTGGGGGCTCCGCTGCTTCTCGGCCTGCGCTGGCCGGCCATGGGCCTGGTGATCGCCCTGGGTGCGGTGGCCTATGTTGCCATTTCCGTGGCCATGTCACTCGGCTACGTCGCGCCGGCGGCGCGGCTCTCGAACGGGCAGGACACCCGGGTGGGCGGCGCTCTGGCTGACGCCATCACCTGCAATACCGTGGTGAAATCCTTCGGCGCCGAGACCTGCGAGGACGCGCGTCTGAGCCGTGTGCTGACGAAATGGCGAGGCCGCACCGAGCGGACCTGGGTCTTTGCCACCCGCAGCAACGCCGCGCAGCTTATCGTCCTGCTGGTGCTGCGCACCGCCGTGGTCGGCTTTGCCGTGTGGCTGTGGTGGCGCGGCCGGGCCACGCCCGGCGACCTGACATTTGTTCTCACCACCTACTTCATCGTCCATGGTTACCTGCGCGACGTGGGGCAGCACATCGCCAACCTGCAGCGCTCCGTCAACGAAATGGAGGAGATGGTCGAGTTTCAGTCGCTGCCCCTCGGCGTAGCCGATGCCCCTGGCGCCCGGCCCATCCGCGTCGCGGCCGGCGAGATTGTCTTCGATCGCGTCACCTTCCGCTACGGTATGCGCGCAGACCCGCTCTTTCGCAACTTCTCCCTGCGCATTCAGCCGGGAGAGCGCGTGGGACTGGTCGGCCATTCCGGGTCGGGCAAATCCTCGTTCGTGAAGCTGCTGCACCGTCTGTATGACGTGTCCGGAGGCAGGATTCTTGTCGACGGCCAGGACATCGCCCTGGTCACCCAGGAGTCGCTGCGCGCGCAACTGGCCCTGGTGCCCCAGGAGCCGATTCTCTTCCATCGCTCGCTGGCGGAGAATATCGCCTACGGCCGCCCGCACGCGACCCAGCGCGAAATTGAAGAAGCGGCGCGCCTCGCAAATGCGCACGACTTCATTCGCACCCAGCCGAAAGGCTACGCGACCCTGGTTGGCGAGCGCGGCGTCAAGCTCTCCGGCGGCGAACGCCAGAGAGTGGCGCTGGCCCGCGCCTTTCTGGCGAATTCGCCGGTGCTGGTGCTCGATGAGGCCACCTCCAGCCTCGACTCAGAATCGGAGGCGCTGATCCAGGAGGCGATGCAGCGGCTGATCGCCGGTCGCACGGCGATTGTGATCGCGCATCGTCTCTCGACCGTGCGCATGCTCGATCGCATTCTGGTCTTCGAGGCAGGTGAAGTGGTGGAGGAAGGAAAACACGAAGAGCTGGTCCGAATTCCGGGAGGCATCTACCGGCGCCTGTTCGAGCGCCAGGCTTTGGGACTGCTCGCGGACGGCGAGGCCGGCTTCGCAGATGCCAACCCGGATAATCTGGATGACGAACTGGACGACGGAGTGACCGCCTCCTGGCAGCAGCGGTGAAAAGCCGATCCCGGGGCAGGCTGCGGACCTCGGGATGAACAGAACGTAAGCGCCGCTGCGGCTGCCCGGGCTGTCAGCGGGCGCCCGCGGCCACGGCCGTGCGCATCGGCAGCGCGAGCACCGCATCGGACACTCGATCCGCTGCGTGCCGCAGGACATCGCCCTCCTCCGCGAAGTTGCCCGTCACGCACTGGATTCCCATCGCCTCGATGCGTGCCACGTCCGCGATGGTGGCTTCCGCGCCCTGGGCAGCATAGCGCTTGCGCAGTTCCGCGGAAACCGGCGCCGTATTGACGACAGCAAAATCGAAGACTGGCCGTCCCGCATGCTCGTAGATCCGCTCGATATGCTGCGCCGCGGTCAGGTGCAGGCTCTCGTTCGCCTGGGTCATCAGGTTGCAGATATAGACCCGCGTCCCTGGCGCATCCCCCAGCGCTTCAGGAATACCCTTGACCAGCAGATTGGTCACGATGCTCGTGTACAGCGACCCGGGACCCACCGTGATGAGATCTGCCGCGGCAATCGCAGCCAGAGTCTCTGGTGGCGGCGGCGGGTCCGGCGGATCCAGCATCAGCTCGACGATATGCAGGTGGCTGGCCGTGATGTTTGTCTCTCCCCGCACGATCGAGCCGTCCTCCATGCGGGCGGCCAGGGTGACATTCGTCTGCGTTGCCGGGTAAATGTGTCCGCGCGTGGCAAGAATCTCTGCCGCCAGCTTGATCGCCTGGCCAAAGTCCCCCGTCATTTCCGTGAGCGCAGCGATGAACAGGTTGCCGAAATTGTGCCCGCCCAGTTCGCCTCCCTTCCTGAAGCGATGGCGAAACAGCTGCGAGATCAGGCGTTCGTCTTCCGACAGAGCCACCATGCAGTTGCGCAGGTCGCCTGGCGGCAGCATGTTGAAGTCGCGGCGCAGCCGTCCGCTTGAACCGCCGTCATCGGTTACGGTGACGACCGCGGAGAGATCGGCGATCAACGGTGCGCGAGCCGGAACGGTGAGCAGGCCGGAAGCGTGCGGAACGCGCTGCTTGAGGCCGCGCAGCAGAGTGGAGAGGCCCGTACCTCCGCCGATGGCGACCACGCGCAGCCCTGGGGGAGGGGTACTTATCACGGCTGTTGGTTTCACAAATCCAGCATTCGACTCCCGTTTATCAGTCTAACCCGAGAGATCGCGCGAATTTTTCAGGCCATCTCCGGGTACAAAAGTTCTGTGAAGCGCGGATCGTCGGCCATGTCGATGAAATCCGGATCGCTGCGCGCCTGGATGCGGTTCGCCGGATTGATTTCGATGGCGCGCGCCAGATGATCCAGCGCTTCTTCCGCCTGTCCGGTGATGCTGCTCAGCAGCGCCATCCCGTAGTGGGCGAAGTCCGCCCGCGGCGACTTGGACAGGATGGCCTCGAACTGGTCGCGCGCATCCTCGTAGGACCCGTTGTTCAGCAGCGAAACAGCGTAGTCGTATTGCTCCTCAGGGCTGTTGAAGGTCAGTGCCGCGGCCCGGCTGTGCCGCTCGCAGACCACCAGATAGACCCGCGCCCGCTCCAGAATTTCCGCCGGAGCGTCAGGCACAATCTTCTCGAGGAGGACCCGCGCCTTTTCAAATTTGCCTTCCTGCATCAGCTGCAGTGCGTTCTGGTATTCCTGGAGGAGACGGTGCTGTGCTCCACTGGTAGCGGAGCGCGAGCTTGCTGCTCCCGGACGGGCCGCCCGGCGTGCGCCGGATGAGTCTCGACTTTCCTGCATACGAGCCATATTGGTTTTCTGCCCCGGACGGGTCCGTCGTTGGAAACCGGCAATCCGGATGTAACCCTTCGATCAACGTTTTATACGCACAATGCCGCGCCGCGTCAAATCATCAGGCGGATTCTTCGATTTGCTCCGCGGGCGAACTGTGCAGAGAATGGGATCTGGGACCCGATGAAGCGCGCCTCGGTGCTAACGGCAGCTGGGTTGGTGGTGGCAGTAGGGTGCGGGCCCGTCTCCCGCGCCCGCGCCGAGAATCGCGCGCCTCAGACCCCTGCGGAACCGCAGCCCGCGCTGCGCATCCCCGTGGCGCCACTCGGCTACGCTCCTCCCAGCGCCTTCTATCTCACCTATCGCCTGTCCTCGGCATCCCTCGGGTTCTTCGACGACGATCGCCTGATGTTCACGTTTCGTGTGGGCGGCTTGCTGAGAAGACTGCCCAGCGATCGCGATGGCGACGATGACCAGCAGATCCGCGCTGTCGTCCTCGACGCGCGCACCGGCAATGTCGTGCGCCAGACGGAGTGGCGCATGCACGATCGCGGCCAGTACCTGTGGCCCCTTGCGGATGGGAAATTCCTCGTCCGGGTGCGCGACGCGCTGTACCTGACCGACGAGTCCCTCACCCTCGAACACTATCTTTCCTTCGATACGGCGCTGCGCGGTGTTGAGGTCGCACCCGATCGCAGCAGGCTCGTCATTCAGAGGGACGATCCGCCCAAACTCGCTTTGTCGTCGGACCGCCAGGACGAAGAAGCGGACCACAACCCGGTCAAGGTTGAAATTGTCCCCGCTGGTTCCCGTCAGGCCCTTGTGCTGGAGGATGCGCAATCCGTCGTGCGCGTGCCGCTGACTGGTGACGGCGTCCTGGATGTTCTCGAAGGCAGGGATCTGGGTTCCTTTGCGATTCGCAGTGTGCCGTTTCAGGGCAAGCCCAAAATCCTCGCCGAGGTAAAGTCCAACTGCCAGCCCACCGTGCAGACGGTCAGCTCCACCGTGGCGCTCGTCCTCGGATGCTATATGGGGGGGGACGATCGTCCGGTCGTTGCCCTTTCTACCGCCACAGGCAGTCAGTTATGGTCCACCCGCTGGGAGAATAAGTATGTCTGGGGTTGGTTTACCTCGGCCGAGAACGGCAGCCGTTTTGCCTATGAATCTGTCGAGGTTGCCCGGCCCATGAGCGTATTCGACACGCTCGACGAGGAGGATATCTCGGCGCAAATGGTGGGCGTCTACGACACCGACTCGGGCAAACTGGTCCTTGTGAGGGATGCGACGCCGGTTCTGACCGCCGGCCAGAATGTCGCGCTCTCGCCCGATGGCAAACGCTTCGCCGTGCTGCGCCACGACGCAATCGAGATTTACGACCTTCCGCCGGTTACCCAGCCTCCCGCTGCCGATAACGGCCGTCCCGCGCCGAAGAAGAAGTAGCTCCTGCGCAGACAGGCGGGTTTGTACCCCCGCTTCATTCTGGCGTTGACATTTCTGGCCGCCGGGTGAAATTCTCATACGTTTTGCCGGGGGTTGTTTTCCATGAATCCAGTTGCCGGTGCCGAGCTTCCTGCCAGGGGCAGGGAACTGACCGTCGCTCAGCCGTATCTTATCCAGCAGCAATGGGATGCCTACACTGAAGAGCAGCACGCGGTGTGGGCCGAACTGGTCCGCCGCCGCATGCCGCAGCTGCGCGAGCACGCCGCCCAGGAGTATCTCGACGGCTTCCACCAGATCGGCCTCCGCGAAGACACCATTCCGAACCTGAGCGAGGTCAACCGCCGCCTGTCCCCGCGGACCGGCTGGAACGCCACACCTGTCAGCGGATTTCTCCCTCCGGACGCCTTTTTCGAGATGCTGGCCGCCCGCCAGTTTCCCACCACCACGTACATCCGTGGCCGCGAATCCATGGAGTACACCCCGGAGCCGGATATCTTTCACGACGTCTTCGGCCACGTGCCCATGCACGCGCACCCGGTCTTCGCCGATTTCCTCCAGCACTACGGTCGCGTGTGCGCCCGCCTGATGCACGACAAGGAAAAGCTCGAGAAGATGGGCCGCCTGTTCTGGTTCACAGTCGAGTTTGGCGTCATCCGCCAGCACGGCAAGGTCAGGCTTTACGGCAGCGGCCTCATCTCCTCTCACGGCGAGGGGACGCACGTGATCGAAGGGAAGCCCGAGATTCGCGACTTCAATCTCGATCTTGTCCTCGAGCAGAAGTTCCTCGTCTCTGAGGAGCAGAAGGTCCTCTACGCTGTCGAGTCGTTCGACCAGATCTACGAGGCCGCGCAGGAGGCTGAAAGGCGTCTCGCCTGACGCTCTGTGGCTGCTCACCTTCCCCGGCCTCCCGCCGTCGAAACGCAGGGCGCGACTCACGGGAGTAACGGAAGCGGCGCGAAATTTGCATCTCTTTTATATGCGCCGTTGCACAATACAAAGATTGGCTCGTGTTGTGAGCCATTCTCGTTGCATCGCCGGTCGTTGACGCGCAGGAGGGGAACGTGCCGCGGATCCATTTTCATTTGCAGCTGGCCGAGCTGAAAGACAAGCTGCTCGCCATGGCGGCGCTCTCCCAGCAGGCGGTCGAGTCGGCCGTGGATGCGTGGCTCCAGCGCGACGCCGGTTTGTGCCAGTACGTCCGCGAAAACGAGACCGCCATCAACACCGCGCAGCGCGAAGTGGACGAAATGGCCTACGAGCTGCTTTCCCGCGAGCAGCCCATGGCCATCGATCTGCGTTTCATTCTGGCCGTCATCAAGATCAACGGCGACCTGGAGCGTATCGGCGACATGGCGGTCAGCATCGCCGTGCGTACGCTCGACCTGCTCGACCAGGACCCGATCGATCTGCCTGTGGACATCGCCGGAATGGGCGACTTTGCCGGGCGGATGATCCGCACCGCCGTCCAGGCGCTGCTCGACGGCGATGCCCTGGTGGCTGAGTCCGTCCGCGACATGGACGACGAGATCGATCGCATGAATCGCGTCGCGATTACCGAGCTGACTCACGTCATTCAGGAGCATCCGGAGACTGCCGACCACGCGCTGCCGGCAATCCTGGTCTCTCGGAACCTGGAGCGCATCGCCGACCACGCAACCAACATCGCGACGGACGTTATTTTCTGGGTGCGCGGCGCCGACCTGCGTCACCAGCTATCCATGGCCGTCGATTAGGCTGAATCGATTACGAGCCGTCGAGCATGCCCTCTCAGAAACAAGCGTCCGTCATCCTGAACGGAGCGCCGTAATCTGCAATCTGCAGCCTGTCATCCGGTTTATTCCCGCGCCTTCTCGAGCACCCATCGCGCGGCGTTCTCCATCTCTTCGTCCGTCACATCCTCCACGACCACTGCGTCGCCAATCCCCTTGGGCAGCACAAAACGCCGCCTGCCGGCGCGGTTCTTCTTGTCGTGCCCGGCCGCCTCGAGCAGTTTGTCAGCCGTCGCCCGAAACAACGGCAGCGGTCCGTACGCCAGAATCGTCCGTTCGATGCGTTCGGCTTGGTCGGGGCCTGCCGTTTCACGTGCGAGCGCAATCTGCAACGCCGCCAGCATGCCCCACGCTATGGCCTCTCCGTGCAAAAGACGCCTGTATCCCGTAGCTGCCTCGATCGCATGGCCAAAGGTATGTCCAAAGTTGAGAATCATCCGCAGCCCTGACTCGCGCTCGTCGATTCCCACCACGCCCGCCTTCATCCGGATCGATGCCGTGATCACCCGCTCCAGCGCTGCCGCGTCGCGCGCCAGGATCGTCTCTGAGTTGTGCTCCATGAAGCGAAACAGCATCGCATCGCGGATAATTCCCGCCTTGATGCTCTCAAACAGTCCCGCGCGCAACTCTCTTTCCGGCAGCGTCTGCAGAGTGTCGATGTCGGCGAACACCGCGCTCGGATGATGAAAGCTGCCTATGAGATTCTTCCCGGCGGTCAGATTCACTCCGGTCTTCCCACCCACCGACGAGTCCACCTGGGCCAGTAACGTCGTCGGAACCTGAATGTACTCGATACCGCGCATGTAGATTGCGGCAAGAAATCCGCCCAAATCGCCGACAATCCCACCGCCGAAAGCAATCAGCAGCGAGGACCGGTCAGCGCCGGCCGCAACCAGCTCTCCAGCCAGCCGCTCCACCTGCGCAAGACGCTTGAACCGCTCGCCCACAGGCAGAAACAGAACCGCAGGCGCGTCTGGAAACGCCGCCGCAAACTGCTCCCCCCACAGCGCCCAAATCTCCGGCGATGTGAGAACGAAGACTCTCCTGCCGGACCTCGTCAGCCTGGTGCGGCGCGGTATCTCAGCGAACAAACCGCGCCCCACATAGACGGGATAATGCGCCGAGGCGGTCTTGACGGGAATGGTGCGAATTGAAGTTTTCAAGGTGAGATCAGAGTAAAACACCGCCGCTCCAGGAGCCGAACGAAGGCAGGCTGCGACCAGCCAGCGCAACAAATCGCCGGGACAACGGGTTTCTTCGTGCAACCGGGCCGCTGACGGGTCGGTCCATCCAGAGTTAAACCGGCGGAGATATATTTCGTCCAATCCGAATAACGTCCGCCCGGACTTCGATCATCGGAGATCAACATGCGAACGCAACGAATGCATACGGCTTTCTTTCTGACTTTGCTGGCTTTGCTGGGAGGCGCTGCAGCCAGCGCGCAAACCGATGTGGCAGCCAGTGTTTATGGCGCCTTCACCGGAACCACCACCGGCAACAACACAGTTCAGAGCCCCTCGAACTCCGCCGGCGCGCTGATTGAATTGCGCCATATTGCCAATCCCATCCTCGGCTTTGAGGGGACCTATTCGTACAACCGCGCGGATGAGTCCTACAGCTATACAGGCTTTGCCTGCCCGGTAGGCATTGTGCCATGTACCCCGCTTCCCGTCTCCGTCCCGGCCAACGCGCACGAGTTCACTGCCGACTGGATCCCCTCCGTTCACATCGCGAACCTGCGTCCCTTTGGCGTTCTGGGCATCGGCGCGCTGCTCAACCAGCCATCCAGCAGCTCGAGCGGCACCACGCAGTCCCAGACCAAAGCGGTCTACGTCTATGGCGCCGGCCTCGACTGGGGCCTGCTGCCGCACATCGGACTGCGCGTGCAGTATCGCGGCAACCTGTACAAAGCGCCCGACCTGACCACACTCTACTCCTCGACTAACGCCTTCACGCACACCGCGGAGCCGATGGTCGGCGTGTACTTCCGTCTGTAGCCGCTGCAATCGCGACCTCTCCGGCTCGACATTGTTCGCACCCTGCGGGCCTGCGCCCAGGTGTGCCGTCGTTTGCCAAAATGCTATAGCCTGAAAGTTTATGGCTGCGGTGCAGGAAACGGAGTACGTCATCGTAGGCGCGGGAATCGCGGGCCTGCGCGCTGCGATTGGTCTGGCTGCGGACGGCGCCCGCGTCCTCGTGGTCACCAAAGAAGCGCTGGGTGAATCGAACACCTACTATGCTCAGGGCGGCATCGCCGTCGCGATGAGCGGCGAAGAAGACGTTGCGCTGCATCTCGATGACACGGTGAATGCCGGCGACGGCCTGGTCAACCGGGAAGCCGCGGCTGTCCTCGTGCAGGAAGGCCCGCTCCGCGTGGAAGAGCTGCTGCGCTGGGGCACCGACTTCGACCGCGAGGACGGCAAGCTGATGCTCACGCGCGAGGGCGCGCACAGTCGCAACCGCATCCTGCACGCGCACGGCGACGCCACCGGCGCCGAAATCGGCCGCTCGCTGCTGCGCCACGCACGCGCCATCGAGAACATAACGCTGCTGGAGTGGACGACAACTTCCGCTCTGCTGCTCGACGACGGCGCGATCTGCGGAGTCCGCCTCCTCGCTCGCGACAACAGCGCCATCGACGTCCGCGCGCGTGCGGTGTTGTTAGCCAGCGGCGGGGCCGGCCAGGTCTACAGCGACACGACCAATCCGGCTGTGGCCACCGGCGACGGCATCGCCATGGCCTGGCGTGCCGGAGCCAGGATTGCCGACATGGAGTTCTACCAGTTCCATCCCACCGCGCTCAGCCTGCCCGGCGTGCAGCGATTCCTGCTTTCGGAAGCGCTGCGTGGCGAGGGCGCCTGGCTGCGCAACGCGCGTGGCGAGCGCTTCATGGAACGTTACCATCCCCTCCTGGAACTCGCTCCCCGCGACGTGGTGGCCCGTGCGATCACACGCGAGGGCATGGGCCGGGACGGCGAGACCCTCCCCGTGTACCTCGACATGCGCCACGTTACGCAAATCGATCCCACCACGCGCTTCCCGGGAATTTCGAAGTTTCTTGCCGGACACGGCCTTGATTTGCGCCGCGACCTGGTCACCGTACGTCCCGCCGCCCATTACCTGATGGGCGGCATCCGGACCGATGTTCACGGCCGCGCCTCGCTGAACCGTCTCTACGCCGCCGGAGAAGCCGCCTGCACCGGCGTGCACGGAGCCAACCGGCTCGCCAGTAACTCTCTGCTGGAGGGCCTCGTCTTCGGCGCCCGTGCGGCTGAAGCGATGCAGGAGCAACCTGCGCTGCCGCGATCCAAAACGGCGCCGTTGCCGCAGACCCCTCCCGCCGAAGCCGATTTGCAGTCCCTCGCAGAGAGCCTGCGGCGCATCATGTGGGAAAAAGCCGGGCTGCTGCGTGATGCTGAAAAGCTGCGTGAAGCACAGGGTGAGCTGGCCGCGATCGGACGCCGGCTCCCGCCCGTCTCCGGCCGCGAGGGAACCGAACTGCGCAATCTGCACACCGTCGGAGAGTTGATCGTGGCCTCAGCGCTGGCTCGCGAGGAGAGCCGCGGCGCGCATTACCGTAATGACTTTCCCAGGCGCGATGACGCGCGCTTTGCCAGGCACTCAGTCATGCGTGGAGACGCCATTGCATTCGAGGAACGATAGGGCCGCAGTTATTTGTGCAGCAGCTTGAATGCGTGCGTCCACTCGTTGCGCGTGAACCCCGGAATGCACCACAGCATGCACAGCGGTTCGATGGCGCGCGCCGCCTCGGCCCGGCCCATGTCGGCCGTTTCCCATCCAAACTTCTCAAGGATGCTGCCCACGGTCTTCTTCGCTTTGTCGTCATTGCCGCAGATGAACATGGTTGGCAGGATCCCGCCGTAATCCGGGTTGACCATCTGGCCGCTTCCGACTGAGTTAAATGCTTTCACCATGCGGGCGTCGGGAAACTCCCGCTGCAGGCGCTCCAGCTGAGACTCATCGAGGTTAGTAAAGAACTTGAGGATGCCGTTCACAGGCGGCGCGTCGGCAATGGGGTTGGTCGTGTCGATCACGACCTTTCCGTTCAGGTGCGCGCTTCCCGCCGAGCGCAGCGCTTCGGCGGCGGCCGTGCCCTTCACCGCCAGCACCACTACTTCCCCGAAGGCCGCCGCGTCGCTGAAGCTGCCCAGATGCGCTCTCGGGTGGGCGATGGCCCATTCCGCCAGTTTCGTCTGGTCCCGGGTACCGGTCATAACTTCGTAGTGATGCTTCAGGAAGCCGTCGGCCAGCGTCTGTGCCACCACGCCCGACCCGAGCACGCCTATTTTCATAACTCCTCCTGCCAGCCAGGTGATATCAATGTAATAAATACTATATATCTCGAATGTTACAAACAGGACCGATTAGTGCGCACCCTTGCGATAATTCGACGGCCCGGAAATCACCCCGCTGAGTACCGTGAATACAGCCAGAATGCCGGCAACAACTCCCAGCGACCAGAGAGCTGGAATAGCAACCCATCGCGCTGCCAGCATCTTGAAGGCAACAAATGCCAAAATGCAGGCCAGTCCGTAGTGCAGCAGATGGAACCGCTCCAGCATGGAGGATAACGCAAAATAAAGCGACCGCAACCCGAGGATCGCGAAGATATTGGACGTAAACGCGATCCATGAGTTGCGCGTTACCGCCAGCACGGCGGGGATCGAGTCGAGCGCAAAGATCAAATCGGTCGCCTCGATGGCCGCAATCACCAGCAGCAGCGAACGAAAGGCAAGGCGCGCGTCCACGCCGTAGTTGAGACAGCAGTTCTGAATCCAGAGCACCGGCCCGCGGACCGGCGCCACCCCGGGCCGGTAAAAAAGCAGACGCGTGGCGGCGAAGGCAAGGATCGCGCCAAATGCATATTGCACCCATTGAAAGCGCACCAGCAGCGCCGTTCCCGCCAGAATCAGCGCCCCGCGCAGCACGATGGCCCCCAGCACGCCCCACGCCAGCACGCGCCGCTGCTGTTCGGCCTCCAGGCGCAGCGCGCGAAAAAGCAGCAGGAAGACGAACAGATTATCGACGCTCAGCGAGCCTTCGATCAGATAGCCGGTGGCGAATTCGATGGCGGGCTGTCGGCCCGCTGTCGACGCAATCCACAGCGCGTAGCTTCCCGCCAGCAGAGCGAGAACTGCGGTCCACAACCAGGCCACGCGCGCCGATACCGGGCGCCCCGGCCGCTGCAGCAGCAGCAGATCCACAAGCAGCAGCAGCGCGACCACCAGGAAAAAGCCGGGCCAATGGGCGGGCATCGTGTTTGGTCTAGCGCTGGTCGAGCAGGCGAATGGTTTCCAGCAGCGTGTCTCCGGCTATGGTCAAACTATTCGCGCTGAGCTTGTCCATGGTGTCCTGGTCGGTATGCCAGTAAGAGTTTTCGTAGCCGTAATCGAGGTCGATCAGATCGGCGCACGGCACCCCGCGTTTCACAAAGGGAATGTGGTCGTCTCCGTCGTAGGTCTTGTTCTGGAAGAAAAATGACTGCCAGCCATACTGCGTAGCCGCCTGCAGCACCAGGTCTTCCAGCCACGGCGTCGAGTTCAGATCGCGCTGGATGTCGAGGTCGCGATCGCCGAGCATGTCGGTCAGCAGAAACGCCCTGATGCGCTTCAGCGTCCCGTCGGCCTGCCACCGCGCGGCCAGATGCTTGCTGCCATAGACCGAATCCGCGTCGGACCAGCTCCTGATAGCCTCTTCGCCGTCCGTGAACAGGAGCCACACGCTGTACCCGTCGTTCGGCTTGCCGCGCAGATAGTTTGCCATCTCGATCAGCAGGCCGGTTGTCGATCCGCCATCGTTCGCGCCGACGAAATGAATGTTGCGCAGCGGGTAAGGCGTCTCGTAGTGCGAGGCGAGGACGATGATGCCGTCCTTCCTGCCCGGGAATTTCACGATGAAGTTGTGCATCGTCATCGCACCGGCGGGGGTGTTGGTGGTGAACGTATCTTCTTCCAGATCGTCGTGCCGGAACTGTTCCCTGAGGAATGCTTCGGCCTTCGCGTGTCCGGGGCTGCCGATCCAGCGCGGGCCGGTAGTGTCGACGTACTGGCGCGTGTAGGCAAGCGCCTTGGCCCCGTCGAACTGCGGCAGATTCTGCGTCGGGTTCAGCGCCCACGCTCCCGCCGTGCACAGCGCTGCCACCAGCGCCGGGGTCAGCCTGCGAATTCTCACGAGGCCGCCTTTGCTGCGCGCCTCTTGCGCGTTTTGGGATGCACGAACCATGAGACCGCGATGCTGATCAGGTAAAGCCCCAGCATCGGGGCGGCGAAAACGCACATGGTCAGAATGTCCGGCGTGGGCGCGATCACGCACGCCACGATAAAGATGACCAGCACGGCGTAGCGAATGTTCTTCCACAAAAATCGCGGGCTTACGATGCCAAACAGCGACAGAAACATGATCAGGATGGGCAGCTCAAAGGTCGCCCCCAGCCCGAGAATCACGGTAAGAAACAGGCCCGTATATTCATTAATCTCAATGAGCGGGTTGAAATCCTTGTTGAAGTCGAACAGAAAATTGAGCGCTCCCGGGAACACCCAGCGATAGCCGAAGTACGCGCCGGCCAGAAACAGCCCGACCGTCGCGATCATGAAC
Source organism: Acidobacteriaceae bacterium (assembly GCA_030041435.1). Classification (GTDB taxonomy): domain Bacteria; phylum Acidobacteriota; class Terriglobia; order Terriglobales; family Acidobacteriaceae; genus Palsa-343. The sequence goes on from JASHNW010000058.1 coordinate 67,153, forward strand.
GGCGTAACGAAGCGCTTCTCGTTCCGGTACAGTCCCGGCGAAATGAACAGCCATACCTGATACAGCACGAACGGCGAGGCCAGAATGCACCCCGCCATGAAGCTGATTTCCAGATACATATTGAACCCATCCACCGGGTTCAGGTAGTTCAGCTGCGTAGGCAGATGGTGCCGAGCCAGCGCCAGCTTGATCGGGTGCTCCATGAATCCGTAGATCTTGTCGTGATAAAACCACGCGACAAAAAAGCCGCCGATCAGATAAAGCGCGGAGTGGACAATGCGCTTGCGCAGCTCCTGCAAATGCTCCAGCAGGCTCATGCCGGGCAGTTCGGCGCGCTCGGAAACCGCGGCGCGTGCGCGATCGACCAGATCCTTCTTCTCCTCCTCGGTCTCAATCATGATGTACGGACTCGGGAATCTCTCCTGTCAGAGGATGGCTGCCGTTGCTGTGCGCGCTCACCTCGACGGGGAGGGACGCGGCAGCCGCCTCGCTGGCCGCGGCAACATGGGATAGTTCAGTAACCGTGTCGTCGCCGGTGGAGTGTTGCGGCTCGGGAACGATCTGGGCGGAGTTCAGCGCGAGATCCGGGGACACGGGAAGCGTCTCGCTCGCTTCCACTGGCGATGCGAATGGCCGCGCCGCGCTGACAGGCGCCCCCGTAGAGGGCGGCAGAATCGCCGGGGCGGTCGCCGTCGTCGCCGGCTCCGCTGGCGTGGCAGCGGCTTTCGCAGCCTGGCTTTCCGCCAGCTTGTTGCGCCGCTCCTCCTCCTCCATGTTGCGAATTTCTTCCTGGATCTGGAACTTGAACTCGTTGCTCGCGCGGCGGAATTCGGCGAGCAGCTTGCCCACCTGTCTCCCGATCTCCGGCAACTTCTTCGGCCCAAACAGCACAAGGGCCATGACGAAGATGAAGATGGAGTCGCCGAAATGCATGGATATTCATTCATGATACCCGTCGGGTCTGGCGTGTCACAAACACGGTCCCTGCGACTCCCGGCGCAGTCTGCCGCAGGGTTTTTCTGAGCGGACGTCCATTACGCCTGGGTTAAACTAATGGCAGCGACACGCTTTGGCTTGAGGTGTGGTTTTGCGACCTCGCCGCGGCTGAGGCGTCTAACAGGGCAGAGGCTGCAACATCCCCGTTGGCTGGGCGGACGCCCCGAGGCGGCCGCAGCGAGCTGACTGCAGGCCCTGCAAGTGCTTTCAACATCCCCGTCCACTTTGGTGCAAGCCGAAACGGACTGAAGGCGGAGTCTTTTGAGCGTACTCGAAGCTGTAGCGGAACCTGTATTGGCCGAGCCGGAAGCGTGTTCTCTTGAAAACTACCTGGCCCTGCCCGACCACAGCATGGATGAGCGCATAGCGGCGGCCCGGCAAGCGCTGGGCAAGACCACCATCCTGCTGGGACATCATTACCAGCGCGATGAAGTCATCCGTTTCGCGGATTTCACGGGCGACTCCTACAAACTGTCGAAAGCGGCCTCCGAGACCGAAGCGCAATTCATCGTCTTCTGCGGCGTCCACTTCATGGCCGAAAGCGCCGACGTGCTCGGCCACGCCGGCCAGCAGGTCATCCTGCCCGATCTCAACGCCGGCTGCTCCATGGCCGACATGGCCGAAATCGGCCAGGTGGAAGAGTGCTGGCAGACGCTGCTCGACGCAGGTGTCGGCGAGGACGAAATCCTGCCTCTCACCTACATGAACTCCTCCGCCGCCATCAAAGCCTTCTGCGGCGAACGCGGCGGCCTGGTCTGCACTTCGTCCAACGCCCGCGGCGCCTTCCATTGGGCCTTCCAGCGCGCGAAGAAGATCCTTTTCCTCCCCGATCAGCATCTCGGCCGCAACACCGGCCACGCCATGGGCATTCCCCTCAGCGAAATGGTCGTCTACGATCCGTGGCAGGGCCTTGCTGGCATCGGGGGCGGCATCACACCCGAGCGGCTACGCGTGGCCAAAGTCATCCTGTGGAAAGGCCATTGCTCCGTCCACCAGCGCTTTCTTCCTGAGCATGTCACCAATGTTCGCGCAAAGTATCCAGGCATCCAGGTCATCGTGCATCCCGAATGCCGCCTCGAAGTCTGCGAGAAGGCCGACGCGCTCGGCTCAACCGAACGCCTCATCAAAATCGTCCGCGAAGCCCCCGCAGGGTCCACATTCGCCATCGGTACTGAGATTCACCTCGTCAACCGCCTGGCAAAAGAGTTCGCGCCCCTCGGCAAGAGAATTGTCACCCTCGACGACACCGGCTGCCTCTGCACGACCATGTATCGCATCAGCCCGCAGCATCTGGCGTGGGCGCTCGAAAACCTGATCGCGGGACGCGTGGTCAATCGCATCCAGGTACGCGAAGACGTGAAATACTGGGCACGCGTGGCATTGGACCGGATGCTCGAGATTCGTGCCTGAACATGAAGACCTTTACTCTCGACGAAGCGCAGGCCGTGCTCCCCATCGTGGAGTCGCTGCTGAATCGCGCCGTCGAGGCAAAAGAGGCCGCGGCCGAACTCGAAGAGGAGCAGTCCGGCCTGGTGCAGCGCGTCTTCATGCAGGGCGGCATGATGCTCGATATCGCCAAAGTGCAGAAGCGCAAGGTCGCCCAGGCTGCGCTGGTGCAGCGCGCAAAAGATTCGCTCCAGGAAATCCACGCCATCGGCGTGCAGATCAAAGATCGCGACCTCGGCCTGCTCGATTTCCCCTGCCTGCTCGAAGGCGAGACCGTGCTGCTCTGCTGGAAGCGCGGTGAGCCCCGCATCGATTTCTGGCATCGCCTGGACGATGGCTTTCGCGGCCGCCAGCCCATCGATGCCCGCTTCCGCAAGATCGCTCCCGATAAACTGAACTGACCCCGTCGGCTCCCCTAAACTGCCAGCCAAATCGCCACGTCAACCGGGCCAACCTGATTTCCGCGTGTAACAATCCGAGCCGCTATCCGCTATCCGCTATCCGCTATCTGCTATCTGCTATCTGCTATCCGCTGCCCTCATGACAAACGTCACCTCCATTTGCTGACAATCCCCACTGGGGCCGGCGTTCCATCGGCGCGATCCTGTCCTTGCCGCTGAAAAAACCAGTGGCAGGAGACAGCCGATGTCAGCAAGCGCAGTTGTTCCCCACACGAATCACGCAATCCCCGCGGCATGGCCCACGCCTCTGTTGCAGACCCGCGCCATTGCCCGGCTCAATTCCGTCACCAAACGCTACGGCCAGGTTACCGCGCTCGACAGCTTCTCCCTCAGCCTCCACGCGGGCGAAGTCGTCGCGCTGCTCGGCCCCAACGGCGCCGGCAAAACCACTGCCGTCCGCCTGCTGCTCGGCCTTATCTCTCCCAACGCGGGCAGCGTGCGCGTCCTGGGCCGCGATCCACGCGACTCCGACGCCCGCACCCGCATCGGCGCCATGCTCCAGGTCAGCCGCGTGCCGGAAATGCTCCGCGTCCGCGAGCACATCGACCTTTTCCGCAGCTACTATCCGCAGCCGCTGCCGTTTGCCGAGGTTGTCCGCGCGGCCAAGCTCGAAGGCATCGAAGACAAGCTCTTCGGCAAGCTCTCCGGCGGCCAGAAGCAACGCACCCTCTTCGGCATGGCCCTGTGCGGCAATCCCGATCTCATCTTCCTCGACGAGCCCACCGTCGGCATGGACATCGAATCGCGCCGCGCTCTCTGGGACCAGGTCCGCGCGCTCTCCGCCGCCGGCAAAACCGTGCTGCTCACCACGCATTACCTCGAAGAAGCCGACATGCTGGCCAGCCGCGTGGTGGTCATCAACAAGGGCAAAGTCGTTTGCGAGGGCACGCCCGCCGAAATCAAGCACCAGGTCTCCGGCCGCCGCATCCGCTGCATCACGCAGCTCGATCCTGACTTCCTGCGCGCGCTGCCCACCGTCTCCGACGTGCAGCAGGATCGCGAAGCCGTGATTGTCATGGCCGAGCGCCCCGAGCAGGTCGTGCGCGCAATGCTCGAGCGCGACGCAACCCTCCACGGGCTCGAAATCTCAGCCGCCGCGCTGGAAGACGCCTTCCTCGCGCTCACCAGCGAAGCAGCGCACGCCTAACCCCGAGTCCGATCGGGAAAAAAGAGGAGAAACCACCATGGCCGCCAACGCAATCGCACTCGCCCCGCAAAATATCGGCTTCGGCTACTACGCGCGCATCTTTGTCAACGAGACGAAGTACGAATTCGTGAAGTTGCTGCGCACGCGCGCCTTTTCGCTCTCCGTCATTGGCTTTCCGGTGATGTTCTTCCTGCTTTTCGGCGTGTCCAACCGCCACAATGGCTACGGCCAGTATCTGGTGCCCGGCTATAGCTGCATGGGCGTGGTCTCAGCCTGCCTCTTCGGCATCGGCATGGGCATCGCGCTGGAGCGCTCCCAGGGCTGGCTCGATCTCAAACAGGCCAGCCCCATGCCCCGCCTTGCCTACATCGGCGCCAAAGTTATGAGCTGCGCCGGATTCGCAGTCGTTATTGTCGCGGCTCTCATCGCCCTCGGCGTCACCGCGGGCGGTGTCCACATGACCGCGCTGCAGGCCGCTCAGCTCACCGGCGTCATCCTCGCCGGCTCTGTTCCGTTTACCGCCATGGCGCTGCTCGTCGCCATGATCGTCCCGGCCAACTCCGGCCCCGGCATCATCAACCTCATTTATCTGCCCATGTCCTTCGTTTCCGGGTTCTGGATGCCGGTCAGCCTGCTGCCGCATTTCCTGCAGAAGATGGCGCCCGCCCTCCCCACCTACCACCTCGCCCAGCTCGCTCTCGCCATCTTCGGCATGGCCCAGCCCGGCAGCAACACCACCCACTGGGAAGCGCTCGGAGGATTTACCCTGTTGATGCTGGGCGCGGCCTGGATTATCTTCACGCGCAGCGAGGCCAAGGCGTGAGCGGACCCGATTCCAAAGCGACCACCCTCTCTCCGGATTGCGAGGGCGCCTCCGAGGCCACGGGCTCGCTCTTTGCAAGGCATCGCAAGGCAGAACTGGCCCTGCGCAGTTCGCTGGTCGGCAATCGCAGCAGGCGCAAGGGCCAGGTTTTCGATTTCATCTGGCTCGTCTACTCTTTCTTCTTCATCCTCGATCCCATCCAGCGCCATTCGCAGCGGGCCTGGATCCTCTTCGGCGTGGCTTACGCGATCTTCCTCGCGCTCTACTTCGCTCTGGTTTTTGCCAAACAGCAGCGGACGCAGTTGCTCCTGCTGCTCGCGCTGGTCGTCCTTGGCGTCGCGTATTACCCGTTCAACGTCGGCGCTTCCGGCATGTTCATCTACGCCGCCGCCTTCATCCCCTTCGTCACGGAAAACATCTGGCTCAGCGGCGCCGTCATCGCCGGGACAACGCTCCTTACGGCCGGGGAGGGATGGCTCAAAGGTTACACCCCCTGGAACTGGGGGATCTGCGCGTTCTTCTGCATCACGGTCGGCGCAGCCAATATCGTCGCATCGCAGAAAATGCGCTCCGCCCGGAAGCTCGGCCTCGCCCACGAGGAAATCGCCCACCTGGCGAAAATCGCCGAGCGAGAGCGCATCGCCCGCGACCTCCACGATGTCCTCGGCCACACGCTCTCCGTCGTCGTTCTCAAGTCCGAACTCGCCGGCAAACTGATCGACCGCGATCCCGACCGCGCCCGCCGCGAAATTGGCGAAGTCGAGCAGATCGCCCGCAAGGCCCTCGGCGACGTCCGCGAGGCCATCAGCGGATATCGCGCCGGAGGTCTCGCCGCCGAGATCGTGCGCGCACAGTCGACCCTCGAAACTGCGGGTGTCACGCTCGAATGCGATTCGCAGACGCCGCAGCTTCCCCCGGCCGAGGAAACCGTGCTTTCCCTGATCGTGCGCGAAGCGGTTACGAATATCGTCCGCCACGCCCAGGCCAGCCGCTGCCGTCTGGCCATTGAAGCCAACGGATCGAGCACCGCCCTGGTCGTCGAAGACGACGGCCGCGGCGGCATTTACCAGGAAGGCAACGGCCTGCGCGGCATGCGCGAGCGCGTCGAGTTGCTGGGTGGCAAGCTTCGCATCGAATCCGCTGCCGGCACCCGGCTCACCATCGAGATTCCACCCCGGCAGCCAGTCCCCGGCGCGGAAGTCACGGCATGAAGAAGATTCAGGTTGTCGTGGCCGAAGACCAGGCCATGGTCCTCGGTGCGCTCGCCGCGCTGCTGGAAACCGAGCCCGATATCGCCGTCTGTGCGCGCGCTGCCAACGGCCGCGAGGCTCTCACCGCCGTCGGTAAAAATAAGCCCGACGTTCTCGTCACCGACATCGAGATGCCCGAAATGACCGGCCTCACTCTCGCCGCCGAAGTCCGCGACCGTTACCCCCAGACCCGCGTCGTCATCCTCACCACCTTTGCGCGTCCCGGCTATCTGCGTCGCGCGCTCGACGCCGGCGCGAAGGGCTACCTGCTCAAGGACCGCCCCTCCGCCGAGCTGGCCGACGCCGTCCGCCGTGTGCAGCGCGGCCTCCGCGTCGTCGATCCCGACCTCGCTCTCGAAGCCTGGGACAGCGGCCCCGATCCCCTCACCGAACGCGAACGCCAGATCCTGTGGCGCGCCGGAGAAGGGAAGTCCAGCGGCGAAATCGCCGACGAGCTCCATCTTTCCGAAGGCACTGTCCGCAATTACCTCTCTGAGGCCATCAGCAAGCTGGGCGCCTCCAACCGCGTCGAGGCAGCCCGCCTCGCCCGTGCCAAAGGATGGTTGTAATTCTTCCGGTTACCGCAGTGTCCCCGCTGAACAGGCTGATCTGCGGCTGAAGATTGTCCATCGGGTTGCCGGCCGTGGTAACTTCAGTCAGCGCTGCAGCCCACCGAGGCTGCAACCCGGGCCCAGTGCAGTTTCGCTTTCTCTGCCGATCCGTTCCAGGTCGACGCTGATGTTTCCTGTTCATCGAACTGGCCAGGGCGCCGTCCCGCCGTGCGGGCAGGGCGCTGCTTTCTTCTGACCGCGCGGCTCGCGGCCAAAGGCGTGATGCCGGGAGCAGGCTTTCTGGAGCAGAACAACAAAACCCGCCCCTCCGCCGTGGCCGGAACCGTTCTCGTGGTCGAAGACGACCGCGCTGTCCGCTACCTGTTTACTCAGGTCCTCCGCGGTCACGGGTATGTGGTCGTGGCCTGCGCAGATGGTGCGCGCGGCCTTGAGCTGGCCCGCGCCCAGATCGACCGCATCGACGCCATCGTTACCGACGCTCGCATGCCGGGCATCGACGGCCGGGAGCTCGTCGCCCAGATTCGCCCGCTGCGTCCCGCTCTGCCAATCCTGGTCGTCAGCGGAACCCTCGATGAAAGCGTCGTCCGCGCCAATACCGATCCCGCAACCCGCTACCTCGTCAAACCCGTCTCGCCGGACCGCCTCATTCTCGAGCTGCGCCGGGCGATCGATGCCGCAGTTCCGGGGAATGTGCGATAGGATGTAGAGTTTGCCTCTGACCTCTGCGGGAGTAGCGATGATCATCGGTGTTCCAAAGGAAGTGAAAGATCACGAAAGCCGCGTCGGCATCACCCCTGCCGGCGTCCGGGCCCTGGCTGAAGCTGGCCACAAGGTGCTGGTCGAAACCCGCGCCGGCGACCTTTCCGCATTTACCGACGACGAGTACCAGTCGGCCGGCGCGGAAATCGTCGGCTCTGCCCACAACGTGTGGGGACTTGCCGACCTGATCGTCAAGGTCAAAGAGCCGGTCGAAAAAGAATACGTATTTTTCCGCGAGGGCCTGGTGCTCTTCACCTACCTGCACCTCGCTCCGGTTCCCGTCCTGACGGAAAAGCTGCTGGAGAAAAAAGTCGTCGGCATCGCCTACGAGACCATCCGCGACCGCGCCGGAACCCTGCCGCTGCTCACTCCCATGTCCGAAGTCGCCGGCCGCATGGCCGTCCAGGTGGGCGCAGCTTATCTCGAAAAAGAAAAAGGCGGCCGCGGCGTGTTGCTGGGCGGCGTCCCCGGTGTGCCTCCGGCGAACGTGTGCGTCATCGGCGGCGGCATCGTCGGCACCAACTCCGCGAAGATCGCTCTCGGCATGGGCGCCAAAGTGACCCTCGTCGATGTGAACCTCAACCGGCTCCGCGAGCTCGACGACATCTTCAACGGCCGCATCTTCACGCTCGCCTCCAATTCCTGGAACGTTTCCCGCGCCGTTCAGGAAGCCGACCTGGTCATAGGCGGCGTGCTCATTCCCGGCGCCGCCGCACCCAAAATCGTCACCCGCGAGATGGTCATGAGGATGAAGAAAGGTGCGGTCATCGTCGACGTCGCGATCGACCAGGGCGGCTGTGTTGAGACCGCTCACCCCACGACGCACAGCGACCCCGCCTTCGAGGTCAACGGTGTCGTCCACTACTGCGTGACCAATATGCCCGCCGCCGTGCCCAACACATCCACCCTCGCCCTCACCAACGCCACGTTCCCCTATGTGCTGCGCCTGGCGCGCCACGGGGCGAAGCAGGCCATCCTGGAAGACGACGGCATTCGCGACGGCGTAAACACGTACGAAGGCACCCTCACCTGCGAGCCGGTCGCTAAATCGCAAAGCAAGCCCTGGAAGCCGGTTCGCGACCTGCTCGCCTGAAACGGAGAAAGCCGGGCGCCCCACTCAAGCTGTTTTTGCCTGGGTGGGTTTCACGCGCTCCAGGGCGCGCCCCTGCACCCTGCAATCTGGTTTACTGGGTCACCTGCACCGGGTGTTCCAGCCGAAACGTGATCAGCGTCTCCGCGGGCAGCACTATCTCCTTGTTGCCCGACATGGCGCTGCCCGCCGTGCCCGCACCCGCCCCCACCAGGCCGCCGATCAGTGCGCCTTTGCCGCCTCCCGCCAGCCCGCCGACGATTGCCCCGAATGCTCCGCCCCCACCGGCGAACCTGGCAGTGCGCTTTCCTTTGCCTTTCTCGATGCGCTCCATCGTGCTGGTGGCGACGGGGTAGTTCCCTGAATCTGTCCTGATCCGCTCCAGCCGCAGCTCCAGCAGCGCGCCCCCTTTGATGCGCCCCAGCGGTTTTGCATCGACCACGGTTCCCACCGCGTGCGCTCCCCGTGGGATCACAACCAACCCGTTCACGACCACGTCATCGGCCACCGTGGCGCTGAAAGCCTGGCCCGGTACGCTGATCTTCGACCCAACCGGCTCGTCCAGCCGCACCCGAATCCGAGTGCGGGTTGGAATCACGATAGGCGGAGGCGGGGCGGGCGGAGCCGACGGATTCTGTGCTGCGTTCGCCGTCTGTGCATTGCCGGGTGCATTGGGCTGCGCCCCGGCCGCTGGCTGTGCGGTGGTGCCTGCGTTGCCTGGCTGCGCCGTCGAATTCGTGGCCGCAGGGGCTGGCTGCGCCGCAGTCTGTGAAGCCGCCGGAGGATTGCCGCTCTTGCTGCAGCCGCCGGCCGTGAGTGCCGCAGCCAGCGCAACAGAGGCCAGCCACAGGGAAGCAGGGGATTTCTTCATGTCGTACCTCATGCCACGATGGGGAATCTTCGCCGTCTCGCGCGAGGCCGCCGGTGCAACACGCGGCCTCGGGATTTCGTCTTTCAGTCACAGTAGTTTAGGTGATTTTCGAGCCTATAATCGTCGACAATCGGGGCGAGACAACTTTTGGCTGACGTAAAACACAAGCGCACAACTCTGATTCTGCTGGCGGTAGCGGTCTTTGTGCTGCTGCTGTTGCTGCTCGCGCTCAACGCCTTCAACCTCCGCTCCCTCAATCCGCGCACCACCGCGCAGATCTTCCTGCTCACCTCGGTTTCGGTGCTGGTCTTCCTGCTCTTTGTCACCGTCCTCGTGCTCCTGCTCCGGAATCTCATCAAGCTGCTGGCCGAGCAGCGCAGCCAGGTCCTCGGCGCGCGCCTGCGCACCCGCATGTTCATCGGCGCTCTGCTGCTTTCTTTCGTCCCCGCCCTCTTCATGTTCCTCTTCAGCTTCCTGCTCATGAACCGCTCCATCGACAGGTGGTTCTCTGAGCCGGCTTCCGAGGTCCGCGACGATTCCAGCCAGATCGGGATGGAGCTCTCCCATTACGCCTCTCTGAACGCTCGCGCCGAAGCCGCAAGCATGGCCGGTTCTTCCGCTCTGGCCGCCGCGTTTCTTACCGGCGATACCAGGGCCATCCTCGACGAGATGCGGTCGCACCAGATCACCCTGCAGGGCGGATTCGCCGCCCTCTATCGCGACTCTGCTCCGGTGGCCACCTACGAGCTTCCCCAGCTGTCCGGGCCTGCCGAAGTGCACTCCTGGCTGAACACCGAAGACAAACAGCAAATCCCGGCGGACCAGCCTCTCGCCGCAGCAATTCTGAAAGCAGCGCAGCGCGCCGATGAGCCAATGCTGGTTGCCGGTGGATCGGAATACGCACTCGGCGCGGCCAGCCTCCCCGGCGGCGGCGTAGTCGTCGCCGGATTGCCGATGCCCGCCGGCCTCAACGCCATCATGACCGGCCTCAGCACCGGCGCCAGCCAATATTGGGCTCTCTACCGCGAGCGCCGCATCATTCGCGCTACCTACTTCCTGCTGCTGCTCATGCTCACCGCCCTGGTCTTCTTTTCCTCCAGCTGGCTGGCGCTCTACGTCTCGCGCCAGATGACCGTTCCTCTCGAAGCCCTTGCCGATGCCATGGACGAAATCGGCAAAGGCGAATACAGCCATCGCGTCACCGCTCCGGCCAGCGCGGAGATGGCCGAGCTCGTGCGCTCCTTCAATCACATGGCGGCCGATCTGGAACAGAGCCGCCTTCTCGCCGAGTCCTCGGCCCGTGAGCTGTCTGCTGCCAACCTCGCTCTCGAAGCGCGCCGCAAAGAGCTGGAAACCATCCTGGAAACCATCCCCTCCGCCGTGGTCACCCTCGATCCGTCGCGCGGTATTCTCCTTGGCAACCGGGCTTTTATCGAGCTTTTGCGCCTGGATCCTCACACCACCATCTCCGGCACCTCGCTGGACTCCCTGCTGCCCACGGAGCTCACAGCCGAATTGCTCCGTCTCGAGCGCCGTGCCCATCGCATGGGCGTCGCCTCCTCGGAATTCGAGCTGCATACGGCCGCCGGCGCAGTCAACGTCGCCATCACCATTGCTGCTCTCGACCCCGGCAGCAGCCAAAGCCGTGGCTCCATCCTGGTTCTCGAAGACGTGACCGAATTGCTGCACGCGCAGCGCCAGGCGGCCTGGAAGGAGGTCGCCCAGCGCATCGCGCACGAGATTCGCAACCCCCTCACGCCCATCACCCTCTCCACCGAGCGCATTCGCCGCCACATCGACCGCAGCTCGCCGGAATCTCCCGGCATCATTCGCAAATGCTGCGACGCCATCCTCGGTTCCGTCGAATCCATGCGCACGCTGGTCAGCCAGTTTGCGGCTCTCGCCGAGTTTCCCGTCGCCCACCCGCGCACCGCGGATCTCAACCAGATCGTCGAGAGCGCCCTGCTCCTCTTCGAAGGCCGCATCCGCGACATCCGCGTCGAAAAGCACCTCGATCCCGGCCTTCCGCCCGTCATGGCCGACCCCGAGGCCCTGCGCCGCGCCGTCGCCAACCTCATCGACAACGCCGCCGAAGCCATGCAGGAGAGCCTCCTGCGCGTCCTCTCCATCGAGACGCGTCCCGGCGAGCGCAACGGCATGGCCGAGATCGTCGTGGCCGATACCGGCCACGGACTCACCAACGAGATGCGCGAGCGCCTGTTCCTGCCGTGGTTTTCCACGCGCCGCCGCGGCACCGGCCTTGGCCTCTCCATCGTCGCCAAGATTATTCAGGATCACGGCGGCTCCATCCGCGCCGAAAACAACTCCCCCGCCGGCGCACGCTTTATCATCGAACTGCCGCTGGCCGAAGTCGGCGCTGCCGAGGGCTCTCCCCCCGCCGCGCTCATCAGGGCCGTCTGATTTCCTGGAACCGATGAATCACATCCTCATCGTGGACGATGAAGCCGAGATCCGCGAATCTCTCGAAGAGATTCTGCGCGAAGAAGGCTACTCCGTAGCCAGCGCCGGCACCGCCGCCGAAGGGCTGGCTCTCGCCCGCGATCCCGTCTACGACGTCATGCTGCTCGATGTCTGGCTGCCCGATCGCGACGGCATCGAAATCCTCGCCGAGCTGCGCGCCCTCGACGCTGCCTCACGCCCCGAAGTCATCGTCATCTCCGGCCATGCCACCATCGAAACCGCCGTCCGCGCCACCAAGCTGGGCGCCTTCGACTTTCTCGAAAAGCCGCTGATGCTCGAGCGCACCCTGATCGTCGTCAAGAACGCCATCGAGGCGCGCCGCCTCCGCTCTGAAAACGTGGAGTTCCGCCGCCAGCTAACCCACGAAGCGCAGATCACCGGAGAAAGCATCCAGGCGCGCGCCCTGCGCCAGCAGATCACCCTCATGGCCCCGACCAACGGGCGCGTGCTCATCTATGGCGAGTCCGGTTCCGGCAAGGAGCTCATCGCCCGCGCCATCCACGCCGGGAGTCTCCGCAGCGACCGCGTCTTTGTCGAGCTGAACTGCGCTGCCATCCCCGAGGACTACATCGAGAGCGAGCTCTTTGGCTACCGCAACGGCGCGGTTCCCGGCGGTCCCGCGGAGAAACGCGGCACCTTCGAGCGCGCCAACAGCGGCACGCTCTTTCTCGACGAAGTCGGCGACATGAGCCTCAAAACCCAGTCCAAGGTGCTCCGCGCTCTCGATGAGCAGCGCTTCGTCCCGGTGGGCGCCACGCAGCCCATCAGCGTCGACGTCCGCGTGATCGCCGCCACCAACAAGAACCTCGAAGATGAAATCGCCAAAGGCAACTTCCGCGAAGACTTTTTCTACCGCCTCAACGTCATCCCCTTCTTCGTTCCCCCGCTCCGCGACCGCCGCGAGGACATTCCTCTGCTGGTTCGCGAGTTCGTCCGCGGCTTCGGGCGCGAATATGGCCGTCCCCGCGTAGAAATTGCCGACGAGGCCATCGAGCTCCTCCGCCAATATCACTGGCCCGGCAATGTCCGCGAGCTGAAGAATGTCATCGAGCGCGTCCTCATCCTCAACCCGCAGGCCCAGCGCATCGATCGCCGCCATCTGCCCATGCTGGTGCAGCGCACCGCCGCCCGCGCCGGCGATTTCGATACCCTCCAGCAGGCCCGCGACGCCTACGAGCGCGAATACATCCTCAGAAAAATCGACGACTGCAACGGCAACATGAGCCGCGCTGCGGAGACCCTCGGCCTCGAGCGCAGCCATCTCTATCGCAAGATGAAAGCGCTTGGCATCGGCGCCCGCGAACCCTCGCAGGACCGCTGATCGCCGAAGAACCGCTTCTTCTGCCGCTACAATGCTGTTTTGTCCGCAGCACCAGGGAGTGCCGTCGTGATCCGCAAATTCATCCTGCCTCCTGCCTCCATCGTCTGCCTGTTTGCCCTGCTTGCTTCGGGCTGCCTGCACGCCCAGGCTGCGGCCCACTCCACCATGCCGCGGATTGAGAAACGCGACGGCCGCTACGCCCTCATCGTCGACGGCGCGCCCTACCTGATGCTCGGCGCCCAGATCAACAACTCCAGTGCCTGGCCCGCCATGCTGCCGCAGGTTTGGCCCGCCATCGCAGATCTCCATGCCAATACCGTCGAGATGCCCATCTACTGGGAGCAGTTCGAGCCCACCCAGGGCCACTTCGACGATTCCGTCCTGCTCACGCTGCTCGAGCAGGCCCGCCAGCACAAGGTTCACCTCGTGCTCCTCTGGTTCGGAACCTGGAAGAACGGCAGCCCGCACTACACTCCTTCCTGGATCAAGCTCGACGACGCCCGCTACCCCCTCATGATCGGCTCCGACGGCCGCACCGTCGATTCTCTGTCGCCGCTCTTTCCCGCCACCCTCGACGCCGACCGCACCGCCTTCGCGGCCTTCATGGGCGACCTGAAGGCCGCCGACCCGCAGCACACGGCGATCATGGTTCAGGTTGAGAACGAATCGGGCACCTGGGGCTGCGTGCGCGACTTTTCGCCCACCGCACAGAAACTCTTTGACGGTCCGGTTCCCGCCGATCTGATCGCCGGTTTGCACAAACAGCCCGGCACCTGGCAACAGGTCTTTGCCGATCAGGCAGACGTGGCCTTCCACGCCTGGAACGTAGCGCGCTTTGTCGGCCAGGTCGCTGCCGCAGGCAAGGCCGTCTATGCGCTGCCCATGTACGCCAATGCCGCTCTGGCTCCGCTGGATAACCCCAAACCCGGCACCTACGAAAGCGGTGGGCCCACCCACAATGTCCTCGACATCTGGAAGATTGCCGCTCCCGCTGTCGATATTCTCGCTCCGGACATCTATACCCCGGCGTACCGCGCCTACATCCGCTACCTCGATCTCTACGGCCGCCCCGACAATCCCATGTTCGTCCCGGAAACCGGCAATCAGCCGCCCTATGCGCGCTACTTCTTTGCCGCCCTCGGCCACGGCGCCATCGGCTTTTCGCCCTTCGGCATGGACTTCACCCGCTATCGCAACGATCCCGTCGGCGCTCCAGCCCTCGATAAAGACGCCCTCGCACCCTTCGCCCTGAACTACCAAATCGCTGGTCCCATGGACCGCGAGCTCGCGCAGCTCAGCTTCGAGGGCAAACTGAAGGCCGTCTCCGAAAGCCCCACCGATCACCGGCAGACTCTCGACTTCGACGCATGGCAGGCCGTCGTCTCGTATGGCATGCCTCAGTTCGGCTCCGGCAGGGAACCGGCGGGCAATGTTCTGCCGGACGGTGGCGCGTTGATCGCCGAGCTGGCGCCGAATGAATTCCTGGTAGCCGCCATCCACGCCCGTGTTGATTTCACGCCGCAGCAAACCGGCAAACAGCGGCAGTTCGTGCGCGTCGAACAGGGCTTCTACCACAACGGTATCTGGCATTTCGAGCGCATCTGGAATGGCGATCAGACCGACTACGGCCTCAACTTCACCTCAGCCCCGCAGGTGCTCCGCGTCACGCTGGCGACCTACTAACCTGTGCGCTTCAGGTCAGCGTCAACACCGTGATCTCCGGAGGACATCGGAATCGGAACGGAACCCCCACCGCGCCGATGCCGCGGTTCACATAGAGCTGCGTCGGGCCGTGGCGAAACAGCCCCTCCACATAGTCCTTGCCGAATTCCGGCAGCTGCAGCGGCGGCAGGAAGGGAAGCCGCACCTGGCCGCCATGCGTGTGACCTGAAAGCATCAGGTCGGCTTTGAACTTTGCAATCTCAGGCAGAATGTCCGGTTCATGCGCCAGAACAATGACCGGCTCGCCTCCCGAGACTGCTGCGCGGGGAATCGCATGCTCCGGATACGACTCGTCCGTGCAGATGCTGCCCAGCCCCGCCAGCCACAGCCGCTGGCCGTCTCGTTCCAGGGCCACCGCAGTGTTGAACAGCACCGGGATACCCTGCTCGCGCAGAGGTTCCGCCACATATTGAGCCCCAATGATGCAGTCGTGATTGCCGAGGATCGCGTAGCGCAGCGGGCATTCGATCTCGCTCATGATCGCAGCGCATTCCGGCGCATGCGCGCGGCCAAACGAGCGCGGCATAGGACCGAAGCTGACGAAGTCCCCGGTCAGCACCACCATGTCCGGGCGCAGCCGATTCACCTGCCGCACCATTTCCTTCAGAAAGTACGGTTCCGTGTACTCCGCGTAATGGAAATCCGAGATCTGAACGATGCGCATCCCGCGAAACGCGTCGGGGAGCCGCGCCAGATGGATGTTGTGCTCCTCAATGCTCAGTTCGTGGCGCGAAATTTCGCCTGCATAGAGCGCCAGCCCTCCCAGAGAAGCTGCCGAGAGTGCGAGAAATGTGCGCCGCGTCAGGTGATGCTTTGCTGGCGGCGTCGGCGTTCCCACTTCTCCATCATACGGTGAGGCCTGGCAAGAGTCGCTGGCGGATACGGTCGGGGTAAGGGAAGTCACTGAGGTATCGGACGCTTCCTTATGTTACAGGGATCGGCCCAACAGAAAGGCCGGGCGAGGTTGCCCGGCCACTGCGATCCTCGCCTTTGCCTTACCAGCCGTACACGCGGTAGTACGGGTATCCGTAAGGATAAGGATAACCGTAAGGATAGGGTGGCGCCATATAGACCCGGCGGCGCTGCAGTTGCGGCGCATTCTGTGCCAGCCGCTGCGCCTCCTGCCACGAAACCGGCTGCACTGTGACCGCGCCGCTCAGGTGGAAGTTCAGCAGCGTCTCGGGAAGCAGAACCGCCCGGGGTCCGTTCGTCTCGGCGGAGGCCAGTATGCCCGCCCCGCCGCCCGCCACTGCGCCCACCGCAGCACCCGGCCCGCGCCCGATGAGGCCGCCGATAATCGCGCCCACCACGGCGCCGCCTACCGCATTGCCGGCCGTATAACCGGCCTTGTTCGGACCTTTGGTCGACCAGATGTCTGTGCTCAGCGGGTAAACCTTGCCGCCAAGATTGACCGAGGTAATCTGCAGTTCCAGTTCGCCGCTGCCGCCCAGGGCTCCCGGCTTCTTCACCTTCACCACCGTGCCTGCCAGGACCGCGCCGCGCGGAATCGCCAGCACATTCCCTTCAAACACATCGCTCGCCGCCGTCGCCTGGAACGTCGTGCCATCCTGCAGTCTCCTCGTATCCAGCGGCTCGCTGGTCCGAATCTGCAGCAGCGTACCCGCTGGAATCGTCACCGGTCCGCTCGTCTGCTGCGGATAGCTGCCGTATCCCTGATACGAGCCCTGATAAGGCTGCCGGGCCGGCGCCGTCTGATCCGGCGGCGGTGGAGGCGGCAGCTGTCCTGCGCCCGCAGGCTGCTGCGTCGCGGCCGGAGGCGCTGCCTGCTGGGCCGGCGCTGCCTGCGCATCCGGCGGCGGAGGAGCCGTCTGCCCCTGCGCCGTATCGCCCGTCACCGTGATGTTGTCCTGAATGCCGGCCACTCCCGGCACATTAGCCGCAACCGTCTCCGCTTCCTGCCGCTGTTGCAGGGTCTGCACCGTTCCTGAGAGCGTCACCACGCGGTTCGCTGTGTACGCCTTCACCGCCTGCCCCTGCAGGATCGAGTCGTTCGCCAGCGCCGCGGCCACATTCGCCTGCAGATCGCCGTCGTTGTTCGCCTGCGCGAACGCAGCCGGCATGGCAAGGCAGCTTGCGAGCGCGATTGCCGCGCCCATCTGAACTGAATTCTTAGGAAAATGCCAATTGGTACGCATGTCCGCTGACTCCCACGCTTCGAATCGTTTCTCCGGCCCCTCCGGCCGGACCACAATACGCTGACGATTATTATGACGTCTCAGACGCACTGCCGCTCGAAGCGTCACCTTTTCTATCTCTTCCAACACTTCATTGGATGAAAAGTTTTGTGGACAGAAGCGGATTTCCCTCACCCGCGCTGCCTGCGGTACCTCTCGATCAGCGTTGTCGTCGAGCTGTCGTGACTGCCTGCAGCCGGTCCGGCGCCCTCCAGCTCTCCAACGATCTTCTTCGCCAGAACTTTGCCCAGCTCCACGCCCCACTGGTCGAATGAGTCGATCTGCCAGATCGTTCCCTGCGTGAACACACTGTGCTCGTACAGTGCCACCAGCTTCCCCAGCGCCTCCGGCGTCAGCTCCTCCAGCAGAAACGTGCTCGTCGGCCGGTTGCCCTCGAAGACCCGATGCGGCACCAGCCAGTCCGGCGTCCCCTCCGCCTTCACTTCCTCCGGCGTCTTGCCGAACGCCAGCGCCTCGCCCTGCGCAAACACGTTGGCCATCAGCAGGTCGTGATGATTCCCCAGTGGATTCAGCGTCCTGGCGAATCCGATGAGGTCGCACGGAATCAGCCGCGTCCCCTGGTGGATGAGCTGATAGAACGAGTGCTGCCCGTTCGTCCCCGGCTCGCCCCAGAAAATCGGCCCCGTCTCGTAGTTCACCCGCTCGCCGCTCAGGGTCACGTGCTTGCCGTTGCTCTCCATCGTCAGCTGCTGCAGGTAAGCCGGGAAGCGCTTCAGATACTGCTCGTAGGGCAGCACCGCCACCGTCGCGGCGTTGAAGAAATCCGTGTACCACACCGTCAGCAGCCCCATCAGCACCGGCAGGTTCTTCTCGAACGGCGTCTTCCTGAAGTGCTCGTCGATCGCGCGGAACCCCCGCAGCATCGCCCGGAAATTCTCCGGCCCCACCGCCAGCATCGTCGAAAGCCCGATCGCCGAATCCATCGAGTACCGGCCGCCCACCCAGTCCCAGAATCCGAACATATTCGCCGTATCGATGCCGAACTTCGTCACTTCCTTCGCATTCGTCGATACCGCCACAAAATGCTTCGCCACCGCCTTCTCGTCTTTCAGTTTCTTCAGCGCCCACTCCCGCGCCGTCTGCGCGTTCGTCATGGTCTCCAGCGTGGTGAACGTCTTCGACGAGATGATGAACAGCGTCTCCTCCGGATCCAGATCGTGCGTGGCTTCCGCAAAATCCGTTCCGTCAACATTCGAGACAAACCGGAACGTCATATCGCGCTGGCTGTAGTGCCGCAGCGCCTCGTAGGCCATGACCGGGCCCAAATCCGACCCGCCAATGCCGATGTTGATCACATTCACGATCCGCCTGCCCGTGAAACCCTTCCACGATCCGCTCCGCACCCTGTCGGAAAAGTCCGCCATCCGGTCCAGCACCTCGTGCACGCCCGGCACCACGTTCTCTCCATCTACTTTGATGACGGCGTCCTTGGGCGCCCGCAGCGCCGTATGCAGCACCGCTCGCTTCTCCGTGATGTTGATCTTCTCGCCCGAGAACATCGCGTCGATCCGCGCCCGCAGCCCGCTCTGCTCCGCCAGCTCCAGCAGCAGCCGCAGCGTTTCGTCTGTTACCCGATGTTTGGAGTAGTCGAGGTAAACCCCCTCCGCCTCCGCGGTCAGCCGCTTGCCCCGCTCCGGGTCGCTCTTAAACAGTTCGCGCAAGTGCCGCGCGCGCATCGTCTCGGCATGCGCCTGCAACGCTTTCCAGGCAGGCAGTTGGGTCAGGGGCGTCTGAAGGTCGGTCGCGGTTGCGCTCATGATTGTCTCTCCGGATGTAGTCGCTGCTGATTCGATTCCGGCGCAACCTGTCTGGTCGCTCCGGCTGCGGAAAACGGCGAAAAATTAGTTGCCGGTGGGAATAATTCCGGCATTCTCGACCATCAGGACCACCGTCCGCTCCCCGGCGCGCGTCCGATGCCGAACGCCCTTCGGAACCACAAATCCCTGGCGCGGCGCCAGCTCGATCGTGCGTCCCTCCAGATCGATAAGCAGCCGCCCTTCCAAAACGTAGAAGAATTCGTCGTCCTCCTCATGCTTGTGCCAGTGGTACTCGCCCTCGAACACGCCCATGCGCACCACGCTGCCGTTTACCTGGCAAAGAGTCTGATTGAACCACTTGAACTGGCAGCTGTCCGCCAGCGCCTTCTCGTCGATCACTTCCAGCGGCTGGTGCAGGATATTCAGGCGCGTTTCATAGGGATAGCTGGCGACGGAATCAGCCAAGGGGGACCTCCGCGACGGATCGAAACCATGGTACGCCCGGTCCGTGGAAAAGGTGTTTGCGGCGGACTCCGGCTACGCCTACAGGACCAGCACGCGATCGCCTCGGGACCTCAGCGCTCGGTCGAAGGTCACCAGCTTCAGACCTGCAGCTTCCGCGAAGCCCAGCAGATAGGCATCGGACCATACCTTCGGAGAAGAGCTTGGCAGCTGCGAGGCCTTTCGAAAAGGCCGTTCCAGTCCCTTCGGTTCGGAAAGAAAGACGATGCGGTCGTCGGCTGTCACTCGGTCCCACAGCTTCCACGCGCTCGCCATGGTCTCGACATCATCTGCCATCACCGAACGCGTGGTCAGCAGTCGCAGGACAGAAATCTGCGTAAAGCGACAGAAACAGAATTGTTCATCCGACGCTTTCTCGAACCAGGCTTGTGCCCTGGCAGAATCAACATGATCCTTCCAAATGAGCGCTACCCAGACGTTCACATCAGGGAAATTCAATGTATTCATAGATCTGCTCATTCGTCAGAGCTACTTTCCTCTTCCCTGAACCAATAAGCGGGAACTGAACCCGCCGTGGGCGTGGCTTCTGTTCCTCGAGCAGTGCGATCTTCGCCCCGGCCAGTACCAGTTCCCGGACGGAGCAGCCCCGCGCGGCAGCCTGTTGCTTCAACTGGCGGTAGAGATCGGTCGGAATATCGACGGTTGTGCGAACCGATGCCTGCTTCATAGAACGAAGTATCGCACGGGTGCCATAAATATGGAAGCGTGACCGCCGGCTACCCGAGCGCCCCCATCGCAAACGCCCGCGCCGCCTCCAGCAGCTTCTTCACGCTCTCCTTGGAGCAGGATTCTGAATAAATCCGCAGCAGCGGTTCCGTCCCCGACGCCCGCAGCAGCAGCCACGTCTTCGCCGCATGCGGCTTGCTCTTCGCTTCGGGATTGTCCAGCCAGAACTTGATCCCGTCCAGCGTTTCCACCTTCTCCACCTTCATCCCGGCAAATTCCCTGACGCCCGCCTTCGCCCGCGCAATGGTCGCGTTCTTCAGCGCGTCGGGAATGTGCAGATCGATCCGCCCGTACTGGTGCTCGCCGTATTCCTGCTGCAGCCGCTCCACCAGTTGCCCCAGCGTCTTCTTCTCCTCGGCCATCACGTTAGCCAGCAGCAGCGAATTCAGCAGCCCGTCGCGCTCCGGCAGATGCCGCCGGATACCGATGCCCCCCGACTCCTCGCCGCCGATCAGAATGTCCTCCGTCAGCATCAGGTCGCAGACGTATTTGAACCCGATCCCGTGCTCATGCAGCCGCCGCCCGTACCGCGCCGCAATCCGGTCCAGCATCGACGTAGTATTGAACGCCCGCGTCACATCCCCAGGCCACTTCTTCCGCTCCAGAATCCACTGCAGAATGACCGAATAAATCTTATGCGGATCGACGAAGTTCCCGTGCTCGTCCGCCGCCCCAATCCGGTCCGCATCGCCGTCCGTAATCAGCGCAGCATCGCACTTCCGCTCTACCACGACATCCTGCGCCGCCCAAATGTGCGGCTCGATCGGCTCCGGATTGATACCCGGAAACAGCGGATCGTGGTTGGCCCGAATCTCCACATACTGCACGCCGATCTTCGAAAAGATCCCCGCCAGAATCCCCGCGCCCGCTCCGTACATGCAGTCGATCGCAAAGCGGAAGCCCGACCTCGCAATCAAATCCAGATCCACAAACTGCTCGATCGCCTCGATGTACGGCGGCACAAAATTCACCAGCTCGATCTTCGCCGCCTTTCCACCCGGCAGCGGCTTGCCCAGCAAACCTTCAATCTCCGCCATGATGGACGGGCTGCCCGAGCCCCCATACGACGCCTTGTACTTCACCCCGTTCCACTGTGCCGGATTATGGCTGGACGTGATCATCACCCCGCCCGCTGCTCCGCCATGCTTCACCGCATACGACAGTGCGGGCGTGGGCGTAATCCGATCTGCCAGCTGCACCGGAATCCCCGCTCCGGCAATCACCTCCGCCACTGCGCTCGCGAACGCCGGCGACCCAAACCGCGTGTCGTACCCGATGCAGACGCCCTTCGCCGGGTCTTCCTTCGCCAGTACGTAGCCGGCAATCGCCGCTGCGGCCGTGCGCACGTTTTCGAACGTAAAGTCGTCGGCGATCACGCCGCGCCATCCGTCCGTTCCAAACTTCACCGGAGATGTGTTCGACATATCTTTGAGGGGATCTCTTCCTGAGGGAATCTCTGCTTCGACTGCCGTTTTGAAAGCGCACAGCTGCGGCCATGCCGCGCGAACTGCCGAACCGGCCGAGAGCCACCAGCCACGAGCCATCAGTTACCCGCTACGAGCCAGGAGCGACCAGCTCCCAGCTCCCAGCCACGAGCTCCCAGCTCCCAGCTCCCAGCTCCCAGCCCCCGGCTCCCGGCTCCCAGCCCCCGGCTCCCAGCTTCCATCAGATCAGTTCCTTGCGCCCCTGCGCCGCCAGCTCCTTCACCACCTTGCCCACGTCCTGCGAGTGACGACGCGTCGTAATCAGCAGCGCGTCGTCTGTCTCCACCACCACCAGGTCTTCCACGCCCACCAGCGCCACGAATTTCTCCGGGCTGTATACGTAGTTCCCCCGCGCATGCATCGTCAGACTGCCCGCGGCCTCGGTTACGTTGCCCGCCGCATCGGCCGCCTTCTGCTCTACCTGATACTCATGCAGAGCCGTCCACGATCCCAGATCGCTCCAGCCAAACCGCACCGGCAGGCAGTAAAGATGCGAATTCTGCTCGCCCCGTGCCGACCGCGGTTCCAGAATCGCGTAATCCACGCTGATGTCTTCGCACTTCGGATACAGTTCGCTGAACCTCTTGCCGAACTCCGGCGTGTCCCAGGCCGCCACAATCTCTTCCAGCAGCGGCGCCGTTTCCGGCAGATATTCCCGCACCGCGTTTGCCAGCGTCTTCGCGCTCCAGATGAACATGCCGCTGTTCCAGTAGTAATTGCCCGCGGCCACGAACGCCTCGGCCCGCTCCTGGTTCGGCTTTTCCGTAAAGCGGCGCACCCGCAGCACGCCGTCGGCCAGCGCCGATCCGGTCTCGATGTACCCGTAGCCGGTCTCCGCGCGCGTCGGCTCAATGCCCAGCACCACCATGTGGTCCCCGGCCGCAGCCAGTTCCGCCGCCCTCCGGATCGCCGTGGCAAAGGCCGCTTCGTCTGCGATCGCGTGATCGGCCGGAAACATCCCCAGCACTGAGTCCGGATGCAGCCGCTCCAGCAAAAATGCAGCCAGTCCCGCTGCCGGCGCCGTATTCCGCGCCGCCGGTTCGCAGATCACCTGCTTTTCCGGCACTGCGGTTAGCTGCTCGCAGATCGCGTCCGACAACAGCGTGTTTGTAATCACCCAAACGTCCGCCGCCTGGGCCAGTGCGGCCGATGTTCCGCCGGGTGCCGTCAGCCGATCGATGGTCCCCTGGATCATCGTCCGTTCGCCGTCCAGCGCCAGCACCTGTTTGGCGCGCGCTTTCCGGCTCCGCGGCCAGAACCGCGTGCCGCTGCCACCCGCAAGAATGATGGGACGAAAGTCGATGGGATCGGTCATCCGTGAACCGGGAAAATTACAGCATAATACTTCAGTCCCCCGCCGGCAGAATGCGGATCACCTCTGCTGGTCCGTCTGCCGCGAGTGTCCACCGTGCTGTCGATGCAGGAATGACCGCCAGCTGATTGCGCTCCACAAAAAATGGCTCGAACGATTGCCCGTCGAACGACAACCCTGAGATGCGGATTCGTCCTTCCGCGACAAAGAGCATCTGCACCACCTGCACCGGCGCCACCAGCCATGGCGCGGTGGCCAGCCGGATCGGCCAGCGCTCGATGCGAAAGTATCGTTCGTCGATCAGAACGCTATGGCCGTTGACGGCTTTAGCCGCCACCTTCCCCGCCCGCGTGGTGAGATGCATCGCAGCAAACGATTTTTCCAGGTGCAGCTCCCGTTCGCTGCCGTAGTCGTAGAGCCGGTAGGTCAGGTCGCTCGTCTGTTGCGTCTCCAGAATCACCGCCCCCGGCCACACGGCGTGCACCGTCCCTGCATCCACAAACAGCATGTCGCCCTTTTCTACCGGCACCATCGTCAGCAGCGACTCCAGCGTGTGATCTTCCACCGCATGCTTCACCTGGTCCAGCGCCACGCCCGGGCGTATGCCCAGCGCCACTCGCGCTCCGGGCTTTGCGTCCAGCGCGTACCAGCACTCCGTCTTGCCCCGCGGGTCGCCGTAGCTCTGCGCCAGCGCATCGTCCGGATGCACCTGCACGCTCAGTTTCTCCTTCGGAAACAGCACCTTCACCAGCAGCGGAAAATCCTTGCCTGCCGGCCTTGCCCCCAGCAGCGTGCTGCGATTTTGCCGGTTGATCTCCGCGAGGCTCATGCCGGCCAGCGGGCCCGTGTCGGCTTTGCACATCTCTCCCGTCAGCCACACTTCGCCGATCGGTTCGGTCTCTGTTTTGTAGTTGTACCAGGGCGCGAGATCGTGAAATCCCCACGGCCGGGGTCGGAAGTAGGGCGCGAGTCGAAAGGGGGGGAGTGTCTCCATGTTTCACTAGTATGCCTGACAAGATTAATTCGCCGCGGAACCGGAATCCCCTTCCGGTACGATGGAAGGCGATGGCTCGTATTCTCGTCACCGGCTGCGCCGGTTTTATCGGCTCCTGGATTGCCGAAACCCTCATCGCCCGCGGCTCAGTCGTATGCGGCCTCGATAATTTCGAGACCGGCAAACGCGCCAATATCGCTCATCTTCTCAGCGGCTCCGCGTCCGGCCGCTTTGAATTCATCGAGTGCGATCTGCGCGACCCCGGCGCTGCCGCGCGCGCCTGTCAGGGCGTCGACATCATCTTCCACCAGGCAGCGCTGCCCTCCGTTCCGCGCTCGGTTAAAGACCCTCGCACCAGCCACACCGCCAATATCGACGGCACCTTCAATCTCCTCGAAGGTGCCCGTGCTGCCGGCGTCCAACGCATCGTCTACGCCGCCTCCTCCTCCGCCTACGGCAACCAGGCTGGATTCCCCCGCGTCGAGACCATGCTGCCGATGCCCATCGCCCCGTATCCGGTTCAGAAAGTCACCGGCGAACTCTATATGCAGAGCTACTGGCAGGTCTACGGCCTCGAAACCGTCTGCCTTCGCTATTTCAATATCTTCGGGCCCCGCCAGGTTCCCGACTCTCCCTACAGCGGAGTCATGGCCAGGTTCATCCTGCAGATGATGCGCGGCGAGCGTCCCACCATCTTCGGCGACGGCCATCACGCCCGCGACTTCACCTACATTGAGAACGCCGTTTCCGCCAACCTGCTCGCCCTCGAAGCGCCTGCCGAAAAAGTCGCCGGACGCGTCTTCAACGTGGCCTGCGGCCAGTCCCACACCCTCAACCACATCTTCCGCATCCTCGCCGATCTGCTGGACTTCAAACAGCCTCCCGTCTATGCCCCCCCGCGCGCCGGAGACATCCGCATGTCTCTGGCCGACATATCCGCAGCCCGCGAAGCCTTTGGCTACGACCCCCAGGTCGGCCTCGAAGAGGGCCTGCGCCGCACTGTCGCCTGGTACCGCGAGCAATTTGCCCTGGCTTCCCCCCAGCCCGTCGAAAAAGGGAACTGCGCCTGCTGAAATTGCGTAGACTAGGTCGAGCACAGGTCCACAGGGCGTAGCTCGGCATGCAATCTGCCGGACAAAGGGGTTTTTCTACCCATGGGTTTCAGCGAAGCGGTCAAAGTGGCGCTCCAGTCGCTCTGGGCGAACAAGCTGCGCACCGTCCTGACCATCATCGGCGTGGTCATCGGCGTAGCTTCGGTGATCGCTGTCATCACCCTCTCCAACGGCGCCAAGATGTTTGTCGTGAAGAAAATCGCCAACCACGGGTCCGACGTGCTCACCGTGACCCGCCTGAACCCCGTCATCTTTACCGGCGAGGAGTACCTCAGGGAGAACAAGCGCAAGAACATCACCTTCGACGATTACCTCTACCTGAAGCAGGCCTGTACCCGCTGCCTCACGATGGGCGCGGAACTGTCATCCTCCGGCACCGTGGTCAATGGGAAGCAATCCACTACCAACACCGAGATTAACGGCTGGACGGCCAACATGGTCGAGATCAACAACCTCAACGTCGTCGAGGGCCGCGCCATCACTCCCATGGACGATGATCTCGGGACCCACGATGTGGTCGTCGGCTACGACATCGTCGATAACCTCCTCCCCAACGTCGATCCCATCGGTCAGGAGTTGCGCGTCGACGGTGAGATCTACACCATCGTCGGCGTCGGCGAACGTCAGGGCGAAGTCTTCGGTCAGAGCGAGGACAACTACGTCGACATGCCGCTCAGCACCTACCTGCACACCCACGGCGAGCACGAAAGCCTCAACATCTCCGCCAAGGCAGGCATGGCCCCGGGCGCTCTGGATAACGCCATCGACGAAGTTAAGGCTCTCATGCGCGCGCGCCGCCACGATCTGCCCGGCGCCGAGGACAGCTTCGGCATCCTCACCAACCAGACTTTCATCGACCTCTACAATCAGATCTTCGGAATGTTCGCCGCCGTCATCATTGGCATCGCCGCCATTTCCCTTGTCGTCGGCGGCGTGGTCATCATGAACATTATGCTGGTGTCGGTTACCGAGCGTACCCGCGAGATCGGTATTCGCAAGGCTCTCGGCGCCAAACGCCAGGATGTCATGGTGCAGTTCCTCATCGAATCCGCCGTCATGGCCCTCGTCGGCGGCTTTTTTGGCGTCGTGCTTGGCATCGTGGTCGCCAAAACGGTTACCCTTCTGGTCAGTTTCCCCTCGGCAGTGCCCTTGTGGGCGGTACTGCTCGGACTTTTCGTGGCCGGCGGCGTCGGTATTTTCTTCGGCGTCTACCCGGCGCGCAAGGCTGCCATGCTCGACCCCATCGTGGCCCTGCGAGCGGAGCTATAAACCATGGCCCTCACCGATTCGCGCGAATCCGTCCGCATGGCGCTCGACACCCTGCGCGCCAACAAGCTGCGCTCCGGCCTCACCATTCTCGGCATCGTCATCGGCGTGGCCACCGTCATCACCATCTCCTCGCTCATCAACGGCGTCAACAACCGCGTCGCGAACATTGCCAGCCAGTTCGGCACCAACGTCCTCTGGGTCTTCCGCTGGAACTTCATCGGTATCCGCCCCACCGCCGAAATGCTGGCCCGCAAACAGTTCACCCTGGACGACGCTCTCGCCGCAGAAAAGCTTCCCCACGTTGTCGCCGTGAACGCCGGCCGTCAATTTGCCAACTGGAATCTCGGCGTCGGCTACGTCGCCGTGCAATATAAAGACAAGAAGGTCCAGAACACTACCCTGGAAGGGGACTTGCCCTCGTTTGCGACAGTGGACGAAGTCCAGTTGCAGGAGGGCCGCCCCTTTACCGAAGACGAAGAAACTCGCCGCGCCGACGTCACCATCCTGGGTCACGATACCGCGGACAAGCTGTTCGGAACCGAAGACCCCATCGGGAAAAACGTCATCATCGGCGGCGACGTCTTTACCGTCATCGGCGTCCTCGATAAATTCAAACAGCTCTTCGGCGGCGGCAGCAATCCCAACGACAACAAAGCTGTCTTCCCCATGAGCACCTTCCACAAGATCCATCCGGAGGTCGAGGACACGATCATCTCCGTCAAGTATGACGACGCGAAGAACAAGTCCATCGTGACCGAAGAGCTGCGCATGCTCTTCCGCGAGCGGCGCCGCGTCCATGTCGAGAAAGACGACGACTTCGCCATCTTCGGCCCCGACAACATCCTCTCCCTCTGGTCCCAGATCACCGGCGGGCTGGTGCTCTTTATGTTCGCCGTCTCCTCGGTCGGCCTCCTCGTCGGCGGCGTCGGCGTCATGAACATCATGCTTGTCTCCGTCACCGAGCGTACCCGCGAGATCGGGGTGCGCAAGGCCATCGGCGCCACCAAACGGAATGTCCTCGTCCAGTTCACCTTTGAGGCGGTCACCCTCTGCGCCCTCGGCGGCGTCCTCGGTATCGCTCTGGGCACGATCCTCACTCTCGCCATTCGCTACGGCGTCTCGTTCCCGGCTTCGCTCTCCACCTTCTGGACCATCACCGGCTTCGTCGTCTCCTGCGCCATCGGCCTCGTCTTCGGCATTTACCCGGCCTGGAAGGCCGCCACCCTCGACCCCATTGAAGCCCTCCGTTACGAATAGCAGCGGGTAGCCGGGAGCCAGGAGCCCGGAGCCCGGAGCAAAAAAAGTGCACGCTATTTGCTCTCACCCCCCTCACGACCGGCTATAGCGGGAAGCTAAGCTCCAGGCTCCCGGATGCTCCGACGAATCGTCAGGAGCAACAGATTATTCGCATGGCTGGAATTTGGCTAACAACCCATGAATCATGCGTGAGATCTCGGCCGCCTGCGCAAGGATCGCAGCGGCTTCCTCTTTGCTCGCAAATCCCAGGTCGCGCGCCAGCTCCACCTGCGTCTCCAGTTCGTAAAGCGAGCCTCGTGCCTGCATAAGAAAAAGCGCGAAGCTCTTCTCGGTGGCCCGCCCCCGGCCTTCGGCGATATTGCTCGGAATCGACACCGCCGCACGGCGAATCTGGCTCGTGAGCCCGAAGACCTCCCTTTTGGGAAAGCCGTCCGTCAACGCGTATACCATACGCGCCAGAGCCATGGACCGCTGCCAGACCTGCAGATCGCGAAAATGCCGATTCTCCATACTGAGTTCATGAAAATGGCGAGGGAAACGCAGGAGCAAGAGCACGAAAGCGTCCCCATCGCACTTTCGTCACCTCCAACTCGCCGCTCCCGGCTCCCGGCTCCCGGCTCCCAGCTCCCGCTCCCGGCTCCCCGCTCCCCGCTCCCAGCCTGCGCTATCATTAGAAGTACCCGGCCGCCTTCCAGCCGTCCAAAAGCTATGTCCAGAAGTTTCACGCGCACCGTCCTCGCCCTCTCTGCCGCCCTCATCCTTGTCGTGCTCTTCGGAGGCTTCGGCCCCGCCGGCGTCAGCGCCAGCCAGAGCGATGGCGCCTACCGTCAAATGGGCGTGTACGAGGAAGTTCTGCACAAGATTCAAACCGACTACGTCACCGATCCCAATATGCAGAACGTCACCGTCGGTGCCCTCCACGGTTTGCTGGAATCGCTGGACGCCGATTCCAGTTACCTGACCCAGTCTGAATATGCCACCTACCTCGCCCATCAGCACGAAGGCCAGGCCCGCATCGGTATGGATGTCTCCAAGCGTTACGGCTACGGCAGCGTGGTTGCGGTTATGCCCGGCGGACCCGCCGACAAAGCCCACATCGAGGACGGCGATCTGGTCGAGTCCATCGGCGGCAAATCCACCCGCGAAATGTCCGTCGCCATGATCCGCCTGCTGCTCGAAGGCAAGCCCGGCACCCCGGTCAGTTTTGAGCTGGTGCGCCCCCGCAGTCCCGAGCCGGAGGACATCACCCTCACCCGCACCGCCATCGTCCCGCCGGCCCTGGGCGTCGATCAGTACGAGAATTCGAGCATCCTTTACCTCAAGCCCGTCATCCTCACCCGTGAGCGCGTCGACGACCTCATCGCCCGCCTGCGCGAGATGCCCAAAGACGCCAATAAGAAAGTCCTCCTCGACCTGCGCGACGTGGCCGAAGGCGATCCGCAGCAGGGCATTCGCCTCGCCAATGCATTCATTCAGTCTGGAACCATCGCTTCGCTGCAGGGCCAGACCGTCCCCACTGAAACGTTCGCGGCTGACCCCTCCAAATTCGTCACCGCGGCCCCGCTCGTCGTCCTGGTGAATCACGGCACCGCCGGCGCAGCCGAAATTGCCGCCGCCGCCATTCTCGACCGCAAACGCGGTGACCTGGTCGGCGACCGCACCTTCGGCGAAGGTGCGGAGCAGAAAACCTTCACCCTGCCCGATGGATCGGCGCTCCTGCTGACGATCGCCAAATATCAGTCGCCCTCTGGCAATAAGATCGAGGACAATGCCGTCACCCCGAACGTAGCCGTCAGCGAGAACCTCGACGACGAGCTGCTCGTCCAGGGCAGCAACCCCTCCCAGTCCGAACAGCGTCCCGACGATCAGCTCAACAAGGCGCTCGCCATTCTGAAGCAGAAAAACGCATAAGAGCGCGCCGAGGGAGATGCCGCGCAACCTCATCACGCCATCGCCCGAAGACGACGAACCCCAGCCCCCGCCTTCCCGTCGTCGCCGTGGCGATTCCGGTTTCGACCCCGGCTCCGGCAACCGCAAAATCGCCGGCAGTTTCGCCCTCGCTTTTCTCATCCTGCTTGCCGCCGCAGTAGGCAGCCTCAGTGGCCTCATGCTCGTTTACTCCGTCAATCTGCCCCAGATCGACGAGCTGGAGCATTTCCGCCCCTCCACTACCACCGAGCTCTATGACATTCACGGTCGCAGCTTCGGCTCCTTTGCCCTCGAGCGCCGCGTCGTCGTCGGCTATAACGACTTCTCCCCCACCCTGCGCGAAGCCGTCATCTCCATCGAAGACCGCAACTTCGAAAGCCACTGGGGAGTGAATCTCTTCCGCGTCGCCGGCGCTGCCTGGCACGACCTCTTCTCCAAAGGCCGCGCTCAGGGCGCATCCACGCTCACCATGCAGCTCGCCCGCAATCTCTTCCTCTCCAACGAGCGCACCGCCTCGCGCAAGCTTCAGGAAGTCTTCCTCTCCCTCCAGATCGAGCACGCCTTCACCAAGCAGCAAATCTTCACCCTCTACGGCAATCAAATCTACCTGGGCAGCGGCGTCTATGGCTTCGAAGCCGGCGCGGAATATTACTTCTCGAAGCACGCCAGCAATCTCACCCTCCCCGAAGCCGCTCTGCTCGCCGGCCTTCCTAAAGGCCCCGTCGAGTTCTCACCCATCCTCAATCCCGAACGCTGTTTCCGCCGCCGCAACCTGGTCATCGACGCCATGCTCGAGGACGGTAAAATCACCGCCGCCCAGGCCGAAGCGGCGCGCTCCGCCCCGCTCGGCCTCCACCTGGAGGCCCCGCCGAACAGTGTTGCTCCGTGGTTCGTCGAAGAGGTCCGCCGCGAGCTGGAGCGCCGCTTCGGTCCCGAGCAGGTCCACGCCGCCGGCCTCAAGGTCTACACTTCTCTCGATCTCGACCTGCAGACAGCCGCCAACCAGGCCGTCCTTGACGGTCTGGCCGCTTATGAGCGCCGCCAGGGCTGGCGCGCCCGCCTGCTCAACGTCATCGCCGGCGGCCTCGACATCAACACCTTCAAACACCCTGACTGGACGATTCCCCCCACTCCCGGAACCTATCTGCACGCCGTCGTCACCGGCATCCTGCCGTTTCAGGTCACTGCCCGCATCGGCGCAAAACAGCTCATCCTCAGTGCCGACGACTGGCAGTGGACCGGCTTCAAAACCGCCGAGCAGTTCCTCCATGTCGGCGACATCGTCTACGTCAAAATCTCCGGTCAGGACTCCAGCGGCAACCTGCACGGCAGTCTCGAAGAAGATACCGGTACGCAGGGCGCGCTCCTTGCCATGGACAACGCCACCGGCGATGTCCTCGCCCTCGTCGGCGGCCGCGACTTCAATCTCTCCCAGTTCGATCGCGCTACCCAGGCCGAGCGCCAGACCGGCTCCTCCTTCAAGGCTTATGTCTACACCACCGCTGTCGAAGATGGCATGACGCCTCAGGACACCATCGTCGACCACCCCATCTCCTTTGGCTCCTGGGTTCCGCATAACTACGACGGCAAATTCAAGGGCCGCATCTCGCTCCTCGAAGCCTTCGCCGATTCGCGCAACATCCCTGCCGTCGAACTCACCGACCGGGTCGGCGTCAAAAACGTCATCGCCACGGCGCATCGCTTCGGCATCACCGAGACCATCCCGCCCTTCCTGCCCATCGCCCTCGGCTCCGCTGAAGTCACCCTCGAGCAGCAGGTCGACGGTTATTCCGTCTTTCCCAACGACGGTATCCGCATCGCCCCGCGCCTTGTCCGCCGTGTGGTCAGCGCGGACGGCATTCCCCTCGCAGAAGATACGTCCGACGTCAGCGAGGTCATCAGCCAGAAAACCGCCCGCACCATGATGGTTTTCTTCCGCGGCGTCACCAGCGAAGGAACCGCGGCCAAACTGCGTGCGCTCGATCACCCCCTCGGCGGCAAAACCGGCACCACCAACGACTTCACCGACGCCTGGTTCATCGGCTTTTCTCCCTCCATCACCTGCGGCGTCTGGACCGGCTACGACGACCGCCAGTCTCTCGGCAACAAGCAAACCGGCGCCGCCGTCGCCCTTCCCATCTGGACGGACTTCATGAAAGTCGCCATCGCCGCCACCCCCAACGAAACCTTTCCCGGCGACCAGCCCACCCCGCCCCCCCTCCATCAGGCCGCGCTGGTCACTCCCGCTGCGAACCGCTAGGACTGGCTCCAGGCCCGAAAATCGCCCCCTCATCGCTGCTTCAGTTCTGCTTTCCCTCATTTCTTAGTTTTCTCTAATGTCTTCTTTGCTCCCGCCGATGCTGTAGGTGAGGCGCAAATGATGGGAACACTTTCCAGGTAGATTGGGAATCGCACCAAACGGCGTCTCGGCGGCCCGCTTATTGCCCTGGCGCTCCTCGCCGTCGCCTCGCCCCTCGCCTGCAGCCAGATCTACTCCAGACCGTCCGGCGTAGTGCTGATCGCCAGGCTGGAGTCGCTTTCCGTCACCGCAACCGCGGCCGTCGCTGACTCGTCTCCTGCGCACACTGCAGCAACGCCTGCGCATTCCGTCGCGATTGTCACTTCCTGGGTCGTGCGCTCCAATCTCACCACCCTCCGCCTGGTTGGCTATTTCGCTGGCGATCAGGACGCGCCCGTCGCGGCGAACGGCTCCTCGATCCGCACGGCCGCACCGCCGATTCCCGTCGCGCTGGCAGGCGAATCATCGAACCATGCGGCATTGCGCCCAGCCGGTATTCTGCAGCCGGGTGGTTCCGGGCTGACCCTGGTGACCCAGCCTTCGGGCGACACCAACAACCCGAAAACGCGAACCGACAGTCTTAGTCTCGCCCTCGACAGTGCCGCGCAGCCGCCTTCCGAATCTCATACCGGCACGCTCAGCATATGGATGCAGGCACTCTAATACTGCGCGAGCCAGCGCCGCTCCGTCCCCGTCCCGTTCCATCGCGCTAAGCCATGCAGCCTCTGGTTAGCACACAATCCTGTTTGTTTTCATTACCTCGCTTCTTATTCGCCGACAGGTAATCACCCGGCGGTTACGGGAGCATCATGCGCTTATAACCATGTCAATGCTCGGGTTGCACGGATTTGTTACCGCCGTACCATCTTCGTTGCATCGCGCTCCACAGATCCCTGTCGTACGCTCATTCACAGGCTGGCACCCAAGTTCAGGATCCGCTGTTCGGGGCTTTGTCCCGGGCCGCTCGTTCAAGCCGATGCCAGAACTTTTACTTATCCAGGAGCCCATCGAAATGACGCGTTTAAAGAGCATCTTTTCTGGCAAGCTGATGGTTGCGCTTGGTGTGGTCGCTCTGGCCACTCCGGCAGCTTTTTGCCAGTCTCTTAACTCCAACACAGCCACAGTCGCCCTCACTGCCACTCTGAATGAGTCGCTGACCGTTGCGGCTACACCGAATGCCGTCACCTTCGCCCTCGTTTCCGGCGGCACAGCTACTGGCAGCGCGCCTGTCGCGATGACCACCAGCTGGATCATGAAGGGCAGCCGTTCCACCGTCACGCTGACCGGCTACTTTTCCAGCGCAACCTCGGCTTTGATCGGCAGCGCGTCTTCTCCGGCCAGCATTCCGACGTCTGAAGTCCTCGGCCAGGTCACCACCGGTACGCCGACCACCATGACCGCCTTCACGCAGTCGCCTACAGGCAGCGCACTGGGCGTGGCTGGTGCGAGCCTCGTTCTGCTTACCCAGGCCATCACGGGAACCAACCGCGCCTCCAGCCGCACCGACAACCTGAACCTGGAAATCAACCTGGCCAGCCAGCAGCAGCTCCCCGCCGATACCTACACGGGCACGCTCAACCTGCAGGCGCAGGCTCTCTAACCCGGCGCTGTGCCTCCACGGAGCAGGCCCCGGATCTACGGGTAGGGAGGATACGCCGTTGTTGTTGCGAAAGTTGTTGTGCAGTGCGCTGTTGCTGAGTGGTGTTTGCGCGTTCGCCCAAACCGTCTCGCCGGTCATCGTCGAGTACAAGGGCAAGGCTGCCGGGAGAATCGCGCTCACCAATAACACGCTGACACCGATGGCCGTGGTGCTGGAACCGCAGAGTTTCAGCATCACGCCCGATGGAAACGGAGTCTACCGGGCCCTCGATTCGGACATTCATGTCCAGCTCTCGTCCATGAGCGTCCGCATTGAGCCCGGCCAGACTTACTATGTGTTCTACAAAGCTACTGCCGAAAAATTGCCGGCCTGGTTCACGGTCTATTCCATCTTTTCGTCCTTGCATCACACCGGCAGTCTGGACGTGCGCATCCTTCTTCCTCACACGGTCTATATCTATCCGAAGAAACCGTTGGGGAAGGATGAAGTGACCATAACTAAGGCTAACTGGGACACGAAATCGAACAAGGTTATTTGCGACCTTGAGAACAAAGGTCCCGATCTGAACCGCGTTCAGGAAGTACGCATCGCTTCCGCGAGTAAGTCGCAGACCGCTGCCGGCTTCCCGCTGTTGCCCGGTGGCCGTCGCCACATCGAAGTGAATTGGAATGAGAAGGAGCCGCCTCAGACTGTTGTTTTCCAGTTCGAGCACTCCACTCTGAAACAGCAACTGATTGTTAACGATCAATAACGCAACCTGAATGGGCGGCATGCGCAGTCGGACCCGAATCTCGTGGATGGTTCTCCTGATCGCTGCCGTCGTCCCTCATCTGGAGGCCCAGGTTTTTGAGGTGAACGGCGGTTCCTCCAGCCTCTATCAGGCCCAGGGAGGAACCCTCAGCGCCCGCGGCTCCAGCTTCGATGCCTCGATGGGTGCGGGCATCGTCGCCGGCAAGTTTGTAGGTGGCGCTAACTTCACCAAGATGGAGGGCCGCTACACTTATGTCTTCGGCGACGACTATGTCCGCTTTGTTCTGCCGACCGATATCTTCGACAGCAGCCACTATCTGATCGCCCTCGGCGCCGGCATGAAGACGAAGGTGCTCGATACCGACGTCTTCGCCTTTGGCGGCGCGACCTCCTCGGACTTCAACAGCCCGCTGTTTGAGGGCGTTCGCGCCGAAAGCCCGGCCGGAATTTTGTTTCTGAAAAAACAGATAATGCCCGATCTGCAGGCCTCCTCGAAGATGGTCTTTTCCCGCCAGACCACCGCCATTCAGAGCCTGGAGTGGGCGCCTGCCGATAAGCTCAATCTCGCCGTCTCCGGCGGCGTTGGCGCCAATCAGCCGTACGCTGCCGCCAGTCTCGATTTCAAACGTCCCTGGATCGATCTTAAGTCGGCTTATATCGAGGCGGGCAGCCAGTTTCATCGCGTCGCCGTGGAAACGCCGCTGCTCAGCGAGCCCAACCGCGAAAACGTCGAAGTAACCCTCAGGCCCTCGCAGTACTTCAGCTTCAGCGGTGGAAGACAGAACTTTCTCAGCCCGCTGGGCAATTCCCAGTCGAGCGTCCAGAGCTCGATCGATCAGGTCTCCGGCAACGCGCGCGTGGCAGGTACCGGCTTTTCAGCTTCTCTCTACCATTCCACCTACCTGGGAAACTGGAACAATGCCACCGCTTATACTGCCGACCGCGGTTTCTTCTCGCGCGTACATACCACCGCGAGCTATCTTGAGAGCAGGCCCAGCGATGGACCGAAATCGGGGGCGTTCATTTCCACCTTCGAAGAGGTGTTATCGCCCAGACTGAACGTGATTGAGATGGTCAACAGATCGCAGGGACAGACGACGGTTTCTTTCGGCGGCGGCCTCCTGTCGAACCTCGCCTCGATCACCGCCGAGTACCAGACCTATTATGTTCCCGAGCGCAATGCGTCGCCGTTCGAACAGGCGCTCATCATGGACGTGCAGCTGCATCTCTTCCACGGAATCACTCTCCATGGGGCCACCTTTGTCGCTCCCGACGGCAGCCTGCGCTACACGGCCGATACTCAGGCCATGATGGCTCGCCAGGGTGTCTTCGGCTCGTCCGACGGCGGCGAGACGCTGGCCCGTGGAGACATCGGATCGTATCTTCTGCGGGGATCGGTCGTCGACCCCGATGGCCGTCCGGTCGCCGGCGCCGCGCTCATGATCGACAAGCTGCTGATTTTCACCAACGATAATGGCGAATTCTTTGTGAGAGAGCGCAAGGCGCATGTGCATGTGCTGAAGGTTCTGGGAGATCAGTTTCTCAATGGCGGCTCGTACAAAGTCGTGTCTGCGCCCTCCACCATCCGCAGCGGCAGCGGAAACGGCGAGCCGCCGACGGTCGTCGTGGTCCAGAGGGTCGGACAGATCGTGCCGTCGTTAGGAAAATCCGAATGAGCATGGCAACGATTCGCGTGGTTTTCGCAGGCTTTCTTGCCGCCCTGACGTCTGCAGCGGCGGGTGCGCAGGCGGTTCGCGTCGGAGCCGTGAAGCCCACGCCCGACACGGCCGTCAGCTCCCTCTCTTTGTCCGCCACCCCGGCCTCCGTCAGCTTCAACCTGGTGGCGAACGGTGTCGCCCCCGGCTCCGGCGCGGTCGAGATCACCACCACCTGGGGAGGCGGTCTCTGCCTGTTCACCTGCACGATTAACGTTTACGGCTATTTCTCCAGCGCGAATGCCGCCCTTTCCGGGGGCGCCCCGATCGTCGACATACCCTCGTCGGAAGTCCTCGGCCAGGTGCCCTCCGGAACGCCCACATCCTATACGTCTTTCACCCAGAGCAGCCCCTTCGGCGGCGCGGGTGCAAGCCTCCAGCTCTTTCAGCAGTCGTTCTTTCTGTATGCTGGCGGAAGTAACCGAACCGACGCGCTGAATCTCGAGATCGATCTCACCGGTCAGCCGCAACTTCCCGCCGGAACCTACACCGGCACGCTCTTCATCGAAGCGCAGTCGCTCTGAAATTTCCCGCCCGTCGCGCCCGCCGAAAATAGCTCTGTGCGCGTCCCGCATCCAGCAGAATCTGTTTCCTGAGCGCCTCCGGTGAAGGGAAGCGCCGCTCCTCGCGCAGCCGCATCAGGAAGCAAACCTCAATCGGCGTCGCTTCCGTCAGTTCCGCCGGCGGCGGCCCGTCCAGCAAATGCGACTCGACCGCAAATCCTGCACTCTCGAACGTCGGACGCACTCCGGCATTCGTCACCGCGTCGCACACCGGTGCGTCCGCGCCCTCGCCGATCCGCACCCGCGTCACGTAGACCCCGTTCGGCGGAAGCAGTTCGGCATATGGCGCCAGGTTGATCGTCGGCGTGGTCAGCTTCGCGCCTACCCCGCGCCCACGCACCGGTGTCGACAGGATTGAGAACGGCCTGCCCAGCAGCGCCCGTGCCATGCCCAGCTCTCCGGCTGCGATGCGCCGCCGCACTTCGCTGCTCGAGACAGTGACGCCCCGCACCACAAGCGCCCCGTGCGACACCACGCCGAATCCCAGTTCCTTCCCCAGTTCCTCGAGCTCGCCAATCCCCGCCGCCGCATCGTGCCCGAACCGGAACGTATCGCCCTCATGCACCTCCACCACGTGCAGCGTACGGCGCAGGATTCCCTCGGCAAACTGCCGGGCCGAAAGCATGGAGAACTTCCGTGTGAACGGCACCACCAGCGTTGCATCGAGGCCTGTCTCCCTGAGCAGCCGCAGCCGCTCCGCAATCGGCGTAATCAGCTTCGGCGCCTGCGCCGGATGCAGCAGCGCCATCGGATGCGGATCGAATGTGACGGCAATCGCCTGCGCACCCACCAACCGCGCCCGCTCCAGCACGCGCCCGATAATCTCCTGATGTCCGCGATGCACGCCGTCGAAATTGCCGATGGCCGCAACGCTGCGCGGCATCTGCGCGGGCAATTCTTCGATCGCTCGGAATATCTTCATGGAGAGTTGCAACTCGCCCTGCGTCTGTCTTCTAATTCCTGTCCGCTACCCGCTACCCGCTACCCGCTACCCGCTACCCGCTATCCGCTATCTGTTACAGCTCGAACGCTATGCGCAACCCGTCGTAAGCCAGTCGCACATGCGCCGGGAACGTCGCCTCCGTCGCTGCATGATCCACCTCGTGTGACATATGCGTGAACCACGCCTTCCGCGGCCCAATCCGCTCGACCCACCGCAACGACTCTCCGATGCTGGCGTGGCTCGGATGCGGTTCCGGCCGCAGCGCATCCAGAATCATCACCTCCAGCCCCTCCAGCAGCGGCAGGCTGGTCTCCGGAATGCTGCTCATGTCCGTCAGGTACGCCGCTGAGCCGAAGCGGAACCCTGCCACTTCCTGGCTGCCGTGCAACAGCGGCACGCGCCGGAATGCGGCTCCGTGCACCTCCGCGCTCTCCGCGCCTTCCAGCCGGAGCAGTTCGACGCGCGCCCGCGTCGGGTAGGTCGAATCCTTTGCGAACGTGTAGTCGAAATTGCGCCGCAGAATCCTTGCCGTCGCCTCGTCCGCGAACAGCGGCAGCATGGCCGGCCGGTGCTTGAAGCTCAGAGGCCGCAGATCGTCCATGCCCAGAATGTGGTCGGAATGCGCATGTGTGTAAAACACCGCGTCCACGTGCCGGATATTCTCGCGCAGCGCCTGCGCGCGGAAGTCCGGCCCCGTATCGATCACCACGGTATGCCTCTGCCCGCCGTTGCTCCACTCCACCGCAATCGACGGCCGCGTCCGCCGGTTGCGCGTGTCTGTCGACGTGCAGACCGCACATCCGCAGCCCAGCGTGGGCACGCCCATCGAGGTACCGCTGCCGAGAAAGACGATCTCCGCTTGCATCCGTTGGCGGTTCTACTTCTTCTTTCCATCGGCGGGGCGCTGCGCCTGCTGCGCGATGGCATTGGTGATCTCGAGGAACATCATGCGCAGCTCAAACAGCACGTTCTGCAGCGTCGCGTCTTCCTTCGGCGTCAGATTCCCTTTGGTCTTCTCCTGCAGCAGCGCCAGCATGTCGATGCTCTGCCGCGCCCCCAGAATGTCGATCTGTGGCTTCTGGCCCGGTTCGGTACCGGCGCCCAGCGCGATCATTGCTGAGACGTAAAACGACTGGATGATGTGCTCGAAACTAACTACCGCCGACGCTCCCAGCCCCGGATTTGCCTCGCGCAGCATGTGGTCGATTTCCCGCGACGACTGCTGGTACGCCGCATCCTGCTCGGCCGTCTCCTGGGCGCTGAATTGTGGAACCCCCGCTTCCTCGATCGCTTCGTCCAGCGGTTCGGGCTCCGGCGCTGCCGGCGCCGGCATGGTCACTACCTTGTCCGATGCTGCCGGTGCGGGCTTTGCCTCCTCCGGCTGCTCGCCGGCTTCGTCGCGCAGCTCGCCCTCCAGCGTAAATTTCCGCCGGTCCGTCACGGTAAACGTAGATTGCTTTTCATCCATAAAGTCGAATCTCCCAGGCGGATCAGTGTGAGTCAGAGGTTCTCGGGACGGGTCGGCGCCGCCAGAGGCACGGCAACTCCGCCATCGTAAAGGATTGGCTCAACTCCCGCTTCGCTCTTTTCAAGCGCTTCCACGCGGACGACGCCCAGCGCCAGCGTCTTTGTGAAATCCGGCAGGTCGATGGCCGCCACGCTGGTCAGCTCGCCCGCCACTGCGTCCGCGGCGCGCAGTTCCACCTTCTCGCCGGCCGCAGTCTTTGGCGCAGATCCCACCAGCTCGAACTGCCGCAGCGACCGGTGTACCGTCGCTCGCGCGCGGATGCGCTCCACAATCTCCTGCCCGATATAGCAACCCTTGGTGAAGTTCAGAGCCCGGTACAGATTCGTCTCCTGAGGCAAATGTTTATCGCCAAAATCCACGTCGTACCGCGGCACCCCCTCCAGCACCCGGAAATCCTCCATCGCCGCGATTCCGCACGGCGCCGCTCCGGCAGCCACCAGCGCGTTCCACAGTTCCAGCGCCCGCTCGGCCGCCACGTGGATCTCATAGCGCGGGACAACCGGGCTATACGCGCCAACCAGCGTCACTTCGGCCCCGGCCAGTTGCGCGCTGCAAAACCTTCCTGCTTCTGGCCGGGTTCCACCCATCTTCTCCAGAATCTCCCCTGCCCGCGGCCCGGCAATTCCCAGCGCGGTTGTCGCTCCGTCTAACTCCTCGAGCTTGACATCGTCCATAATGATGTAGCGCCGCAGATGGCTCAGGAGGCGTTCGGACTGCGAGCGCTCGGTTTCGAGAACCAGAAACTCTTCGTGCATGAATACATCCGCATCGCCCTGGATGCGCCCCTGCGGGTTCAGGACGAGGGTGTAGCCGGTCTGGCCAGCGGCCATTCCCTTCACGGTTTGCGTGATCATTCCATTCAGCCAGCGGACGCGGTCCCTGCCCGTCGCGCGCAGAAAGGTCCGGTAGCCGAGGTCGAAAACGCCGGCGGAGCGCAGCAGGGCTGTCAGTTCATCGCGATTTCCGGAAAAGCGGAGCGGCGTCTGCGCTCCGCAGTGCATCTTCACTTCGAGAGCGGGGCCCCCGCCGGCTGGTGTCGCGGCCGTAAGCCGGGCTGCCAAAGGGGTTTCTGAGACAGCGGCATCAGATATCTGGTACGTCTGGCTCATGCAAAGCCCTCAAAAAAATTATAGTCTCGCAGAAGCGGGTCTTGGCGCGGCGGCGAGTTCGCCGGAAGGGATACAGGAACAGGGAATGCAACTCAGGAGATTTGCCGGCAGGCTCGCTGGTCTGGCATCGTTGCTGCTTGTTTTCGCGCTTGCGGGTGCCCAGACCTCGCCGGGCAGCGCCCCGCAAACTCCGCCGCCTCCTGCCTCCAGCCAGCCGCAGGCGCAGCCGAAGACCGAAACCCACATCACCCCGGACCAGGCCAAAGAGCTCTTCGCCTCGGTCGGTCAGATTCTCCAGTTTGCCTCCGGCGACACCAAACTCGAGATCAAGCACGAGGTCAAATCGAAACTCATCACCCGCGCCGAAGTCGAAAAGTACCTCGTCGACAAGATGAACGACGACAAGGACGCGAAGCGCATGGAGCGCTCCGAGATCGTCCTGAAGAAATTCGGCCTCATCGACTCCGACTTCCAGCTGCGGCCCTTCCTCGTCAAGCTGCTCGACGAACAGATAGCCGCCTACTACGACAGCAAGACCAAGACCGTTAACCTCCTTGACTGGATCGATCCCGCCACCCAAAAACCCGTTCTCGCCCACGAGCTCACCCACGCCCTGCAGGATCAGCGCGTGAATCTCGACAAGTGGGAGAACCAGACCAGCGACGACCTCTCCCACAGTTACGCCGAAGACCTGCACCACGTCGCCACCGACGAGGACGACACCGCCCGCGAAGCCGTGCTCGAAGGCCAGGCAATGGCCGTCTTCGTCGACTACAGCCTCGCCCCCATCCACAGAACTCTGCGCGATTCTCCCCAGCTCATCGACAATCTCCTCGACAACATGACCGACGATGGCGATTCCCCGGTGCTCACACGCGCGCCGCTCCTCCTCCAGGAATCCCTGCTGTTTCCCTATAAGGACGGGCTGAAATTCGAAGCGAAGCTGATGACCGACTCGAAGGACCCCTCCGCCGCGTTTGCCGGCGTGCTCGATCGGCCGCCCCACTCCAGCTTCGAAATCATGAATCCACGCGCTTACGAGCGGCAGGTCACGGTGCCGTTGCTCAAAATGCCCGACATCCACCCCGTCATCGACGCACAATACAACCCATACGACATCGGCGTGATGGGTGAGCTCGACGTCCGCATCCTCTCTGAGTTGTTCGGCGGCTCGCAGGCCGCGGCCGAGCTGACTCCCGCCTGGGATGGCGGCCTCTACTACGCAGCCCAAAGGAAAGACGCTCCGGATAAGGACTCGACCGCCTCCGTCGCCCTGCTTTATCTTTCGCAGTGGAAATCTCCCGATGCCGCCGAAGATTTCATGAAGATGTACGCCGGCGAACTGGGCCGGAAATACACCCACGTCGTGCGCGACTCGAGTGCCGAGACCAGCCAGGACGAGCAGATCTACACCACGAATGAAGGTCCCGTTCTCATGGTGATCAGCGGCAACGACGTCTTCGTCAGCGAGAGCTTCGACCTGAACACCGCCCGCAAACTGCAGCTGCTGCTGTTCGGAGCGCAGCAGGAAAGCAACAGCCAGGTAGCCTCGCTGCGCAATGCTCCAGCGCATCGCGTCATTGGCAACGACCTCGCCGGCAATATGGTCCGCTTCATGGGCAGCTGCGGCATGATGAAAGTCGGCCTGCCCCACCACTGAAACGGCTCCGATCAAGCCGTTCTTCCAGCAGGGAAGCCGCTTCCCACTCTCTTTCGTATACCCTGCTGGCTGCGATCAGCCACCCGCTGTCCGCTACCAGCTATCCGCTCCCAGCTCCCCGCTACCCGCTCTCGGCTCCCAGCTCCCAGCTCCCCGCTCCCAGCTCCCAGCTCCCAGCTCCCCGCTCCCAGCTCCCAGCTCCCCGCTCCCCGCTCCCAGCTATCCGCTCCCAGCTCCCGGCTCCCAGCTCCCAGCTCCATTTATACTGATCCCTTGCCTAAACCCTCGTACGGAGATCTCTTGCAACAGGCGGAAATCGGCATCATCGGCGGCAGCGGGCTCTATTCCATGCCCGGCCTCACTGGCATTCACGAAGAGCGCGTCACCACCCCCTTTGGCGATCCCAGCGACGTCTTCGTCCTCGGCGATCTCGAAGGCCGCCGCGTCGCCTTCCTCGCCCGCCACGGCCGCGGCCATCGCCTCCTTCCCTCCGAGCTCAACTTCCGCGCCAACATCTACGCGCTCAAAAAGCTCGGCGTCACCCGCATCCTCTCTGTTTCCGCCGTCGGCTCGCTGAAAGAAGAGCACAAACCCGGCGACTTCCTCGTCCCCGACCAGTTCATCGACCGCACCTGCCATCGCGTTTCCACCTTTTTCGGCGACGGCATCGTCGGCCACATTGCGTTCGGAGATCCCGTCTGCTCGACGGTCGCGCAGGTCCTCGTCGATGCCTGCGCCGCAGAAGGCGTCACCGCCAAACCGCGCGGCACCTACGTCTGCATGGAAGGGCCCCAGTTCTCCACGCGCGCCGAATCAAACTTGTATCGCAGTTGGGGCGCCGACGTCATCGGCATGACCAATCTGCAGGAAGCGAAGCTGGCTCGCGAAGCCGAAATTTGCTACGCCACCGCCGCCATGGTCACCGACTACGACTGCTGGCACGAAGGCCACGACGACGTGACCGTCGACCAGATCGTCGCCGTGCTCCATCAGAACGCCGAGAATGCGGCCCGGGTCATCCGTTCTGCCGTCGCCACCATGCCCGCCGAGCGTACCTGCCCCTGCGCCTCTGCCCTGCAGTACGCCATCCTCACCAGCCGCGACGCAATTCCAGCCGCCGTGCGCGAGAAGCTCGATCTCCTGATTGGAAAATACCTGGACCCTAAATGACGAAACGCAAAGAGAGGATTTCGCTTGGCAATTCTTGTCGTGGGCAGTGTCGCATTTGACGCAGTTGAAACGCCTTCCGGCCGCAGAGATCGCTGCGTAGGCGGCGCCGCCACCTATTTCGCTCTCGCCGCCAGCTACTTTACCCCGGTTCGCGTCATCGGCGTGGTCGGCGAAGACTTCGGCCCCGCCGAAGAAGCCATCCTCACGCGCCGCAGCGTCGATACCCGCGGCATCGAGCACGTTCCCGGCAAAAGCTTCTTCTGGAGCGGCTCCTACATGAAGAACCTCAACGAAGCGCAGACGCTCTCGACCGAGCTGAACGTCTTCCAGAGCTTCTCGCCGAAGATTCCTGCCGAATACGAAGACAGTGAATACCTCTTCCTCGCCAACATCGATCCTGTCCTGCAGGCCGATGTGCGCCGCAAAATGCCCAAAGTCAAAATGGTCTGCGGCGACACCATGAATTACTGGATCAAAGACCACGCCGAGAACCTGGCCCGCGTCCTCAGGAACCTCGACGCGCTGCTCATCAACGACGGCGAAGTAAAAATGCTGGCGAAGGAGAACAACCTCGTCGTGGCCGCGCGCAAAGTGCTCGCCATGGGCCCCAAATCCCTCGTCGTCAAGCACGGCGAATACGGCGCGACGGCGTTCTTCAGCGACGAATCGTTCGGCGGCACGGTCGTCTCCACACCCTTCCGCGCACCCGCATTGCCTTTGGCCGAAGTTGTCGATCCCACCGGCGCCGGCGACTCCTTTGCCGGCGGATTCTTCGGCTACATCGCCTCCCAGCCCACGTTCACGCCCTCCGTCTTCCGCCGCGCGATGTTCTACGGCGGCGTCATGGGGTCCTTTGCCGTCGAGCGCTTCGGCACCGAGCGCCTCCAGCAACTCGATACCAGCGAAATCGAGGAACGCTTTGCCCTCTTCCGGCAGCTCTCGCACCTCGAATAAGCCCCGCCGCGCGGAGCAGACCGCGGCGGATCTCCACCGCCGCAGTCTGCGCCACGAAACCATCTTCGCCGGCATGGTGGCCGTGCTGCTCTCGGTCCTTGCCTTCGCCTACTGCTATCCGCGCAACATGCTCCTGCTCTACGGGGACGCCGTCGCGCACCTGCACATCGCCCGCCGCATCGTCGATTCGCTCAACCCCGGCATCCGGCAGATCGGCTCCGTCTGGCTTCCGTTTCCACATCTGCTCATGTTGCCTTTCGCCCTGCGCATGTCGTGGTGGCAAACCGGCATCGCCGGAGCCATCCCGTCCATGGCGTGCTACGTCCTCTCGGTCGCCGGCCTCTGGCGCCTGGCGCGTTACTGGCTGCGCCCGGCCGGCGCCGTCGTCGCCACCATGTTCTTCGCGCTCAATCCCGGCCTGCTCTACATGCAGACCACCGCCATGGGTGAGCCGGTCTTCCTCTGCCAGATCGTCTGGAGCACCCTCTTCCTCACTGCCTTCCTCCGCGCGCTGGAAGCAGGGAACTACCGTCTCGCCGGGCGCATGATCGCCGCCTGCGGCATCGTCCTCGTCACCGCCATCTACACCCGCTACGACGCCTGGGTCTTCGCCTGCCTGGTCTGGCTCATCGCCCTGCGCGCCATGCTCCGCGCCCGCGTTTCGAGATCCGAGGTCTGGAAATCCCGCGCCGGCGGCGCCTTCCTCCCCTTCACCGCCATGCTCGTCGCCGCGCCCGCTCTCTGGTTTGCCTGGAACGCCCGCCAGTACGGCGACTGGCTCGACTTCATGCGCGGCCCCTACTCCGCTAAAGCCATCGAGCTGCGCACCGCCACCCCCGGCGCGGCCATGTATCCCGGCTGGCACAGCCTGCACGTCGCCGCA
The DNA here is from genome assembly GCA_030041435.1 of Acidobacteriaceae bacterium. GTDB lineage: Bacteria > Acidobacteriota > Terriglobia > Terriglobales > Acidobacteriaceae > Palsa-343. The sequence continues at coordinate 111,844 of JASHNW010000058.1, forward strand.
CTCTACTTCCTCAAAGCAGCCGAGCTCGGCGCCGTTCCGGTCCGCTGGGCCAATCTGCTCCTCATTCTCTGCATCGCCGGCCTCGTCGCAGCCCTCGTCAAATGGCGCAAATGCTGCGTCCTGCCCGTGCTCCTGCTCTGGATGCCCGTCCCCTTCTACGCGTACTCCATCGCCTATGGCTCCGTCCCCATCTTCATCCCGCTCTGGTGGCCGCACTCCTTCTACAACACCCGCTACGGCATGGAAATGCTCCCCGCCTTCGCGCTCGCCCTCGGCTTCCTCGTCGCCCGCCTGCTCGCCCTCGCCGAGCGTCGCCGGGGTGCAAGCTACGCGCCCCTCCTGCTTCTCGTCTCGATGGTGCTCATCATCGTCGACACCTCGGCTCTCATGCGCTCCACGCCTATCGTTCTCGGCGAAGCCATCGCCAACTCGCGTACCCGCATTCCCTTCGAGCAAGCCTATGCCCGAGCGCTGGAGCAACTGCCCAAACAGGGCATGATCCTCGTCTGGACCTCGGACCACATTGGCGCGTTCCAGGACGCGGCCATCCCGCTCCGCCGCACCATCAATGAATCCGACTACTACCAGTGGAAGGCCGCGCTCGCGCAGCCCGCCCAGTCCGCCGCCTGGGTCATTGCCGCCGACCGCGACGCCGTCGCCCAGGCCGTCGCCGCCCACCCCCAGGGCCTCACGCTGCTCGATATCGTTTGTTCCACCGGTCAGCCCTGCGTCAGGTTCTACCGCTCCAGCCTCTACGCGTCGCCCAGGTGACCCGGCGGCATTTTCTTTTCCAGCCAATGAACCTTGGCCGCCAATCCCTAATCCCTAATCCCTAACCCCTAACCCCTAACCCCTGTACCCTGTACCCTGAACGCTGTACCCTGTCACAAAATGATCCTCGCCTTCGACCAATCCGGGCACATGCTGGCCTACAGCCGCATTGAGCAACTGCTGCTCACCAGCGGCGTCGCGGGCCGTCTGCTCCTCGCCGCCGCGCTGGGCTGCGCCATCGGCATTGATCGCGAATACCACCACCGCCCTTCCGGCGTCCGCACCAACGTCCTCATCTGCTTTGGCTCGGCCATGTTCACGTTCCTGTCCGTCATCATTGCCGGCGAGGGCAGCGCGAATCGCGGCCAGATTGCTTCCAACATCGTTCAGGGCATCGGCTTTCTCGGCGCCGGTCTCATCCTGCACAATCGCGACCGCGTCAGCGGACTTACCAGCGCCGCCACCGTCTGGGCCGTTGCCTCCATCGGTATGGCCTGCGGCGCCGGCCTCTACGTTCCTGCTGTATTTGCAACCATCCTGGTGCTCTTTGTGCTGGAGATGATTCGCATCCTTGAATACAGCGCCAACCTCAAGCTCTATTCCGTTACCTACGAGGTGCGCGGCGGCGATGCATCGCAGATGACCATCGCCCTGCTCGCGGTGATGGATCGCGAGAATCGGCGCCTCGAGAATGTTGAGAACGATCCCATCGGCGGCATCGCGCGCCTGGCCTTCAGCGTGTCTGCGAATCAACGGGCGCACCGTCGCCTGCAGACTGCCATGGCCGCGGCCCAGGGCATCGACGAAGTCCACGCCTACCGCGATGCGGAGGACGAATAATGCGCTTCGCCAAGGCGCACGCCTGCGGCAACGACTTTCTCGTCGTCGAAGGTCCATGCGATCCGAATCTGGCGAAAAAACTCTGTGCCCGCAATACCGGCATCGGCGCCGATGGCGTCGAGTTTCTCGAAATGACCGGCGCTCTCAGCGGCCGCATCCGCCTCGCCAACGCCGACGGCTCCATCGCCGAAATCTCCGGCAACGGAACCCGCTGCGTCGCCGCCTGGATCGCGCATGAGCAGAAGGCCGCCGCGGGCGACATCGTCACCCTCGATACCGACGCCGGCCCCCGTGCCGCCCGCATCGTCGAAGCGGGCGCCACCCTTTTCCGGATCGCAACCGGCATGGACATCCCCGCAGTCAGCCAAACCCAGGTCACGCTCGCGGATAAGACCGTCGTCTACGGCATCCAGGTTTCCATGGGCAACCCGCACTTCGTCATTGTCGTGAACGACGAGAATTTCCGCGCCCACAGCCGCGGCTGGCACGAGCTCGGCCGCGAGATTTGCTTCCACAAGCAATTTCCGCAGCAGACTAACGTCGAGTTCGTCCGTCTTATCCGCGCCGACGAAATCGAGATTCGCATCTTCGAGCGCGGCGTCGGCCCCACCACATCCTCCGGCACCGGTACCTGCGCATGCGCCGCAGCCACCATCGCCCATTGCGGCGGAAAGTCGCCGCTCACCGTCCACGCCCCCGGCGGCTCGCAAAGTGTCGAATGGGCAGGCATCGGCGCCGAAATGACCCTCACCGGTCCGGCAGAATTGATCGCCGCAGGCGAGGTTCTCCTTGGTTGAAGGACTCCTCAAGCCCCCCGCCATACCTCCCGGCGCGAAGATCGCCATCGTCTCCCCCGCCAGCAGCGCCAATCCCGAGCGCATCGCCCGCGGCATCGCAGCCCTGCGCGCCCTCGGCTACGATGCCGTCGCCTCCCCGCATGCCTGCGGCAAACACCCACCCTATTTCTCTGCCACCGCAGAAGAGCGTCTCGCCGACCTCCACTCTGCTTTCGCCGACCCGGAAATCGCCGCCATCATTTGTACCCGTGGCGGTTACGGATCGAACTACCTCCTCGATAGAACAACGGGCGGCCTCGACCTCGATCTCATTCGCGCCCACCCCAAACCCTTCTTCGCTTACAGCGATCACACCGCCGTGCAAACCTGGCTCCTCGACCAGACCGGCCTCGTCTCCTTCCACGGCCCCATGGCCGCCGCCGATTTCTCGGTCGAAAACGGCGTCCACCTGCCCAGCTTTCATGCGGCCGTCACCGGCGGCCTCGTCGCAGTGGGAGCAGAGCAGGGAATGCGCGTGCTGCGCCCCGGCCGCGCCCGCGGCGTGCTCTACGGCGGCTGCCTCAGCATCCTCGCCGCGTCTCTCGGCACGCCCTACGCCCCGCACACCGAGGGCAAACTGCTCTTCCTCGAAGATCTGGGCGAAAAGCCCTACCAGATCGATCGCCTGCTCCGCCACATGATCCTCGCCGCCAAATTCCAGGGCGTCCGCGGCTTCGTCTTCGGCGAAATGCCGGGCTGCGAATTCGACAAGTCGAGGCCCGGCTCGCTTGACGAGGTCATCCTGCGCGTTCTCGCCGGCTTTGACGTCCCCATTGCCATCGGTCTCCGCTCCGGCCACGTCTCCCAGGCCAATGTCACGCTGCCTTTCGGCCTTGAAGCCGAGCTGATCCTCGACAACGATCAACCACAGTTACAAATCCTCGAACCCGCTGTCTCCCATGCAGGATAAAAAACACATCCACCTCATCGGCATCTGCGGCACGGCCATGGCCTCGCTCGCCGGATTGCTGCAGCTCAAAGGTCATCGCGTGACGGGCTCCGACCAGGCCGCCTACCCGCCCATGTCGGACCTGCTCCATTCGCTTGGTATCCCCGTCGCCGAACCATTCTCCGAAGCGAACCTTAATCCAGCTCCCGGCCAGGTCATCGTCGGCAACGCCATTTCGCGCGGCAATGTCGAGCTGGAATATGTCCTCGACCGCCGCATCCCGTTCACCTCGC
>JASHNW010000059.1 GCA_030041435.1 Acidobacteriaceae bacterium
AATAACCATTCCGCCGGCCCCGCGCGACTTTTCCCCCCTCTGCTCCGTCTCCCGTTCCGGGATTCAGGTCTCCCCGGAAAGCAGGTCCCATGAACGTCTTCCGCCGGTTGTCTCCTCTCGCCCTCTTGCTTTTCGCCGCATCTCTCGGCGCGCAACAGTCCGCAACCGTCACAGCCGGGCCCATTCCCGCGCCCATCTTCTCCGCGCAAAAGGTCTTCATCGTCAACGCCGGCATGGATGCCAGTCTCGCCGAAGGCTTCCAGTCCCTTGACCTGAGCGTCACCGAGCCGTACGACTCCTTCTACTCCGCCATGCAGTCCTGGGGACGCTATCAGCTCGTCTCCAGTCCCGCGGCCGCTGACCTGGTCTTCGAGATCCACGTAGCCGCCCCCGGCTGCAATACGGCCGGACAGCTCCAGAACGTCGTCACCATCTACGATGCCCATACCCATTTCCTGCTCTGGACCGTCAACCAACCCGTGAAAGCAGCGGCCCGCAAAGTCACCTGGCGCAAGAACATCGCCGCCTCCAACGCCGCCCTCATCGCCCAGCTCAAATCCCTCGTCGGAGCCGGACCTCACTGAACCATCCGTCGCGGGTTCTCCGCCGGCCGCCTCTTGACCAGCCGGTCCTCCCCAGACCGGCTTTTCCCCCGGCGCTGCTCCGCTTCCCTCATTGACTCCGACCCCGAATTCCCGTATTCTGAAGTCCTTGCGCAGTGTGCGTTCGCGCGTCCGTGCGTCATGGCCGGTGCGGTGATCGCGCTACAACCCGGAAAATCTGGGCGGCATTCTGAACCAGGGGTTTCTGCGCCAACTCACGCGAACAGCATCCGGTATCCGCGGAAGAGTTCTTCATCCGCGCAGGGGCGCTGCGTGGGCGATTTTTTAGGTTGAACGCGCGTTCAGCTGGGCGCTGCGTGCAAGATCAGGCGGGGAGAGAAGGAAAGTGATGTCTACATATATTCCGAGCGCGCACGAGATCACCCGGAAATGGTTCGTGGTCGATGCCAGCGGCAAGACCCTGGGACGGCTCGCGACCGAAGCGGCCAGCGTGCTCAGCGGCAAGCGCAATCCGAAATACACACCGTTCCTCGATATGGGCGATCACGTCATCGTCATCAACGCCGCCAAAGTGCGGCTCACCGGCCTCAAGAGCCAGAGCAAAGTGTACCGCCGCTATACCGGCTTTCCCGGCGGCCTGCGCGAGGAGTCGTTCACGCGCCTGCTCGAGCGCCGTCCGGAGAAGATCGTCGAAGAAGCGATCAAGGGCATGCTCCCCAAGACCAGGCTGGGACGCAAAATGGCCACCAAGCTCAACGTTTATCGCGACGACCGGCATCCGCACGCCGCGCAGAAGCCCGAGCCGCTGGAGATTTCAGCATAGGTTTTTGTATCGGGGCACAGCTTCAAAGCCTGCCCTGAGTGAGTTCGCGAAAGCGAACGCATCGAATGGGTGCCGAAAGGTAGAAGCCCCGGGCTTTAGCCCCGGGCGGTTTTGAAAGGGCACGACTTGAGTCGTGCCGATCGAAGCACAAAAATTCCGGGGCTTGAGCCCCTGCGTTGCACGAAAGAAGATTAAGGATAAAGAATGGCAGATCTGGTTCAGTACTACGGCACGGGACGGCGGAAGTCGGCGATTGCCCGCGTGTTTCTCCGCCCCGGCAGCGGCGAGTTCAAGGTCAACGACAAGCCCTTCGAAACGTATTTCGTCACCGAGCAGCAGCGTGTAGCGGCGAAGAAGTCGCTGGTAATCAGCGACACGGCCGCGACCTTCGACGTGGTGACCACCGTCAGTGGCGGCGGCGTAGCCGCGCAGGCCGATGCGGTCAAGATGGGCATCGCCCGCGCCCTCCTCGAGTTCAACGCCGAGCTGCGCAAGACGCTCAAGGCCGAAGGCCTGCTCACCCGCGACGCCCGCGTCAAGGAACGCAAGAAGTACGGCCAGAAAGGCGCCCGCAAGAGATTTCAATTCAGCAAGCGCTAGTCGCCGGCCTGAAGAAGTTTGGTTTTTGCGCGTAGTTTTTGCTGGAAGGCAGAGTTTTGGGCAAGGTTCAACAGGGTTTTTCTAAACCCTAACCCCTATACCCTAAACCCTGCCGTTGGTTAGAAGGCAGAGTGTTGGGCAAGGTTCAACAGGGTTTTTCTAAACCCTGACCCCTATACCCTAAACCCTGCCGTTGGTTAGAAGGCAGAGTGTTGGGCAAGGTTCAACAGGGTTTTTCTAAACCCTGACCCCTGTACCCTAAACCCTGCCGTTGGTTAGAAGGCAGAGTGTTGGGCAAGGTTCAACAGGGTTTTCTAAACCCTAACCCCTATACCCTAAACCCTGCTTTTCGGAGTTCAATCTGCCCCACGGGGCATCAATTCCGGCCCGGTATCACCGCCCGGAATGCAGTCCAACAAGGAGGCTGTTTGGCCACGATCACCATGAAGGAGCTGCTCGAAGCGGGAGTCCACTTCGGGCATCAGACCAAGCGCTGGGATCCCCGCATGAAGGATTACATCTTCGGCGAGCGCAACGGCATTTACATCATCGACCTGCAGAAGACCCTCAAGATGTTCAAGGAGGCGTCGAAGTTCGTCACCGAACTGGCCGCTTCCGGCAAGGTCATTCTCTTCGTCGGCACCAAGCGCCAGGCGCAGGACGCCATCGCTGAGGAAGCCACCCGCTGCGGCATGTTCTACATCAACCAGCGCTGGCTCGGCGGCCTGCTCACCAACTGGGTCACCGTGCAGAAGTCGGTCAAGCGCCTTCAGGAACTCGATGAGATGGCCACCGACGGCCGCTACGACCTCCTCACCAAGAAGGAAGTCATCCGGCTGGAGCGCGAGCGCAAGCATCTTCAAGCGAATTTGGCCGGCATCAAGACCATGCGCCGCCTCCCCGACGCCATCTTCGTCGTCGACTCCTCCAACGAAGCCATCGCCGTCAAGGAAGCCCGCAAGCTCGGCATCCCCGTGGTCGCCGTCGTCGACACCAACTGCGATCCCACCGTGGTCGACTACGTCATCCCCGGCAACGACGACGCCCTGCGCGCCATCCGGCTCTTCACCTCGAAGATCGCCGACTCCATCGCCGAAGGCGCCGCAGCCGCTACTGACAAGCAGTTCGTGACGGAAATGGCCGGTGTCGCCGGCGACGCAGAAGTCGCAGCCGCTGTCGAGCCCGGAGCCGAAGCCGCCGCTTCGGAGGCAGAGCCCGAAGGCACCGAAGTCGTCGATCTCGAGGCTGCTCTCGGAGGCGGCATCCGCAAGGCTCCCGCCATCGTCGCCGCCCTCGACGAAGCCGAGGCCGCCGAAAGCGGTTATTAAAGAAGGAAGCGGGGACGGTCCCGCATGCGAAAGCGTGGCAGCCGTCCATCGGCGCCACGCTTTTTGTGTGTATGGCAAGTGCACCAGGCGCCGCGAAAGCGGCACGACGGTAGAAGTGGACCAGGAAGCTCTGCTGAGGACGGCCTTTTGGGCCCGGCCGAATTTGCGCAGACGGATGTTTTGAAGGGGCACGGCTTCAGCCGTGCCGTTAGAGATTCGGATTGCAGGGGGGCTTCAGCCCCTGAAGCTTTTTTGAAGTTTTGAAGAACCGCAGCTCCCGGAAACGCCCGCGCATTGCGCGGCTTTCGCCGGGATGAAAAAATGAAAGCAAAGGAACAGGAATGTCTACCGTGACTGAAAAGATCGACGCAAAGCTGGTCAAAGAGCTCCGCGAAAAATCCGGCGCCCCCATGGGCGACTGCCTCAAAGCCCTCCAGGAATCCAAAGGCGAAATGGAAGAGGCCTTCGTCATCCTGCGCAAGCGCGGCATGGCCTCCGCCCAGAAGAAGGCCTCCCGCACCACCAACGAGGGCGCGGTCGGCCAGTACATCCACGCCGGCGGCAAAATCGGCGTCATCGTCGAAGTCAACTGCGAGTCCGACTTCGTCGCCCGCACTGAGGATTTCCAGGAACTCCTCAAGGACATCGCCATGCACATCGCCGCGACCGACCCGCGCTACATCCGCCGCGAAGACGTGACCCCCGAGGACCTGGACCGCGAAAAGGAAATCTATCGCGCCCAGACCGCCGCCATGGGCAAGCCCGCCAACGTCGTCGAGAAGATCGTCGAGGGCAAGATGGGCAAGTTCTACGAGGAGGTCTGCCTGCTCGAGCAGCCCTTCATCAAGGAGCAGTCCGTAACCGTGAAGGACCTCATCGCGCAGAAGGTCGGCAAGCTCGGCGAAAACATCACCGTGCGCCGCTTCGCCCGCTTCAAGGTAGGCGACCCCACTTGGACCGTGTCCCAGACCAAACCCGCCGAAGAAACCCCCGCCGGCGAGTAATCGCGGCGGAATAATTCAGTTGTGGCCCATGCAAGCCTGCCTTTGGCTTGCGTGGGATTCAAAAACATCTGCCCGGAAATGAAAGCCCGGCCGGGTGCCCCATCCAGGCTGGTTTTGCTTGGGTGGGGCTTTTCGTTTTTGCCACGCGCCGGGCTTTTCATTTGGTCCTGCGCCAGCGGCACGACGGTAGAAGCCACGGGCTTCAGCCCGTGGAATCCGAGACCCAAACAAAAGGGGCTTCAGCCCCGGCCCCTGAGGCTCATTGCCAAACCCCGCTCGGACCTGCAAACACCAACAACGCAGGTCCTTCGCCTAGCGGAGCGCCCACAGACGCGGAGTCGAATGGGGCTCGTCCCTGCGCCGTGCACAAACGCAGGCGAGTTGATCCCCCGCGGTTCATCCCGCCGAGCGAACGCAGGCGAGTTGATTGCCGCTATGCCGGCGCTGCCGATCCTCTGTCGTTGCTTTTGTATCAGGGCACGACTTCAGTCGTGCCGAAATCGCGCCCTTTTAGGATGGGCTTCAGCCCCCGCGGTTCATTCCGCCGAGCGAACGCAGGCGCGTTGATTGCCGCTATGCCAGCGTTGCCGATCCTCTGTGGTTGCTTTTGTATCAGGGCACGACTTCAGTCGTGCCGAAATCGCGCCCTTTTAGGATGGGCTTCAGCCCCCGCGGTTCATCCCGCCGAGCGAACGCAGGCGAGTTGATTGCCGCTATGCCGGCGCTGCCGATCCTCTGTCGTTGCTTTTGTATCAGGGCACGACTTCAGTCGTGCCGAAATCGCGCCCTTTTAGGATGGGCTTCAGCCCCCGCGGTTCATTCCGCCGAGCGA
>JASHNW010000060.1 GCA_030041435.1 Acidobacteriaceae bacterium
CGTATGGCATCTGAAGACAGCTGCTCCCAGGACATGCTCGTGATGATCCGCTGGCAGGATCGGAACCTGGCGGTCCCACTCTCCCAACTGACTGCCACTAACCCCGATAAGTCAACCTGCCAGGCTATCGAGGACTGGCATTACTGGGTCGCACAGGGATACTGCTTCTGATCTGTGCACGCCTGCCGAAAGCTCACGAAATTGCGAAGCCTCTCAAGAACCCGCTGGGCCGCGCCATGGTGACGATCATCGGCGCGGTGGCCGAGTTGGAGCGCAGTCTGATCATCGAACGGGTGCGCGCCGGCCTGAGACGCGCGCGGCCTGAAGGGCGGCACATCGGGCGCATGCCGCTCGATCTCGACCGCGAGGCGATCCTCCGCGATCGCCAGCGCGGGCAGAGCCTGCGGCAGCTGGCCACGAGCTACCGCGTCAGCCGCGCCACCATCCATCGCGTGTTGCAGCACGCACAGGAGCGGTTCGCATGACCGAAGCCACCAGCTGGATCCTCGTCTGGATGATGATCATGCTCTGCCTGGGCTTCATGCTGGGATGGGACCTCGGCGACCAGGTCCGCCGCCGCAAGCACGCCGAGCAGCAGGTCGACGAACTGCGCGGGCAGCTGGAGCGCACCGGCGCCGAACAACAAAGCCGCGACCTCCAGCTCCGCCAGTTGCACCGCGTCGTCAACGACACCCACCGTCTCGTTCGCGGCGTCACAAAAACCCTCGAAAAACGCCCCCTCTAAACCCCACAAAATCAACGGCCGGATCTCCCCGATCCGGCCGTCTCAAAAGGTATGGCTTCGGGAACATCGATATGCGACACCCTACAGCTCGCGTAAGCGCAATTTAAGCGGTAGATCAGAGCTTCTAACTTGCGGCCTAAGGCGGGTCGCCGGTCACGCCGATCCGTTGGAAGACGACGCTGCAAGCTGTTCCAGCATGCTCCACGCTGGAAACGCAAAGCCGTGCACGGTGGGTGTCGGCTATCCACTTGGCGATGGAAAGGCCAAGGCCGCTGCCTTCTACCTGGCTGCGCGAGGGGTCGGCGCGGTAGAAACGGTCGAAGATGCGGGGCAGGGCAGATTCGGGAATGCCGATGCCGTTGTCCCGCACAGTAACCGTGGCTTCGGAAGCGCTGGTGGCGAGCGAAACATCGATACGGCCGGGCGAAGGCGAGTATTTGAAGGCGTTGTCGAGGAGAATCCAAAGAAGACGGCGCAGATTGCCGGGATCGCCGAGGACGACGACCAGCCGGTCGGCGCCCAGGGTCAGGGAGAGAGTATGGCTGCGTTCGCCGGCGATGGCGCGCGCCATCTCGCAGGTTTCCTCGACAACGGCGGCCAGATTGACGGGCGCCAGCACCGCGTCGCCACGATCGGCGTCAGCGCGAGCGAGGGTGAGGAGATGCTCGAGGAGTTCAGCAGCCTTGGCGGATTCGTCGACGATATCGGTGAAGGCCTGGCGGCTCCGCGCGTCGGCGGCGGGATTGCGCAACGCAACCTCAGCGACGGTTCGGGTGAAAGAAATTGGGCCGCGGAGGTCGTGAGAGGCATCGGCTGTGAACTGTTTGATCTGGTTCACAGCGGTTTCCAGGCGTTCGAGCATGGCATTGCAGGTCTCCGCGAGGCGCTGCAACTCGTCGCCGGTGCGGATGACAGGAACGCGCTCAGAGAGATTGGTGATGCTGATGGTGCGCGCCGATGCGGTGATTCGGTCGACCGGGGTGAGGGCGCGGCGGCTCAGGAAATATCCGCCGGCCGAAGAGATGACCAGCAATACCGGGATCGAAGTGAGCAGACCGGTGAGGAAGCGATCGAGGACAAGCTGATTGCCGGATTCGGGCGCGGCGGCGAGCAGGTACAGCGGCTGGGATCCGAGCGAATACGGATGTGCCAAAACCCAGTAGGCCTGGCCCGACCAGTGGACAAGCTGGAAACGTTCCGAGCCGATGGTGCCGAGCGAGGGCCAGGGGAAATCCTGCGCCGCGGGCTTGGGTGAAGGAAAGGCGCGCTGGCCGGAGGGCAGGAAGACTTCGCAGAGACCGTTGCCGGTGGCCTGGGCAAAATCTGCGAAGTCGGCCGCGCGATCGGCCCCGCTTTCGCTCTGGTTTTTGGCAAGCAGGTCTTCGAGGCGGACGAGGCGGCGAGCCAGCGTCTGATAGCGCTCGCCGGTGAGCGTGCTCCTGAGGTTGAACCACATGGCCGCGCCGAAGAGGAGCCAGCCGACAAAAAAGATGCCGCCGAACCACGCGGTGAGACGCAGAGAGATGGACCAGCGCGGGGTCATGCCTCAAAACGGAGTGTGTAGCCCACGCCGCGCACGGTGTGGAGCAGTTCCGTCTCGCCGGGATGGGTGAGTTTGGCGCGCAGAGAGCGAATGAAAACGTAGAGCGAGTCGAAGCTGACGTCGGCGTTGGGCCCCCAGCCGTCGTCGATGAGCGCTTCGCGGGGCACGATGGCGCCGGCGCGGCGCATGAGCGTCTCCAGCAAGGCGTATTCGGTGCGGGTGAGCGATTCGACGCGTCCGGCGCGCTCGAACTCCCAGGTTTGCGGGCGCAGGATGAGATCGCCTGCGCGCAGGACCTCCGGAGGGCGCTCCACGACGCGGCGAGCGGCGGCACGCATGCGAGCCAGCAGGATGTCGAGAGCAAACGGCTTGGTGAGGTAGTCGTCGGCGCCGGCGTCGAGGCCGCGGACGACATCCGCCATGGAGTCGCGCGCGGAGAGGATGATGGTCTGCGTTTTCAGGCGGTCTTCGCGCAGTTTGCGGATGACGGTGAAGCCGTCCATACGCGGAAGCATCACATCGAGGATCATCAGATCGAAGCGATCGGAGCGGCCGAGGCGCAGGCCTTCCTCGCCGTCGTAAGCCAGCGTGACGGAGTAGCCCTCGCCCTGCAGAGCGCGGCCGAGGTGGCCGGCGAGGCTGCGCTTGTCCTCGACGATGAGCACCTGCATGGGCGCAGTGTAGGCCCGCGGAGGTTAATTCCCGATGAAAAACCGGCTTTGCGCAGGCGGCCATTAGGTTGGCTTTAGATTGGCCATGCATACTCCGCCCTGATGACCCACTCCGGGCTTCGTGAGGCAAGTATGAACGCGGGCAAGCGAATCTGGCTCTCTCTGACATCGAGCGCGCTGCTCCTCGCCGCGCTGGCTGCAGCGCCCGGCGCACTGGCGCAGGCCGCCAAAGCATCGATCAGTGGCACGGTAAGCGACGCTTCGAAGGCGGTGATTCCCCATGCGCGCGTGGTAGTGAGCCCCGGGAACTACGTGACAACGACCGACCGAACAGGGAACTTCAGCATCTCCGGTCTGGCCCCCGGAACCTACACGGCGACGATTACTGCGCCGGGATTCACGCCCCTCACGTACACCGTCACGCTCAAGGCCGGAGAGTCGCAGACGGAATCTCTCGTCATTGAGGTTGGCTCTGCGATCGAGCAGGTGGTGGTGAACGCGGGATCGGGACCGACCCAAACCATGACGCAGGCCGTCAATGCAGAGATCACCTCGGCGAACATTCTGAACGTACTGCCGGAGAGCGAAATCGTTGCTCTGCCGAATGCCAATATCGCCGACGCGACGGGCCGTATGCCGGGCGTAACGCTGCAGCGCAACGAAGGCGAGGGCGAATATATCCAGGTGCGCGGGCTCGATCCGCGGCTGACCAACGTGACCATCGACGGCGTGACCGTCCCGGCGCCGGAAGTGGCCATCCAGCAGGTCGATCTGTCGACCATCCCTGATGACATGGTGGAGTCGATTGAACTGAATAAAACGCTGTCGGCGAATCAGGATGCGGACGGCATCGGGGGCTCGGTCAATCTGGTGACCAAAACGGCGAGCGCAAAGCCCTACGCCTCCCTGGAAACGACCATGGGCTACACGCCGATTGAAGACACGCGCTGGATGGGCAAAGTGGACACGACGGCGGGGATGCGCTTCGGGGCCGCGCAGAAATGGGGCGTGATCGGGGGTGCGGAATACGATTACAATGGCCGCGGTATTAACGATATCGAGCCTGATCCGCAGCCGAATCCCGACGGCACGGCCACGCCTTACTACGACAAGGTCACTCTGCGCGAGTATCGCTATCAGCGCCTGCGCTGGGGCGGCACCAGCAGTGTCGATTACAAGGTCAGCGATCACTCCACCCTCGCCGCCCACGTCATGCTCTCCGACTTAAAGGACTGGGGCGACAAGTGGTACTACGAGATCAAGACGAACAAGCCCACGGGGTCGTCCTACTATGAGTCGGTGCGCAGGCCCGACCTGGCCGTAGGCACTTTTTCGCTCGACGGTAACCACGTCTTCACGAACACCTGGATCCACTGGGGATCGGCCGTTTCCCGCTCCCGCGAGCTGAACGCGGGCGGCAATCCGGAGGTCGACTGGGCGCCGACTTCGGCCGCGCTCAATCAGTCCGGCTCGGGTGTCGCGACACAGCCAGGCACCACGGTCCTGCCCACCTGCGCTTTCGCGGGCACACCGCGGGGTCCGTATCTGCCGCAGTGGTCTTCGGGCTGTACTCTTCCCAGCTCGCCCCTCTACAACCTGAACAACTATGCAATGACGCAGTTCATCACCACCTCCGGCCAGGCCGTGGAGCTGAACCTCCAGGAGTGGGCGGGCATGGGCATGAATTACCATCTCGGCTCGCACTCGGCGACGTTCGAGTTTGGAGGCGAGTTCCGTAACAGCCACGCCTTCCAGTATGCGTATACACCAACCTACATCCCCTCCTTCGACAACAATGCCAACGGCGGCGACAACAACGGAAACCCCTACGGGATCTATCCTTCGCAGTTCCAGGCCCCGTGGCAGGACCCGCATTACTACAGCGGCAACTATCACAACGGTCCGTTTACGGACTACTACAGGGAAACGGCGTACTTTGCCGCCAATCCGAGCCAGTTCGACCTGAGCGAGGCTCTGACGCACTTCGGATCCGACTCCGCCAACTTCGATCTGATCGAGCGCATTGGCGCCGGATACGTGATGAACACCATCGACTGGCCCAAATTCCGCCTGCAGACTGGTCTGCGGTTTGAAGCGACCCAGGTCCATGCGCTGGGCTACTATGTGAACCCTGCCGCCGGGCCGAATGGCGACGGTCTCGACAACAACGGCAACTGGATTGGCACCGCTGGGGAGACCACCAGTCAGTCCTATGTCGTTCCTTTGCCCAGCGTGCAGGGGCGCTGGCAGATTGCTCAGCTGACGGCCATTCGCGCCGTGTATTCGCGGGGCATCGCGCGGCCCAATCCCTACGACCTGGTTCCCTATGTCCTCGACAACGGCGCGGGGAGCGTTCCGCGCTATGCGATCGGCAATCCGCAGGAACAGCCGACGCACGCGAACAACTACGACCTGCTGGTCGAGCAGGAACTGCGCCCCTTCGGCGTCATCCAGACCGGCTACTTCTATAAGCAGCTCTACGACCCCATTGTCTCCGTCTACGTTCCTTACACCACCATCAACCCCGATGGTTCACCCGATCTTGCCCAGCAGGACCAGAACGCCAATAATGCCAGCGTTTGGGGCCTGGAGTTTTCCTGGCAGCAGCGGCTGAACAGCCTGCCCGGCGCGCTGAGCGGCCTCGGCATGATGGCGAACTACTCCTACGCTGACTCGCATACCAACGGCATCACGGGACGCACCGACTCGCCCTCCCTCATCGGCACGGCGCGCAATGCCTTCAACATCGAGCCTTCGTACGAACTGGAACGCTGCGAGGCTCACATGGGCATCAGCTACAACGGGGCCAACGACAACGCCTACCAGTGGTACAACAACCAGGCTGATCCCGGTAACGATTCTGTCGGGCCGCCGAATGGCCCGCAGGGCGACAACTTCTTCTATCCCCACCTGCAGGTGGACGCCCAGGTGGGCGCGCGGATCTGGCGCGGGCTGCAGCTGCATCTCGATGGCCTGAACCTGACCAATGAGGTCTTCGGCTTCTACAACGGCAGCCCGCAGTACATGACGCAGCGCGAATATTACAAGCCGACCTACAGCGCCAGTCTGCGCTGGACCTCGGGCACGGAACGCTGAGCGCGGCATTCCGGGGTTCGCCTCACTCAACTGGCTGCGTGGATTTCAGACCGGTCGCCCCGCTTGATTCGTGGGGAGAGCGCGGGGTACGGGACGCAATGGGTGCGATGCTGAGAAAAACGATGCGAAAGCTGCCGGTACTGCTGGGACTGTCGGGTTTGCTGATGGGTGCGCACGCATCTTTTCCCGCTCCGCAAAAGGGAAGCGGCGGCGCCCAGCTGCAGTTCGTGGTGATTCTCAGCCGGCACGGCGTGCGGTCGCCGACGGGCGATGCGAGCCAGTATGAGACGTATTCGCGCGCGGCGTGGCCTGCGTGGGATGTGCCGCCAGGCAATCTGACCCAACACGGTTACGAACTGATGCGGATCTTCGGGGCGTGGGACCGGATGCTGCTGGCGAAAGAAGGTCTGCTGACGGCGACAGGTTGCTCGGATGCTGCGCGCGTCGCCATCGTGGCCGACTCCGACCAGCGGACCCGCGAAACGGGGCGCGCGCTGGCAGAGGGGATGTTTCCGAAGTGCGCACCCGCAGTGCGCGCGCTGGCGGAGGGAACGCCCGATCCGTTGTTTCATCCGCTGCATGCGGGCGTGGGCCTGCCTGACCGGCCGGGCGATGCTCAAACTCTGACGGCGGCGATGGCGCAGCGCGCAGGCGGCTCGGCAGAGAGTCTGACGGAACGGTTGCATCCGCAGCTGGCAGCGATGGATCGAATTCTGGCTTCGTGCGGAACCCCCAAGCCGGGGCACACGCGCAAGTCGATCTTCGACGTTCCGGCCAGCGTCGGAGCAGGGCACAGCGATCACGGTGCGGAACTGCGCGGCCCGGTGAACACGGCGGCGTCGCTGAGCGAGAATTTCCTGCTTGAGTACGCGCAGGGGCTGCCGCGCCAGGAGGTCGGCTGGGGCTGCGTCGACGGGAAGACGGTGCGCTCGCTGATCGCCCTGCATACGGCGGCGTTCGACGTGGAGCAGCGCACCCCGGCCGCGGCGCGGATGCAGGCGTCGAACCTGCTCGATCGTATCCGGCGCGCGCTCCAGCAGGCAGCCACAGGCACGGTGGATGCGGAGGCTCCCGACGGCCCAGCTGATCGCGCGCTCTTTCTGGTGGGGCACGATTCAAACCTGGCCAACGTAGCGGCCCTCCTCGATCTGCACTGGGATGCGGACGGACGCCGCGACGATACACCACCGGGCAGCGCGCTGGTGTTCGAGCTCTGGAAGCAGAGCCTGACGGGAGAGGAGTTTGTAAAGGTCTATTACACAGCGCAAACACTCGAGCAAATACGCGCGGGCGAGCGGCTGACCGCGAAGGATCCACCTGTGCGCGTCGCGCTCAATCCGTGTGGTGGCCCCTCTTCACAGGGATGTCCATGGGCGGTCCTCTCACGTCAACTGGAACGCGCGATTGATCCGATGTGGGTTGCAAGCGTGCGTTCTGATCGAGTGTCAGATAAATCTCTCAGAAAGTGAGCTTATACAGTTATGAGTAAAGAGGCCAGAGGCCTAAGCCTCCGACCTTTCTTCGGCGGCTTCTGCCAGGCACCTGCAGAACACCACCCGGGCGGCCATCGAGCTCCAGCTCATCTCGAGGCTGGCGGCCATCGGGCGCAGCCGGTCCGGATCGGCCGGCATACAGCCATCCTCGATGGCGGCCCACTCGGAGAACTTCATGCCCGCCAGTCGGGCGGCGTCGGCAACGGTCAACCCGCGGTCCTCGCGGCGCTCGCGGATAAGGCTGCCGAACAGCTGCCCCGCGGCGCGTGGTGAGTTCCGTCAGAAACGAGCTGCGTTGACACGCGTTTCGCCGGTCCTGACGTCGATCGTCCAGGGTGCGGGCGGGGGGAGGAACACTTTACCGTCGCCGATCCGGAGCGGCATCCAGAGGTAGCGCGAATCCCAAAGCGCTCGCGGCTTCCAGATGTCGCCCATGAAGATCACGGTTGTAGCCTTCGTGCCCCTGACGGCCAGCAGCATGCTCGACTGCGAGCCGTACGTGCCGGGAGAATCCGGCGCGATGGGCGTACATCACAAAGCAAACCTGCCGAGCCAAACCGTCGAGGCAATCTTCGCGGATCGGGAGCAGAACGATTGGAATACCGACCCAAAACACATTTTTAGAGAACGATCAGCGGACTCCGGCAGCGGCTGCCGGGAATTGTTGTTCGATTTCCTCCGGATCGTCGCAGTCGAGCAGTGCGCGCGCTTCTGCCGCAGTCTTCGGATGAGCGAGGCGAGCCTTGCGCGGATCGAAGATGCGCGGGTCGGCAGGGAGTGCCGTGTAGGGCGTGAAATCGGGCTCGGAAGTGAAAACGTCGCTCAGGCCGGCGCTGAGCGCGTCTTCCAGATTCAGAGGACCGAGGCCCAGCAGCCGATAGATGGATTTCTGCACACCCACCATGCTGGTGACCACGTGCGAGATATCTCCGCGCTTCACCCATGGGCTGATGACGAGCAGTACGCTGCGATGCGCGTCGACGTGGTCCGCGCCGCTCTGCGCGTCGTCTTCAATCACAAAAATGGCGGAATCGTTCCAGACAGCACTGTGCGAGATGAGCTCAACGATCTTGCCGAGCGCGAGATCGTTGTCGGCAATGTAGGACGCGCGGTAGGGGTAGCCGTCGGCGGGGCGCGGATCCGCAGTATGGTCGTCCGGCAGGCGAATGACGGTGAGCGCGGGCAGATGACGGCGAGCCAGCCGTCTCGAAAAATCGCGCTGAAATTCGGCGAACCGGTATTGGTCGGGAATGCCAAGGTTGAAGGTGGGATAGAGGCGATCTGTGGACGTAAAGACGGGCCTCGGCAGAGGCGCATTCAGCAGAAGCCGCTGCCCCTGGGGCGCGGTGCCGTCGTCTTCGTCGCTGCCCTCCAGTTCCAGGCCCTCGCCGTAGTTCAGGATTCTGAGCTTTGCATTCGCAACGTGCTCCCACAGCGAGCCAAATTCGGGCTCATCTTCGGGCATGGGCGCATCTGCGCCGCCGAAGATGGCGCGGCGTCCGGGCGAGGTGCTGAACACGTCGCCGGTGCGCCTGCCGCCGTAACCCGAGGTCCACGCGATGTTCATCCACGGCGTGGGAGCGATGCCGACCGCCCAGCGATGCCCGTCGGCAGAGACGTCGCTGTCTACAGAGAAACGGTCGCTGGTCGCAAAGCGAGCGGCCAGAGCGTGGGCGTTGGGCGTGACGTTCACGTCGCGCACGGCCGGATCTTCTTCAGTCCAGCCGTGGAGGCCGTAACGGGCCAGTTTCGGATCGCCGTCGGCGCCGGGCAGGTCGCCGAGAATTTCGTCGAAGGTGCGGTTCTCGCGAATGATGAGGAAGACGTGATGAACCGACGTGGCCGGCATTGCGGTTGCCGCGCGCAGTCCAGCCTCATTGTTCGCGAGGACCTTCGCCGTCATCGCGGCGAGATTCCCGGTAATGGCGGCGACGGATACGGTCGCCAGGCTGCCGTGCTCGAGTTCGCCGATGTAGTGGCGCTGGCCGTCGATATAGTTCGGGCCGGCACCCTTGCCTTTGTTGTTGAGAATGTAAAGCTGCTGACCATCGGGCGAGAGCGCAACCGCTGCGGGATACCATCCGGCCGGAATATGGCCGAGCACCTGATTCGTCGCTGTGTCGATGACCGCGACTGCATCGATTCCTGATTCCGCAGCATAGAGCCGCCCGCCGCCGAGGGCCAGCCCCTGCGGAGCGATGCCGCGCAGCGGGCGACCCTCCCGATCGACGAACTCGGGGCCGGTAAAGGGCGAAAGCGCAATCTGTGTCTCCACGCGCTTCCCGTCGGGTGAGATGACGCAGATGGCGTCATCGTGCGCGAGCGACACGTACACGTTCGAATTGCTCGCAGCGATGCCGCTCGGCGACGCTCCGCCAATCACCCCGCCGCGATGCTCGGAGATGGGCGCGCCCAGACGCAGCTGCGATATCAAGCGCGGCCCGTGCGGTCCGGTGAGGTCATAGGTCCAGAGAGAACTGCCGCGAGGATTATTCTCCTTGCCCAGACCGGGAATCGCGTGACCCTCAGCGGTGGCGCCTTTCCGCGCTGCTTTCGAGGGATACCCAAAGGGCGGGAAATGCAGACCGGTGTCCAGCGGATCGTTCCTGTCGAGACCGCCGATGGTTTTGTATTCGAACAGCCCGGAGTTGGCCACATACAGATGCGTGCCGTCGGGCGAGAGCGCGATGGCCAGCGGATCGACGCCGGTGGGGATTGAATAGAGACGCGCCCGTACAGAGGTGTCGATGGTGACGACGCGCCAGTTCGCCTGATCGATGACATAAAGGAACCGGCCATCGGCGGAGAGCACGAGAGATGCGGCAAAGCTCGATGCAAACTGCGTGCCGCCGGTCGTGCCGTCCAGCGAAATGCGCGCGACCCGTGTCCAGTTCTGCGTCGACCAGATATCGACCGCTCCGGAATCTCCGGTCGCGTCGTAGAGCAGAGAGCCGTCAGGCGAGTAAGCCACGCCGGTATGTACTTCGACGGCGGGGTCGTTCTTCTGGCCGGGCGGAATGCGGCTGACGCTCGGCTGGGGCGCAGCCGGATGGTCCACGATGTTGAGCGAAAACGGCCATCCGATGGAGGGCGCGACAAGTTGCTGCCCATCGGGCCGAACCGCCAGAGCGAAGGGAAAGGGCGCCAGTTCCACCGTGGTCCCGGCGGGGGAGATGAGCCGCCCATTCGGCAGCAGGGTTTCCGGCGCCGGGCTTGATTGCGCCACGGCGGCTGCGGCGACCAACACCAGCGGCGCCGAAAGGACAAAGCGAACCGTCAATCGTCGAATGGTTTGCAGCGAATTGCGCACCCATTGAGATTACAAAACATCGGCGCCGGATGGATGAGCGGCAAGCAGCGGCGGAAATCGGCGCCCTGCAGGGGCAACCGCCCCGCACCTCTTCTAGCGGAATCGGCGAATGCGAAGCGTGTGACGGCCGGAGCGGTAAAAGCCGGTGACGTAGACCGTCGCGCGGCCGGTGGAGGAGAAGATGAGCTGCCGCATGCGCAGCAGCGGCGTTCCCTTTGGAATGCAGAGCAGGTCGGCCATGCGCTGATCCGCGTCTGTGGCGTCGATCTCCTCGTCGGCATAGGCGAGCTCAATGCCGCACTGATGCTCGAGAACGGCGAAAAGAGAAGTTCGCTCCAGCGGCGCCTCAATCAGGGCAGGGAAGTCATCGGCAGACCAGTAGCAAATCTCCAGCGCGACCGGTTCGTCGCCCGCCAGGCGGACACGCTCCAGCCTGCCGAGACGGCTGGAGGGATGCAGGCCCAGCCGGGCCGAGATCTCGTGCTCGCGGGTGACGATGGCCGAGGAAACAATCCTCGAATGTGCTGTGAGCCCGAGGCTCGCCATCTGTTCCGTATAACCGAGCAGTTTGTTGAACTGAACCTTGGGGGGCGCAACAAATGTGCCCGCGCCGTGGCGGCGTTCCACGATGCCGTCGCGCGCCAGCTCCGTGAGCGCGTGGCGGGCCGTCATCAGGCTGACGCGGTGGATCCGGGCCAGCTCCCGTTCGGAAGGAACGGGGTTCCCGGGCCTCAGCTGTCCGGAGTCGATGCGGCGGCGGAGTGTTCCCTGGATCTTTTTGTAAGCTGGCTCTTCGCTGCGACCTGGCATTGTTCTCGTAAGCTTCGGTTTCGGCACCAACCCCGGAGCTGCCTGCGCACTCAGCCCGGACACTCCGAAACACAATAGCAGAATTGGATTTCTGAAAACGGTGTGCTATAGCGCTGGTGCATGATGCTAACAGAGAGCTATATAGCTGACAAGGAGAAACCGGATACCTGCGCCCCGAGGCGGACAGCGCCGGATCTTCGGTTCCGTTCGCGGGCGCGTCGGAAGGTTCAACAAAAACAAGCGGATAGCTTGATTTAGCGGGAGGAAATGTAAGCCTTTACCGCAAGAACGCGCGCTGCTCTTTCCGGCCGGGCGGCAGATTATCCACAGCTTTGCGACTGGTTCCCGGCTTGACAGCCGATCCGTATTGCTATATAGCAATACAAGCGTGCTATATAGCGCATTACAGTCACACGCCCGCTCCGATGGGGGCTTTTTGAGGAGGTTTCCAGTGAAATCGAGAACCAGGACACTACTGTCAGCGTTCAGCGGCCTGTGTACGCTGCTGCTTCTGTTTGCCGCCCCGGGCCCGGTGTGGGCGCAGCAGGCTGCCGGCTCCATTACCGGCACCGTGACGGATCCCGCCGGCTCAGCAGTGGCCGAAGCCACGGTAACCGCCCGCGATGTGAGCCAGGGGACAACCTGGACGACGAAGACCGACAGCGCAGGCATCTACGATTTTCCACGCATCAGCGTCGGGGACATTGCCGTCACGGTAACAGCGCCGGGCTTTGCCACGCAGGCGCGCACGCCGTTCACGCTGGTCCTGAACCAGACCGCGCGCGTCGACTTCCAGCTGGCCGTCGGCAAGGTGAGCGAAACGGTCAGCGTCACCGGGGCGCCGCCGCTGCTCCAGACTGACTCCTCGCTGAACGGCACCGTCATCAGCCAGCAGGCCACGACCTCGCTGCCGCTGGCTTCGCGCGACATCAACCAGCTCACGCTGCTGGTCCCGGGCGTGGTCAGCCCCAACATATACGCCTTCCAGTCGCCGCAAACGACCTTCGGCACCGGCCGCCCCTACGTTAACGGCGCGCGCGAGCAGGACAACAATTTCTCTCTCGACGGGATGGATACGAACCAGCCCGACAACAGCGAAGTCTCCTACGTGCCCGGGCCTGACGCGGTGCAGGAATTCAACATCATCACCAGCAACGCGCCGGCCGACTTCGGCAACTACCTCGGCGGCATCATCGTCGAGACGCTCAAGTCGGGCACCAACTCGTATCACGGCGACGTCTTCGAGTTCCTGCGCAACACCGACCTCGACGCCAACAGCTGGAATAACAAGGCTGCGCAGTTCGCCTCGTCGGCGCCGGCGCTGCTGCCGCGGGAACCGCTGCAGTGGAATGAATTCGGCGCCACCCTCGGCGGCCCCATCATCAAGGACAAGCTTTTCTTCTTTGCCGATTTCCAGGGCTCGCGCTACAACACGCCGGCCACGTCAACGCCGTTCAGTTCCATCCCCGCGGCCTTCCGCACGGGCGATTTCTCATCGCAGTGCACCGGCACCTTTACCAATGGGATTTGCAGTAACGCGGCGGAGCAGCTCTACGATCCGGCTTCCAGCGCCAATCCGGCCACGCGCACGCCCTTCCTCAACAACCAGGTGCCGATCCGCAGCAAGGTCGCCGGCAACATCATCAGCTCCTCGCTCTTCCCGGCGGCTACCGCCGGCAGCTACCTCTCGCACAACTACGTCAATTCGTATCAGGGCGACGCCAAAATCGACTGGCAGGCCTCCGATCGCGATCACGTGATGGGCCGGTATACGCAGCAGTATGTGATCAACAACACGACCAACAGCCTCGTGCTCCTCCCGTCGCTCACGCGTGAATATCCGCTGAAGAATTTCGTCGTCGACTACGTCCGGACCGTTTCGCCCACGCTGGTGAACGAAGCCCGCGCCGGCGCGCAGATCTTCCCGGCCAACGACCAGGTGTACACCAACCCCACCGGCCAGAACCTGCCGCAGACCTTCGGCATCCCCGGCGTGCAGGATACGATCCTGCCGGCCATGAACATCGGCCAGTACAGCACCGTGGGCAACAACGACAGCGTGGAAATCTTCCACGACACGACGCTCGAAGGCGAGGATCTGCTGACCTGGACCCATGGCCGTCACGTCGTCACCGGCGGCGCAGAATATTTCCACTACATCATCAACGACCTCTATCCCGGCAACCAGGGGCTCGCCGGCGACTTTGACTTTACCGGCCAGTTCACCGGGAACGGCGCGAATGGCACCTCGGGCGGGAATGCGGTCGCCGACTTCCTTCTCGGCCTGCCGGAAGAAGTGGACGAGGGCACGCCGCTCCATCTCAATCTGCGCAACAGCCTGATTGGCGCTTTCGCACAGGACAACTGGAAGGCCACGTCGAAGCTGACCCTCAATCTCGGCCTGCGCTATGAGGTCAACACGGCACGCGGCGACAAAGACTCCAGCGAGAACGTCAACTTCGATCTGGTTTCAGGCACTCCGGAAATCGGCACGAATTACGACACCTACACCGGGAGGGATACGCTGCAGCCGCGCATCGGTTTCGCGTGGCAGCCAATCCAGAACACCGTCGTCCGGGGCGCTTACGACATCTCCAGCTATATGGAGGCGACGGGCCTGAACAACATGGCGATTGCCAACCCGCCCTATCAGATCGCGCGCAGCGAGATTAACAACGGACTCCCCGAGCCCGGCACCACGCTCGACCAGGGCTATTCCGCGTTTCCCGCGGCGGCCTGCACGGCGCAGGGTCTGCAGCAGTTCTCCGCGGCCTGCCTCGGCGGCGGCGTCACCGTGCACGCCACCAATCCGCATCTGATGCCGGCCGTCGATCAGCAGTGGACCGCCTTCGTGGAACATGAGTTCAACGCCAACACCACGGCAACCATCGGCTATGTGGGCAACAAAGTGGACCACATGACCGACATCTTCCTCTACGACCAAAAGCTGCTCGAGTCGAACGGCACCGTCGCTCCGCCGCCGTACGCCGCGCCGCTCATCAACGCCGGAGCCAACGTTCGCTACAACGATTCGTCGGCTATTCAGCGCTACAACGCGCTTGAGCTGACCGTGGCCGAGAAGGCATACCACGGCCTCGATCTGCAGGCCTCGTACACCTGGTCGCGCTGCATGTCGAACTCGCTCGGCTACTTCGGGCAGTACGGCGACGAAGAGGG
Source organism: Acidobacteriaceae bacterium (assembly GCA_030041435.1). Classification (GTDB taxonomy): domain Bacteria; phylum Acidobacteriota; class Terriglobia; order Terriglobales; family Acidobacteriaceae; genus Palsa-343. The sequence goes on from JASHNW010000060.1 coordinate 14,846, forward strand.
CACCGGCCAAAGCCAGACCAACGGCGGCTACTTCTTCTTCCAGAACGAGTACGATCCGCTGGCCGATTACGGCCGCTGCATCAGCGACATCGCCCAGGACGTGCAGGGTTACGTGGTCTACGATCTCCCCGTCGGCAAGGGCCGCCAGTTCGCGGCGAACGCCGGCCCGGCCGTCAACGCCATCATCGGCGGGTGGCAGCTGGCCTCCGACTTCACCTTCCACTCCGGCTTTGCCATCGATCCCAGCGCTCCGGACGAATCGGGCACCGGCTCCTACGACTCCCGTCCCGATTGCGTCTCCGGGGCGGCCAACAACGGCAGCAAGGCGTTTGAGTCCTTCGGTTCAAGCGTCGGCATTCAGTACCTGAACCCCGGAGCGGTCAGCCTGCCCGCCACGGGCACCTTCGGCAACTGCGAAGTCGGCGCGCTGCGCGGCCCCGGCCTCAAAACTGCCGACCTCAACGTCACGAAGAAGATCGACTTTACGGAGCGCGTCAATCTGCAGTTCATGACGCAGTTCATCAACCTGACGAATACGCCGATCTTCGGCGCGCCATCGTCCGGCTGCGGCCCCAACTGCAACGGCCAGATTCAGACCGGCGCCAACGGCGGCAACACCGGGGCCGGCAACTTCGGCTTCGCCCAATCCATGGATCCAGGCCGGCAAATTCAGTTCGGCCTGAAAATCAACTATTGAACGCGTTTCCAGCTACTCGCCAATGCCACCTGCAAGGGTGGCATTGGCTTTTTGTGTGTCTGCTCGTTGATGATAAGTGAGTACTCATCTGCCCGCCGCACGGTGGCGCAGGGCGTACTCCGCTGCGCTGAGGAGTTTCTGCATGTTTCGATCGCTCCGCTGGTTTTCGCTGCTGCTGCTGCTGCCGCTCTCGGCAAAAGCGGCAGGGCCTCGTCCGGATTTCTCCCGAATCGATCAACTCGTCGACCAGGCGGTCGCGGTGCACCGCATCCCCGGGGCGGTGGTGGTTATCGGGCACGATCAGCGCGTCGTCTTCCGCCGCGCCTACGGCTGGCGCGCGCTTGTGCCAACCCAGGAGCGCATGACGCCGGACACCATCTTCGACATGGCGTCGCTGACCAAACCGCTGATCACGGCCTTAGCCGTCATGCAGCTGGTTAGGCAGGGCAAGATCGACGTCGATGCGCCGGTCGCGCAGTACATTCCCGAGTTCGCGGCCCACGGCAAAGGCAACATCACGATCCGCGACCTGCTCACGCACTACTCCGGCCTGCCGCCGGATCTCTCGCTTGCGGCGCCCTGGGAAGGCAAAGGCGAAGCCTATCGCCGCGCGTTCGCTGTCGTGCCGGCCGAACCGCCCGGCGTCCGTTTCGTTTACAGCGACATCAACTTCGTCACCCTGGGAGCACTGGTGGAGCGTCTCTCCGGGCTGCCTCTGGACGTTTACGCGCAGCGGTTCATCCTGATGCCGCTCGGTCTGCGGCATACGCGCTACCTGCCGCCGGAATCGTGGATTCCCCTGATTGCGCCCACGCAGTATGAGCACGGGTTCTCGGCTTCCGGTGTCTCCGGGCTCGCGACGGGCGCTAACGATGTCGTCCTCCGCGGCGTCGTCCACGATCCCACTTCGCGCCGTATGGGCGGCGTCGCGGGGCACGCAGGTCTCTTCAGTACCGGCGACGACGTTGCCGACTACGCGCAGAACCTCCTCGATCGCCTCGCCGGCCGCCCCAGCCGCTTCCCGCTCTCGCGTTCTCTGCTGCGCAGGATGGTCTCGCCGGAGCAGCCGGCAGGCGGCAAAGCGCTGCGCGGCTTCGGATGGGACATCGACTCGCCCTACTCCAGCAACCGCGGCAAAATCTTTCCCGTCGGCTCCTTCGGCCACACCGGCTTTACCGGCACCTCATTGTGGATCGACCCAAAAAGCGACACCTACGTCGTCATTCTTACCAACGCCGTGCATCCCAACGGACCCACCGGCATCACGCAGCTCCGCAGCCACATCGCCGACGCCGCGGCCACCGCTTTAGATCTGTATCCGAATCGGGAACTCAGTGCGCATGCCCGAGATGAATCGCGATGAGCAGGAAGACGATGACTCCCCCGGCCAGCAGGATGAAAGCCAGCAGAAAGCCTCCAATGATGAGCTGCGCGGTCTTCTCCTGTTCGGGCCTGGGACGAGTGATGCCGAAGGTGGCGATGAAGGTTTCCGTGAGCCAGGCAAACAGCTTCATAGTTCGATCTCAGAGTATTGCCAGCGCCGAAGGCGGGTCACAGCCGGCTCTTCGCGATGGCGTCGAGGAGCCCGTTTAAGAAGTCGATCGACTCCGGGGCGGAGTAGCGGCGCGCGATCTCCAGCGCCTCGTCGATGACAATGGGCGCGGGTGTGCCCGGATATCCCAGCAGCTCCGCAACCGCCATGCGCAGCAGGTTGCGATCGACCGCGGGCATGCGGGTCAGGCGCCAGTTTTTCGAATGCTGCTCCAGCAGCGCGTCGATCTCCGAATCGCGCGCTTTTGCCACGCGAAACAGATCTTCGGCGAAGCCGCGGGTCGCGTCATCGACCTCCTCGCGAGCCTGCCAGAAGGTTTTGCGCACCTCGTCCGCATTCTGACGGCCCACGTCGGCCTGGAAGAGCATCTGCATGGCGAGTTCACGGGACTTGCGGCGCTTACCCACCAGCGTCATGCGCGCCGTCCTGCCAGGCCGGCGTTCTGCGCTTCCGGCTCGCCGGCGCTGCCGGACTTTTCTTCGATGCGGCGATAGAGAGAGACCATCTCGATGGCAGCGGCCGCCGCTTCGAATCCTTTATTGCCGCCTTTCAGCCCGGCCCGGTCGAGAGCCTGCTCCAGGGTGTCGCAGGTGAGCACGCCGAAGGAGTGCGGAACGCCGGTTTCCTGCTGCGATTGTCCGATACCGCGCGCCACTTCGTTGTAGATCGCCTCGTAGTGCGCGGTTTCGCCGCGCAGCAGACAGCCGAGCGCGACGACTGCATCGAATTGGCGGGTTTCGGCCAGTTGCCGCGCCGCCCCGGGGATCTCCCACGAGCCGGGAACGCGTGCGATCTGAATGTCGTCGCGCCGCGCGCCGCTGCGCAGCAGAGCATCGAGCGCGCCCTGCAGCAGTCGCTCGGTGATGACCGCGTTCCAGCGCGCCACCACGACTGCGAACTTCATGCCTGCGGCGGTCAGGTCGCCTTCCAGAGCGAGGGGCCTGCCGCGCAGCGGATCCAGCCACTCCCAGAAGGCGACGACGAATCCCGGCACGGGCTCCGCAGTGAACAGGCGCGATTTCCAGTGCGTCTCTTCTGCCGGGCCGATCCGCGTTTCCGCGCCGTGCCGGGCCAGCCACTGCGCCGCCACCCGATGCAGCGCGTCCAGTTCGGTGGTCTCGACAAGGAGCTGCGTCTTTGCGGTCGGCGGCTGGCCGTCGATCAGCTCCAGGTTGCCGAGCGGGGCCAGAAACGGCCGCCCGCGGCCGGCAATGCCCGGCCTGTCGCTGGGCTGGTCCCAGCTGCGGCCGGGCTGGAATCCCAGTGCCGAAAAGAAGCTCACCAGCTGCTCGAAGTCAGCCGGAGAGAGCACCGGGTGAATCCAGGTAATGCCCTTGATCATGATTTGAGGGTATCAGGGGGACTGGCCGTCCGGGCAATCGCGCCTTCGGCGCAGACCGCGCACGAGAAGTGTCCCGTGGCAGGGAAACCGGGTGTCTGCGGTCTCCCTGCCTTCGGGGTGCTTTGCTATCCGGCCAACTGTCAGAGCCTGGCAGCACTCGCACAGGCTCCGACCGGGGGTGAGGCGGCTCTCAGGACTATTCGCTCTGGATCCGCATCCCGTAAAACGACCGATGCACGAAGTAGAACGAGATGAGGAAGAAGACCCCCGCAAGCACGTGCGTCAACAGCGGGCTGGTAGACGACAGCTCGACTGCCAACTCGACGGCGAGCAGGCCGAAGAGTGTAGTGAACTTGATGACCGGGTTGAGCGCCACAGCGGCCGTGTCCTTGAAGGGATCGCCGACCAGGTCGCCCACCACGGTCGCCTCGTGCAGGGGCGTTCCTTTCTCGTGCAATTCGACTTCGACGATTTTTTTGGCGTTATCCCAGGCTCCTCCCGCGTTGGCCATAAAGATGGCCTGGTAGAGCCCGAACATGGCAATGGAGATGAGATAGCCGATGAAGAAGAAGGGATCCAGGAAGGCAAAGGCGAGGGCGGCAAAAAACAGCGAGATGAAGATGGTCAGCATGCCGCTTTGCGCGTATCGCGTGCAAATGGCGACCACCTTTTTGCTGTCCTCGGTGGAAGCTTTCTCGGCTCCTTCAATCTTCATATTTCTCTTGATGAATTCCACGGCACGGTAGGCGCCAGTGGTGACCGCCTGAGTGGCAGCGCCGCTGAACCAGTAGATGATGGCACCACCGGTGATGAGGCCGAGCAGAAAGGGAGCGTGGAGAAGGGAGAGCTTGTCGACGTTGGCAGTGAGGGAGTTGGTGAGCGCCATAATGGTGGCGAAGATGAGGGTGGTGGCGCCGACGACGGCGGTGCCGATGAGCACCGGCTTGGCGCTGGCTTTGAAGGTATTGCCGGCGCCGTCAGCCGCTTCCAGCATCTTCTTGGCGCGCTCGAAGTCGACTTCCACGCCGTACTGCCGCTTCACTTCCTCCTTCACGCCGGGCTCGTTTTCAATGAGCGACAGCTCGTAGATGGACTGTGCGTTGTCGGTTACGGGTCCAAAGGAATCGACCGCGATGGTGACAGGACCCATGCCGAGGAAGCCGAAAGCAACCAGGCCGAAGGCAAACATGGGCGCGGCCAGAATCACGTTCGCGAAGCCGAGGGTGCTGACCCCGTAGCCAATCGCCATCAATACGATGACCGCCAGTCCCAGGTAGTAGGAGGAATAATTCCCGGAGACAAACCCGGAGAGCAGACCGAGAGCGGCTCCGCCCTCTTTCGCCGACGCCACGACCTCTTTCACGTGGCGGGCTTCGGTTGAGGTAAATACCTTGACCAGCTCGGGAATGAGAGCGCCCGCCACGGTTCCGCAGGAAGTAATGGTGGCGAGTTTCCACCAGAGCGTCGGGTCGCCGCCCAGCTGAGAAAGCAGGGCCCAGGTGACCGGATAAGTGACGGCGATGGTAACGATGGAAGTGATCCAGACGAGCGACGTGAGCGGCGATTCGAAGTTGAATTGCGCCGATTTGCCGTACCGCGCTTTGGAAATCACCCCGTTCACGTAGTAGCCGACAACGGCGGCTACGAGCATGGCCACGCGCACCGCAAACAGCCAGACGAGCAGCTTGACGCCGACTTCAGCGCTTTTCGCGCCCAGGATGATGAAGGCGATGAGGGCGACCTGGACGACGCCGTAGGTCTCAAAACCGTCGGCGGTGGGACCGACCGAATCGCCGGCATTGTCTCCGGTGCAGTCGGCAATGACACCGGGGTTACGGGCGTCGTCTTCTTTGACGTGGAAGACGATCTTCATCAGGTCAGCGCCGATGTCGGCAATCTTGGTGAAAATGCCGCCGGCCAGGCGAAGCACGGCGGCGCCCAGCGATTCGCCGATGGCAAAGCCGATGAAACACGGCCCCGCGTAGTCACCCGGAACGAAGAGGATGATGATGAACATCATCAGCAGCTCGACGGAGATCAGCATCATGCCGATGCTCATGCCCGACTTCAGGGGAACGCTGAATGCGCGATACGGATTCCCGCCCAGCGAAGCCCACGCGGAGCGCGAGTTCGCCAGCGTATTCACCCGGATGCCAAACCACGCCACCCCATAGCTGCCCGCCATCCCGAGCACGCTGAAGGCAAGGATGATGATGACGCGGGCGGCGCTGAAGTGCAGCAGGGCGGCGAAATAGACCAGAATCACGACCGCAATGAACGACCACAGCAGCAGCAGAAACTTCCCCTGGTGGAGCAGATAGGTCTTGCAGGTCTCCCAGATCAGCTGCGAAACCTCTTTCATCGCGCGGTGCGCCGGCAGACCCCTGAGGTGAACGTACATAAAGAAGCCGAAGATCATTCCCAAAATGCAGGCCAGAGGTCCGAACAGGAGCAGGCTGTGGCCGTTCATACCGAAGAACTGGACCTGGGTCAAATCCGGAAGCTGCAGATTGGCTTCGCCTCCGCCCGGTGCCGAGGTTGCGGCAAACGCAGCGCCCTGAGCGAGCAAGATAACTGTGGCAAAAGCGCCGGCGAGTCTCGCCCAGCGCGAGGAAAATAAATTGCTCTTCATAGGCCTTCCAGTGTCCTCTCCTCGCCGGTTTGGGGCGGCAGTCTGCTGCATGGCTGCTGTGCCGGTCTCCGAACCGCGCACTTGCGGGGTAAACAACCACGCGACGATGAGCGAAAGCATGCTCACAAGAAGAAATAACCCAACCCAGGCGTTAACCGACACGAATCCTCCCTTGAAAATGTATTGCGCCCGCCCGGTGCGGCTGCAGGCCGTCGTGGCGGGAACCCCCGACGATAGCAGTTACCGGGCCGGCAAAGCTGTGATAGCAGGCACAAGAATATCGGGTCCGGTCCGAAATGGGCCGGTTCCGAAAGGGACCGCTCCACCACCGCAGCATTTTCTTCTGCAACAGGCAGGTTTGGGAAGAGGAAAAACAGGGATATTTTGCAGATTCGGCCGGATGGGGCCGGAAGGCGATCCGCTGCAGCCTCGGGAGAGCGGCAGCGCAGGATCATTTCCGGCCGTCTACCGCACCACCACCACATCCAGAAAGCGCGGGCCGTGGACGCCGCGAATCCGCGTCATCTCGATGTCCGCTGTCGCCGACGGGCCGGAAATAAACGTCAGCGGATGCGTCGCAGACGGCGCCAACCGGTCGAAGGCCTCGGGCACCGTCTCCACCACCTGGTGGGCGCGCACCACGCAGAGGTGCCGATCCGGAATCAGCGACAGGCGCCGCGCCCCCTCGCCGGGGCCGTGCGCCAGAACAATGGTTCCCGTCGACGCGATGGCCACGGTGCACACCGTCACGATGCCGTCGCACTCGTTCAGATCTTCGATCCCGGCCTCGCGCTCGGCGAGAAACTCGAAATCCCGGGGCAACATCTCGTGAGGCAGACCATCCGCAGCGATCACTTTCCTCTGCCCATGCTGCTGCAGCACGTTGGCAATCGTGCGGGGCAGGGAATCGGCGCTCGTCTCCACCACATGCGCGTCGTAATCATGCAGGCGGTCGATGAACAGGTGCAGCCGCGCCTCGGCATCCAGACGGCCGGCGCGCAGATAGGGCCTCGCAATCGCAGCGAACTCCTCCGCGGCCCGAGCAGGGGCGTTCTCATCCGCCCCGCGCCGAGTGGCCGAGCAAATCCGCTCCAGAATGGCATCGCGTGCGTCAGGCATGGCCGCTCCGCTCTGCATTCTTCGCTCGTTGCTTCCACCACTCCCGGAAAGTCTGCGGCGGCAACGCGCGCAGATCGCGCACGCGCGTCCAGTTGCCCAGCAGCCCGGGCAGGTTGCCGAACCATCCCTTCCGCACCAGCGGACCCTGCGCCAGCCGCCCCAGCCGCTGCGCCGCTTCGAAGCGCCTGCGGCTGGCGAAGATTGCTGCCGCCATCTTCATCGCCAGCGCCTCGGCATCGAGCGCGCTCTTCTGCTCGCGCACCACGCGCCCGCGCAGATGGATCAGCACCTCGGGGATGTCGATCTTTACAGGACACACTTCATAGCACGCCCCGCACAGCGACGACGCGTAGGGCAGCGACTGACCGTGCTCCATGTTGAGCAGTTGCGGGGTCACGATCGCGCCGATCGGCCCCGAGTAGCTCGAGCCGTAGGCCAGGCCGCTGGTCTGCCGGTAGACCGGACAGGCGTTCAGGCACGCCGCGCAGCGAATGCAGTGCAGCGTCTGGCGGGCCTCGGCGTCGGCCAGCACGCTGGTCCGCCCGTTATCGAGCAGCACCACGTGGAAATGCTTCGGACCATCATTGGCGTGAACCCCCGTCCACAGCGAGTTATACGGATTCATCCGCTCGCCGGTGGCCGAGCGCGGCAGCAGCTGCAGAAAAACCTCCAGGTCCTGAAAGGAGGGGATGACCTTCTCGATCCCGGCGAGCGAAATCAGCACCTCGGGCATGGTCAGGCACATGCGCCCGTTGCCCTCCGACTCCACGATGCAGACGCTGCCCGTCTCCGCAACCAGGAAATTCGCCCCGCAGATGCCGACCTTCACGCGCAGAAATTTCTCCCGCAGATAGCGCCGCGCCGCCGCCGTCAGGTCTTCCGGCCGGTCACCCAGGTCGGGCAGATGCATCGTCTCGCGGAAGATCTCCCGCACCTGGCTGCGATTCTTGTGCAGCGCCGGCGCCACGATGTGAGACGGCCTGTCGCGGCCCAGCTGGATGATCAGCTCCGCCAGATCTGTCTCGTGCGCGCGAATGCCCTCGTGCTCGAGCGCTTCGTTGAGGCCCGTCTCATCGGAGGTCATGGTCTTGATCTTGATGACCTCATTGCCGCCGTACCCTCGCACCAGATCCGCAACGATGCGGTTCGCGTCGTCCGCATCCGCTGCCCAGTGCACCTGCCCGCCCGCCGCCGTGCAGGCCTTCTCGAACTGCAACAAATAATGATCCAGATACCGCAGGGTGTGCGCCTTCGTGTCGCTTGCCGTCGTGCGCAGTTCCTGCCAGTCCACCGTCTCGGCCACCACCTGTGCGCGCTTGAGCTGGATCACATCCGTCGCGTGCCGGACATTCCTGCGCAGCTGGGCATCTTCGAGCAGCGGCAGCGCCGCCTTCTGAAACGAGGGCGCCTGCGCGGACTCGGCCACGCGGATGGTCATGCCGGCACCTCGTCGCTCTCCGTAGCCGCCAGAATCTCCGCAATGTGCGCCGTCTCGACGCCCGCCCGCTGCCGGTGCAGCCCGCCGAAGATGTGCATCAGGCAGGAGTTGTCGACGGCCGTCACCACTTCGGCGCGCGTGTTCTCCACATCGCGCATCTTCTCCGCCAGCATGGCGGCGGAAACATCGCCCATCTTCACCGCAAACGTGCCGCCGAAGCCGCAGCAGCGGTCGATATTCGGCAGATCGACCAGCTCGATGCCGCGCACCTTCCGTAACAGCCGCAGTGGCAAATCGCCAAGGTGCAGGCTCCGCTGCGAGTGGCAGCTGGCGTGGTAGGTGACGCGATGCGGAAAATAGGCGCCCACATCCTCCAGCCCGAAGCGATGCACCAGCAGCTCGGTCAGCTCGTACACGCGCGGCAGCAACTCGTCCACAGCGCGCGCCAGGCCCGCATCGTTCTGCTCCGCGGCCATCTTGGGATAATGATCCCGCATCATCGCCACGCACGACGACGAGGGAACGCAGACCGCCTCGGCATCGCGATAAATCCTCACAAAGCGACGCAGCAGAGGCAGCGCCTCCTGCTGGTAGCCGGTGTTGTAGTGCATTTGCCCGCAGCAGGTCTGCTCCGGGTTGAAGTCCACGGTGTGGCCCAGCCGTTCCAGCAGCCGCACTACCGCCTGGCCCGTGGCCGGAAAGAGCGTGTCGTTGTAGCAGGTGATGAAGAGCGAAACGCGCACGTCCCATCATCGCACCGGCGCTGGCGCCGACAAACCGGATTCCCCTCCCGCCCCGCTCTCAGGTAAGGTGGAAGCGCAGTGGTCGAACCAGTTCCCATCCCCCCAGGAGCAGCGATGTCCGCCCCCAAATCCGATACCCGCAGAGATTTTTTTCGCCTCGCCGGAGCCGGTGTTACCGGCGCAGCCCTGACCGTCGGCGCAGCCACACCCGCCGCCGCGCAGACCGGCCCCTCAGCCAGCCACGGCGTTTTCTCCGTCCGCGATTTCGGCGCCAGCGGCGACGGCCGCACCCTCGACACGGCCGCTGTGAACAAAGCCATCGCCGCAGCCGGTGCTGCCGGCGGAGGCACGGTCCGTTTCCCCGCGGGAACTTACGCCTGCTTCTCCATCCATTTACAGAGCAACGTCGAGCTGCATCTCGAGCGCGGCGCCACCATCGTCGCCGCCGAAGGCGCGCAGTACGACCAGGCCGAACCCAAAACCGCGTGGGACGCGTACCAGGATTACGGCCACAACCACTGGCACAACTCACTGCTGTGGGGCGAAGACCTGCACGACGTCTCCATCACCGGCCCTGGCCGCATCTACGGCAAAGGCCTCAGCAAAGGCTACGGGCCCGGTCCCAAAACCGAAGACCCCGGCGTGGGCAATAAATCCATTGCTCTCAAAAACTGCCGCAACGTTATCCTGCGCGATTTCTCGATCCTGCAGGGCGGATGGTTCGGCATCCTTGCCACCGGGGTCGACAACCTCACCATCGACAACCTCGTGATCGATACGAACCGCGACGGCATGGACATCGATTGCTGCCGCAATGTGCGCGTCTCCAACTGCACCGTCAACTCCCCCTGGGACGACGGCATCGTGCTCAAGAGCTCGTACGCGCTCGGCACTGCGCGCCCCACGGAAAACGTCACCATCACGAACTGCTATCTCTCCGGCTACTGGCAACTTGGCTCGGTGATCGACGGCTCATGGAAGAAATACGGCCCCGGCGATCATATTTTCGGCACCGGCCGCATCAAGTTCGGAACCGAATCGAACGGGGGCTTCATCAACATCGCCATCGCCAACTGCGTCTTTGAAGGCTGCCAGGGCTTCGCGCTGGAGACCGTCGACGGCGCGCTGCTGGAAGACGTTTCCATCACCAACATCACCATGCGCAACATCATCAGCGCGCCCCTGTTCCTGCGCCTGGGCGCGCGCCTGCGCGGGCCCCAGGAGACGACCAAACCCGGCACCCTGCGCCGCGTCAACATCGGCAACATCGTGTGCTGGAACAGCAGCGGGAAATACTGTTCCGTTCTTAGCGGCATTCCCGGCTCATCGATTGAAGACGTCAGCATCCACGACATTCTCGTTGTCTCCGAGGGCGGCGGCACAGCCGAGCAGGCGGCCCTCGAGCTACCAGAGGATGAGTCAAAATATCCTGAGCCCAGCATGTTCGGCTCCACCCCCGCGTATGGCTTCTACGTTCGCCACGTCAAGGGGCTCTCGATGAGCAACATCCGGCTCAAGACGGAAAACGCGGACGCGCGGCCGGCGATCCATCTGGAAGACGTCGATGGCGCCGACTTCTTCCGGATTCAGGCGCAAACGTCGGCGGGCGTTCCGGTCTTCACCCTGCATCAGGTCGAGAACTTCGCCATTCGGTACAGCGAGCCGGTGGCTGACACCCGCCTGCCGAAGGCTGACAAGATCACATTGCCGAAGGAGAATGGCTAGCCAACGTGGAGGGTTGTCGGGCAGATCACTATCTGCTACCAGCTACTAACCGCGAGCTACCCGCCACCCGCTCATCGCTGTTACAGTGTTCTGGGCCTGCACTACAGCGATTTACCCGGGAGAACCCACCTTGTTTCTGGGCATGGATGTCGGTACGGGCGGCACGCGCGCCGTCCTCGTAGATGAGCAGGGTCAGCTGGCCGCCTCCGCTGCGAGCGAGCACGCGCCCTTTCGCGTCCCGCATCCGGGCTGGGCCGAACAGGACCCGGAAGACTGGTGGCGGGCTGCGCAGGAAGCCATCCGCGAAGTGCTGGCGCTCGCTCCCGGCGTACCGGTCGAAGCCGTCGGCCTCACCGGCCAGATGCATGGCGCCGTCATGCTCGATGAGGACGGCCAGGTGCTGCGCCCTTCGCTCATCTGGTGCGACACCCGCACGCAACCCCAGTGCGACTGGCTGCATGCCCAGTTTGGGCCCGGCGAGGAGGGGCGCCGCAAGCTCATCGAGCTCACGGCCAACCCGGCGCTGCCCAACTTCACGCTCACCAAGCTGCTCTGGGTCAAGGAGCACCAGCCGGAAATCTTCGCGCGCATCGCCCACGTGCTGTGCCCCAAGGATTACGTCCGCTTCCGGCTGACCGGCACGTACGCCATGGACGTCCAGGAAGCCTCCGGCACGCTGCTGCTCGACGTCGCGCACCGCCGCTGGTCGAAGGAAGTGGCGCAGGTTGCCGGCATTCCTGAATCCTGGCTGCCGCAGCTCTTCGAATCGCCGGAGATCTGCGCGAAGATCAGCCCCGAAGCCGCTGCGCTCACCGGCCTGGCATCAGGTACTCCAGTGGCGGCCGGTGCCGGCGACCAGGGAGCGGGCGCCGTCGGCATGGGCATCCTTGAACCCGGCTCCGTCTCCGCGACGATCGGGACGTCGGGGGTGGTCTTCGCCGCCACCGCGGCGCCCACGCGCGATCCGCTGGGCCGCCTGCACACCTTTTGCCACGCCGTTCCGGGGCGCTGGCACGTGATGGGCGTCACCCAGGCCGCGGGGCTCTCGCTGCGCTGGCTGCGTGAGACCCTCGCGCCTGACCAGACTTACGACGATCTCACCGCAGCCGCAGCGAAGATTCCAGCCGGCAGCGACGGCCTGCTATGGACGCCGTACCTCCTCGGCGAGCGCACGCCGCATCTCGACGGAAAGGCGACTGCGGCCTTCGTCGGCATCACGGCGACCACCACACGCGCACACTTCACGCGCGCCGTGCTCGAGGGCGTCGCCTATTCGCTCAGGGACACCTTCACGCTCTTCTCCGAACTCGACATTCCGGTCAAAGGCGTGCGGCTCGGCGGAGGCGGCGCGCGCGGACCGCTGTGGCGCGAAATCCAGGCCAACATTTATGGATATCCCTGCGAGCGCCTCACCGCAGAAGAAGGCGGAGCCTTTGGCGCGGCGCTCATGGCCGGAGTCGGCGCCGGCCACTGGGCCGATCTCGAAGCCGCCTGCGCCGACGGCATCACCGTGGCGGAGACGATCGAGCCCCACCCCGCGACCGTCCGGCGTTATGCTGAAGGGTATGCGGGCTACCGCCGCGTCTATCCCGCGCTGAAAGGCATCAGGGGATAGAGCAATCGCATACAGCGCAGGCCTTCATCATGCTGCCTCTCGCCAAATTCCTCGCTCTTGCCCTCAGCATTCTCTCCCTCTGCGCGCTGCTCGGCCACGCCTTCTTCGTCCCTGGCGCCGGCTGGCAGGATCGCCTGCTCGACGGGCTCGGCATGCTCGGCCTCGCGGCCAGCGTCTGCTTCGCCAGCGGACTGATCTTCGAAATCCCCGACCGCAAATTCGACGCGGAGCCTCCCGTGCCGCTCACGCACACGCTGCCCGTACGGCTTTTCTTCTGGGCCGCCGGAATCATGGCAGTCACCTTTGCGGTCAGTTGGTTTCTGGCCGTGGACTTTGTCCCGATGATCTGGAAAAACCAGCCGTACTGACGGGTTATTTGCGCTGGAGTCCCTGCTCGAGCAGCCGAATGAGCTGGGGCAGATCGTCGACAATAATCGTCCACAGCACGTCGAAATCGACGGAATCGTAACCGTGAATGAGGCGATTGCGGAGCCCCGTGATTTGCCCCCAGGGGATGGATGGGCAACGCTTCCGCTCTTCCGCGGTGGTTCTGCCGGCTGCCTCGCCGACAATTTCGAGCAACCGTACCAGCGCGAGATTCAGTTTTCGGTCCGCGTCGAGGTCGGTGCGGGCTTTCCCGGCGGCCATGGAAACAGCTTCTCGCGAATGGTCCAGCATGTGGTGCAGCCGAAGCAGGCCTTCACGCTGCGACATATTGATCCTCTGCCGTATGGAGCGCCTCTGCGCGGATACGCCCACTGAGAAACCCCGGCGTATTCAGATCCACGGCGCGCCCCAGGATGGCGGAAAGCTCATCCTGCATGGCAAAGAACTCGAGGCCCGGCACGAACCCCGGTTCGAACTCCACGAGCACATCCACGTCGCTGTCCGGCCGGAAGTCATCGCGCAGCACCGAACCGAACAGACTCAGCCGGCGCATGTGGTGCGTGCGGCAGAACGTCTCAATCCGGTCCCTGGGTACAGCGATGCGCGCCCGCGACATGACTCCTCTCTCCTGTCAGCAGTGTAGCTCCGCTTCGCCTACTGATCCGAAGATACAGATGGCGGGGCCTGGCCCGCCCCCGGCTTGCCCTTGACCTTCCGCCACACAAACCATCCCAGGCCGCCGAAGATCGCCACCAGCAGCACAATCGTCAGCACGAAATGCTGTTTCGCGAAGTCGCCCACCACGTTCACGATCTGCGGCCCATACTTCACCACCAGCGCTGTCTCGATGCCAAAGCGGATGGCCCTGCCCACAAAGACGGCCAGCAGGAAGTTCGTGGTTCGCATCTCGAAGACGCCTGCGCCGAACACAAACAGCTTCCACGTCGTCGGCGGAGGGAGCAGGGACGGAATCATCACCGCCAGGAATTCCTGCTTCTCAAATTGATTGCGCAGCGCCTCGTACCGTTCCCGGTTGATGCGTTTGAGCAGAAACAGCTCGCCCCCGGCCTTGCCCAGGTAGAAGGGAATCAGCCCGCCCAGCGCCGACCCGGCAGCGGCCAGCAGCGCATAGAGATAGAAATGCGGCTTGTCAGCCCACGCCCAACCGGCCATCAGGACGTCGATGGGCAGGGGAATGGACGCCGAATCGATGAACGACGCCAGCAGAACGCCCCACGGTCCCAGGGGAATGAGGAAATGCTGGACGAACCTGTTGAATTTCAGAAATAAGCGTTTCAGGCGCGTTCAACCTTTCCCTTATCCGCGTGTCCCTCAAGTTCGTGGAGAGCTGCCGTCGCTTCGTCGGTTCTGCTATGCTCCGTCCGGCCCGCCAGCAGTTCCAGCGCATGCGGCAGCACCGGCAGCGCAGCCAGCAGCGCGGTCACGGCTCCGCGCGGGCTCCCGGGCACATTCAGAACCACCGCCGTCCCGAGCGTTCCGCAAACCCCGCGGCCCAGCGCGGCCAGGGGCGTCTCTTTCCGGCCTTCTGCCCGCATCAGCTCGGCCACGCCCTCCAGCAGCCGGTCGCAAACCGCGCGCGTCGCCTCCGGGGTCACATCCCGGGCTGCAATCCCGGTGCCGCCCGTGGTCACCACCAGCCTGGCGCGGGCAGCGGCCTGCCGGATCGCCTCTTCAATGGTCCCGGTTTCGTCAGGAACGGTAACCAGCCCGATTGTCTCGAATCCTGCGGTCTCCAGCGCCCCGGCCACCGCTGGCCCCGAGACGTCCTGGCGCGCTCCCCGGGCGCACGAATCGCTCACCGTAATCACAATGGAGGGCGTTCCCGGCCGCCGGTGCAACTCCTGAGTCATGGATTCGATTGTACAAACCGCGAAAGAAACGCCTATTTAATGAGAAAATAGTCAAAAGCATCGTGGCGTTCCCGTTTCCGCCCCGCAGTGTCCAGGATCGCGCGCCGCGGGGGACCCGATTGGAACCGCGCACACCCGAAATTGCCCAGGAATGCCGATTCGCGTGACGCCAACCAGTCTTGAACTCGACCAGGCCTCGGACGAGCCCGCCGCCGAGGTTGCCGCCGAATCTCCGCGCGAGGAAGACTCGGACGCCGCGTCTCCGCCCGACTCGTCCAACGGTTCGGCCTCGGTGGCCGCCTTTCGCCGCTCGCGATACGAGGAATACGACCACACCGACCTGCTGCACGTCATCGATGAGCTGGAAGGCAACCGCAACTGGATCAGCCTCCGCGAAAAGCTGTGGATCGCCCTGATCATCCACATGATGATCGCCTGGTATCTGTTTTACGGGCCCAAATACATCTATCACGTGCGGGTGATCGACCCGTCGGTGATTATGAAGCAGCGGCAGAAGGAGCTGACCTTCCTCGACATGCCGCCGGACGCGCTGAAGCAGGAGAAGCCGAAGCCGACGAACATCATCTCCGACAAGGACCGCGTCGCCGAGACGCCTCACCCCACCATCGACCGCAAGACTCTGGAAGAGCTGGAAGCCATGCGCCGCGCTGAGGAGCCAAAGCCCAACCCGGCGCCTCCCCAGCAGCAGGCTCCCGCTGCCCCCGCTCCGCCGCAGCCGCAGGTCGCCGAGCGCCGCGCCCCATCGCCTCCGGCCCAACCGCTGCCGCAGAACAACCAGGCGCATCTGGAAGCCCCGCCGATGGCCCCACAGCCGAACTTCAGCACCGGGCCGAGCAATCCCAATGAGCAATTGCAGCAGGCCATGCGCAATGCCATGCAGGACGGGGCTGGCCAGTACAGCGGCGACGGCGGCCTGGGCGCGCCCTCCCAGCACCCCGGCAACGAAGGCGCCGTCGACGTCCTCAGCGACACCATGGGCGTCGACTTCGGCCCCTACATCCAGCGCGTCATCTGGGACACCAAACGCGCGTGGTACCCGATCATCCCCGAATCCGCGCGCCCGCCCCTCGATAAGCAGGGCAGAGTCCTGATCCGCTTCAAAATCCTGCCCGACGGCAGCGTCACCGACATGCACCTGGACAGCCCCTCCGGCGACGTGTCCCTCGACCGCGCCGCGTGGGCCGGCATCACGGGAGCAGCCCCCTACGCGCCGCTGCCCAAAGCCTTCAAAGGCCCCTACCTCGAACTGCGCTTCTATTTCCTGTACAACATTCGTCCCGGAGACGAGTAAGGAGACCGGTGAGGAAACCGTCAGGCGCGCCTGTGGCGACCAACCTCGCCCGTTTGCGGCGCCGCCAGCTGATCGGGATCCTGCTGATCGCCGCCGCAATCCTCGCCATTACGCTCGTCCGCGCCGACTGGCACGACCTCTTCCCGCCCGGCTGGTGGCGCTGGTAAAGGCTTGCTCTCTCATACACAAAAAACTAGAATCTATACACATCGGAGCCGGCACATGCGCACCAACATCGAAATCGACGACAAGCTGATGGCGCAGGCCATGCGAGCCAGCGGGGCACCCACAAAGAAGGCAGTCGTGGAAGAGGCGCTGCGCATGCTCGTCCGCACCCGCTCCCAGGCTTCGATTCGAGAGCTCTTCGGTACGGTTAGCTGGGAAGGCGATTTGAAGCGCTCGCGCCAGGGGCGATTTCCGAAATAGAGCATGACGATTGTCGATACGACCGTCTGGATCGATTATTTCGGCGGCATTGCGAATCGTCATACGCTGTGGGTCCGTCGTGAGGTTGGCGTCATATCGCTCGCCCTCGTCGATCTCATCTTTTGCGAGGTCCTGCAGGGAATCCGAGACGATGGGGAGTTCGCTCGCGTGCGGGACCGTCTCATGACCCTGCCCATCCTCGATACCGGAGGCTCGGCTTTCGCGCTGGCTGCGGCGAGGAATTACCGCCTCCTTCGGGAGCGAGGGCGCACAATTCGTACGACAATCGACTGTCTCATAGCGACCTTCTGCATTGAATCCGGCCATGAGCTCCTGCACCGCGATCGCGACTTCGATCCCTTCGAGACTCACCTCGGCCTCTCGGTCGTCCACCCCTGAACGGGGCATTGCCCTTCGCACCCGCCCGAAATTTGCCCGCAATCCGCGGAGTGTGCCGCAACCGCATCCCTGCCATCCTGATGCTCAGAGGTGCGAGTACGATGAACACATCCGCCATGCTCACCGACGACCAGGCCTGGGCCGCCATCCTGGCCCGCGATCCTTCCGCCGACGCGGAGCTGGTCTATGCCGTCACCACCACCGGCGTCTTTTGCCGTCCCACCTGCCCCAGCCGTCGCCCCGATCGTGCCAACGTGCGCTTTTTCTCCGACCCCGCCGCGGCCGTCTCCGCGGGATTCCGCCCCTGCCGCCGCTGCCGTCCGCAGCAGCCGCACAGCGACGCTGCTTTCGTCGCCGACCTCTCCGTGCGCCTGCGCCGCGATCGCACGATAACGCTGCGCGAGCTGGCCCGCCAAACCGGCCGCAGCCCCTTTACGATCGAGCGCACCTTCAAGCGGGTCCTCGGCGTCACGCCCGCGCAATACCAGCGCCAGAGCCGCGCCGCTTCGTTTCGCCGCGAGCTGCGCAACGGCGACACGCGCGTCACCGACGCCATCTACGACGCCGGCTTCTCCGGGCCGGGGCGCGCTTACGAGAACGCGCAGCTCGGCATGGCTCCCCGCGAATACCGCGCCGGAGCCCCGAACGCCCGCATCGGCTACGCCACCGGAGGGTGCGCGCCTGGCCGTCTCCTCATCGCCGCCACATCTCGCGGGCTGTGCTCTGTCATCCTGGGCGACTCGGACGCCGAGCTTACCCGTCAGCTCCGCACCCAGTTCCCAGCTGCGGAAATCGCTCCCGACTCGGGCCTCGACGATGCCCTCGCTCAGGTGCTCTCGCAGTTCACCGAGCACCCCGCCGTCCTCGATCTCCCGCTCGACCTGCGCGCCACCGCCTTCCAGATGCGCGTCTGGGAAGCCCTGCGCCGCATCCCCCGCGGCGAAACCCGCACCTACGCGCAGCTGGCCCAGTCGATCGGCCGGCCCACCGCCGTTCGCGCCGTTGCCCGCGCCTGCGCCACCAATCCCGTCGCTGTCGTTGTCCCGTGCCATCGTGTCATCGGCAGCAACGGCAAGCTCACCGGTTATCGCTGGGGCATCGAGCGCAAGAAGAAGCTGCTGGAGCTGGAGAGAGCGTCGAACTCCGGCTGACCCGCGGTGCGTCCTATAAGATCGAAGGGAGCCGACCCCCCAGGCTCCCCGGACCGACCATGGATGGCGCTGCCGAAACCGAACGATTAGTCCGCCGTGGCCTGCACTCCTCCGTCATCAGCATCGCTTCCAATTTCTTCCTCGCCGTCTGCAAGTGCCTCGCCGGGGTGGTTGGCCACTCCTTCGCCCTGGTCGCGGACGGCATTGAGTCACTCTCCGACGTCTTCAGCTCCAGCGTCGTCTATTACGGGCTGCGGGTTGCCATTAAGCCACCGGATAAAGAGCATCCCTACGGCCACGGCAAAGCTGAACCGGTGGCCGCTGCCGCGGTCAGCCTCGCGATGGCCCTGGCCGCCTCGGGCATTGCCATCGAGGCCATTGTCCTGATCCGCACGCCGCATCCGCTGCCCAGGTCCTACACCCTCGCCGTCCTGCTGGTCGTGTTTGGTATCAAGATGCTGCTCACCCGCTACGTCTCCTCCGTTGCCCATAACATTGACAGCACCGCCGTACGCGGAGACGCGTGGCACCACTTCAGCGATGGGATCACGTCGCTCTTCGCTTTCGTCGGGATTTCCGTCGCGCTCTGGACCAAAGACTATCGCGCCGATGACTGGGCCGCTCTGTGCGCTGCTCCCGTGATCCTTTTCAGCGCGTGGCGCCAGATCCGCACTCCTCTGGACGAAATCCTCGACACGGCGCCGCCCCCGGAAATCGAAAAACACATCCGCGAGGTTGCCGGGGCGGTGCCAGGCGTCGTCGGCCTCGAAAAATGCTTTGTCCGCAAAGTCGGTTTCCGTTACTACGTCGATCTCCACGTCGTCGTCCACGGCGACCTCACCGTGCGCTCCGGCCACGCTATCTCCCATCGGGTGGAAGACTCGGTTCTGGATCAGGTGAGCCGCGTGGCCAAAGTTCTGGTACACATCGAGCCGGAAGAGATGCTGCTCAATCCCAGCCACAGCGATATGTGATTGCAGGCGGTTCGCGAGCGGCGCACCCTGCCCTTTGCAGGCAGAGATTTGCGGCCCTGTAACGGAGCAGATCGCTGACCGTTGCAAAATATACGATCGGATCGCATAATTTACACGATCCATTTGCAGCCCCGGCAGCCCTGCCCGCGGCGGGCCGCATTTTCCGGCCGAAATTCTCTGAACTGGCCCGCATTCCCCTGCGTATACTGCTCTGCTATGCTCTCAGCCGCCTGGAAACTTGCCCTGCTTCCCGCGCTGGTTGTTGCGCCCGCAGTGTCGGCGCAGACCACGCCCGCCGCCACCCAAACTGCACCCGCCACCCAGCAGACCGCTCCCGCTGCGACTCCCGATACCGCCGCGACTCCCGCTCCTGCCGCATCGCCTGCTGCGGTCAAGGTGGAAGACCAGGACAGCTTCACCGTGGTTGGCGTGACGGTGAGAACCAACAACGATGCCGAAGCCTCGGGGCAGGGAAAAATCCCAGAGCTCTGGCAGAACGCCATGACCAGCGGCCAGCTCGACCAGATCCCCAATCGGGTTGGCGACGGCATGGTGGTCGTCTACAGCGACTACGCGACCGACGGCAGCGGCGATTTCACCTACACGCTCGGCGTCCGCGTCTCTTCCGCCGACAAGATTCCTGACGGCATGGTGAAGCGCGTCATTCCTACAGGCAAATACGCTGTCGTCCAGTCCGATCAGGGGCCTCCGCAGGAAGTGATTCCCGCGCTCTGGCAGCACATCGCGCAAATGACCCCGCAGCAGCTGGGCGGGACCCGATCCTACCAGACCGACTTCGAGATCTACCCGCCCATCACCGATCCCGGCACTATGCAGATGACCGCGCACATCGGTGTGAAGTAGCGATTAGCGATCAGCAGCCAGCGACGCGTACAGCGCGTCGCTGGGCGTCGATCTCTGTACCGTGATCCATAAACCCGTTAACCTGTTTTCATGAGTTCCATTCAGGTTCAGCTGCCCGACGGATCGGTTCGTCAGGTGCCCGCCGGCACCACGCCCCGAGATATCGCCGAGGGCATCTCGCCGCGCCTGGCGCAGGCCGCGCTGGTCGCCCGCATTCGCCCCCTCCAGGCCGGCCCGGTTGCGGCCACCACCGCCGACAGCGCGGAAGACTCGATGTACGTTGCCGAGGACACGCACGCTGAGCGCCTCGTCGATCTCACCACGCCGCTCCAGGAAGACGTCGCGCTCGAACTGCTCACAGATCGTGCGCCCGATGCCCTCAAGGTTCTGCGCCATTCGGCAGCCCACGTTCTGGCTACGGCCGTCCTCGAGCTGTTTCCCGAGACGAAGCTGGGGCATGGCCCAGCCACCGATTCCGGCTTCTTTTACGACTTCTGGCGCCCTACTCCTTTCACGCCGGAAGACCTGAAGCTGATTGAGGGCCGGATGGCCGAGGTCGCCGCCCGCGACGACAAATTCGTGCGCGAATTCGAGCCGCGCGCGGAAGGCCTCGAGAAGTTCAAAGCGGGCAACGACTTCATGAAGGTCCACTTCATCGAGAAATTCACGAAGCCGGGCGAGCCAATTTCGCTCTATCGCAACGGCAGCTTCGTCGACTTCTGCCGCGGGCCGCACGTTCCGTCGACGGGACGCGTCAAGGCGTTCAAGGTCATGAGCCTTTCCGGCGCCTACTGGCTGGGCGACGAGAAGAACCCGCAGCTGCAGCGCATTTACGGCACAGCGTTCTTCTCGAAGAAAGATCTCGACGAATATCTGGAGCGAATCGAAGATGCGAAACGCCGCGATCATCGCCGCCTGGGCAAGGAACTCGAGCTCTTCACGGTCAGCGAAGAAGTAGGATCGGGCCTGCCGCTCTGGCTGCCCAAAGGCGCAACCATCCGGCGGCTGCTGGAGGAATACATCCTCGGGCTCGAACGCGAAGCCGGCTACGAGCACGTCTACACGCCCAGCCTGGCCAAAGTCGATCTCTATATTCGCTCCGGCCACTGGGAGCACTATCACGAGGATATGTTCCCGCCGATGGACATGAAGACCGAGCAGTTAGTGCTGCGGCCCATGAACTGCCCGCATCACATTCTGATCTACGAGTCGAAGCTGCGCAGTTATCGCGATCTGCCGGTGCGGCTGGCCGAGCTGGGCACGATGTATCGCTACGAGCGGTCGGGCGTGGTAAGCGGGCTAAGCCGGGTGCGCTCGATGACGCTGAACGACGCGCACATCTTCTGTTCGCCCGATCAGATCAGGGAAGAGTTTTCAGGAGTCATGAAGCTGGTCGAGCGGGCTTATCGCGACCTCGGGATCACGCAGTACAGCTACAGGCTGTCGCTGCGCGACCCCGCGAATAAGCAGAAATATGTCGACAACGACGAAATGTGGGCGTTGGGCGAACGCGAACTGCGCGAGGCCCTCGATTCCCTCGGCCTGCCCTATCGCGAAAGCAAGGGAGACGCCGCGTTCTATGGCCCCAAGCTCGATATCCAGCTGGCCGACGTGATGGGACACGAGGAAACTTACTCGACCGTGCAGGTGGACTTTCACCTGCCGAGCCAGTTCGGACTGGAATACACGGCGGCGGACGGCAAGCCGCATCGCCCCGTCATGATCCATCGCGCCATTGTCAGCACCATGGAGCGCATGATCTCCTACCTGATCGAGATGTACGCCGGGGCATTCCCGCTGTGGCTGGCCCCGGTGCAGGCGGGAATCGTCCCCATCAGCGAACGGCATCATGCGTACGCTGAAAAAGTCCGCGGTTCACTGCAGGCTGCGGGACTGCGCGTGGAAGTGGACGGGCGCAACGAAAAGATGAACGCGAAGATTCGCGACTTCACGCTGCAGAAGGTGCCTTACGTCCTCGTGATGGGCGACAAGGAAGAGGCCGGCAATGCGGTGAGCGTGCGCACGCGCGGGAAGGGCGACGAAGGCTCGATGGCACTGGAATCGTTTCTTACTCGTGCGCGGGAAAATGTCGCGCGCAAGTCGATGGATTTGTAAAGCCGGTTGGCGCGTGGGCTGCTTTGGCCGGCTCGTGTCTCAAAACGCGACAGTTTCGTGGTGGCGATTCCGCACACGTGGGAAAAACTGCGCCGGCACGCAGCTACATGGCTAGAATCGACTGCAGGGGAGCAAACTTTACGGCAATTCCTGAGTTCCTGTGGCCTTTCGGATTCTGCGCAAGGTCGCCGCTCCCTGAGGGACGCGTCGACTTGGGTGCAGCGGCTTCGGGATACACCGACTCAGGAATTGCGATAGCTCCGGACGAGAAATCAATGCGGCCGCCCCTCTGCGACTCCGAACCCATCCACGTCAGCGCACGATTCCGCATCACGCTGGAGTCTTCCATCCTGGCTCTGGAAGCGGGCGCTGCCCGCGACGAAAAAGCAATCCCGATGCTGGATGACCCCGATCATCGCCGCCGTCAGCGGCTGCTGGTGGGGTCGCAGCTGCTGCGCGCCTCCCAGTTGCGCGAACTGCTCGCCCGGACCGCCTTGCGATGCGAACGAGCAGCCTGATGCACGCGCTCTGATTTACCTCCGTCCGTGCGGACGATTGTCCTCCGGTTTGGCATTACTGCGTGGTTGCGGGCGGCTCTCGGGGCGCGCTGCCTGTGGACGAGGCGCGGGCCTTGCCTCGGTACGAGGCTGCTGAGGCCTCGCTTGCGGTATCGGCCTCGTTTCGGGCCGGGCTTCAGGGCGTGCTGCAGGACGGGTTGCTGGCGTGGCTTCAGGGCGAGCTGCCGGGCGCGCTTCAGGTCTGGCTGCCGGACGCGCCGCGGGCCGCGCTTCAGGTCTGGCTGTGGGAGCCGCTTCGGGCCTGGCTTCAGGCCGCGCTGCGGGAGCCGGACGCGCGGCTTCCGGATGGGCTGCCATCGCGGGACGGGCTTCCGGCGCCGGATGGCTCTCGATCGGTCCACGCGCCATGTGCACGTAGGCAGGCGCGGCCGCCGGACGACCGGTGTTGATGGGGCGACTTTCCGCGATCAGCGTGGGGCGCCCATGATTGACGCTGGCGAACTGCGCGCGATTCTGCATGGAAACGGTGACCATCTGGCGCTGCGCAGGCAGGACGGCAACGTGCGGCTCGCGCAGGGCGACAATCTCGGCCGGGGCCGGGTGGTAGGCGAGGCCGCCGCGTCCGCCAACAAACGCCACCCGCGTGGTGTTGTAACGGTTGAACTGGTTGTAGACATACACGTTGCGAATGATGGTGACATTCACATGGGTGATGGCGGTGTTGTAGTAGAAGGCGTTGTCGCGCCAGCAGCCGCCCTCATAGCCGACGCCGACATAGCCAAAGCCGTAATTGATGCCGCCATAGAAGCCGATGTGCGGGCCCCAGTAGCCGTGGTACCAGTGATAACGGTTTCCATACCAGCCCCAGTAACCGGGCGTCCAGAGCGCGCCGACGTAGGGCGCGACGACCCAGGCGCCGGGCACCCAGTAGTAGCCCATGGGTGCGTAGGCCCAGTAGCCGGGCGTCCACATGTAGCCGGGCCCAGGTGCTTCGGGCTGGTCGTAGTCCGGCAGGGCAGGCGGCGGCTGAGGAGCAACTGCCTCGTCGGTCTCGCCATCGTCTTCCGCGGGAGGAGGAGGCAGAGCGGCCGGCTGGCTGGATTCTGCGGAGGAGGAAGAAGAGGATGCGGTCTGGTCTGGCGGCGGGGCGGGGGGATTCTGATCCTGGGAGGTTGGGGTGACGTTGCTCGCCTCGGCGAGATTGGCGGCTGCGGGATCGGCGCTGGCGGCGGGCTGCGCCTGACTCTGACTTGGGGTCTGGTTTGCGTTCTGGTTCTGATTGTTGCCGTGGCAGCCCGCGAGGGCCAATGCCAGGACGATCGAAGGGGCTACGATCTGGCCAATTTTCTTCATGGCTCGATTGGATGCCGGTCTGGCTCCGGGGACAGCTTGCCAGGGAAACGGAGCACCGGATCACTCTCCTTCCGCTTTCGGTGCTTCAGTCTATCGCACGGCGAGGAAAATTGTGGGCTCGCCGGGGTGTGTGTCGCAGTTTTCCGGAGTTTGAAGCGGCGGCAACAGGAGTTGCGCGTTCGGATGCTATGCTGCTCAGGATGCAGGCGAGGATTCGTTTGGCAACAGCGTTGTGCGCAGCCATTGCGCTGGCCGTGGCGGGCGGCGCTCTGGCGCAAACGGGGGACTCGGCTCGGGGATCAGGGGAGGCAAGGGTGACGCAGCACGCAACGGGCAGTTTCGAGGTGAAGATGGCGCCGCAGAAACCGGATAACGCGCCGGCCGAGGCGTCCGGCCTGGGGCGCATGTCGATCGACAAGCAATTCCACGGCGATCTGGAAGCGACGAGCAAGGGCGAGATGCTCAGCTTCCTGAATCGCGACATTGGGTCCGGCGGCTACGTGGCGATGGAGAAAGTGAGCGGGACGCTGCAGGGCCGCAGCGGAAGCTTCATCCTGGAGCACAACGCAACCATGAATCGCGGCACGCCGGCCCTCGAGGTGATTGTGGTCCCGGACTCAGGCACCGGCGAGCTGACCGGCATTTCCGGCTCGATGAAAATCCGCATCGAGGGCGGCAAGCACTTCTACGACCTCGACTACACGCTGCCGGCGCCGGCTGCGACGCACTGAAGGCCGGACGGCTGCCCTCACAACGCAGAGGGGTAAGGCTGCTCTTCGGCCTGGTGGAGAGCGAAATCGGTGAGTTCTGCGAGCGCGTCGGCCTGGGCCTCGCGCATAGCCTCTCCGGCGAGCAGAATCGACGGCGCGGGAAGCGGCGCGATGCCATCGAGCTGCGCCAGCGTGGTGCGGACAATCTGCTGATCGGGCTGGGCAGCGCGCGAAACAACGACGCAGGGCAGATCGGCGGGAAGACCTTCGCGGCGCAATTGCGCGGCGGTGCTGCTTAGATCGCGGCCCGGCATGTAGACGACGCGCGTGGCGCCGGCCAGCGAGGCTGGCTCCAGGCTGGATCCCGGCGCATGGTGGCCTGAAGAGAAGCTGATACTGGAGGCGGTGCGGCGGTCGGTAAGCGGACGGCGCAGCGCTGCCGCAGCCGCAAAGGCGGCCGTAATGCCGGGGACCACCTCAAAGGGAATGCCGGCTGCGCGGAGGGCATCCATCTCCTCGCCCGCTCGGCCGAAGACGAGCGGATCGCCGGACTTGAGCCGCACGACGGAAAGGCCCCGGCGCGCGTAATCCACCATCATCGCGTCGATTTGTTCCTGGGAGATGTTTTTGCGGCCGCAGCGCTTGCCGACATTGATGACGATGGCGCTCGCGGCATGGCCGAGGATCGCCGGCGGCACCAAGTCGTCGTGGAGGACGACATCGGCGGCGCCCAGCAGGCGCGCAGCTTTCAGGGTCAGCAGTTCCGGATCGCCGGGACCGGCGCCGACGAGGTAGACCGTTCCGGGGCTCGTACCGGTCATGCGGAGGCTCCACGCAATGCATCGATCCGCTGCTGCGCGAAGTGGCGCGTGGGGCAGTCGGTCAAGGCACAGAGCGGGCGTTGAGCCAGCTCGTGGAGGAGAAGGTTGCGGGCTTCTCCGGCGGGTGCGGCACTGCGAACTTCGTGGCGGAGAGCGCCGAGTTCGGCGAGCCAGGGGCCGAGATCGGCGGGTAGCTGGGCGTCGATTTCCCGGCGGAGACGCTGCGCGAGCGCGGGGCTTTCGCCGGCCGTGGAGATGGCAATTTGCAGATCCCCGCGGCTTACGACCGATCCAAAGTAGAAATCGCAGTTCGGCGGATCGTCGACGGCGTTGCAAAGGACATTGCGGCGCAGAGCCTCCTCGTAAACGGCGCGGTTCACGGCGGGCGCGTTGGTCGCCGCGATCACGAGGAATACGCCTTCGAGGTCGGAAGCCTGAAAGAGGCGCCGGCGCCAGGTCAAAGCGCCCTCGGTTGCCAGCGTCCTGACCGCAACGGCTGCCTCGGGAGCGACGACAGCGATTGCAGCTCCGGCGTTGCGCAGACTTTGGATTTTCGCCAGCGCGACGGTGCCGGCGCCGACAACAAGGCACGGCCGGCGCTCAAGGCGAAGAAAGATGGGCAACAGGCTCACGGGCGTCTCCTCAACCAGCCAGCTCGACGGGAACGCGGCCGCTGGGCAGGTCGCGCTCGACGGGAACCAGATCCTCGCCGGCCAGCGCGGCGCGAAGCTCCGCGTCGCTGCTGCGGCCAAAATACCTGCGCAGGGTCTCGTTCGGCTCGCGCTCGGCGAGATACCTGCGCAGCAGACGTTCGACGGCGTCCGGGACCAGGTGTGCGGGTGTGCGGAATCCAACAGGACGAGCGGTCCCGGCATGCTTGCCGACCGACCCGCCGACACAGAAGTAGTATGCGTCAGTCAGCTGTCCTTCGTGCTTGATTTTCTTGCCTTCGAGTCCGAGATCGGCGATCCAGTGCTGACCGCAGCTGTTGGGGCAGCCGGTAACGTGCAGGCGCAGCTGCTGATCGAACTGGGGCAGGCGCTCTTCCAGCTCATCGACCAGCCAGCGCAGGAAGCCTTTCGTCTCGGTGATGGCCAGTTTGCAGAACTCCGTGCCGGTGCAGGCAATGCCGCCGCGCCAGAAGGGCGAGCCGTCGACACGCAGCCCGATGTGTTCCAGCTCGCGGACAAGCTCAGCGGCGCGCGCGGCGGGGATGTTGAGGAAGAGCAGATTCTGCATGACGGTGAGGCGCAGTTCGCCGGGATGTCCGCTCCCGGGGCTGCCGAAGCGCTCGGCCAGGTCGGCAGCCGCGGCCAGTTGATCGCCGGTGAGGCGCCCGCGCAGGACGCTGGCGCCAACATGACACAGGCCGGGCTGCTTCTGGCGATGAATGCCGGTGTGGTCGCGCAGGATATCGTCGGGGATCGCTTCTTCGACGCCGGGCGAGAGCGTGTAGCCGAGGCGGCTCTCGATCTCAAACAAAAAGCGCTCGGCGGTCCAGCCTTCTTTCATGAACAGGTACTTGAGACGCGCGCGATCGCGGCTTTCACGGAGAACCTGCTGATCGCGGAAGATTTCGGTGATGGCGCGGACGACCGGCACCGCCTGGTCCTGACGGACAAAGGCGTCGAGGCGGACGGCGAGATGCGGCTCGTTCGACAGGCCGCCTCCGACGCGAACGGAGTAGCCGATTTCGTCACCGCGGCGGACAGCGGTTAGGGCGATGTCGTTGATCTCGGGGTACGAGCACCAGACAGGGCAGCCGGTAACGGAAATCTTGAACTTGCGCGGGAGGTTGTAGAAGTCGTCGTTGCCGCGCAGGGTGCGCGCGATCTCGAGAGCGAGGGGCGAGGCGTCGATCAGCTCGTCGTGGGCGATGCCGGCCAGTGGGCAGCCGGTGACATTGCGAACCACGTCGCCGCAGGCTCCTTTGGGCGAGAGGCCGACGGCGTCCAGAGCCTCCATGATCCCGGGCAGCGACTCGATGGTGAGCCAGTGGTACTGAATATTTTGGCGGACCGTGATGTCGGCGAGATTGCGGCCGTGGCGCTGTGCGATCTCGGCGAGGACACGGGCCTGGTCAACGCGCAGGATGCCGTTGGGGAGGGCGACGCGCATCATGAAGAACTCCGTGGCTTTTCCTTCGCCGCCTTTGCCGCCGGTCACGCCGAGGCCGTCGCCCTGGGTATAAATGCCCCACCAGCGGAAGTAAGTGTTCCATTCCTCGGGGATGGAGTTGCGGCCGTCACGGGCAAAGGCACGAATCTCGTCGATCGCGTCCCAGGGGTTCTTCTCGCGCTTCAGGCGCTCAGCTTTCTGTGCTTTAGTCTCTTTAGTTGCAACAAGTTCCGCCATGATGACTCCGATTCGAACTCAGGAAGGCGATGGGGAGAAATAAAAAGCCCGCGTCAGCGTGGGCTGAAGCGCGGGCTTATGGGGTGCGGTGCTTTGAGGAGGGGCTCACCCACAAGTCCGGCGCAAGGCGCAACAACAAGCGCAACAAGACACCGGCTTGGAGATAAGAACCATTGGAATGATCTTAAGGTAACTATGCCCGGAGCGTCAAAGGAAATCAGCAAAAGCGCTGGAAATGCCGGCCGAGGTCCGAAACGTTCGGCCTATAATCGCCGATTATGCTGTGGATTGTGGCGGTTGCGGAGATGTTCGTGTGCTGGGTGGCGTGGTCGCTGGCGTTCATCCGGCCGAGCCGCGAGGCTGCAGGACGTACTGAAGTCACCCGTGCGCCGTCGTCCAAATGGGGCATCGTGCTGGTGATGGTGGGATTCGCGTTGCTCTGGGCATATGTTCGACCTGTGGGTTTCCGCAAGTCGGATCTATCCCTGATCCTGTCCATGGTGCTGGGGCCGCCTTCGGTCGCGCTGGTCTGGGCCGCGACACGGCACCTGGGCAAGCAGTGGCGCTATCAGGCAGCGTTGCGCGCAGACCATGAGCTGATCCGGACGGGACCGTATGCGTGGATTCGGCACCCCATCTACACATCGATGCTGGGGATGGTGCTGGCAACGGGATTGTGCTGGACGTGGTGGCCTCTGTTTGTGGCCTCACTGATCTTCTTTGTGGCAGGGACCGAGATTCGGGTGAAAGCCGAAGACCGGCTGCTCGCGGAGCGGTTCGGGGAGACGTTCGTCGCCTACCGGACCCGAGTTCCGGCGTATTTGCCGTTTGTGCGATGACCGCTGCTCCGCATCATCTAAACGGGTAAGCCGTGAAAATGTAGTCTGTTGCCTTCACCTTCGAATGGCACTGGCCGTAACAATAACTCTTGCCGAACGAGGCATCTTTCCCATAAGCAGTGAACGAATCGGACTTGGCATCGTAATTAAACTGCGCATATCCCCATCCACTCGTGTCCGGGAATCTCCTGGAATCCTTCTCGATGAAGGCGAGCACTGTCAGCGTGTCCGGTACCTCGACCGCATAGGGAGACAAGGGGTTGGTTTTTTTGGTCCACATGATCTTTACAATTTTGGCGCCGTCGGGGAAGGGCTTGCCGTTGCCGGGGATGCCTGATTTGTAGGCTTTTATCATCGCGGGATTCCCCAGTATGGCCTTGATCGTAGTATTGGTCCGGCTGACGGCGACGTCCTGCCAATCTTCGTAGCCTTTGAACTCAGAGAACGAGACCCCGTTCAGGGCTTTCAACGCATACCGGTCCTGCGCCGACTTCTGCTGCGCCGCGTTCTGCTGCGCCACAAGGACAATGCCGGCGAGCACAGTTAGCGATGCGATAACGATCACAATCGTGCGGGAGTTCCTGCTTCTCATCTCCATTGCCCCCTCTTCTGAGCCGCTGGTCATGCACCCGAAAATCTGCCTTTGCGTTTGCCGGGCTTTGATCCAGTTGGGCTGAAGCGATATGACCAGAAGCGCAGCGGCGGAACAATCAGACGAAGGTATCGGCAATACTTTGGTATGGGATTTCGATTTTGATCTCCGGGATGGGCAGCGTTGCAGACTCAGGGTTTTTGACTTGGGACGGGCGACGATTTATAACGGCCTTTCCGGCTGAAATTTTTTCTGACGGGAAAAGAAGGCGCGAGGGCGCGGCGGGAATCTTCCTGCCGGTGCGTTCGCGTAAAGCCAGAATTCGCACAGGGATGCTCGGGAAGGCGGTGAAAATCCGCCACTGCCCCGCAACTGTAAGCGCGTGGTCCTGCGTCTGGTCTTTTTGAGACGCAGGAAAAGCCAGGCCGAAGCGCCACTGGAGCCCAGGGGTTCCGGGAAGGCTGCCGGGCTTTGTTCCCCAGGAACGACGCGCAAGTCAGGAGACCGGTCCCGTGTGCCAGGGCGGGCGCTGCTGCGCCGACTCGTTCACCGCGTTCCGAGGGGAACGGAGGACTTATGACGTATTTTCCGCGGCCTGTGCGCCGCCTTCTTTGCATTTTCGGGCTGACTGCCGCGACGACTGCGAGCCACGCGGTCACCGTTCATGGAACGGTGACGGATCCGCTGGGAGCGCCCATTGCGCACGCCGTTGTGGCGCTGGTGCATGACGGCAAGGTCATCGTGTCCGGACAGACCGGCTTTGACGGGAGCTACACCCTTTCCAGCGCCGATTCAGGGCGCTTTTACGTTCTGGCGTCGGGGCATTCATTCCGGCAACTGCAGACGCAGAGTTTTTACGGCGGGACCCTGGACGATGTGGCACAGAACGTGGTGCTGGAGCCGGAGTGGGTGCGGCAGTCGGTGGTGGTGACGGCGACGGGCGAGCCGGAGCCGCAGGCGCAAACCAGCGGATCGGTGACGGGGATTGGGGCAACGCAGTACGAGAACCGGATGACGATTGTCGACACTCTGCGGCAGATTCCGGGACTGGACGTGGTGCAGACAGGCGAACTGGGCGGGGAGACGTCGCTGTTCATCCGCGGGGGCTCGTCGACGGCGAACCGGGTGGTGATGGACGGCGTGCCCATCGAGGATATTGGCGGGCGGTTCGACTTTACGAATCTGGCGACGACGGGCCTCGAAAGCGTGGAAGCGTACCGCGGGCCGAACAGTGTGCTTTACGGGTCCGATGCTGCGGCGGGTGTGGTGGCGGTGACAACGCCGCGCGGGAGCACACCGTTTCCGTCCCTGCTGTACGAGGGCAGCGCAGGGAGCTTTGGCACGTACAGGAACCAGGTGCAGCTGGCGGGGATGAAGCGGAAGCTGGATTACTATGGCGGATTCTCTAGCCTGGAGACGCGGAATTCGATCCCGATGGATGCGTACCACGATGACACGGGAGTGGCGAACGTGGGCTGGAGCTGGTCGGCGAAGACCGAGATGCGGGTGACCGCGCGTAACAGCGATTCGGCGACGGGGCTGCCGGCGGGGAACAGCGGCTACTCGTTCTATGGGATCGCGAACGACGGCAAGCAGCTGGACCAGGACACCTATGGAACCGGCACGATTACGCATGCGTTTCGCGACAACCTGCACGCGACGGCGCGGTATGGGCTGGTGCGAAAACGCGAGGAGAGCGAGCAGTGGTATCCGGCGGGGAATTTGATCGCGGGCAATTATTACGGCGATTTCGAAACGGTGACAGGCGCCAATGGCGACACGGTGCGCGGGCTGGCGCTGCTGAATTACGGATCGTCGTCCGGGGCGGTGTATCCCTACCAGCTGGCGCTGGCGTCGAACCGTGACGATCTGTATGCGGAGATGAATTACGTGCACGGGCCGCATCTGGCGGTGGTCGGGGGCGCGCGGTACGAGAACGAGCGCGGCGTGGAGAAGGAGCCGGTGTACGCCTACCGCGAGGGCCTGGAGCGGGAGAACTACGATTACCAGGCGCAGGTGGGCGGCGAGTTTAAGAATCGGCTGTTCTACACGGCGGCCGGGAACGTGGAGAAGAACGGGCTGTTTGGGACGGTTGGGACGCCGCACGCGGGCGGAAGCTACTACCTGGTGCGGCCGGGCAAGGGAGCGCGGGGGACGAAGCTGGACTTCAACTTTGCGCGTGGGTACCAGGAGCCGACGCTCGATCAGCAGTTCGGGTCGCTCTATACGTTCCTGACGAAAAACGGCGGCCAGGCGACGGCGGCACAATATGGAATTACGCCGATCGGCGCGGAGCAGGCACGAACGTACGACGGAGGGGTGGAGCAGAGCCTGTTCAGCGAAAAAGTAACTCTGCGCGCTACCTATTTTCACAACGAGTTTGGGAACCAGATTGAGGCGGTGCCGGCGTCGCTGGTGCCGGTGCTGTTGCCGAACCTTACGGCAGCGCAGCAGCAGAGCCTGCAGGCGTTTCTGAACAACAATTACGCGTACGAGCTGGATTTGAATTCGATGTCGTACCGGGCGCAGGGCGCCGAGGGCGAGGTGGAGTACGGGCTGGGGAAGAGCGTCTTCCTGCGCGGCGGGTATACGTATCTGGACGCGGTGGTGCAGCGCTCGTTCGCGTCAGATGGACCGAGCGCCTGCAGTTCGACCGGAACGACGGGGCCGTGCACGAATCCGGGCTTTCCGGGGATTCCGATCGGGAACTATGCGCCACTGATTGGGGCGCGGCCGTTCCGCAGGCCGCCGCACACAGCGTTCGCCAGCGCGATCTACACGGGAAGAAAATGGACCGGCGTGGTCGATGCGGCGTACGCCAGCCGCAGCGACGACTCGACCTACCTGGGTGGCGATGACGTGAACGGGGGCAACACGCTGCTGCTGCCGAACCGCGACCTGGACTATGCCTACGCGAAGATCGACGTGGGCGCCAGCTATGAGTGGAAGCCGTGGGCGACGGTGTACTCACAACTGAATAACCTGAGCAGCAACCAGCACATTGGACCGATCGGCTATCCGTCGCTGCCGTTCACCTTCGAGACGGGAATGCGCTTCACGCTGAGCCTGGGCAAGCGGTAAGACGGTTGACACAGGTCCCGGCAGGCGGAGTTACGAAGGGCGCGTGCGGTGCTGTGAAAAGCATCTGGCCGCCGCGCCAATTCCTGCTGCAGAAGGGGCGTATACTGCGCGCAAAAGGGGGTGCCGGTATGACGATCGCGGAGAAAATGCTGCGGCAATTCGATGAAGAGTTCGGCTATACGAGGGCGTTTTTGGCGCTGGTTCCGGACGAGAAGCTGCTGTGGAAGCCGCATGAGAAGTCAATGGAACTGGGGCGTCTGGCATGGCACCTGACGGATTTCCCGGAATGGACGGTGTTGACGCTGACCACCGACCACTATGCGATGACCCCGGAGGAAGGCGAAAAGGCCATGTCCGGCTGGAAGGGGATGAAGCGGGCGGACATGCTGGCGCGCTTCGACGGGGATTTGCCGCAGGCGCGGGCGGCGCTGGAGGCGACCAGCGACGAGGAGATGGCGCGGACGTGGACGATGGAGTGGAACGGAGAAACCATCGTCAACGATTTGCGCGAGGACGTGTACCGGAAGTGGACGATCGGCCACATGGTGCATCATCGCGCGCAGCTGGGCGTGTATCTGCGACTGCTGGGTATTGCGATTCCGGGGTGCTACGGGCCGTCGGCGGACGAGATGGCTCAGGAGCGCGCGGCGGCAGCGTAGGCAACAGGACCGAGACGGGTGATGGGGCGGTCAGGCGGATGTCAGGTTCGGGTGGGTGGGAAGGAAGACGCTGAGGAGGGTGCCGGAAGGCTGAGCTGTACGGCTGCGGCAGCGGATGGAGCCGCCACGCCGCACCAGCAAGTCCCTGACGGTCCACAGGCCGAGGCCGATGTTGATGTCTTTACGGCCGGCGGAAAATGGCGCGAAGATGGCTGAACGGGAGCCTGGCGGGATACCGGTTCCCTGGTCGCCGGCCGTGAAGCGAATGCCGCGGATGCCAGTGGAAGGGTGATGGCACTCCCATGCAGACAGATACATGGAACCGCCTTCGGGTGAGGCGTCGATGGCATTGGCGACGAGGCCGGAGAGGATCTGTTTGCATTCGCCCGGGGACCAGAAAACTTTGAGGCCGGGGCGAATTTTCTTCGTCACCGAAACCTCATTTAGCTGGAGCCGGCGGCTGTAGATGGCAAGCACTTCATCGACCGCTTCAGGAAGCGAGACAGAGTCGACAGAAGCCGCATCGCGGTAATAATCCAGGGTCTGGCGCGTGATGCGGGAGACGTGCTCCAGGACATTGTGGGCTTTGAGCTGCCAGAGTAACGCGCCGCGGCCGCGTTCTTTGCCGCTGAGGTTTTCATAGCCCAGGGAGGGAGTGACGTGGGTGTGCTGGGAACAAATCCGGTCAACGGCAACCCCGTCGTCACCGCGGGAGAAAAAGCTGAGAGGCCAGCCACAGGAAAGATGGAAAGTGCGGGTGCGGGAGAGGTCGTTCCACAGGTCTTCCAGACGCAGGGAGGCGGAGGGATTTCCGTCCTCCCAGAGGATGGCGACCATTTCTCCGTAGGTGACGATGGGTGCAAATTTTGACCCATATGTGGAAACGGCGGCGGCAACGCGATCGAAGACGCCGCCCAGCAGGGAGCCGAAACGTTGCGGATCGGGCGAGTCGCCGGCCATGAACACGCCCAGAGTTTTCCGGGCATCGAGAGGCACCCAGCGGTCCTCGCGAGCGGCGCGGCTGAGATCGATCCCGGAGGATTCGACATAGTGAGCCAGATCGCGGCCGTGGGAGTTCTCAGCAATAACAACCGCGGCGCCACCAGCATGAAGAGCGTCTGCCAGCCGCTGACCGACTTCGCCGATCAGCGTGGAGTCGCTCGAATAGAAATGGGCTGTATGGCTCCCATGGGCAGGGACGGGGAGCGGAGCGCGGTTCCCGGCGGCCGAAAACGGCCTCGAACCCGATAAGGAGGAGTGTGACATACGGCCCGGATGCGGCAGAGCAGGGGATTTCGCGCGATCCCCGATTCCGACAGTTTCAGGTGTTTCGATGAGGACGCGGGCAGAAAGGGATGCCTGAGGAGTGTGAGGGATCGCGATGAGCAAAAAGCCCCTCCGGTGAGGGGCTCTTCGCGTTGCAGTCGAGGTGCGGAAGGGTTATTGGCGTCGTGCAGGACGCACGGCTTCCTGAGCGTGGGCTGCGCCGTTGGGAGGCACGGGCGGCGGCTCGGGAGCGACGTTCTTCGGCACGATGCCGAGTTTCTGGCGGAGCTGGGTGTCGATTTTGGCGAAGGTGTCGCGGTTTTCCTTGAGGAAGGAGCGGACGTTCTCGCGTCCCTGGCCGATGCGCTCGCCGGCATAGCTGAACCAGGCGCCGCTCTTCTCGACGATGTTGTTGTTGACAGCGAGATCGAGGACGTCGCCCTCGCGGGAGATGCCTTCGCCGTAGAGGATGTCGAATTCGGCTTCGCGGAAGGGAGCGGCGACCTTGTTTTTGACGATTTTGACCTTGGTGCGGGAACCGACGACGGTGTCGCCTTCCTTGACCGCGGCGATGCGGCGGATGTCGATGCGGACCGAGGAGTAGAACTTGAGAGCGCGGCCGCCGGTGGTGGTTTCGGGGTTGCCGAACATGACGCCGATCTTTTCCCGGATCTGGTTGATGAAGATGAGGGAAGTTCTTGATTTCGAGACAGTTCCGGTAAGCTTGCGCAGGGCCTGGGACATGAGGCGGGCCTGCAGGCCCATGTGGGAGTCGCCCATTTCGCCGTCCAGTTCGGCCTTGGGAACCAGAGCGGCAACGGAGTCGACGACGAGGACGTCGATGGCGCCGGAACGGACGAGAGCTTCGGTGATTTCGAGGGCCTGCTCGCCGTAGTCGGGCTGGGAGATGAGCAGGTTGTCGATGTCGACGCCGAGTTTTTTGGCGTACTGCGGGTCGAGGGCGTGCTCGGCATCCACGAAGGCGGCCAGGCCGCCGGCCTTCTGGGCTTCGGCGATGATCTGGAGGGTGATGGTGGTCTTGCCGGAAGATTCAGGGCCGAAGATTTCGATAACGCGGCCGCGGGGCACGCCGCCAACGCCGAGCGCGGCGTCGAAGGAGATGGAGCCGGTGGAAATGACGGCGATGGGGACGATGGCCTCTTTGCTGCCGAGGCGCATGATGGAACCCTTGCCGAACTGCTTTTCAATCTGGGAAAGCGCCAGTTCTACGGCGCGCTGACGATCATCTGCCACGAGGATGCTCCAATCCGGGCGTTCTGGATGGGCGCCAGAACGCCATTCGAGTCCTGATCTGGGACAATTTGCCCCGAGTCTACCACCGGGTTTCGGACGCACTCAGCGCGCGAGGCGCGGAAAATGCGCGGTGGTAATGCGCGGGAACGAAGAAGCAGTTTACAGGGTTTCGACGGTACCGTTTTTCCTCAGACGGCGCCGCGCCGGCCATGCGTGGCGCGCATGGCTGGAGCCAGCTGCGAAGGGTCTGACTCGATGGAACGCGCAGCAACGGGTACCCCCCCTCTTCGCGTTTTTTGCGTAAGCAATTGATTCCAAAGGGGGTGACGGGCGGCGAATTTCGCAAGTGTATGATTCCGAAGTGCTTATTGTAAGCACTGTGTTTTCAGATGCTTACGGAATTCGAGGGGGCCGGGCGGGAGGTGCGCCGGCGATCCGGTGGCAGTGAGTCCCGTCGGGAAGAGAAAAGGTCCGCGTGGAGGCGGACCTTTTCCAGTTTCTACTCTATAGATTCAGAATATCAGGCTGGATGAGTAAGTCTGCCAACTTTGTAGGGGTTGGTTGGCGGGTAAGTGGCGTGTTATCAGCGGGGGTTACTTTGGTGAAGAGGTGCGGGGGTTGACAGTTTTTCAGGGAGGGGTGGCTGGTGGAGGAAGAGGGGCTGAGATGGGCGGTCGGCGGAGACTGGAGGGAGGCGGGGACAAGGGGAGCGCGTTTCCGATTGCGCATTCTCGATTCGGCGAGCAAGGTGTGCTGGACGAGCGGTTTGGTCTTTGGTCGCAAGCCGACGACTTCGGCACTTGCACGGCATGGCGACTTTACGTCAAGGTAAGTCGCGATATCGGGCCGTTTGCGGTTACCCGTCACGCCCTTCTGGCGCAACGCGTTCGCCATGAGCGGGTTGCATCGCAGAGCCCCACTGACCTGCAACAGGGCTTGGACGGCGTTGCAGCGCTCTGATTATTCATAGCTCGGCTGCAGGATGAAGCGCCACAGCGGCAGTTGTTTCTTCTTCCAGTCATGCGGAATGACGGGCGCGAGAGATGTGGGCTCTTTCACGTTGAGTTTCGTTACCCGACCGCCTTCTCCTAGAGTGAGGAAATTGTAGGCCTGGGAGTAAAGGAAGCTGAGAGAGCCGATCATCTCGAATCCCTGGTTGGGTGTGATCTCCTCAGGAGATACCGTGTGCACCGCCGCCAGCGGCAACCCGTCTCTATCGAGTTCGATGTGCCCTCCATCGTAGCGCCATTTGCCGTACATCATGAGATAGAACGCGATGTTCCGTTCTGTATTGTCCTCTAGCACGGTGCCGCCAACCCTGATCTCGGAGCCGCCGATCCACATACTCACTTTGCCGTCTGCCAGAATCTCCCTCGGCTTGTTCATGTCGGCGGTTAACCGAAGGGTCAGCGGGTACGTAGTGCCGATGGTGTAATCGCCGAGGGCGGCCATTTCATTCTCTTTCATAGCCGCGAAAAACTCGATCTCAGCGTAGTTCCCGGTCCTTGTGAACCTTGCGGGATCATTGAGGGTCCATTGGTTCCACGGAGCCCAGTAAATGGCAAAGCGAAGCGGAATCCCGGCAAGGCCGGCATATCGCCCGAGCGCGTCCAGGTCAGTCGCGCGAATTCGATAGCATTTCATCGGATCTTTGCAAAAATGATTCTTGGTTTCGATGAGCAACGGCTTCCCGGCCTCCGTAATCACCCGGAAATCAGGAACGAGCACGTCATCGTCGGAACGGTAATAGCAGTCCCCTGTGTCCTCCACTTTCAGCAGCCGAACGGTGTTGAGATTCACGACCATTCCACCGAACAGGGCCTGCACCCTTATCCCGTGCAGTGTTGCCTCCGAATCCAGCGCACGAGTCAGTCCGGCATCGACCTGTGAGAGGAAGGACTCCCGATTCGCTGGGTCGTATATGGCCCGGCCGTCCCCCGATTGCAGCACGGAAAACAGATTGAGCGTCTCGAGTTTCTGTGGTTCGCGGCCGACTTTCCTCATGACCACAATATATCTATGGAGTTCCTATAGGTGGTGCGGCTCGACTCACGCGAGATCTCCGATCCACTGCACTGAGTGAGGCGCGAATGGGAGGGCGGGGGTCGGGCCTAGCGGGTGCCGCACGAGCTCGCCGGCAAGCCAAATTTTTCCCGCTCTTCGTCAGAGAGCGATAAGCCCGGCAGCCAATAGAAGCCATCCGTCTGCAAGCCGTGGAACAGCTCCTCAATAGCCCGGGCGGTCATTCCCAGGGAGAACAGTGCGCGCTGCACCGCCTCGCCCGTAAGAAGGCGGCGGGGCTTCGCGCTGCCGCCGGCGGACCTCGCGGGCACCAGGCTAAGTAGGTAAGAAGTGCCCGCCGCGCGGACCTGTGTTAGGCTCGATACCGTCAGATTATAGGGCTCCGTCATTCTGTGCCTCCCAAGGGGCGGGAACTGCGCCAACAACCTAAGTTAGTCCCTCGCCTTCCGCAGGGAGTATAGGCGAGGAGCGGCGGAACGGCAATTCGAATCGAGACTCCCTTTTCCCCCGCGCCACGGGTGGCCATCGAATGGGTGGGTTTGCTAACCGTAAGTCGGCCGGTGTTTACAAATCCTATCCACTTGCCCGTAGAACGGCCGACTCGGACAGCCGGTGAATCCGTAAAGCGGGGCTCAGTTCGTGCTTCATCCCCGATGCGCTTACTGAGAGCGAACAGGACCGCGGGAGTCGGCTTCTCGGTGAGGATTGACGGCGGGTGTCGCGTTGCGGGGCCCGAGGACAGGACGCGATTCGGGGGCGGCCCGTGCGGCGGCGAATGGAATGAGCCGGCAGCGACCGGGGGCCCCGGCGAAGAGGGTTCGCTGGGGTGGGAAGCGCACGGACGAGCCAGAATTCGGAGAGGGACCCATTCGGCTCGGTCGCCGAGGGCGAGCCTCGCTCAGGGCAGGCTGTGCGCCGCGCGTCCGAGACGAATTGTGGCGAAGAGCCCCCGCCCAGGAAAAGACAAACGCAGGCCGAAATTCGGCCCGGTCTCCGAGGCGACCTTCGCTCAGCGAGGCCGCGAACCGGCGAAGCGGAGCGCAGCGAGTTGCGCGCAGTCGGCGGGCGCCGCGGGGCGAATCGCGACACCCGGCATGAGGACCAGGATAGCGCACCGCCTGGGCGGGCCATCGTTTTCCGCGCCGCTGTGACCGGCGGCACAGCGGTTCCCGGCGGGAGAACCTAGTCTGAAGCGTCGCCGGGAGGGACAGCGTGGCGACGCTGGTGGAGAGTCCGGTCGCGGCGGTGGGGACGGTGCGTCCAGCGGATATGGCTGCGCGTGGCGCGGGCGCCGTGGTGGCGGAGCGTGCGGTCTCCAACCCCTGGATCGTGGCGATTTCGGCGATGCTGGCCACGTTCATGGAGGTGCTGGACACGGCCATTGCCTCGGTGGCGCTGCCGTACATTGCGGGGTCGCTGGCGGCGTCGAACTCCGAAGCCACGTGGGTGCTGACCAGCTATCTGATTGCCAACGCCGTGGTGCTGCCGGCGAGCAACTGGTTTGCACTGCGCTTTGGGCGGAAGCGCTTCCTGATTTCCTGCGTGGTCGTGTTCACGATTGCCTCGTTCTGGTGCGGGGCCGCACCGTCGCTGGGGATTTTGCTGCTGGCGCGGGTGGTGCAGGGAGCGGGCGGCGGCGCGCTGCAGCCGCTGTCGCAGGCGATTCTGCTGGAGAGTTTTCCACCGAAGAGACGCGGGGCGGCGATGGCGCTGTTCGGCTTCGGGGTGGTGGTGGCGCCGGTGCTGGGGCCGACGCTGGGCGGCTGGCTGACGGACTCGTTCAGCTGGCGGTACGCGTTCTACATCAATATTCCGGTGGGAATTGTAGCGGTCTCCATGATCAGCCGGTTTGTGAAGGACCCGCCCTATATCAGGCATGCCAGGGCGGGGCCGTTCGACAACATGGGGTTTGCGCTGCTGTGCCTGTGGACAGGGTGTTTGCAGGTGATTCTGGACAAGGGTCAGGAAGACGACTGGTTCGGCGCGCTGTGGCTGCGCTGGGCGGTGACGATTCTGGCAGTGAGCCTGGTGTTGTTTGTGTGGCATTCGTGGCGGGCGAAGCAGCCGCTGGTGAATCTGCACATTCTGTTCCGGAACCGCAACTTCGGCGTAGGCTGCCTGCTGGTGTTCATGCTGGGCATCGCGATTTACGTGACGGTGGCGATTCTGCCGCTGTTCTACCAGGAGGTGCTGGGGTACACGGCGCTGACGGCGGGCATTGTGGTGGCGCCGCGCGGGCTGGGGTCGATGCTGGGGCTGCCGGTGGTGGGGATAATCAGCCATCGCGTGGACAATCGCTGGCTGTTGTGCGGGGGGTTCGCGGTGTTTGGGGTGTGCTCGATTTTGTTTTCCTGGGTGAACCTGGGGATCAGTCCGACGACGCTGCTGATTCCGATTGTGGTGACGGGGTTCGCGCTGAGCTTTGTGTTTGTGCCCATCGCGAGCATGGCGACGGCGACGCTGAGCAATGAGCAGATGGGGAACGCGACGGGGATCTTCAACCTGCTGCGGAATATCGGCGGATCGATCGGGATCTCGATGGCGGAGACGGCGCTGATCCGGCGAGAGAGTTTTCACCAGAGCATGATCGCCGCGTCGGCGCCGCAGGCGGGAGTGTGGTTTGAGCAGCGCGCGGCGCAAAGCAGCGCCTACTTCGGGCGGGCGCTGGGGCATGCGGCGGGACAGCCGGCGGCGCTGGCGGCGATGTACCTGCAAGTGCAGCGGCAGGCGATGCTGTGGTCGTTCGTGGATGTGTTTCGCTGGACCGCGCTGATTGCGTTTGCGGCGGGCGGGATGGTGTGGCTGTTCCGGCGCATCAGTCACGAAGAAGATGGCAGCGTGAAGACGCACTGAGGCGCAGCGACCAGGCGAAAAGCAGCCAGGGGTAAAGCGGTCAGGTAAGGAACGGTCAGGGGCAAAGCGGTCAGGGGTAAAGCGCGAGCCGCGATCAGCCGTGCAGGTGGTGGTAGAGGCTCGCCATGGTGTTTAGGTCGAGTTGTTCGGCGCGCGCTTGCGGGGAGATGCTGCAGGCGGCGAAGGCGGCAGCGATCTGCGCGGGATCCTGACCGGCGGTGCGGAGATTCTTCGCCAGCATTTTGCGCTTCTGCGCGAAGCCCACCTTAAGAAAAGCGATGAAGGGATGGATGGCGGCGGGGGTGAGGTGGAGCTGGTCGAAACGCGGGGCCATGGTCAGGCGCAGGACGGTGGAATGAACCTGCGGCGGCGGCGAGAAGGCTTCCGGGGGGAGAGTGAAGAGGGTCTCGACGCGGGCGTAGAGCTGCGCGGTGGCGGAGAGCAGGCCGTAATCGCCGGTGCCGGGGCGGGCGGCGACGCGCTCAGCGACTTCATGCTGGATCATCACGACGGCGCGGTCGATGACGGCGTGCGCGGCGAAGAGGTGAAGGAGGATGTCGGAGGTGATGTAGTAGGGGAGATTGCCGACGACGAGGAGCTTGCTGTCGCTGTTGGATCGGAGGGCGGGCAGATCGGTAGCCAGAATGTCCTGCTCAAGGATTTCGACCTGAGGGTAGCCGGCGAATTGTGCGCGCAGGCGCGGAGCGAGGCC
This sequence comes from Acidobacteriaceae bacterium, assembly GCA_030041435.1. GTDB lineage: Bacteria > Acidobacteriota > Terriglobia > Terriglobales > Acidobacteriaceae > Palsa-343. Next base: position 56,243 of record JASHNW010000060.1, read on the forward strand.
GCGGTCGAGTTCGATGGCGACGAGGCGCTGGGCACGGCGGGCGAGGAGGCCGGTGATGGCGCCGCGGCCGGGGCCGATTTCGACAACGGTGCGCCGGGAGAGATCGCCGAGGGCGTCGGCGATGGCGGCCTGGGCGGTGGGGCTGACGAGGAAATTCTGGCCGAGTTTGGGGCGATTTCGGATAGTCACGGTTCTTCCTCGAATCTGTTCCAGCCGCCGCTCTCCGGGTTCGCGGCGGCGCAGGCAGCAACCGCTCCTGCGAAGATCTTTTTCGAAATCGCGTGGGTCATTGCGCGCGCTGGGACATCTGTTCTGATTGTGACGCGGGAGCAGCGCGGGGTCGAGGGTTTACCGGCGCGGCACGCAGAAGGTTTAGACTCAGCTTTCGGTTTCCTGCAACGGAAAGAACCTGGGGGTTCTGGAATGCACATTGTCTTTGCGGCGTCGGAGTGCGCGCCCTGGGCGAGGACGGGCGGCCTGGGCGAAGTGGTGGCAGCGCTTTCGCGCCAGGTGGTCGCGCAGGGGCATGAAGCGACGGTGTATCTGCCGTACTACCGGCAGGTGCGGGAACTGGCACCGGACAAGGTCTACGCGATCCGCAGCGTAACGATTCCGTTCCAGTACTACAACCGGTTCGCGGCCATTCTGGATGGTGGGCTGCACGATGGGGTGCAGGTGTATTTTGTGGATTGCCCGGAGCTGTTCGATCGTGAGTCGCTGTATGCTACGCCGTCGGGCGACTACGGCGACAACTGGGAGCGGTTTGGGTTGTTCAGCCGGGCGGTGCTGGAGGCGACGAAGCAACTGGGCGTCCCGGACGTGTTCCATGTGCACGACTGGCAGGCGGCTCTGGTTGCTGTGTATCTGAAGACGCTTTACGCCAGCGATCCGGTGCTGCTGCATCGCGGGACGGTGCTGACGATCCACAACGCCGCGTATCAGGGGCTTTATCCGGCGCAGACGACGGAGCGGCTGCTGTTTCCGTGGGACATTTTCACCGTGGAGCGGCTGGAGCACTTCGACAAGTTCGATTTTCTGAAGGGCGGGATTGTTTACTCCGACCAGCTGACGACGGTGAGCCCGCGGTACGCGCAGGAGATACAGACGCCAGAGTTCGGCGAGGGGCTGGAGGGGGTGGTGAAGAAGCGGGCCGCGGACCTGGTGGGGATTTTGAACGGCATCGATTACGCGGAGTGGAATCCGGCGAAGGACGGCAACATTGCGGCGCACTATTCGGCGGAGAACCTGGCCGGGAAGGCGGAGTGCCGGAAGGACCTGCTGCACGCGTTCGGGGCGGGGGCGGTGAGCGAATCGACGGCGGTGCTGGGAATGGTGACGCGGCTGGCCACGCAGAAGGGCATCGATCTGGTGGAGCAGGCCGCTGTCGAACTGATGAGAGAAAACGTGGTGCTGGTGGCGCTGGGTATGGGCGAAGAGTACTACGAGAATATGTTCCGGTCGCTGGCGGCGCAGTATCCGGGGCGAGTGATGGTGAGGATTGCCTACGACGAGATGCTGGCGCACAAGGTGGAAGCGGGGGCAGACATCTATCTGATGCCGTCGCGCTACGAGCCGTGCGGGCTGAACCAGTTCTACAGCATGAAGTACGGAACGCCGCCGGTGGTGCGCGGGACGGGCGGGCTGGAGGATACGGTGGAGGAGTGGGATGCGCAGACGGGCAAAGGGACGGGGTTCAAATTCCACGGATACAAGCCGGAGGAATTTCTGGCGGCGATCCGGCGGGCGCTGCGGCAGTTCGAGGACAAGGACGCGTGGCACGCGCTGATGAGGAACGGGATGGCGAGGGAATTTTCGTGGGTGCGGCCGGGGAAAGAGTATGTGGAAGTATACGAGCGGGTAGCGCGGGCGCGAAGCTGAACAAGAGCGAGCACAGAGCACAGAGCTCAGATCTCAGAGCACAGAGCTCAGAGCTCAGAGTGGAGCGGTCAGCGGTCAGAAGGGCGAGCGGCTGCGATGAGCGATTGCGAAAGTTTCGACCGACTCGTGGAATTCACATCCGCGCAGCGCGGATGGGGGTATAGCGCAGGGTTCGCCGGATGCTGATTCGCGGAGGCGGCCCGATTCCTGCTGGTTTCCGGCGCGGCTGATCCGCGACTCCGAGAGAGATGAAGCGGGGCTGGGCGATGAAAGCACGAATGGTCGTCCGTTTCGTGACCCTGACGATCCTGTTTGGCTGCATCCTCATGGGAACTGCTGGGACGGTTCGGTTCTGGCAGGCATGGGCTTTCCTGGCGCTGATGGGGGGCGGCAGCGCCGCGCTGGCGGTCTATCTGGTGCGCAGGGATCCGGCGCTGCTGGAGCGACGCATGCGGCGGGAGGAACAGCGCCCGGTGCAGAAGGTGTTTCATTATTCGACCATCAGCGCCTGGCTGCTGGCCTTCCTGCTGGCGGGCCTGAGCCGTCGCTATGGCTGGAGCCCGGTGCTGCCGTGGTGGGTGTGCGCTGTGGGGCTCGCGGTGGTGGCGTGGAGCTTTGCGATCAACTATGCCACGCTGCGGGCGAACACATTTGCGTCCGCGACCATTCGGCTTGAGGAGAATCAGCGGGTCATCTCAACCGGGCCCTACCGGATCGTGCGGCATCCCATGTACTCGGGCATCGCGGTGCTCGTGGTTGGGATGCCCATTGCGCTGGGTGCGGTGGCGGCACTGGCGGCCTCCGCGATCATGATTGCGATGCTGGTGCTCCGGTTGCTGGATGAGGAGAAGCTGCTGCGCGCGGAATTGCCTGGATACGCGGAATATTGCGCGCGGGTGAAGTGGCGTCTGGCGCCGGGGGTGTACTGAGCGTCGCGGGGATCTCCTGAAAAAAGGGCAGAAAAGTCCTTGCGCGCCAGCGCAGGGAAGCGTAGTGTGAGGGGCTTATTTAGCTCCTGACGCTGTCCTGTCCGCCCGTGTCCGGGCGGTCCTCGCCCCACCCAGCCACCACATTGCCGGTCGTCTGCAGGGTGCGTCGTTCGAAGGAGGTTCCCTCCATGAAAACTCGACAGCAGTGGCTCAGCACGCTGGCGCTGACATGCGTCGTTTTGTCCGCAACCGGTTGCTACAAAGCGCGGGCGCGCCTGCAAGCCGGCCCCGCAAGCGGCAGCCTCAATACTCCCACGCAGCTGGCAACCGCGTTCCAGCTGACGAACACCGGCGAAGCAGACGCCGAGAACGTGCTGGCTTCGGCAATTTCGCTGAACGGCGCGACGCTGACATATCCGGCGCTGCCGGCGGACCTGGGACCGCTGCCGAGAGACGGCAGCACGGCGGTGGCCGCGACCTTCACGGGCAGCGGATTTGCTGCGGGCAACAGCTACACGATCCACATGGAGGGAACGTTTCGCGAGCACGGACACACCTTCCCGTACAAGCTGGATACGGCGTTGCACATACCGCCGGCCGCGCCGGGAGCGGGGAATTCGCTGACGGGATCGTCACCCGCGCATGTGGTGAACGGGGCGCATTACCCCTATCAGCCGCCGAACTTCCCGGGCGAGGCGAACGAAGGCGGCCACGGCTGGACGGTGCCGAACGGGCCGAACCGGCCGAAGCCGGGTCCGCCCTCCAACTCCTCGGGCGTGCAGCCTGCTCCGCAGGGCGATCCTCCGCAGGTGGATTTCGAAGTGAACAACAGCCTGGGACTGAGCGGCGGCAGCACGGTCAACGAGCCGAGCGGGGCAGTGAGTCCGGGCGGGATCGTGTTTGAGACGGCGAACTGGTACGCGGCCTGGTCGAAGGACGGGACGCACTTCACGCAGCTCCAGCCGACGACGATCTTTCCAAATAATGTTGACGGCGGATTCTGCTGCGATCAGATTGTGGTGTACGCGCCGAGCATCGACCGCTTTATCTGGGTGATGCAGTATTCGCAGTTGAACGGGAGCGGGGAAAGCCTCTACCGGCTTGCGGCAGCGAGCCCAGCGAGCGTGCAGAGTTCGAGCGGCACGTCGTGGACATACTGGGACATTACATCGACGCAGATCGGGACGACGACGAGCTGGGTGGATTATCCGGACCTGTCTGTGGGCAACAACAATGTGTATCTCAGCGCGGACGTGGTGGGTGGCGGGCGTTACGTGGTGCGCATCCCGCTTGCGGAGATTCAGTCGGGCAGCACCATCAACTTCCGATACACGGATTACCACAACGGTGGATCTGCGTATGGCGGACATCTGACGCAGAACACGCAGGACGAGATCTTCTGGGCGGGGCAACAGAACAACAGCACGATCCGCGTCTTCGCATGGCCGGAATCGAGCACGAATTATTCCTGGACGGACGTCAGCATCTATAGCTGGCCGAATCCGGCCGGATCGTCATCCAGTTGCAGCTCCACGACTCCAGACAAGCAGGACTGGCTGAAGAAGCTCCTGACGTCGTTTCCGGGCAACGCGGCGCTGGGCGCTACGCGGCTGATCGGCGCCAACGCCCGGAACAAGGTGAACGAAGTGCTGTTTGCCTGGACCGCGTGCGCGGGATCGGGTTTTCCGCAGCCGCAGGTGCAGTGGGTGGCGCTGGACGCGAACAACAACTTCAACCTGATCTCGCAACAGGAGATCTGGAATCCGAATTACGCCTTCGCCTATCCCGCGTTCGTGGTGAATGCAAACAACGATATCGGGATGTCTCTGGAGTGGGGCGGCGGGGGAAACTATGAGAATCATGTAGCCGGATTCTGGGGCGACTACGTGGTGTATGCGACAACCAGCAGCTCGGTGGGGACGACGCGGTTCGGGGACTACGTGACGATCCGGCCCTACACGCCAGACACGAAGCGCTTTGCGGCCTTCGGGTACGGGATCACGGGCAGCGGAGTGGACACACACTATGTGGTGTTCAGCAGGCCGGGCCAGTAGCACAGCTCAGAGTGCCGTTGACGATGAAGGCTCGCATTTTCCGGAAATCCGGCAGGTGCGGGCCCTGGTTGTCCTCCATCGCGGGAGGGAGATAAATCTCGACTCCATGGTGGGTGCGCTGCGAGGCTGAATTCATGGACAATAGCTGAGCCCTGCCCCGAAAACTCGGATACAAAAGAGAGGAACCATGGCCGACCAGGTTGTGACGAACCAGAAGACCATTCTCGGTAACCAAAGAAAGATCCTGGCGAATCAGAAGACGATCGTGAAAAACCAGGGCGATATCAAAAGAAATCAGAAGGCCCTGAGCACGATTCTTGCCAACCAGAAAGAGATTCTGCGGAATCAGAAGGCGATTCTGGATGCGGTGAAGAAGTAGGATTGCGCCGCGCGGGCCAGCCTCACTCTAGCAGTTTCGGAATTGGTGTAGACCGAAGGCACACGCTCCAGTGGCTTTTTAATCAAGAAGAAGCCACCCTCTACCGGCCTCAAAAAGTCTACGTGTATTCCGAAACTGCTCTAATATTCCGCCAGTTGTTTGATCGCCTGGAAGATGGTTTCAGGCTGGGGGAGGATCGCGTCCTCGAGCAGCGGGTGGTAGGCAACGAAGCTGTCCAGGGCGGCGACGCGGCGGACGGGGGCGTCGAGCGAATCGAAAAGCTCTTCTGCGATGCGGGCGGCGATTTCGGCGCCGTAGCCCCAGCTCAGCATGTCTTCGTGGGCGATGATGACTTTGCTGGTCTTCTGCACTGAGGTTGCGATGGCTTCCCAGTCGTACGGGTTGAGGCTGCGCAGGTCGAGAACTTCGGTTTCGACGCCGTGCTCGCGCTGGGCGCGCTGCGCGGCCTGCAGGGCGCGGGGAACGAGCGCGCCGTAGGTGACGACGGTGAGGTGCCTGCCTTCGCGAACAATCTTCGCCTTGCCAAAAGGAATCGTATAGTCGGGGCCGGGATAGGGCGAGCGTCCCCAGGTTTCGCGATAGAGGCGTTTGTGCTCGAAGAACAGCACGGGGTCGTCGCAGCGGATGGCGGTGCGCAGCAGGCCGTTGGCGTCGAGGGCGTTGGACGGGAAGACGACGCGAATGCCGGGGGTGTGGGTGAAGATGCTTTCGCCGCTCTGTGAGTGGTAGATGGCGCCGCCGGTGAGATAGCCGCCGATGGGGACGCGGATGACGGCGGGCGCGGCGAAGCTGCCGTTGGAGCGCCAGCGGATGAGCGAGAGCTCGTTGCGGAGCTGATGCATGGCGGGCCAGATATAGTCGAAGAACTGAATTTCGGCGACCGGCTTGAGGCCGCGGATGGCCATGCCGACGGAACGACCTGCGATGGCGGCTTCGGCGAGGGAGGAGTTGAACACCCTGTCGGAGCCGAATTCGCACTGCAGCCCGGCGGTGAGCTTGAAGACGCCGCCCTTACCCTTGACCTGTTTCTGCTCGAGATATTCTTCGCGGGAGCAATCGGCGACATCTTCGCCGAAGACCAGGATGCGAGGGTCGCGGCGCATCTCGTCGTGGAGGCAGGCATTGATGAGATCGGCCATGGTGCGACCGCGGTCGTCGGCCCTGAAATGAGGTTGGGTGGCGAGAGCGGGGCTGGTGGGGTCGTAGTCTTCGGAATATTGATGGCGCAGGATGGCGGCCGGCTGGGGCGAGGGCAGCGGCGCGTGGATGGCGCGCTCGGCGGCCAGGCGGACTTCTTCGTCGACTTGTTTCTCGATGCGCTCGATGCTTTCGGCATCGAGGATTCCTTCGCGCAGCAGGAACATCTGGAAGTTGTGGATGGGGTCGCGCAGGGCTTCTGCCTCACGCTCGCTTTCGGGGCGGTAGAGACGGGCATCGTCGGAGTGCGAGTGGGCGTAGGGACGGATGACGTGGCCGTGGACGAGGGCCGGACCTTTGCGGGCGCGGCAGTGCGCGACGGCGGCTGCGAAGGCTTCGACGCAGGCGATGGGATCGGTGCCGTCGATTTCGGCAAAGTGGAAGTTGGGGAAATTGCTCAGCAGGTGCGAGACGTTGCCACCCGGAGTGTTGACTTCGACAGGGACGGAGATGGCGTAGCCGTTGTCTTCGACCACGAAGAGGACGGGGAGCTTCAGGTTGGAGGCGACGCTGATCGATTCCCAGAATTCGCCCTGGCTGGTGGCGCCTTCGCCGATGGAGACGTAGACAACCTCGTCCCCGTGGAACTCGACGGGATGGTACTGGCGGTAATCGCCATCGTGCCGGGCGGCGGCTTCGGGATGCGCGGCGAGATAGAGGCCGGCCTCAGCGCAGCCGACGGCCTGCAGGCACTGCGTGGCCGTGGAGGACGACGGGGTGACAATGTGCAGCTTCGGGTTCGACCAGTGGGAAGGCATCTGGCGGCCGCCGCTGGCGATGTCGGTAGCGGCGCCGACGCCCTGGAGGAAATGATCTTCGGGCGTCGAGCCGAGGGCGAGGGAGAGGCCGCGGTCGCGGTAGTAGGGGAAAAACCAGTCGTAGCCGGGGCGAAGAGACAGGCCGGCGGCGACGAGCAGGGCTTCGTGGCCGGCGCCGGAGATCTGGAAGAAGATTTTCTGCTGATTTTTGAGGATGATCTCGCGGTCGTCGACGCGGCGCGAGAGGTACATGAGGCGGTAGATTTCGATCAGCTTTTCGCGGGCGACAGGGAGGGAGGACGCCGGAGCGCCGGATGCGGCAACTTCGCTTCCGTTGCCGGAGTGGCTGGCTGGTTTTTGACTGGTTTCAGCGGCGGAGACTGCGGTGCGCGCCATCAGGAATCCTCGACCCTCGGTTAGATGTTTGCCCCTTCAGTTTAGAGTGCGGTGGGGAGGTTTGCGAATCCAAAAAACCGCGCTCGCAGCCGAGTGGACGGGAAATTGTATCAGCGGATTTGCAGGACGGGCCACCCGGATTCGATCCCCATGGGAATCGATGTTCGGAGGGCGGCCCGGGATTCCCCGGAGTGGCCGATGCGGCGGGAATTGTGGGCTGGAGAGGGAGGATCATGGCGCATTTGCTCCTGCGCTGATATGGTGGCAATCCATGGGATGGGCTCGAAGAATTCTGACCTACCACTCGAAGCGCTGGCAGCCCTTCTGGGATACGCCGTGGAGCCGGCTGTGGCTGTTCGCGACCGCGGTCTTCTGTATTTTTTCGGTCATCGGCTTCTTCGACGATCTCATGACCGATGGTACTCATCCGTATGCCGTGGTGCTGATCGTGGCCGCGATGTGCGGGCTGAACGCGGTGCTGTGGATCATTTTGATGGCGCGGCTGCCGTTGTTCATCGTGGGACCGCTGATCATTTTCGAGTTCTATCTGGGAACTGTCATCACCTGGGCTTGTACCTGGGCGGGACGCACATTTAATCTGCCGCCTGCGCCTGCGAAGCAGGGTATTCATTTCGCGGCGTGGGGGATTTTGATTGTCACGATCGCGGCCTATGGATTTTTCGTCGGCTACTTCCGGGCGGAAGGCATCGCCACGGGAAAGATCCGCGCCGAACTGGATATGGCGCACGGCATCCAGAAGACGCTGGTGCCGCCGATTTCGCTGCGGACGGATCTGTTCGAGGTTTACGGTCTGTCGGAGCCGAGCGACAAGGTGGGCGGGGATCTGGTGGACGCGGTGATTTTGCCCGGCGGCGACATGATTGCGTACGTGGCCGACATCGCGGGGCACGGACTGCCGGCGGGGATCCTGATGGGCATGCTGAAGACGGCGGCGCGCACGGCGCTGCTGGACGCGGCAGATGGGCATCCGGCGACTTCGCTGCCCCAATTGCTGGAGAAGCTGAACCGGGTGCTTCCGGACGTGAAGGAGCCGCAGATGTACGCGACGCTGACGGCGTTCCGGCTGAACGCCGACGGCAGCGCGTGGTACGCCATGGCGGCCAGTCCGCCGGTGCTGCACTGGAGCCCCAACAGACCGGAAACGCGCTGGGTGCACGAGGAGCAGTTTCCGCTGGGGCTGCTGCCCGTGACAGGTTTCGGCGGAGAGACAATTCATTTGGCGCCGGGCGATCTGCTGGTGGTGGCGACGGACGGGGTGCTGGAGGCATGCGACCGCAAGGAAGAGGAATTCGGGATCGAACGGCTGGAGCAGGCCATCGAGGCGAACGCGCGGAGGCCGGCGGCGGAGATTGCGGATGGGATTCTGGCGAAAGCGCGGGCCTTCGGCAGGCAGTCGGACGATCAGACGCTGCTGGTGATCAGGAGGATGTGAGGGCAGAGGAGAGCGGTCAGCGCTCAGTTGATCGCTGTATGCTGCACCCTGGTTCACTGGCCGTCGCGCATCTTATCCTTCACCGATTTGGCCAGTTTCTCGATTTCAGCGGCGGTATCGACAACGGAGAGAGACAACTCGTCTTTGTTGCTTTTGTCGACAGCTTCTTTCAGCTGTTTGGCCAGGGCGAGCAGTTGATCGGTGGCGTCGACGATCTCCTTCTGGCGGATGACGTTGCGCTCCTTTGCCATCTGGCGGAGCATGTGCGACTGACCGGGATCGGAACCAGAGGGGCTGGCGAAGAGCGGCGGCTGCGTTCCGGGCGGAGGTTCGGGCGTGGACGACGCCGTGGCAGCCGGCAGATGGGACTGGCTGCGCAGCGCCGGAGGCGCGCATGCGGCGGCGAGCAGCAGGAGTGAGCGGCGGCGGCTGATGCGAAGGACTGGGGCGGTCATCGGAATGTCTCCTCGAGCGCCGGTTGGGCAACGATGGGTCCGGAATTCCCGGATGGCGCACATTATAGTTCGATTCGCCTGGAGAGGGATTGGCGAGGGATGAAAGGGAAGGCCCGGCGCCGCCTGCTCTGCATTTTGCAGCCTGGACGGCGGGCCTGTCCGGGTTCGCGGGCGATGCGGGAATCCCGGTATCCTGACAGCCATGTGGACTGCATTGTTGTTGCTGGGGCGGCAGGAGTTCTTTGAGGGGCTCGGCCAGAAATACATTCTGGACCTGCAGGATTTTCTGCACGACAAGCTGGAGAAGCTGGTTGGCGTTGCCTTGCTGTTCTGGCTGCTGACGCGTCTGCTCAGGCTGGTGACCGATCGCATCCTGCGGGCCGCCAGCGGGCAGCCGAGCACGGCCGGACATCTGGCGCAGGTGAGGACGCTGACCTCGGTGATTCGCGCCACCGGGCTGGGCATCATCGCGATTCTGGCGACGCTGCAGATTCTGCCCATATTCGGATTCAATCTCGGCCCGCTGCTGACCAGCGCGGGCGTGGCGGGCGTGGCCATCGGCCTGGCGGCGCAGAACATCGTGAAGGACTGCTTCAACGGGTTCCTGATACTGGTGGAGGATCAGTACAACGTGGGCGATGTGGTGCGCATTGCGGGGGTGAGCGGCACAGTGGAGGCGATGACGCTGCGCAAGACGCAGGTGCGGGACGGCGACGGCACGCTGTATATCGTGCCCAACTCGCAGATTACGACGGTAGCGAACCTGCTGCGGGACTATTCGGTGGCGACGATCAATGTTGCGGTGGACTTCTCGGCGAATCCCGACGAGGTGATGGCGCTGCTGAAGGAAGTAGCGATGAGCGTGCGGAACGACCTGGCGTACAGCGACGTGTTTCTGGCCGATCCGACGCTGCTCGGCGTGGACGCGATCAAAGGCTCGCAGGTGATTTATCCGTTGCAGCTGAAGACGAAGGCGAATCAGCAGTGGGCGGCGATGCGGGAGATGCAGAGAAGGATCCGGCTGGCGCTGGAGGAGAAGGGGATGCTGCCGGGCGATCCGCTGCGGGTGTTCAACAGGAGCAGCGAACAGGGTTCCGCGGTCAGCGCCCAGGAGGAACGGCCGGCGGCAAAGGCCGATCCAACGGCGGCGAAGGCGAACGAGGTGAATCCGTTCACGGGGGAAGGGATGTAAGGGCAGGGATCGGGGATTAGGAATTAGAGATTAGGGGACGACGTTTGTGGCGAGAGAGCAATGCGCCGCTCCGGTGAGGGAGCGGCGCAAGGGAGCGAGGGGCAAAACTAATCGCCGTAAGCGTGGATGGGGTGCGAGGCGGCTGATGGCGGCTGCGCGGTGGGCGATGGATCGAGCCGCGGCGCTGCGGGCTGGCCACCGACACGGAAGCGGCTGATGGACTCCTGCACACGCCCGGCGTCGGCTTCGACCGAGTCGAGGATGCGTTTGGTGATGGGTGTGGCGGCCGCATGCTCTTCGCCGAGGCGGTTGATGACTTCCAGATTCTGGCTGAATTGCTGAGCGGCGACGGACTGTTCGGTGGCGGCGGTGGCGATCTGCGCAATCATGGCGTCGACCTGGTCGGCGGCGGTCATGATACGCCGCAGCGCTTCGCCGGCGCGGGCAGTGATTTCCATGCCGTGGCTGACGCGGCCAGTGCCGGAGCCCATGGCGTCGACGGCCTGTTTGGTGTGGGTCTGGATGCCCTGGATCATCTGCGCGATTTCGCTGGTGGCATTGCGGGTAGATTCGGCGAGGCGGCGGACTTCGCCGGCGACGACGGCAAAGCCGCGTCCCTGCTCGCCGGCGCGGGCGGCCTCGATGGCGGCGTTGAGGGCGAGGAGATTCGTTTTCTGTGCGATCTCTTCGATGACATTGACGATGCGGATGATCTGCTCGGATTCGCGGCCGAGACCCTGCACGGTCTCCGCAGCCTGGGTAACGGAATCGGAAATGGAGCCCATACCGGAGAGCATTTCCTCGACGATGGCGCCGCCTTCGCGGGCGAGGCTGGCGGCCTGGCGGGCCTGATCGGCGGCGTTCTGGGCATGGTTGGAGACTTCGGCGATGGTGATGGACATCTCCTGCATGGCCGTGGCCGCCTGGTGGGTTTGCTGGCTTTGCTCGCTGGTACGGGTGAAGGAGGCGGCCGCCGCACTGGACAGTTCCCCGGCCTCGCGATGCAGCCTGGCTGTGGTTTCGGTCACGGCGCCGACTATAGTGCGCAGGCTGCGCTGCATGGCGGCGATGGACTGGGCGAGGTTTCCAACTTCGTCGCGGGTCTCGACCCTGACGACGGGGCTGCCGAGATCGCCTTCGGCAATGGCGAGTGCGCACCTGGCCAGTTCGTCGATGGTGCGCATCAGGCTGCGGGTGGTGTGCGCAAGGATGCCCAGCGCGGCGATACCGCCCAGCACAGCAGCTCCCCAGAGAGAGAAAACCTCAGTTCGGTCGAGAGGAAACACCTGCGTGACGGCGGCGATCGCCGTGGATGCGGCGAGTATTACGGCGACCAGAACCAGTTTGCTGCGACAGGGAACGCGGGAGAAGAAACTCATGATTGACTCCGGAGACGGCGAACGAGGTCGCGCGAAGCTCACCCGGAAGAAAGCCGTCCAATGGATGTATCGGAAGAAGTCGCCAGGAATTTAGGATTTCGCGGAGGGAATTTCCTGGAAGGTGAGATTTTGGGCGGAGCTGCCGGTTTGCTGGCGCCATTGCTCGAACAGGCGGCCGTAACTGAGGGTAAGGAAATCGCCAGGATCGACGTCAAGTTTTCTGCCCGTGGCGTCGATCCAGTCTTCCGGGCCTTCCAGCTCGGCGTAGACGCCGATGGGGGTTTCGTCGAGGACGCAGTGGCCACCGGCGTCGGCATACTCCGTGCGCCACTTTTCGTAGACGAAGGCGGGAGCGTAGCCCAGCTGCGTGAAGATGTCGCCGAGGGCTTCGCCGTCCTCGACCGTGGTTTCTGTTTCTTCGCGATGCTTGTGGCGGGCGGCGGGGTCGTTGTCGAGCGGCAGGCACTTGTAGGTGATTTTCCAGGAACCTCCGTAGTTGCGGACGCGGAGGATGGACTGCCGGGAGCGGAGGCGGCGGTCAGGCGTGTCGTAGAGGATGTTGCGTTCGAAGGTGCGCGGGGTTTCGATACGAAAGCCGGCGCCGGCGAGACGGCGCGCGAGAGCGGCCGGGTCGGCGACGAGGAACTTCACTTCGATTTCCACCGTGCTCATAGAAACAGGGTACAGGGAACAGGTGACAGGCGGCTGGTGGCATGCGGCCGGCGGCGAATCGCGGAGGAAGCCGGGATGCGGAAGGCTGTAGGCTGGAAAAGAACAGGCACATGAAGACACTGAGACTTCTGGTGGACGCGAATGACCCGGAAAGCCGGGCATCCAGGCAATCGATCAGGCGGGCGGCGGAGATCCTGCGCACGGGCGGGACGGTGGCATTTCCGACGGAGACGGTCTACGGGCTGGGCGCGAACGCGCTGAACGCCGCAGCGGTGGGGAAGATCTTCGCAGCAAAAGAGCGGCCGGCATGGGATCCCCTGATCGTGCACATCGGCGAAGCGAAGAAAGTGCGCGAGGTGGTGGCGGAGCTTCCAGAGAATGCACGGCGGCTGATGGACGTATTCTGGCCGGGGCCGCTGACGCTGCTGCTGCCGAAGAGCGCGGAGGTTCCGCACATCGTAACCGCGGGGCTGCCGCGGGTGGGCGTGCGCATGCCGGCGCATCCGGTGGCGCTGGCGCTGCTGCGGGCGGCGGAAGTCGCGGTGGCGGCGCCGAGCGCGAACACGTTCGGGCGCACCAGCCCGACGCGGGCCGATCACGTGGCCGAGGACCTGGACGGGCGCATCGACGCGATTGTGGACGGAGGCGAGACGACGCACGGAGTCGAGTCGACGGTGGTGGGCGTGGGTGCGAAAGGGTGCGTGATTTATCGGCCTGGGGTGATTTCTCTGGAGCAGATTCGCGCGGTGTGCGTGGGAGAAGTAACCGCGCGGGGCAACGGCGATGAGGCAGAGGAGCAGCCTGGGGGCGCCGCATCGCCAGGCATGTCGTTGCGGCACTATGCGCCGCGGGCGCGGCTGGTGCTGATCGACGGGGATGGCGAAGAGCAGAAGGCCGCGTTTGGAGAAGCGGCGCGCGAATGCGAAGAGGCCGGCGAAGCGCTGGGGCTGATGCTGCCGGATGCGTTTCAGACGGCGGTGATCGGGCGGAGGGCGCGGGTGTTTCGCTGGGGCAACTGGATGGACGAGGAAGAACTGGCGCAGCGAATGTTTGCCGGTCTGCGCTGGCTCGACGCAGGCGGGGCGACGGCCATCGTGTGCCCGGTGCCGCCGGGCAGGGGGATCGCGGTGGCGATTCGGGACCGGCTGCGCAAGGCGGCGCGGCGGTAGGGGAGTTCACAGTGCACAGTTCACAGTGATCAGTGCACAGCGATCAGTGCACAGTGATCAGCCAAAGCCTGAGAGGCGGTCAGCCGGGAAGTGCGCATCGCTCTGTGGAGTCCGCGTGGCATGAGCGTTCCTGGGTCTTATTCGTCGATGGCGATCAGGTCGGGCGTGTGGCGGCGGGGGCGTGCGAACCAGCGCAGGCTCCAGATGCCGAGGCGGAAGGTGACGAAAAGAATGCCGCCGCCCAGGACCAGGCAAATGGGGATGAGCCAGAGGCCGATGGGGTCGTGGCCGGTGTGCGGGCCCGAGCCGGCGCCGAAGCCGGCCGACCAGGTGTTAGCGTCGCGTGTGATGTTGAGCCCGGCCTGGCGCGGGAAGAATGCCTTGAGCAGCGCCATGACAAAGAAGATTCCACCGACGCAGTAGCCGATGCCGGAGAGCATGAAGACCAGCATGCCGCCCAGGCTGAGCGCGGCCCAGCGCAGGGTGGTGCGCAGGAGAAGCGCCGGCGAGCGGGTGAGCCGCGCGCGCTGCACCAGTTCGTCGGTGTGGTAGCGCAGGGCAAGCTGCTGCGGCGAGCCGAGGGCGGCCAGCGCGGCGTCGACCCGGCCGGGAGACGGATCAGCCGAGGTTTTGTCGAGGATGTGGGTGCGAATTTCTTCGACGATGTCGCGGACGTCGTCTTCCTTCAGGTCGCTGAGGCGCCTGCGCAGGATCGCGAGGTAGGCGTCGACGGATTTTTGCGATTCGGCAGTAAGGTTCATGGCTTTTCCATGGTGAGGGGCTGGCGGCCGGGTTGCTGGTGGCGGGGATTTTCCTGAGACAGAGGCGCGAGCAGCGAGGACATGCTGGCGGAGAATCGGGACCAGATGCGGGCCATGGCGAGAACTCGCTGGCGTCCGGAGTCGGTAAGGCGGTAGTACTTGCGGGGATGGCCGGAGTCGGACTCAACCCATTCGGAGGCGACGAGGCTAAGGCCGCGGAGGCGGGTGAGGAGCGGGTAGACGGTGCCTTCCACGACGACCAGATCGGAGCCGGACTCGAGATTGCGAAGAATTTCGAGGCCATAGAGGGGGCCTTCCCAGAGGGCGGCGAGGATGGCGAGCTCGAGGGAGCCTTTGCGGAGCTGTATCTCCCATTTTTCGGCGCCGTCAGGGGGTGGGGTGGGGTTGTTCACGGCACCATACTATGTAATACATTGTATAATGTCAAGCCGAATCGATAACCGACAGACGGCGAATCGAAGCAAGAGGCTAAAGCTGGGGCTGGTTTTCGCCGGCTTTGTAGAGGTACTTGATGCTGGATTTGTAGATGAGGGCACGGGTAGCGGAGTCGCCGGGGCGCGGGCCACTGGAGCGGAAGGAGGAGCAGCGCACCTTGATGGCGTTGCGGTCGTACCACTCGACACAGCCTTCGATTTTCTCCCCATCCTCGAGGACGAAGACCATCGGCGTCTGCGCCTGCATCTGTTTTTGAAAATAGAACGACTCGGCGTGTGAGCTTTCCTGGGCTGAGGAGGAAAGCGCTGCACCGGAGTGCCACTGAAACAGGGGCTCTTCGCGCCTTATGAAGCGCCGGCTGTTGAAGGCGCGCTCGGGCAGAACCGGACGGACGAGCTTGCGGGGGCCGAGGACGTTCAGCTCCTGCGGCTCTTCGGCGGGAGCATTCGACGTGGCGGCGGGAGCGGCTGCGACGGGTCCGGGAGCAGCGACAGGGCCAGGGGCCGCGGAGGCCCGTTCGCGGGGATTCTTTGGGGCTCGCAGCGTGCGCACCGCGGAGGCAGGCAGTTGGGACATAGTACCCCTAATCCTTTTCGGACAAAGCTGCCTATCTGATGCGGGAAGATGGAGCCGCGTCGCTCGGCAGAGGGAAGATACAGGAGACGATGAGAAACATCGTAGCGTGAAACGGGCAGAGGAAAATGATAAACGGCGTGGATTCGCAAAAAATTGCGCGAGATGGCGCTTGCTGCTGGGGGCAATCGCACCGGGCAACCCCGATGAGGCATCAGGCGCCGGAGAGCTGGGCGGCGAAGCTGTCGAGGGCGAGGGAACGGAGCAGGTTGCGGCGCATACCGGATTCGACCTGGCGGAGGCCGCGGGCGGCGGACTCGATCCAGTCGACGGTGACGGAGGCGGCCATGGCCTCGAGTTCGCGGGCTACGTCGATGTTGCGGACGAACTGCGGCGTTTCCGCTTTGAAAAGCAGGAGGTCTTCGAGCAGGGAAGCGGCGGCGCGCAGCAGGCCTTCGGTCTTTTCCTGGCCTTCGGCTCCGGCACGGTAGGTGTCGGTGGCGCGGAAGAGCGCCGAGTAGTCGGGTTCCTGGGTTGTCGTGCGCAGGAGGAGGAGCGCGTCGGCGCGGCTGGCGAGCCAGGCAGGGAGATCGAAGCCGAGAGCGCGGCCGATGGCGCCTTCGGCGAGACGCGCGACGAGAGTGCGTTCCGCGGGCTTCCATTGCGGACGGCGTTCGGCGAGGAGACGCTCGATCTGCTCCACGGGGATGGCGCCGATGCGAAAGATGCCGGCGCGTGAGCGGATGGTAGGCAGAAGCTCGCCGGTGTTTTCTGCCAGCAGGATGATCGTCGCGTGCGCGGGCGGCTCTTCGAGGACTTTGAGCAGGGAATTGGCCGCTTCTTTCATGAAGGCGGCGCTCGAGAATATGTAGAAGGCGCGGCGGGCTTCGGCGGGCATGCGGTAGATTTCGCGGATGAGCATGCGGACCTGGCCGACCTTGATGAGGAGCTGGGGCGGATCGGGCGGGATGACGAGGACGTCGGGGTGGGTCTGGATGAGGATGCGGGTTTCTTTTTTGTCGGTTTCGCGGAGATCGTCGCGAGCGGCGACAGCTTCGGTCACGCGCGCGTCGAGGTCGGCGGCCTGGCCAATTCTTTGACAGTTCGAGCAGACGCCGCAGAAGTCGGGCAGGCCGTCGGGGCCGGGCGGCGGGGGCGTGAGGCAGTTGGCGGCCTGGGCCAGCATGATGGCCAGTGTGTATTTGCCGGCGCCGCGGGGGCCGGCGAGGATGAGCGCGTGGGGCAGTCGCGCGGCGGCAATGGATTCGCGCAGGTGGCGGACGGTCGCGTCGTTGCCGAGGAAGTCGCGGAACGGCATAAAGACAGGGTATAGGGGTTAGGGGTTAGGGTTTAGGAAAAACAGCGGCTCATACGACGGAGTTCTTCGCGATGACCTCGCGGTAGAAGTCGTACGAGAGCTTGGGAGTGCGAGTTTCGGTCTTGAAATCGACATAGGTGATGCCGAAGCGTTTGCTGTAGCCCGAGCCCCACTCGTAGTTATCGAGGAGGCTCCAGAGGAAGTACCCGCGGATGGGAATGCCTTCGGCGACCCCGCGCTGCATCTGGGCGAGGTAGTTGCGCAGATACATGACGCGGTCGCTGTCGAGGACCTTGCCGTCGGGACGGAGCACATCGTCGGAGGAGCAGCCGTTCTCGGTGATGTAGAGGGTTTTCACACCCCAGAGGCTGGAGACGAGTTTGGGGGTCCAGTAGATGGCCTGGGGGTTGATGAAGAGCCAGTCGGAAGCCATGTGGGGATAGGTGGCGGGGCGCGGGACGATGAGGTAGCCGTCGGGAGCCTCGGCGGGGACGACTTCCTGCGTGGTGTAAATGTTGATGCCGAGGAAGTCGATGGGGGCGGAGATGGTCTTCAGTTCTTCCGGCGTGAAGTGCGGAGCGTCGGGGCCGAGGTCGCGGAGGTATTTGTCGGTATAGCGGCCTTCGAGGATGACGGTGATGTACTGGGCATTCTCTTCGCGGAGGGCGATTTCAGCGGCGTGGATGTGGGCGGCGTCTTCGATGGCAGGCATACATCCGGAGATGTCTTCGGCGAGGCCGACGAGGACGGGACGCGTAGCGGCGGCGCGGATTGCCTGCACTCCGAGGCCGTGGGCGAGAACCGCGTTGTGGCGCGCGGCGACGAGTTCGCGGCGCGGGAGCTGGAGGCCGGGAGCATTCTCGCCCGAGCCGTAGCCGCCGTCGATGAACGAATCGAATTCGTTGGTGGTCATCCAGTGGGTGATGCGGTCGGAGAGCTGGCTGACGGTGTAGTGGGCATAATCGGCGAAGGCGTGGGAGGTGGCGCGGTTCGTCCAGCCGCCTTGGTCCTGGAGGGCCTGAGGGAGATCCCAGTGGAAGAGGGTGCAGAAGGGCTCGATGCCGGCGGCGTTGAGCGCGTCGAGGAGGCGCTTGTAGAAATCGAGACCTTTGGGGTTGGGCGTGCCGGTGCCCTGGGGAAAGACGCGCGGCCAGGCGATGGAGAAGCGGAAACCTTTGCAGCCGAGGCGCTGCATGAGGGCGACGTCGCCCTGGTAACGGTGGTAGAAGTCGTCGGAGACGTCGCCGGTTTGGCCCTCGAAGGTTTTGCCGGGCGTGTGCGAGAACGTGTCCCAGATGGAGGGGCCGCGGCCGTCTTCGTGGACCGCGCCTTCGACCTGATAGGCCGCGGTGGCCGTGCCCCAGAGGAAGTTTTGCGGGAAGCGGTGGGGTGCGGGCGTAGGGATGGCGGGGAGGGTTTGCGCGGCGCCTTGCGTCAGGGAAGCGAGGGCAGGCGTGGCGGCGAGGGCGGCGGCGGATTTGAGGAAGGATCGGCGTTGCATGGATAACCTCGAGTACACGGTACACAGCGATCAGTACACAGTGCTGAGCAGAAGCGATCGGTAGCCGGCGTTCAGTGTATCAGCTCAAACGTTTGAGCAAGAGGAAATTTTGTCTCGGATGCAGCGGGGTGCTGGAGTTGAGGCGGGACGGCCTGGACAGGCGGCGGGTTGGGTCAGGTCTTGCGATATCCCACATCTGCTAAATGAGGGCAGATCGGGGGCGCCCGGCTAATTCGTTCTCCTCGAATTATTTCGGCAGTTCTTCCTGGCCGGCGATGGTGAAGGTGCCGGTTAGGACAGAGGCGGAGTCGCCGGGCTGCGTGCCTCCGATGGAGACGGTGTACTGGCCGGGCAGGATGACGCGGTTGCCCTGCTCATCGACCTGGCCGAGGGAGCGCGGGGCGATGGTGAAGTCAACCTGGGTGGATTCGCCGGGGGCGAGGTGGACGCGGCCGAATCCGGCGAGCTTGCGGATGGGCGTTTCGAAGGCTTTGGGCTGGGTGAGGTATAGCTCGACGACCGCGTCGCCGGCGACGGAGCCGGAATTTGTAACCGTGGCCTCGACTTTTGCAGGCTGGCCGGCGGTGACCAGGGCCGGCCCTTTGAGGTCGCTATAGGTAAAGGTCGTGTAACTGAGTCCGTAGCCGAAGGGGAAGAGCGGCTTGCCGGTGAAGTATTTGTAGGTGCGGTCCTTCATGGAGTAATCCGTGAACGGCGGGAGCTGGCTGAGCGAGGAGTAGAACGTCAGCGGCAGGCGCCCGGCGGGGTCGTTGTCGCCGGCGAGGGTTTCGGCGATGGCGGTGCCGCCCTCTTCACCGGGATACCAGGCTTCGAGGATGGCGTTGGCGTGATCGTTGGCCCAGTTGACGGCGAGCGCCGAGCCGTTCTGCAGGACGACGATGAGCGGCTTGCCGGTTGCAGCGACGGCTTTGAGCAGGTCCTGCTGGACGGCGGGCAGATCGATGGAGGTGCGGTCGCCGCCGCTGAAACCGTCGAGATGGACGGGCATTTCCTCGCCTTCGAGGTTGGGCGAGAGGCCGAGGCAGGCGATGACGACGTCGGATTGTTTTGCGGCTTCGACAGCCTGGTTGCGGAGAGCATCAGCCGGGGCGATCCAGGTAAGGTCGATGCCCGCCGATCCGGTGCCGTGGAGGTATTCGAGGCGGATGGGATGGGGATTTGTATCCGCGAAGTGCACAGTTACGTCGGAGCCTCCACCGCGCTCGCCGGTTTTGCCGGTTCCGCTGGCGACGAGCAGCTTGCCGTCGAGCCAGAGGCGGAATCCCTCGGCATTTTCGCAGGCGTAACAGTAGTTGATACGCACTCCAAGCTTGTAGTCGCCGGGCGCGGGCGGGATGAAGCTGCCAGTCCAGCGGACGGAGAAGTTGTTGCGCTCGAGGCCAGGGACGGGGACGACTTTATCCCAGTTGAAGTTGATGTTGCGGTCGGTGCGGGTGAGGACGGGCTTGCCACTCAGATTGGTGTTGGCGAAGTACTCGCCGGTGAGGCCAAATTCGGAACCGGGGCCGGAACCGCTGGCGGGGCGGAGCGCGATGTGCTCGATGGGGATGGCCATGCCTTCGACGAGCGAGGAGCCCTGGGCGTAGTTGATTTTTGAAGAGGAGAATCGCTTCTCGATGCCATCGACGGGGTAAACGGGGTTGGGCGGCGGGCCGTTGTAGTTGCCCTGCAGGGACTGGACGAGCTCGGCGGTGGGGCCGATGACAGCGATGCTGGCGATGTTCGACTGCAGCGGGAGGATGTGGCTCTGATTTTTGAGGAGAACCATGGATTCGCGCGCGGCCCGGAGCGAGAGCGCACGGTGCGCGGGCGAATTGACTTCGCTGAAGGGGATCTGGCCGTAGGCAAATCTGGAAGGCGGATCGAACATGCCCAGCTCAAAGCGCGCGGTGAAGAGGCGCCGGACGGCAGTGTCGATGCCGGCTTCGCTGACAAGACCCTGGTGAACCGCGTCGACGAGCGAATTGTAGGCCTGGCCTTCGCCGTACTGGCACTCAAGATCGTCGCCGGCTTTCACGGCATCGGCGGCGGCATGGGCCATGTCGGGCGCGTGGTGGTGGCCGGTGTCGATGTCGGCAACGGCGGCGCAGTCGCTGACGACGTAGCCGTCGAAGTGCCAGGCGTCGCGGAGGTGGTCGCGGAGCAGCATGGTGTTGGCGCAGGCGGGGATGCCATCGATGGCGTTGTAGGCGCACATGACGGATTGCGCATGGGCCTCGGTGACAGCGGCGCGGAAGGCGGGCGTGTAGGTGTCTTCGAGGTCGTGCGGCGAGACATCGACATTGAACTGGTGGCGGAGGGGCTCGGGGCCGCTGTGGACGTCGAAGTGTTTGGGCGTGGAGATGACGCGGAAGTAGCGAGGATCGTCGCCCTGCATGCCGCTGACGAAGGCGACGGCCATGCGGCCGGTGAGGAACGGGTCTTCGCCGTAGGTCTCCTGGCCGCGGCCCCAGCGGGGATCGCGGAAGATATTGATGTTGGGCGCCCAGAAGGTGAGTCCGAAGAAAGCCTCGTGGTCGTCCTGGCGCATGGCCTGGTTGTATTTCGCGCGGGCTTCGGTGGAGATGGTTTCGCCCATGGTGTGGACGAGCGGCGCATCGAACGTTGCGGCCATGCCGATGACCTGGGGGAAGTTGGTGGCGGTTCCGGCGAAGGCGACGCCGTGAAGGCCTTCGTTCCACCAGTCGTATTTGGGAATGCCGAGGCGCGGGATGGCCGGGGCGTGGTCGCGCATCTGGGAGACTTTTTCTTCGAGCGTCATTTGCGAGATGAGGTCGTCGACGCGCTGGTTGAGGGCGAGATCGGGGTTGAGCCACGGGCGGGACGTGACAGGGGACTGCGCGGGCGGGGTTGGCTGCTGAGCGAGAATTCCACGGACGGGCAGCGAAGCGGCGACAGCGAGAGCGACGGCTGCAACAAGACAAGCGTGAGCACGATGCATGGAAAGGGGGGCCTCCCGGATATGAGAAAAGCGGAAGGGTCAGTATAGGCGGGGCGAAGCGGGCCTGTATCGGAGAGCGGAATCACGGAATGCGATGGATTGAACCGTGGATTGAACGAGGGAGACGCACATCCGACAGGACTTACGGCAATTCCTGAGTTCCTGTGGCCTTTCGGATTCAGTGCAAGGTCGCCGCTCCCTGAGGGTTGCGTCGACTTGAGTGCAGCGGCTTCGGGATACACCGGCTCAGGAATTGCTGTCGCGCCTCCCGCAGCGTGGGGGTATCGCCTCGAAAGCCGGACACAGCAGCGGTGTCCCCCATCACTTACTGCGCTCATCGCCATCCGTACAATTTTTGCCGGTTGGAAGCCCGGCCACGCGGGTCAGGAGACGGGGCGTCTCCATCACCGGCCCCGGCCGCGCACAGGAGCGTGATTCATGAGCACCCAATGCGTTCAGCACGAACTACTGCTGGCCCGCCGGATGTCGCGGCTGGGCACCGAGACCGCCTTTGAAGTAATGAACAGGGCGCGGGGACTGGAGCGACAGGGCAGGAGCATCATCCATCTGGAAATCGGAGAGCCGGATTTCGACACGCCGCCCAACATTGTGGAAGCGGCTGTGATCGCGCTGCGCAATGGATGGACGCACTATGGTCCTTCCGCCGGCCTGCCGGAACTGCGGCAGACGATTGCCGACTACGTCAGCCGCACGCGCGAGGTCGAGGTCTCTCCGGATGAGGTGGTGGTGGTGCCGGGTGGGAAGCCGATCATCTTTTTCACCATGCTGGCGCTGATCGAGAAGGGGGACGAAGTCATCTATCCCAACCCGGGATTTCCCATTTACGAATCGATGATCGAATACGTGGGCGGCAGCGCTGTGCCCGTCCCGTTGCGCGAGGAGCGCGATTTCAGAGTGGACGTGAGCGAACTGGCGTCGCTGATCACGGATCGCACCAAGCTGATCATCCTGAATTCTCCGCAAAACCCCACCGGCGGGGTCCTGCCACGGGCAGACATCGAGGAGGTCGCAAGAGCGATTGGCGACCGGAATATCCTGGTGCTCTCGGATGAGATCTACAGCCGTTTGCAGTTTGAAGGCAAGCCGTTCTCGATGCTGTCTGTGCCGGGGATGCAGGACCGCACGATCCTGCTCGACGGTTTTTCGAAGACCTACGCCATGACCGGCTGGCGCATTGGATACGGGGTGATGCGCGCGGATCTGGCCACACAGATTACCCGCCTGATGACGAACTCGAATTCGTGCACGGCCAGTTTTACGCAGATGGCCGCGGTGGAGGCGCTGCGCGGCGATCAGAGCGAAGTGGAGCACATGCGGGCTGCCTTCCAGCGGCGCTGTGAGGTGTTCGTTGCCGGGTTGAACCGGATCCAGGGATTCTCCTGCCGCATGCCCAAAGGCGCGTTCTATGTGTTCGCCAATATCGCGGATACAGGATGGCAATCGAAGCCGCTGGCGAACGTCCTGCTGGAGCAGGCGGGCGTGGCAGCGCTGTCCGGAACGGCGTTCGGCCATTTCGGCGAGGGCTACCTGCGCTTTAGCGTGGCCAATTCGCTCGAGAATCTGCAGATCGCGCTGGATCGCCTCGAACACTGGGCGAACGAGAATCTTTAATCCCTGACTCTGAGGGGATGGCCGCTGGAGATTGCGAGGCGGCGAAGTTCGATGCTGGAGGCGCGCGGCTCCGACCGCGCCAGGGGAGAATGATATGGCTCTCAGGGATGCAACCACCGGGAAAGCGATTCGGGAGTATTCGATCGATGAGCTGCGCGACGCCGCCAATTTGATGCGGGGGTACGATCTGGTCGCGCTGTGCGCGGCGGGTTCGGGGCACGCGGGGGGCACGCTGTCGGTGATGGATCTGACCGCGGCGCTCTACCTGCATTCCGCCGAGCACGATCCTGCGTATCCGGAGTGGCCGGACCGCGACCGGATCGTCTGGTCCGCCGGGCACAAGGCCCCAGCCCTGTATCTGGGGCTGGCGTTTGCGGGCTTTTGTTCTCTGGACGATGTAGTCACGCTGCGCAAACTCGGGTCGCCTTTTCAGGGCCATCCGCACCGGCTGAAACTGCCGGGCGTCGAAGTCTCCACGGGATCGCTGGGGCAGGGGCTGAGCCTTGCCGTCGGGATGGCGCTGGCGGCCAGGCTGGACGGCAAGAGGCACAAGATCTTCTGTGTGATGGGAGATGGAGAACAGCAGGAAGGCCAGATATGGGAAGCGGCCATGGAGGCCGGACACTTCCACCTCGACAACATTGTGGGGATTGTGGACTGCAATCGGCTGCAGATCGATGGCTGGGTGAAAGACGTCATGCAGGTGGAACCGCTGAGCGCGAAGTACGCCAGCTTCGGATGGGAAGTGCTACGCATCGACGGCCACGACATGAATCAGGTAGTGGATGCGCTCGCGAAAACCAGGACGGTGGTGGGCAAGCCGACCGTAATTCTTGCCGATACGATCAAGGGCAAAGGCGTCAGCTTCATGGAGAATCAGCCGGGCTGGCATGGCAAAGCCCCGAATCGGGAGGAACTGGACAAAGCGCTCGGAGAACTGGGGCTGAGCGAACGAATCCCGGTGCAGCGGTTGCTGGACAAGGCGAAGAGCTACCAGGCAGGGGTTGACCGGAGAATCGCTTTCAGGATGCCCCGGTATTCGCGCGACTACTGGTGGAACAGCGGCGACACGATGCAGGTCAGCATGGAGCCGACGCGCAAGGGCTTCGGTCGGGCGCTGGCGGAGAACGGAGACGACGAGCGCGTCGTATGCCTGGGACTGGACATTTCCGGGTCGATTACCATCAGCGATTTTTATGCCGGCAAGCCGGAGCGGGCGAAGCGCTGGATCAGCATGGGCATCGCCGAGCAGTCGGCCACGTCGGCGGCAGCGGGGATGGCCAGGGAAGGCAAGCTGCCGGTTCTGGGTTCCTACGCCACATTTTCAGCGGCTCGCAATCTGGACCAGGTACGCGTCTCGGTCTGCTACGGAAACCTGAACGTGCTGATTGCCGGAGCGCACGCGGGCGTTTCGGTCGGCCCCGACGGCGCCACGCATCAGGCCCTGGAGGATTTGTTCGCCATGCAGGGGCTGCCCAATATGTCGGTGGTCGCGCCCTGCGACAGCATCGAGACGCGCAAGGCCACGAAGTACCTGCTGCTCGAGCATCGCGGGCCAAAGTATATTCGCTTTGCCCGCGAAGCCACGCCGGTGGTGACGAACGAGGCGACACCCTTTGTTTTCGGAAAGGCAAATGTGATTCGGCTGCGCCGGGAGTCGGCGCATTTCGCCGACGCATTCGAGACCTGGCTGGCCGCCGATTACGAGAACGAGTGGGAAGATCTGAGCATCCTTGCCTGCGGGCCTATGGTGCCGGAGGCCATGCGCGCGGCCCGCATCCTGAAGCTGGAATACGGCTGGGAAACGCGCATTCTGAACCTGCATACGCTGAAGCCGATCGACGGCGAAGCAATTATTCGCGCCGCGCAGGATACGGGTGTGGTGGTGACCGCGGAAGAGCATCAGATTGGGGCGCTGGCCTGGCGCGTCAGCTCGATTTTGACGGAAAGCCGGGAAATTTGCGGACTGCCGGTGATTACGGGAGCCATTGGCGTGCAGGACCGCTTCGGCGACTCGGGCGCGCCCTGGGAGCTGGTGAAAGAGCTGGAGGTGAGCGCCGAGCATATCGCTCAAAAGGCCGCGGAGCTGATGGCGTTCAGGAAGAAAGCAGTGCCGGCTTCCAGCCATGCGCTCGTGTAAGCGGTATGGAGGCCGCAGTCGCTTCCGCCTCGGCGCAGGGGAATCCAATGACCCCTGGAGACCGGGTGAGCGGTCGAGTGGTGAAGTGATGCGGTAAGTTGTTGATTTGGATGGTGGGCGCAGCAGGATTCGAACCTACGACTTCCACCGTGTGAAGGTGGCACTCTACCGCTGAGTTATGCGCCCGGAAATGCGGGTGGCGGGACGAATTTCAGAGTACCATCCGGGCGGGGCAGCCGCCAACGGTCCGGGTCCGCTTCTGCCAAATCGCGCAGATGCGACGCGCATAATCTGCTGTATTGAGCGTATCGCGTTCAGGGATAGAATGATGCAGGCACGTATGGCCCTGCGCAATTCCTCGCCGCTTCCCGACGACGCATCGAGCCGGCCCCACGAGGATGAGGAGGAGGGTCCGGGCGCGGCTGCGGAGGAGTGGGATCCGGCGGCGGAAAGCGAAGATTCCCCGCAACCTGACGACCCGGATGGGGTTAGCAGGGATATGGCGACCGTTGCTCTCAATCCATCGGTTTGGCAGGGCGCTCCGGGAGAAGCCGCACGGGTCACGGGTCCGGCGGACTGGAGCGCGATGACCGACGCGGAGATCATGCTCCGGGTGCGGGCAGGCGACGATGCCGGGTTCAACTACCTGATCGAGAAGTACCGCAAGCCGATTGTGAACTTCATGTACCGCATGGTGCATAACCAGGCGGTGGCCGAGGAGCTGGCGCAGGACGTTTTCCTGCGCGTGTACCGTTCGCGGGAGACCTACCGGGCGGAGGCGAAGTTCACGACCTGGCTGTACCGGATCGCGACGAACCTGGGCGTGAACCATGCACGCGACACGAAGCAGGAGCGGTCGGCGCAGACGATTTATCTGGATCAGCCGGACCCGGAGACAGGCACTACGCCGGATGTGGCCGATGCGCGGCCGGGAGCCGAGCAGGAGATGGTGCGGGACGAGCGGATGAAGGCGATCCGCAGGCACGTGATGGCGTTGCCGGAGCGGCAGCGCACGGCGGTGCTGATGCACAAATATCAGGGACTGGACTATAAGGAAATCGGAGCGGTGCTGCACCTGAGCGAGTCGGCGACGAAGTCGCTGCTGTTTCGGGCGTATCAGACACTGCGGGAACGGCTGAAGGAATTCGTCGAGCAGGGTTGAGGACTGGAGAATTGGAGTAATTATGATCTGCCGGAATATCAAATCGAAGATGCCGGATTTGCTGCTGGCCCCGGAGTCGGTATCGGCGGAGGTGCGGGCGCACGTGGAGAACTGCGCCGAGTGCGCGCAGGAGCTGCGGGAGCTCGAGGCGACGATGGCGGCGATGGACGCGTGGGAAGCGCCGGAGGTTTCGCCGTACTTCGACGGGCGCATGGCGGCGGTGCTGCGCGAGGAGCAGCAGAATCCGCCGGCAGGCTGGCTGGAACGGCTGCGGACGCGGCTGACGTTTGGGGAAAAGATGAACCTGCGGCCGGTGGCCGCTGCGGCGCTGGCGCTGGTGATCGCGGTGGGCGGCGGCATGTTCGGCGTGTTGAGCGATCACTCCGCTCCGCCGGCCCAGGCGGCGTCTCCGGTGATTCAGGATCTGCAGTCGCTGGACGAGAACTCAGTGGTGTTCCAGCAGCTGAATTCGATGGATCAGCAGCAGGACAGTGGCGACAACGGCGCGGCGAATCCGAACAGTTTGTAAGCGGCAGTGAGAATGACGATGGGCGAAGGCTATGGGGCAAGCAAAAAGAGCCGGCCCGGTTGGGATTTTGCGGTCTGCCCTGGGGAGCGGGAAGATGATCTCCGGAAACAGGAACAAGACGCAGGGCAGTAAGCGGCGCCCGGGTTGCCGGGTTGCGTTCGCGGCGGTCCTGTCTCTGCTGCTCCTGCCGGCTCCCCTGGGATACGCGGCAAATGCCGGATTTGGACAGCGTGGCCAGGCAGCGCGCCCGGCGCCGCGCGCGCAGGTTCGTCCGGCTCGGCCGCAGCGCAATGGCGGAGCGCGTCCTGGAGCCAACAGGGCGTACCGGCCCGGAGCGAACGGAGCCTATCGTCCCGGAGCTAATGGCGGTTATCGGCCTGGGGCTAATGGCGGTTATCGACCGGCGCCGGCCATGGCGCCGCCGGCTGCAGCGATGAGACCCACTCCGATGGTGCGGCCTGGGGTGAGCCAGCCGGTGCGGCCTGGGCAGGAGCATCTGCCGCAGTGGATGGCGCAGCATCAGAACATGTCGCCGGCGCAGCAGGAGAACCAGCTGCGCAATGAGCCGGGGTTCAATCGGCTTTCGCCCGACCAGCAGCAGCGAGTGATGAACCGGCTGCGCTCGCTCGACTCGCGGCCGCCTGCGGAGCGGCAGCGGATTCTGGACCGGAACGAAGCATTCGAGAGGCTGACTCCAGGAGCTAAACAGGACGTGCGGGGCTCGGCACAGTCCCTGGCGCAAATGCCTGCGGACCGGCAGAGGATGGTGCGCCAGGCTTTCAACAACCTGCGGCATATTCCGTCCGATCAACGGCAGCAGATTCTGAACTCCGCGCGGTTCTCGCAGGAATTCTCGCCGCAGGAGCGGCATGTGCTGGGCAGCCTGCTGTCGATTGAGCCGTACGAGCCGGGTAGCTACTGAGAGCAGCGATCAGCGATCGGCGTTCAGGGGGCATGCCATCGGCGCCAGGGTGCGGGCACTCCATCGAGAAGGCGGTTTGCGGGGCGGCGCCTAATTCCGGAAGAAATTCTTTGCCAGGAAAATGACGTTCGCCGGGCGCTCGGCGAGGCGGCGCATGAAGTAGGGGTACCACTGCTCGCCGAAAGGCACATAGACCCGCACATTGTAGCCTTCCTTTACCAGGCTGCGCTGTAAATCGCGGCGTATTCCGTAGAGCATCTGGAATTCGAAGCTGGCGGGATCGATGCGCTCAGTGCGGGCGAACGCTTTGGCCGCGGCGACCATGGCATCGTCGTGGGTCGCAATGCCGTGATAGAGGCCGCTCTTCAGGAGCGTTTTCGTCAGGGCGACGAAGTTGCCGTCCACATCCTTTTTGGCGGGAAAGGCAAGGTCGGGCGGTTCGCTGTAGGCGCCCTTGCACAGGCGGATGCGAATGCCGTCGGCGAGCAGGGTTTCGATGTCCTGGGCGCTGCGGCGCAGGTAGGCCTGAATGACGATGCCGACGTGGCCGCGGTTTTCCGGGACAGCGTGGAGCTGGCGGACCAGGTCGATGGTGGCCTGGGTGTAGGGGGTGCCTTCCATATCCACGCGCACGAAGCCGTCGTTCCGGACGGCTTGCTGCACGAGGCCGGAGACGACGTCGAAGGCGAGATCGCGGCCGAGATCCATACCCATCTGCGTCAGTTTCAGACTGACGTTGGCGTTCAGCTTCGACTGCGCGATGGCGTCGAGGAGGTTGTGGTAGATCTGCCCGGACTGGCGAGCCTGGCCGGGGCTGGAGACGTTTTCGCCGAGGCTGTCGAGGGTGACGGTCATACCCTGGCTTTCGAGCGCGGCCGTTGCGCTCAGGGCATCCTCAATTCGGAATCCGGCAACAAAGCGGGAGGACATGCGGCGGCCGAGGGAGGATCGTTCGGAGAACCGGCGCAACTTCGCATTGCCAGAAAGTGCAATAAAAGTAGACCGAAGCAGAGACATGTCGTTTCAAAATGAGCAAACGTTCATTCTTGCACAGGGGACAAGAGCGGCGGAAAAGAATTCATACGAATCTTGCGCACGAAAGTGCAAATGGGTGCACAATGACGCTATTGACGTCCTGGTAATCGAAGCAAGACCTTGTGGTAACCGGAACTTTGTGGAAAACGACTTTCCGGTACTTCGGCATCTAAACCACTGAGCAACAATGTTAAGTCGCACTGCGGGGAATGCAGTATCCGCTTTCCCCGTCCGGGTCCCCCACGGCAGCAGCGCTCGGGACTTACCTCGCGCCCTGGATCGCGGGTTCACAAACTGCGCAGAGGAGATGAGATCATGATGAGCAATTGCGCAAACCCAAAATGCGCCAAGCCCCTGCATTACCTGAGGGACGGGCGAGTTTTCGTGTTCGACATGCCGGATAACGGGAAATCGTTGGGCGGCAAGCGGACGCGACACATCGAACATTTCTGGCTCTGCGGGACATGCTCGCAGACGCTGGCCATGGAACGGTCCGCCGACGGAGCGCACGTCGTTGTGCGCCCGCTCACGCGACTGAGAGCCGCGATGGCGGTAACAGGAACGGCCATGGCGAGCTGAGCCGACGAATTGGCGGAAATTGCAAAAGCGCCCTTCGTGGGCGCTTTTTGTATGCGGTTTCACGGGTCCCGACCGTGGCCGCAGGCCGGGCATCATTGACCGGCTTCCGATGAACCCCTATAGTAATAAGCAATGAGGCATCTTCCCACTTCGGCTACGGTTCGCGAGTGTTGTCGCGCGACGGGCCGGACTTGTGGGTAAAACGCCTTAGACGCAAACTCGACAGGATTCCCATAAGCCCGTGCTACAGCTTCCATGCTGGCACGGGCTTTTTCTTTTTACTTCACAGCGCAGTTGGGAGAGATGGCGTGGCAACTCCGGAGTGGATGGGCGCAGCAGAGCGTGGAGAGCGACCGCAGGTGATGAGCATTGCCGGGGACACGGACAGAAAGGTGTCGGCTGCTCGTGCGTTCCTCGAGGAACGGCTGTACGGCGTGACGGGCGCCTGCGTAACGAGCAGTTTTCAGGCCAGCGGCGTGGTGGTCCTGGACCTGGTCAGCCAGATCCTGCCTGAGATACCGGTGCTGTTTCTCGACACCGGCTACCACTTTCAGGAGACGCTGGACTATCGCGATCGCATGGCGGAACGGCTGGGCCTGAACCTGATCAATGTGGTTCCGGAACAGACGGTAGCAGAACAGGAAGCGTTGTTTGGCATCCTGAACCAGACCGCGCCGGACCGCTGCTGCGCGATGCGCAAGGTGGAGCCGCTGTTTCGCGCACTGGAAGGGTACCGCGTCTGGGTGACGGGGCTGCGGCGGCAGCAGTCGAAGTCGCGGACGAACCTGCAGAATGAAGAAACATTCGTGCTGCCCACCGGTCGCAGGCTGGAAAAGCTGAATCCGCTGGCGGACTGGACGGCGCGCGATGTGTGGCAGTACGCCGCGAGGCACGACCTTCCGCTGCTGCCGCTGTACGAACAGGGCTACAGCAGCATCGGATGCGCGCCCTGCACCAGCCTGCCGGTGGATCCGGACGATCCGCGGTCAGGCCGGTGGGGCGGACAGAAGCTGGAGTGCGGCATCCACGTGCAGCCGTGAGGAAGCGGGTAGGTGCGAGCCGGTAGCCTGTGGCACGCAGGTGTTGCGGCTGAGGAGCGCGGTCTCAGCTGCGCCCTGGAGTCAGGAACGGCGGAAGCGGCGGAGCGCGCCTGCAGCTCCGGCGGCGGCGATGACCTTGAGAGTGTCGCCGGGCAGGAAGGGCGCAACCGCGAGGGTGATGGTGGTCGCGGCTGACTGGCGGGTGAACACGCTGAACCACGCTGCACCGGCGAGCAGGATGAGGGCGCTGCCAATTGCGGCGGCCAGCAGAGACGCGGCAAATCCGTTGCGGACGGAGCTCGTGAGGCGGCGGCGGAGAATTCCGGTGAGAGCGGCGGCGGCGGGATAGGAGAGCAGATAGCCACCCGTAGGGCCGAAGAGATGGAGGAAGCCTGCGGAGCCGACCGGGCTGAAGACGGGCAGGCCGGCCATGCCCTCGAGCAGGTAGAGAACGAGCGCCGAAGCGGCTAGGCCGGGCGAGAGGACGAGGCCCAGCAGCAGCACTGCGAAGGTCTGGAGGGTGATGGGAACCGGCGTGAACCAAAGCGGTACCGCGATGTGCGCGCAGATGGCGACGAGCAGCGAGCCGAGGAGGATTTCGACGGCGCGGCGGCCCAGCGCAGGCTGAGCGACGGGGAGGGATTGCGGTGCGGCTGAGGCAGAGTGCATATCGGCTCCGGAGCTACACAGGATCGTCGTGATGTTCGGCACGCGCGCGTGTGCTGCTGCGATGCTGGACGATGTGCCGAGTGACGGCCAGGACTGCCCAGATGAGCACAACGGTGCACGCTACATAGATGCCGTAGAGAACCAGCACAGGTGTCAGGATAACAAAGAGGGAAAGGAAACGCTCACCCTGCCCGGGCCTGGCTGCCGCGATGCGCTTGCCCTATCGGCGGCGCAGGCCGGAAGTCGACGATGTGTGGGATATGCTAAACGGCCGCAGAGCCGGAGTCCTGTTCCGGCCCGTGCAATCGTCGGATACTATCGCCTGCAATTTCGCGACTCATCAGAAACAGAAGAAAAAGCGCGAGGCAGAAATCGGCCAGCGCGGCCTGCCGCATGAGAAGGAATGACTCGAGAGAGCGCTGCTGTCCATGATTGGTGAGCGCGGAGACCGTCTCGCTGGCAGGTCCAAAAGACATGGCGACCAGGAGAAGCGCCATCACGACTCCCTTCCAGCGATGCGCCTTCGCCAACATACTTGCAAATACGAAAGGCAGACAGATGTAAATGAGTATCCCATCGTACGCGCGGTGGTAGGTAGCGGTCAGCCCCAGAGCGATCCAGGTCGTGGTGCAGAGGAGGGCTTGTCGCTCCTCCCGCGCACCTCTCGTCAGAACAAGCGCCGCAAAGGCACAGGCCAGCAGGATGAGGTCGCAAACCAGCGAAGAGAGGATGCCGGGCGAATGCCAGAATCCGACCATGGATTTGAGCGAGGTGATCTGAACGGCAAGCGAAGTCACCTCGCGGGTGGTCGGACTCATCGAAGAGTCACCCGACATTTCAGAAGCCAGGATGGAGCGATAGCCATGCAGTTGCATCCAGAACTGGCCGCTGCAGACCAAATAGAGGACCGCCACCAGGCATAAGCCGAGCAGCACGATCGAGGCCCTGGCTGCGACTTTCCGCGACTGCGGCTCAGGCAACAGAAACATCGGGATCAATACCCAGGCAGCCACATGGGGCTTGAGCGCGAGGGCCAACCCAAGCGCCACCGATCCTGGCCAGGGCGAACGATGGTGGCGGAGTGTGAAGGCGCAGACTGCGAGGCTTGCCGCCGGAATACACAGGTTGCCGAGAGCCATGGCCGACAGGAGATACGGGCTGAACAAAACGACCAGGATGAGCAGGACGCGTGCAGGCAAACCTAGGCTGAAGTGGCTCGCTGAGCGCATCGTCAGAGCGGTGAGGCCTGCAGCCAGAAGCCCCGCCCACAGCGCGGTGAGAAGCAACAGCATAGGCTCCGACGGCAGCGTGGTGAAGGGGAGGAGCAGGATGAGCGTCACAGGCGGATAAACCGGCGCATGGCCGACCCAGTTTCGGGGGACGATGAATCCGGCTCTCAGGAACACAGTCTTGATATTCGCAGTGCTGTAGGCGTCTATGTGGTGCGACAGGCACCACGCGGAAGCAAGCACAGTTCTGAGGTCGCTCGACGGAATCTGCGAAGATCCGGAATGAAGGAAAGGAAAGAAGGGAGCGGCATAGAGGGTCACGAGCATTGCCGCGACGAGGGCTTCACCGAACATCGAGGCTCTTTGCGGACGAGTGACCTCAGGCGAGATGGCAGGCATACCTAGATTTCCCCCGACTGTTATGGTGCCATCGTATATTTGTCAGCGCTGGGGAACTCTCCTGTGTGGTCAAAAGAAGCAACAATTCCGGCACGATCCGAGCAATGAGGGCACCGGAGACTGGCCAAGCCTCGCCCGGGGTACCTCGACATCCGCACGAATCACGCCTGCAAGCCCGATCCCGCCAGGCGCTGCGGTCCTGAGAGGCTGCTTTCGAGCCCCCTTCGCGCAAAGAACGCCGCCCTTGACCCGATTCCTCTTTTGCCAGAAAATCCCAACTATCGGGGCGAAGCACTATTTGAAATCGCTCTTTCCAGAGATTCGTTAGTTAGTATCTGGAGTGCGTTTCAGGCCCGCCAATCAAGCTCGGGAGAGGCTTGACCGCCAGGATCTCCAGTTTCGACTGATCCAGAAATCCGGGGCGCCTCATCTGGCTAGATTTACAGAATCAACCTGGACGGAATTACGGGGGCAAGTCAACTGGGAGCTCAGACGGTTCCCCTTCCGCTCTCTCCAATGATCACCGCCCGCTGAGATACGCTGGACAGTGTGAACCTCACCGGTAGCAGTCTCGGAGCGGTCCTCACGCTGTGGATCCCACGTACCCAGCCGATCGCCGGCACACCGATGCTCTTCCAAGCATGTCTTCCAACGCGGTTTCTCACTGTGCCACCCGTGAAGGGGCTCAGACCCCTACTCCAGCGGACAATGACCCGGAGTACCATCAATACGCTTCTGCTCCCGATGTTCCACGTTTCGCACCTGTCGATGTAAACGACGAGGAATTCTACTTTTAATGATCATGAAATCAAGAACCGAATCTCAAGGAAGAGACTATGGTCGACTCTTTCTGTTTTTCCTGCTCTGTGCGCCTTTGGCCCTTGTGACAGTTCACGATCTCGCGAATGGTAATGACATCCAAAGTGATTTTACGATCTATTGGGCAGCAGGGCGCTTGCTTCTACAGCACCAAAATCCTTATTCAGCGGCCGCAACATATGCCGTGGAAAAAGCCCAGGGCTGGCGCTGGGAGTATTGGCCGTTTCATTATCCTCCATGGAGTTTGTGGCTGATCATTATTTTTGGGAAGTTCTCCTTGTATACAGCCCGAACGGCTTGGTTTGCATTGTCTCTCGTTCTCATGGTACTTTCGGCGTTCGGTCTTTGGCGTTACTTCGGCGGAGAAAAACGCCAATGGTGGGTGCCGGCTCTCCTTCTGCTGACATTTGTTCCGTTCGGCGCGGTCGAACACATGGGGCAGATTACCCCTTTGATGCTTGTTAGTCTTACCTCCTTCCTCCTTTTGGAAAGAGCTGGCTACCAGTTCTTGGCGGGGATTTCTCTGCTTGGCATGAGTTTCAAGCCGCAGTTGCTCTGGCTTGTTTTCATTGCTATCGCTTTGTGGGCAATGAAGAACAAGAACGTGCGGTTTCTTTGCGGAGCCGCGCTGTCCCTGACAATCGCCTGGCTGGTGGCCTTAGCCTTTGACCCTAAAGCCCTACATTTCGTCCAGGACTCCTATGGAGAAACCATGGGCATAAGCTGCGGGGTTGGAGGAGCACTGCGTCTTTGGTTTGGCGTAGATCACAGATGGCTTCAATATGTGCCGTGCGTCGGAGGAGCCGGCTGGTTCCTGTGGTATTGGGAAAAGAATGTACATGAGTGGGAATGGTCGCGCCACATTCCTCTTCTGGGGTTGGTTTCATTACTCAGCTCTCCGTATTTCTGGTATCACGACATTGTTTTGGTTCTCCCGACCTTTGTCGCAGTAGCGGCGCGAGGAGGCTATCGCTCAATTCTTGTCGTTGGAATGTGGTTTCTTATCCAAATGTCTATAGTTATCCCCCAAGTGTATTCTTACCAGGCTTCTCTGCAATCGGTTTTGAGCTTGCTCTGGGTTGGATTCTGGTTCTTATCTACAGCAGTCCTCAAAGGAGAAAATGAACGAGAGTTCACGGTCTCCTGAGCGTCTGCGGTACGGTTTTGTGTCTCCTCACCCCGCACTTCATTCTCTTGACCTCACTCCTCCCGGTGTATTTCCCTGTGGATAACGGTACGGGAGCCGTCAATTAGCTGGGTGCTCTTTTGCCTCCATTCCGGGTGTCGATCTGACATGGTGCCGATGAAAGAAGCCACAGAGCTGCCGGGCCGGCCGACAAACAACCAAACCTCGAAGGAGAAAGGGATCGCGAGAGCGGGTTGAGGGCAGGGTCAGGTGCGCGATGGGCGAGTGGCTCGTTGGTGCCGCAGAGAGTGCTGCAAAGTCCTGGGCATGCGGGAGCGAGGCATTGTCGGCACGGGGGATTCCCGGTAAACTGAATATTCGGCGCTGCGGGTCCTCCGCAGCTGCGGAACCACGCGAATTTTGGCCGGCGGGCGAGAATCGCAGATTTTCGGAGCGCAGCTCCGCGGAGACGGATATGGCACAGGTTTGTGATATTTGCGGCAAGGGTCCGCAGTTCGGCAACAACATCTCGCATGCGCATAACGTGACCAGGCGGCGCTGGAATGTGAATCTGCACCCGGTGAAGGCCAAGGTGAATGGTGGAGCGAAACGGCTGCGCGTGTGCAGCAGCTGTCTTAAGGCGGGCAAGGTGGTCAAGGCGGGCTGACGGCGACCGTCCAGGAAGCGGCCGGCGATAAGGGGGCAGCCGAAAACCGGTCCGTTGAGAAACAGCCGGTAGCTGGTAGCTCGCAGGCAATTGCGCTTCGCTAAGAAACGGTTCGCCTCAGGAGCCAGGGGCGATGCGGCCGGTTGCCGGTGTCCTGGTGATGGCGAGGCGAATCGCCGCTTCGGGTGCGGCGTTGTCGAAGCGGACCTGATCCTCTCCGGTTCGAACAATTCCCAATTTCTTCCACAGGCGGTCGAGGTCGATGGTGGCCGGCGTGTCGCTCATGCGGTCGTACATCTGCTCCAGAACGCGTGTGCCGGTGGCGGCGTCGCCGATGTGCAGGGCCTTGCGGATGGGCCAGTCCTGATCGATGGTGCCGCCGGCGGCGACGATAGCGCGCAGCGCGTCCTCGAGACCGCGGCGATTATGCGTCTGTTCGCGGATGGCGACGTCGGCGAGCAGGCAAAACTGCGCGCCGCCCCAGTAGGTGCGCCCCCACGTGGGTGTGTGGTCGAGGCCCTCGTCGCCGGGCTGCGGATCGCCTTTGGGCATGTCGCGCACCATGTCGGCCCAGATCTTTTCCGGCGTCAGCAGGCCGTTCTGCACGCGGGCGATCGGCTCGATGTAGACCGCTAATCCTTCTTCAATCCAGTGGTGGGCGTCTTCCTGCGAAGGGAAGGCGGTATGGACAAGCTCGTGAGTCATCATCCAGTCATCGTCGAGGTCTTCAGTGGTGGTGTGCTGTCCGACGCGCATGCGGCTGAAAGCGGAGAAGCCGCCGACATCGCCCCAGCTTGTGCCCTGGAGAATGCCGCGTGCATCCGCGACCGGCTGGATGAGAATGCGGTCGCGGGGAACGGGGAATCGGCCGTAATACGTGGCGACGGAACTGGCCGCGGTCTCAACCCAGCGCATGATTTGCGTGGTGGGCAAATCGAACGAGCCGGGAGCGAAGTCGACCTGGAGGGTGGCGCCGCCCACGCGGAAGGTTTGGGACGAGGCGACGGGAGAGTCCCACGGGGGCCCGTGATGTTCGCGACCGGTCAAGCCCGATTGGGCGTGTGCTGTTGGCGGGGCCATCGCTGCAGACGCGAGCATGAACAACAGGGGAAGAAACGATGCGGCGCGGCGACGGTCCGATTGGGCTGGTCGCCGCGTCGCGGTCACTTCGCCTTCTCGAAGTTGAGAGAGGCGGAGTTGATGCAGTAGCGGAGGCCCGTCGGACGGGGCCCGTCGGGAAAGACATGGCCAAGATGCGAACCGCAGCGGGCGCAGGTGGCCTCGATGCGGCGCATGCCGTAGCTATTGTCTTCGTGGGTCTCGACGGCGTCAGGGGTAACGGGCAGCCAGAAACTGGGCCATCCGCTGCCGGAATCGAATTTTGTGCCGGACGTGAAGAGTTCCGCACCGCAGGCGACACAGTGGTAGGTACCGGTGTCGTGATTCTGGTAGAGCGCGCCGGAGAAGGCGGGCTCGGTGCCCTTCTCGCGGGCGATGCGGTATTGCTCGGGGGTAAGCTGGGCGCGCCACTCGGCGTCCGTCTTCTCGATTTTTTCGGTCTTCGTGTCGGTCATTGATGTCTCCTGTTGGGTTCGATGAGAGCGGCGATCAGACGGTCGCGATGACTTCGATCTCGACAAGGGAATCCTTGGGCAGACGGGCGACTTCGACGGTGGAGCGGGCCGGCGGGACAACGCCGGCGGGGGCGAAATACGCAGCGTAGACCGCATTCATGGCGGCAAAATCGTTCATGTCTTTCAGGAAGACGATGGTTTTAACGGCGTGGGCCAGGTCAGTGCCGGCGGCGCCGAGGACGGCCTGGAGGTTTTCGAGAACGCGGGTAGTTTGCTCGGCGATGCCGCCGGCCACAATCTGGCCGGAGGCGGGGTCGAGGGCGATTTGGCCGGAGGTGTAAACGAGGTTTCCGATGCGGACGGCCTGCGTGTAGGGTCCGATAGCGGCGGGCGCGCCGGAGGTGGAGACGGCGGTCTTCTGCGATTCGCTCATGCAACGATTCTGACGGCTGGCCGGAGATGGTGGCAAGGACCGCGCCGGCCGGAAACGATGAGACGGCGAAGATCGCGTGCGAGTTGCGAGCAGGGCGGGATAAAATAAGAGCGCTCCCATGAGAAATGCAGTTTCCAGAATTTTTTGCCCTGTAATTGCCCTGACGTGTGCGTTGTGTGCAACAGCCGGATTAACCGCGCAAACGGCGGCTCCGGCGCAGCCGAGCGGTTCGGCGGCCGCGCAAAACCAAACGCAGCCGCCCGGCGACCAGAACAGCACGCCCACCGTGAAGGTGAGCGTGAACGAGGTGTACCTGGTCTTTACGGTGACGGATAAGCACGGCCACTTTATCCGCGACCTGCGGCAGAGCGACTTTGCGCTGCTGGACGACCACAAGGCGCCGGCGCAGGTATACAGCTTTTCGCAGCAGACGAACCTGCCGCTGCGGGTGGGGATTCTGATCGACACGAGCACGTCGATTCGGCAGCGGTTCCAGTTCGAGCAGCAGGCGGCGCAGTCGTTCCTGCTGTCGGTGATGCGGGCCAGCTCAGACAAGGCGTTCATCGAAGGCTTTGATGTGGTGCCGGACTACCGGCAGGACTGGACCAGCGACGTGGATGCGCTGACGCGCGGCATCGACGCGCTGAGCCCGGGCGGCGGCACCGCGCTCTACGATGCGGTGTACAGCGCCTGCCGCGACAAGATGCTTTCGGCGCGCGGTCAGGAGCCGGTGCGCAAGGCCATCGTGCTGGTGAGCGATGGCGACGACAACCAGAGCCATGCGTATCTGGAAGACGCGATCAAGGAGTGCCAGCGCGCGGATACGAAGATCTACGCGATCAGTACGGATGTGAGCCCGACGCGCGACCGCGGCGACGACGTGCTGAACAAGATGGCGATCGCCACGGGCGGACGCGCGTTCTTCCCCGACAGCATCGAGGACATGCCGGTCAGCTTTCAGGCGATTCAGGACGAGCTGCGCAGCCAGTACGCGCTGGTTTACAAGCCGGCGGATTTTAAAGCGGACGGGTCGTTCCGGCCGATTTATCTCTTTTGCCTGGACCGCAAGTACACGGTGCGGGTGCGCGAAGGGTATTTCGCGCCCAACAGTTAAGCGAGCGAAGGCGCGCAGGCCAGCTGCGGAAGGCGGGCCAGGCGCGAGCCGGAATGGACAGGCCAGGATCCGATTCTGTGGCTATGGCGCGCCCTCCCGCGGCGGCACTAAACTTGCGCAGGTAATGGATCGCCCAGCGCGGGAGAGTGAGCCATGGCGCACAAGAGGACAATCTTCAGAAATCGGGCTTGGAAGCTGGCCGCCGGAGCGGCCGCGCTGTTGCTGGCCGCAGGCGTACGGAGCGTGGACGCGGCGGCGACGCCGGATGCGGGGCGGACGCCCATCCTGATGGAGCTGTTCACGTCGGAAGGGTGTTCAAGCTGCCCGCCGGCGGACAACTGGGTGGCGCAACTGGATGCGGCGCAGCCGGTTCCCGGCGCGGAGCTGATCGTGCTGAGCGAGCACGTGGACTACTGGGATCACGATGGATGGAAGGATCCGTTTTCTTCGGCGGAGATGACCAGCCGGCAGCAGGGCTACGTGAACGCACTGGGGCTGAAGGATCTGTATACGCCGCAGATCATCGTGGACGGCGATGAGGAGCTGCATCTCGAGAATGGCCAGCAGGCGAGCGAGGCTCTGCAGAAGGCTGCCAGCGCGGCGATGATTGCGGTGAAGATTGACGCCGCTGCGGTGACACCCGGGAAGCCAGATGTGCTGACGGGCAAGATTGAGGCAGATGGTACGGCTGAGACGAAGAGCGGCGACGTGTATGTGGCGGTGGCGCTCGACAAGACGCTGACCGACGTGCTGGCGGGCGAGAACGACGGCAAGAAGCTGACGAATGTGGCGGTGGTGAAGGAGCTGGTGAAGGTCGGCAAGCTGGAGAAGGGCAAGAGCTTCGATGGGCCGTTTCGCATCAAGCTGTGGGCGGGAGCGGATCCGGCAAATCTGCGGGTGGTGGCGTTTGTGCAGGAATCGGGGCCGGGCAAGGTGCTGGGCGCGGCGATGACGAAGGAGATTGGGACGGGGTCGGGTGCGGCGATGGCTTCCCGGTAATGACGTGGTAGTCGATCTTCGCATCCGGGAGCAGGCCCACGCGCTGAGAGATTTTCCGTCGGCGGGTAGGCCGGGCCGAGTGCGCGGGACGCGCGAACTGGTGATCGACCGGACTCCCTATATCGTGGCTTATCGGGTGCGCGGGGATGAGGTTTTCATTCTGCGTGTCCTGCGCGGGGCGCGGAGCTGGCAGAAGCACCTCTAATTCTCCTGAAGCATCTTCTCCAGTCCAGCCTCGTCGATCACTTTCACTCCCAGTTCTTTGGCTTTGTCGAGTTTGGAGCCGGCTTCTTCGCCGGCTACCACGTAGTTGGTCTTTTTGCTGACGGAGCCGGAGACGCGGCCTCCGGCGGCCTCGATCTTCGCCTTCGCGTCTTCACGCGATAAGTTGGGCAGCGTGCCGGTGAGGACGAAGGTGAGGCCTTCAAGCTGCGACGACTTTTTTCGCTTCTCGGCGGTCATCGTCAGGCAGGCTTTCGCGAGCTTGTGGACGAGGTCGCGATTGCGAGACTCAGAGAAGAACTCGCGGATGGCCTGGGCGACGCGGGGACCGACCTCGTTGACGCGCTCCAGATCTTCGGCGGAGGCGGACATGAGCGCTTCCATGGAGCCGAATTCTTCAGCGAGGAGCTGGGCGGTGCGCTCGCCGACGAAGCGGATGCCGAGTCCGTAGAGGACGCGGTTGAGCGGGGCTTTCTTCGAGGCCTCGAGTTCCGCGAGCAGATCTTTGCGTTCCTTTGGGCCGACGAGGGCCTGGGTGCGTGTCTTCTGCTCACCGGTCTTTTTGTCGGTGGTGACGACCTCGTGCTGGAGCGTAGCGAGCTGCTCGTCGGTGAGGTGGTAGAGGTCGGCGATGCTGCGGACCAGCCTGCGCTCGAGGAGCTGGGCGACTACGGCGTCGCCGAGGCCGTCGATGTTCATGACTCCGCGCGAGGCGAAGTGGAGCAGGCTGCCGGTGAGCCGGGCAGGACAGTCAATGTTGACGCAGCGGTAGTCGACCTCGCCTTCGGCCCGGACGATTTCGCTGTTGCACTCGGGGCAGTGGGTGGGAAAGTGGAACTTGCGATGGCCGCGCGGGTGTTCCTTGTCCTCGACAACTTCGACGACTTTGGGGATGACGTCGCCGCCGCGCTCGACTTTGACGTAGTCGCCGATGAGGAGGCCGAGGCGCTCGATTTCGTCGGCGTTGTGGAGGGTAGCGCGGGAGACGGTGGTGCCGCCGATGACGACGGGAGTGAGCCAGGCAACAGGGGTGAGCTTGCCGGTGCGGCCGACCTGGATGCGGATGTCCTCGACCTGGGTGATGCCGCCGCGGGCGGTGAACTTGAAAGCACAGGCCCAGCGCGGGGCGCGGCCGGTGTAGCCGAGGCGGCGCTGCACGTCGACGGAGTTGACCTTGATGACGACGCCGTCGATTTCGTAACCGAGACTGGCACGATTTTCGCCGGCGCGCCCGATGAAGGCGAGGACCTTGTCGATGGTGGGCATGGCTTCGCGGTGAGGATTGACTCGGAAGCCGGCGGTGGTGAGGGCGTCGAGAGCTTCGGCCTGCTCGGGCAGGAGGTCTTCGCCGCGCTGGTTGAGGAGGAAGTAGGCGTAGAAGTCGAGGCGGCGCTGGGCGACGATGTTGGGCTCGAGGGTGCGGATGGTGCCGGCGGCGTAGTTGCGGGGATTGGCGGCGGGGGCCAGACCCTGGGCTTCGCGCTCCTGGTTGGCTTTGGCGAAGGCGGCCAGCGGCATGACAACTTCGCCGCGCACTTCGAAGGTAGGGGGCATGTGCGCCTTGTGGAGCTTGGCGGCAGAGACGGAAAGCGGGATGGAGCGGATGGTGCGGACGTTGGTGGTGACATCCTCGCCTGTTGTGCCGTCGCCGCGGGTGAGGCCGCGCTGGAGGTGGGCCGAGCCGCCGGGCGCTGCCTGGTATTGGAGGGCCATGGAGACGCCGTCCATTTTGTATTCGCAGACATAGCTAATGTCGGCGCCTTCGCCGGCCAGCTGATGGACTCGGGCGTCCCAGGCATGGAGTTCCTCCTCGCTGGTGACGTTGTCGAGGGAGAGCATGGGGCGCGAGTGGGGGACCTTGGGGAAGCCTTCTTTGGGCTTGCCGCCGACGCGCTGGGTGGGCGAGTCGGGCGTGACGAGGCCGGGGTGCTCGGCTTCGAGGCGCTTCAGCTCGCGCATGAGGTCGTCGTACTCGAGGTCGGAGATGGTGGGCTGGTCGAGGACGTAGTAGAGGTGCTCGTGGTGGCGGATCTTCTCGCGCAGGGCTTCGATCTTCGTTTGCAAAGCCGGGTCGGTCATCGGGTCCATGATACGGAAGGACGGGAGGTGCGGGGGCCGGCGGGAGGCGAGGAAAACGAGCGAATGGTTTTAGGAAAAAATCGTGGAAGCATATGATTCCATTCGATCTGACGGGAGGCCGTATTGAGGTATCCATAAGATTCTGCAGTGGATGTGGGTAAGCACTTTGTTTTGTTATGCTTCGCGAGCAGCGGCGGGCGGGGCGGCGCTGGGGCCCTGCGGCAGGCCACGCCAGAGCAGGCGGATGAGGGCCTCGAGGCGGTCGGGAGGGACACCGGGGAGGAGCTGGGCGAGGATCTGGCGCTGGTCGATGACGCAGTCGAGGGCAGTGACAATGGCGATGGTGGCTTTGATGAAACGGGCGTGCAGGCGCGGAGGGGCTTTTTTCTCGAGCCACATCTGGACGATACCGAGGTTTTCCTCGGCGTCGAGGAGGACCTCGTCGAGGGGGAGGACGGCGAGGCGATGGACCTCGCGGTTCATCTCCTCTTCGAAGGCTTCCTGACTGGAGCCGGCGGCGAGGCGGCGGTGGTCGGGGCAGAGGGATTCGCCGCGGCGAGGGATGCGGCCGCAGGTTTTGCCGGAAGCGTAGACGAAGGAGCAGGTGGGAACCATGGCGTGTTTCCTTTCCGAAGGCATGAAAAAAGGCCCGCGCGCGGCGGACCTTTGGGTAACAGCGGGGGAAAAGTCTAAATTCTCCCCCTATTCTTAGAATACCAAATCCGGAGAGTAAGTATGCCAAACTTTTTGGGGGTTATTGGCTTATAAGTCGCTTGTTATGAGGGGTGGTTACTTTGGTGAAGAGGTGCAGGGGTTGACAAGAAAGCAGCGGGTAGCGTGGAGCTGGCAGGGAGGAGCTGATCGTGGGGTGCGCCGGCTTTAGCCCACTCAAGCCCAATGCGGGCTTGAATGGGCCAC
Organism: Acidobacteriaceae bacterium; assembly: GCA_030041435.1. Taxonomy (GTDB): domain Bacteria; phylum Acidobacteriota; class Terriglobia; order Terriglobales; family Acidobacteriaceae; genus Palsa-343. Next base: position 99,033 of record JASHNW010000060.1, read on the forward strand.
CCGCCAGGAGTGGAGGAGGAGTTAATGTTCCAAATCGGTTTTACGTTGAGTACTTCCGGCGGAGGCCAGGGAAGAAGTGGATTGACCCCCTGACGTGAAAAGAGTTCGCTTCTTGCTGTGGGGTGAACCTGGCCGGGGGGAGGGCGATGTGGGGGCTGGGCGCGCGCACTCACGGAGACACCGAAGGCCTTGCCCCGATACAAGACCTCTCGCTCCCGGCATTTTTCGCGCCTTGTGTGTCGGGCCCTTCCAGGACGGTTTCAAATGGGGTCGCTATGCTTGATTACGATTGCGGAGGTAAGTTGATGATATCTTCGTTGCAATTGTGAAAGTTACCATTCACGCGGCGATGGGGAACGTGTATGAGGATTCTTTGTGGCCTGGTTATGCTCGGAGCTCCGAGCGTCGCGTCCTGCCAGAGTTCGCAACAGCCCTTCACAATCACGGCGAGCGCCATGAAGCCGAAGGTTGAGGCAGGTCTGCCTGTCGATCTCCACATCGTGATGACGAACACCTCGGGTCAGGACGTGGACTGCACCGGCGAGCCAAGCAACGGTTTGGACCGAAATTTTCGCTATGATGTGACTGACGCGGCTGGCGGCACAGTGCCGAAGATCGCAAGGAAGCATCCAGAGATTGGTGAGACTAGCAGCATATGGCCCTGTGTCCTCAAGCCGGGGCAGAGCGCAAATGCCGCGGGGGGGCGGATCAGCAACGTATACGATTTGAGTCGCCCGGGTGAATATTCGATCCAGGTTTCAAGTTTTGTCGCCCGCGACCCTCGGAGCGATGTCGTCAGGTCCAACGTGATCACAGTGACTGTGCTGCCTGCGCACGCGGCTCCGCAATGATGCTTATGAAATTTGAGTCTTCTTTTGCGCTGTGTCTTGCGATCCTGTTCGCAGCGACTGCCAGCCGTCCCGCCTTCTCTCAGGAAGCCGCGAACGCAAAGGCGCCATTTACGCTGACGATCACGGGCAACCTGAAGCCAGGAGACTCCTTGCACTTTGATTTTGCGAATGCCAGCCAGATCGTCAGGACTGCGGGGGCCATGGTGGTGATCGCAGTTCGCAAGGCTGACATCTCCGATCACGAGATCACGAAGATAACGAGATTCGGCAATGCTGTTGGGTGTGAATTCGATGTGCGTGACGGCAGCGGCGATCCGGTGAGACAAATTCAACCCAAAAATGAGGGTGGCAGTTTTGTCATGCATGTCGGAAAAGAGTCGATGCTGCAGCCGGGGGAGAGCGATGTGTCGTCCGTTCGCCTGGACGAGTCTTTCGACCTGAGCCAGCCGGGGACGTACACGATCCAGGCATGGGCTCATGCGTGGGACGATCCCAAATCGCCCATTGTGCGGTCGAACACGCTGACGTTGATCATCGAGCCGGCAGACGCTTCCGCGCCGCAGTGACCGACGGCAGGAGGGGTTATGAAAACTGTGCGCGCAGTCGCTCTGATTTTTGTCCTTTCTGTGCTGGCATCCAGTCAGCCGCACCTCGCCCAGGAGGCTGCGAGGACACAGGCGCCGTTTACGCTGACGATCACCGGCAATCTGAAACCGGGAGACTCTCTGCACTGGGATTTTGCGAACAGCAGCCAGACGGTGAGAAAAGCTGGCGAGATGATCGTGCTCGGAGTTGATAAGACCAACGTCTCCAGCCACGAGATCACGAAAAAAAAGCAATGGGACAATTTCTTTGGCTGTCAATACGACGTGCGCGACAGCAGCGGCGACCCGGTCAGGCAGATTCAATCAACCCGATCATTTGGCAGTATCATTGGGTCGCTCACGCCGGGGGAAAAAGAACCGGTGCTGGAGCCGGGGGAGAGCGATGTGTCGTCCGTTCGCCTGGACGAGTCTCTCGATCTGAGCCAGCCGGGGACGTACACGATCCAGGCCTGGGCGCATGCGTGGGACGATCCCAAATCGCCCATTGTGCGGTCGAACACGCTGACGCTGGTTGTCGAGCCGGCGGATGCTTCGCCGCCTCAGTGAGTGCTATGAAAACGGCCGTTTCAGTTGCGATTTGTGCAAAAGGCAACCGCGGGTCCCTCCGCTTCGCGTTCGGGATGACGACGGCCAAGAGCATTCGGACACAGCACGCTAGGGTTTGAGGGAGATGTATTTGCTCTGGACGAAGCCGACGACGTCGCCGAAGTGGGGGTCAAAGTCGTCTTTGTGGAGGGCGGCGTACCAGACGGCACTGCCGGTCAGGTTGGGATCGGCGCCTTTCCAGCGGGGATCGATGAGCCACTTCATGTAGGAGACGGTGGGATCGGGGGCGCCGGAATCCTGCATGACGCTGCAGGTATTGCCGACGGCGAGCTGACTGTCGGTGAGGAGGCGGCGGTCGTTGGTGAAGAGCCAGGTGACGGCTTTGGTCTGCGCATCCCATGCGACGGTGAATTTGACCTTGTCGATCTCAACTTCGGCGCAGGGATCTCTGTGGCCGGGAGCGGTTTCGCATTCTTTGCCGTGTTTTTCGGCACTGAGAATGGAATCGGGCGCCGGTGCGCCGAGCTGGGGCAGGCTGCTGAGCTGCGCATGCGCCGGCCGGGCCGGCAGCAGGACAACGCACGCGGACAAGGCAATGAATATGGCGAGTGGGGATCTATTCATAACGATCCGAGGCCCCCTGATAACGTTTTCCCGTAACGAATTTTAATGCGTAATGGGGGGCGACGCATGGCGCGGAAGTGGCGGGCGGCGATTTTTTTTAGCGCTGGTAACCAGCGGGCGGGAACCGCGAGGTCGTTCCCGGCTGCGCTGGTCAAGGATGAGAGTGGCGGGGCACACGGCAGCGGAGGGCCTATCTTGGCAACGGGCCAGTGTTGTCTGGCTGTGGATTGCCGGCGTTCAGGATGCGTGTGGTGACACGGAAGACACGGTAGTCGCTGAAAGCGATGTCGTTCAGCTGGGTGCGGTCGTGGCCGGGGACGAAGAGCTGGGTGGAGATGCGGGGATTCACTTTTGCGAGGCTTGACAGGGAGACGCTGCGAAGCGGGCAGGTATAGATTTTTCCGCCGATGGAGACAGGGCCGTATTCGACCATGACGTCGGCGGTGCGGCAGGGGAGAGAGGGATTGAGGTCGGCCATGAGGGTGAGGCGGAGAATGGCGCCGGTGGCGGGGTCGATGGCGACCTCGGCGTGGTAGCCGGTGTGAAACTCGTCGAAGAAGTACGGGGTGAGCTGGCAGACGACGGCGAAGTGAGAAATCGCCTCCTTCACTTCGTAGCGGAAGACGGCCAGCGGTCCGGAGGGGATGCGTTCCCAGTGGTCCCAGGTAAGGTGGAGGCCCGCATCCTGCATGGGCATGGAGAGGATGGGGCCGAAGACGCCCTCGGTAAAGAAGCCGCGAATTCCCTTCGCTGACTGTGCCGCCTCGGCCTCATCGCTGTGGCGATACATGACCGTGGCGATGGACATGCCTTCGTCGCGCCAGAGCCGATCGTCCTGCTGCGATTTGGGCGGGGCGCGTTCGAAGCGGACGGTGAGCTGTTTGGCGAAGAAGTCGGGCAGTTTGGGGATGGTGCGGGCGAGGTATGCGGAGGCCAGGGACTGGATGCGGAGCTGTTCGGCGGGGCTGGGGGGCGGCGTGGCCGGGATGTTGGCGGGAGGAAGACGGAGGAAGGCGGAGGCGTCGGCAACCGCGAGGAGCGCGTGGCGGGCTTTGAGGCCAGGCAGGCGGGATTCCCAGGAGGAGAGAAGATCGCCGCTGAGGCGCTCGGTGAGCACGAGGCGGGCAAGCAGGCGGGCCGCAATCGCGTCCGGCATGGCGTGAAGGGACTGGACGATCTGATCGAGCTGAACGACGGTGACGGCGCCGGCGGGCGAGCCGGATGCGCTGCCGGGGGCAGAGGCGGGCGCCTGTTGCAGCAGAGCGGACAAGGGCGAGGAGGGCCGGCCGGCGGCAAGACTGCCTGCCGAGAGGAGGAGCAGCAGAAGCCTAAAGGTGAGCTTGTGCGTGGGTCCTGGGGCTCTCATACGATCGCACCAGCGGATACAGGGAAGTCTACGCTCGCCGGGGCTGGGCGGGGAGGGGTGTGGGTGCTGCCCGCTATAATCCCCTCGATGGAAAAGCATTTGCTGGACGAACTGGAGCGGCGCAACAAGCTGGCGGAAGAGGGCGGCGGACGGGAACGGCTGGAGCGGCAGCGGCGCGAGGGGAAGCTGGGCGCGCGGGATCGTGTGGAACTGCTGCTGGACGAGGGCACGTTCGAGGAGACGGACCGGTTCGTGGAGCATCGCTGCACGGATTTCGGGATGGCGGAGAAGCGCATACCGGGCGACGGGTTCGTGACCGGATACGGGAAGATCGACGGGCGGACGGTGTTCGTGTTCGCGCAGGATTTCACGGTGTTCGGCGGATCGCTGTCGGAGGCGAACGCGGGCAAGATCGTGAAGCTGATGGATACGGCGATGCGGGTGGGCGCGCCGGTGATTGGGCTGAACGATTCAGGCGGGGCGCGGATTCAGGAGGGGGTGGTCTCGCTGGCGGGGTACGCGGATATTTTTCTGCGCAACACGCTGGCCAGCGGCGTGGTGCCGCAGATTTCCGCGATTCTGGGGCCGTGCGCGGGCGGGGCGGTGTATTCGCCGGCGATTACCGACTTCACGCTGATGGTGGACAAGACCTCGTACATGTTTGTGACGGGGCCGGACGTGATCAAGACAGTGACGCATGAGGACGTGACCAAGGAGAAGCTGGGCGGGGCGACAACGCACAACGAGATTTCCGGCGTGGCGCACTTTATGGCGCACGACGATGCGGAGTGCCTGGCGACGATCCGGGAGCTGCTGAGCTTTTTGCCGTCGAACAACCTGGACGACGCGCCGCGGCGGCCGTGCGTGGACCCGGTGGACCGGGCGGACCGGGAGCTGGATGCGATTGTGCCGGCGGAATCGAATCAGCCGTACGACATCAAGCACGTGATCGAGCGGATTGTGGACGATGGGTATTTCTTCGAGGTGCAGGAGCACTTCGCGCGGAATATCGTGGTTGGTTTTGCGCGGATGAACGGGCGGCCGGTGGGGATGGTGGCAAATCAGCCGGCGGTGCTGGCGGGGGTGCTGGACATCGACGCGAGCGTGAAGGGAGCGCGGTTTGTGCGCTTCTGCGATGCGTTCAATATTCCGCTGATCACGCTGGAGGATGTGCCGGGGTTTCTGCCGGGTGTGCAACAGGAGTACGGGGGGATTATCCGGCATGGGGCGAAGCTGCTGTTTGCCTTCGCGGAGGCGACGGTGCCGAAGCTGCTGGTGATTACGCGCAAGGCGTATGGCGGGGCGTACTGCGTGATGAGCTCGAAGCATATCCGGACCGACGTGAACCTGGCGTGGCCGACGGCAGAGATTGCGGTGATGGGGCCGGAGGGCGCGGTGAACATCGTGTATGGGCGCGAGCTGCAGGAGGCGGTGCGGCAGGCGGAAGAGAGAGAAGGCGCGCTGAGCGAAGAGCGCAAAGCGGAGGTGCTGGCGGAGGCGCGGACGGCAAGGGCGCATGAATTTCGGGAACAGTTTGCCAACCCATACATTGCGGCGGAGCGGGGGTACGTCGATGCGGTGATTCTGCCGCACGAGACGCGGCGGCGGCTGATTACGGCGCTGGAGATGCTGGATGGGAAGCGGGATCGGAATCCGCCGAAGAAGCATGGGAATATCCCGTTGTAGCGAGCTTGGCTCGCTACAACGGGAGCTGGGAGCTGGGAGCCGGGAGCTGGGAGCCGGGAGCTGGGAGCCGGGAGCTGGGAGCCGGGAGCTGGGAGCCGGGAGCTGGGAGCCGGGAGCCGGGAGCCGGGAGC
>JASHNW010000061.1 GCA_030041435.1 Acidobacteriaceae bacterium
GATATATCGTCCAGCGCGAATGCCGTCGCGGTTCTCAGGTCCGAAGAAGACGTTTCGAAACTGCTGAGGATGGGCAGTGCAGAACTGAATCAGGCCGCGTGAAGTGGCGAAGAGGCGCTCTTTCGGTCGAGGATTCTTAGCGGCAATCTCGTCGAAGTTCTGAATCAGCAGCCCGATCGTCTCCCTACTCAGTTCGGCAAGAATATGCGCTTTGTCAGGGAAATGCTGATAGATCACAGCATGCGTATAGCCGATCTCTTCGGCGATCGCACGGAGCGTCACGGCCTCGTAGCCGCGGTCGGCAAACATTTTGCTAGCGGCGGCAAGGATTTCGCCCCGCAACTTCTCCTTGCGCTCTGCACGGCGGCTGGGTGATGTGGGTCTCACTTCAATAGCGTAGCCCTTCTTGATGATTTTCTCTACCGTTTGTCGCTTTATGACCATTGGTTGCAACGTTTTGCCCTTTGTCGAGCTACGGCTGCCGTTTTCAGTATATTTAACCACTGCTTATTTTGCAACCATTGGTTACTGAATGTCTCTAATGGTCAGGTCGGTCATTTGCATGGGCGGCCGAATACGAAGGGAAAAGGAGAACACGAGCATGTATTTAGTCATGGGCATTACAGGAAAAGTTGGCGGAGCCACTGCGCGGCATCTGCTCAAGCAAGGCAAACAGGTGCGTGCACTTGTGCGCGATCGAGTGAAAGCGGCGAAGTGGGCAGAGCAGGGAGTGGAGTTGGTGGATGGAGACTGGAACGACGCGTCCGCCATCACCGCGGCGCTTAGAGGCGTTGAGGGCGCGTTTATCATGTTGCCGGCCGTATGGGCACCCTCCCCCGACTACAGAGAAGCAAAGGGCGTGATTACGAACTACGTTGAGGCGCTCACCAAGGTAGTGCCCCCGCGTGTGGTAGCACTCTCGTCGATGGGCGCGAACAGAACAAGCGGTGTGGGCAATGTCACGGCCTTATCTCTCTTAGAGCAAAGTCTTCGCAGCCTGCCGTCCCCGGTCGCATTTGTGCGCGCAGGCGGCTTTTTCGAAAACTTTCTTTACGGTTTGCAGGCCGCTCAGGGCGGAACGCTACCGGTCTTCTACAACCCAACAAACCGGAAATCGACAATGGTCGCTTCAGAAGACATCGGAGCAGAAGCGGCGACGCTTTTGACTGGGCCGTCATGGTCCGGGCAACGCGTCATCGAACTGGGTTCGATGGTCAGCGCGGATGAAGTCGCCGGGCAATTGGGTGAAGTCCTTGCACTCAACGTAAAAGCCTTTGCAATCCCGCGTGCCGGGTGGCCGGAAGCCTTCCAGCAGTTCGGCATCCCGAAAGGCCACACTGGGCCCGCCGAAGAAATGTTTGAGAGCGTTAACGCGGGATGGATGGACCTCGGAATCGCGGGCACGGAGCACGTAGCGGGAACGACGTCCGCACGCGATGTTTTTGCGGCTGCACAAAACGCCGTCAAGGCGTAGGTCCGAGGCAAGCGGCATCAGCACCCTAGGGCGGGGATAGCCAGCCGCGGCCAAGGCCGCGTGTTCGACCGGCTGTTCCTGCCTATCCCGCTCAGCCATGTCCAACCGATTGCAGACGAGTAAAAACCCATTCACACCGTAAAGGAGAGGACCGCTTTGAATATGAATACTGAACACACAATCGACAAGGCCGTGCGGGCAGGTCGAGCAACTCAAATAGTTGCGATGGGAATAACCAGCCTGGTCGCCCTCGTGTGGGTGTACTTCGGAAGGCTATACCTGATTCACGATCCCGGCGAATGGAGGATCGCGAATCAGCAGCTCGGATACCCGATCTATATCATTCCTCTGATTGGCGTGACCCACATCCTCGGTGGCCTGGGTCTTCTGATTCCCAATGTGCCACGACTGACTCAGTGGGTTTATTCCGGTCTCGTGATCGATCTTGTACTGGCGTTCTATTCACAACTGAATGGCGGCGGCAGTACCTGGGATAAATTTGATCCGATTCTCGTCATGACCTTCGTGTTTGCTTCGTATGTGTTGAGACGCTGCATGCGCGCAAACAAGTGGTCGATATGAAGAACACGCCCGGCGGGACGGTCCTACGTTTTCCCGGGTTGTTGCGAAGGCAGCGAGGGGGGAGTCAGCGATGACGAAATCTGCGGCGAATGAATGGCGTATTCGCCGCATCATGCGCGTATATTAGTCCTTGAAGTTTGCGGCGAATGTGCGCTATATTCTCTGCAAATGGTGCGGAGAATAAACGGCGGTACCTACATCCACGAACGGCCGGAATGGCCCGCCTTTAGCTGGGATTCCGAACGAATTTCCCAGCGTCTCGTTGAGGTGCGACACCGGCAAGGGCGCCTGATTGGCCGCATGGAGGGGCTCGGTTTCCAGCTCCGTACCGAAGCCGTATTGGATACCTTAACCGAAGATGTCCTCAAGTCGAGCGAGATTGAAGGGGAGAAGCTCGACAGGGACCAAGTGCGCTCTTCGATCGCTCGCCGGCTCGGAATCGACATCGGCGGGCTCACACCTGCGGATCGCAACGTCGAGGGTGTGGTTGAAATGATGCTGGACGCCACGCAGCACTACGACCAGCCGTTGACCGCGCAACGATTGTTCGATTGGCACGCGGCCTTGTTTCCGACCGGCCGCAGCGGGATGTCAAGGATCAACGTCGGCGCCTGGCGAGACGACAAAAAAGGCCCGATGCAGGTGGTCTCTGGCCCAATCGGGAAGGAGCGGATTCATTATGAAGCTCCAGTCGCCGCCCGTCTTCGCGGCGAAATGAAGAAGTTCCTCGACTGGTTTGAAAAGGAGAGCTCGACTGACCTTGTGCTCAAGGCCAGCTTGGCACATCTGTGGTTCGTGACTATCCACCCGTTCGACGATGGCAATGGACGCATTGCGCGCGCCATTGCTGACATGGTTCTGGCGCGCTCGGAACGCAGCCCACAACGCTTCTACAGCATGTCAGCGCAGATTCAACAGGAGCGGAAATCTTATTACGAGATCCTCGAAGCAACGCAAAAGGGCAATCTTGACGTTACGCGCTGGCTCGAATGGTTTCTCGTGTGCTTGGGGCGTGCCTTTGAGCGGGCGGAGACCATACTTGCCGCTGTGCTCAACAAGGCGCGCTTCTGGGATCGCCTTGCTGCAACGGAGCTCAACGAAAGGCAACGGAGGATGATCAACCGGCTACTGGATTGCTTCGAGGGCAAGCTGACATCCTCGAAATGGGCAAAGATCGAAAAGTGCTCGCAGGATACCGCTCTGCGCGACATTGAGGACCTCATCCAAAAAGGAATTCTGACGAAGGATTCTGCAGGGGGGCGTAGCACGTCATATTCTCTCGCAAAGATCAGCTAAGCGATTGCGAGTGTCGGGGAGGAGATCGTGGATGTCACTGAAGATTGGTACTGGGAGGGGAATGTCGTCGAAGTAATTGCTCAATTCCTTGAACAGCACGGGTGGATGATCATCGGCAAGGCGGATACGCGTTCCAAGGAGCGTGGAGTCGATATTCAGGCCAGCAAAGAAGGTAGGACGCTTCTTGTCGAAGCAAAGGGATATCCCTCAAAATGCTTTCGTTACCCTCGCCGCGCTGGGGAATTGAAGCCTACCAATCCGATCAACCAGGCGCAGCAGTGGTACTCACACGCATTGCTCAAAGCAATGCGCTTGCAAACGAAGCATCCGGAGGCTGTAGTTGCTCTTGGCTTCCCGGACTTTCCGCGCTATCGGGCGCTCTTTGAAGAAACGCAGTGCGGCCTAGCTAAGCTCGGCCTAGCAATGCTGACAGTGCGTGCGGACGGGACCGTCGCGACATGGGGGCTGAATGGCTAAGATCGAGGATCACAAGTACACAATTGAGGAAGCGTTCCGCGAGTGCTTTTACGTGGTACCTGACTATCAGCGGGAATATGTCTGGACCGAAAAGGAGGTGCATCAGCTCCTACAGGACGTCGATGAAGAATTCGATGGCGGCGATCGGCGCGAGTATTTCATCGGCACGGTGCTGGTCTCTCCAACACAGCAGAAGGGTCATTTTGAGGTCATCGATGGCCAGCAGCGCTTAACGACATTTTTCTTGCTCCTTTGCGCGTTGCGCCAGCGCTTCAAGGGTGAGCCACAGTATCCATTGTTCACGGGCCTGCTTTCGACGAGCTACACGGATACTGGTGGCAATCTGAAGACAAGCTTAAAGCTTGAACCACGCTACGAGCATGCGGGCGAGTTAATGAACCAAATCGTCGCGATCGATTCCGATCCGCAAACAACGAAGGCTAAAGTCGCTGCCGTGGGTATCCCGAGATTCGGGTCGCTCGATAACCTGCTCAACGCTTATGGCACAATTCACAGTTTCCTCGACGCCAATTACAAGGACACCGAAGCACTACGGAAATACTGGGGCTACGTCGCCAACAACATCGTGTTCATTCAGATTTCGACCGATGTGAGCAGTGCACTCAAGATCTTCGAGACGATTAATGAACGTGGTGTCGGTCTCAACCCAATGGATCTTCTCAAAAACCTGCTTTTCACCCAGGTAAGGCAGGAGGAGTTTACAAGTCTAAAGTCCGAATGGAAGAAGATTACTACACCGCTTGAGCGCAATAGCGAGAAGCCACTGCGGTTCTTGCGGTACTTCATAATGGCCAATTACAAGGTGAAGAATGAACGCCGGGATGGGGTCGTTCGTGAAGACGAAATCTACGATTGGCTAATTAGCCAAGACAATGCCACCATCTGCGGCTATCGCACCGATCCCTTTGGCTTCGTGGGAAAGATCATCCGGAACGTTGAACGGTACATCGCCTTCAAAGAAGGGCGCGGCAACGATGGTACGTTTAGCTTTGCGATGGAGAGCCTGCAACGCCTCTGCGGTGCAGCTTTTAGTTTGCACTACGTTCTATTGCTGGCCGCAGCGAATTTCCCGAAGGCGCTGTTCGATCATTTCGTGCAGCAGCTCGAGAGCTTTCTCTTTTACTACATTTTCACGAAGACGCCAACCAAGGACTTGGAGCGGAATTTCTCAGTTTGGGCCGATGAGCTGCGCGAAATAGGCGAGATAACGGACGCCAAGGCTCAGAAAACCCAACTTAACGAGTTCGTAGCTGAACGGCTGCAAAAGAGCATGGATGCGAAAGGTCCCGAACTCAGTGATACGCTCAAGCGCTATGAACTCGGATCGATGCAGCAGTACCGGACGCGATATTTGCTCGCAAAGGTAACGCAGCAAGTCGAAATGGCATTCAAGGGGATGAGTACACCCGGCAGCATCACCGAATTCACGAGGCTCGAAATCGAGCACATTCTGCCCGATAAACCAGAGGCGGAGTTGCGTCAATCGTTCGCTGCGGCAAATCCAGGTAAGAGTTACGACGAATACAAAGTTCGTCTTGGAAATTTAACGCTCCTTGAAAAGCCTATCAACATTGTCGCGGGCAACGGCTTCTTCGAGAAGAAGAAGGCGGAGTACGTGAAGTCAGGTAATTATCTGACGCGCAGTATCGCGGGATTGAGTGCCGTCGGCAAAAACTCGTCAATTACCCGCATAAACGACAAGCTGCTTGCGTTTGAAAGTTGGTCGGGCCAGGCCATTGAGCTGCGGCAAGAGATGTTGATTGCACTCGGAAAGGAACTGTGGCGAACCTCGCCGATTCCAGTTGGCTAAGATCGACAACTCGGGGAACATGACCGCTGATGAGAGTCCAGACTTGACCTTGCGTGAATACCCGCGTTGCGGGTCTATTCTGATTTAGCGAAAGCGATCGATGAGCGTCTGCATCTACTGCCGAAGTGAACTTCCCACGGTCGTGCCTAAAGAACACGTCATCCCCCGGATTTTCGGCGTATTCAAGCCCGACCTGACGCTGACTTGCGTCTGCAGCGAGTGCAACGGGTATTTCGGCTCGAAGCTGGAATGGCCCATGCTGATTGAAAGCGTTGAGGGAATGCGCCGACTTCAGTTCGGCTTTGAAGGGAAAGTCGGCGGCATCCGGACGAAAGGCGTTGAACCTGTTATCGGCGAAGGCGAAGATTGGAAAGGCGCACGCACTTCCCTCCGCACGGACGAGAACGGCAA
>JASHNW010000062.1 GCA_030041435.1 Acidobacteriaceae bacterium
CCGCGCCCTCTGCGGGAATCTCGCTCTCGGGAATGCCCCAGACCTGTGCAATCTCCTGCCGCTCCTCCAGCACATCGATGTGTCGATAGCCGGGGAGCTGGTTCGCCTTCTGCCCGACTTCTCTGCCGCCCTGCCCGTTCCCCTGGCCGGTAAGCATCATGACGCCGCCGCCTCGCTTGCCCACCTGGCCGCGGGCCAGCGCGAGGTTGATGCATGCCAGGCAGTTATTGACGCCATGCGTGCTGTGCTCGATGCCCCGCGCATGCATGATGATGGATCGCGGAGCGAGTCCGAACATTTCCGCAGCCGCTACGATCCGTCTCGCCGGAACGCCCGAGATCCGTTCGGCCAGCTCCGGCGTGTACGCCTCCACCGTCTCCTTCACCTTGTTCCAGTCCCGCGTGCGCGCCGCGATGTACCCCTCGTCCGCCAGTCCCTGGCGCACGACGTGCCGCAGCATCGCATTGAGAATCGAGATATCGGTGCCTGGACGGAGCGGTAGCCACAGGTCCGCGGTTCTGGCCGTCGGAGTTTCGCGAGGATCGAGAACGATGAGTTTCGCGCCGTTGTCGCGCGCCCGCCACAGCCACTGCATCATGACCGGGAAGCACTCGGCGACGTTCGAGCCGGCGACCAGGATGCAGTTTGTCTCTGGAATATCCGTCATCGGCAACGGTGAGCGGTCAATTCCCAACGCTTTCGCGTAAGCCGCTCCGGCCGACGACATGCAGAGCCGCCCGTTGTAATCGATGTGCCGCGTACCGAGCCCAACCCTCGCGAACTTGCCCATCAGATAACACTTTTCATTCGTCATCGAGGAGCCGCTGTACACGGCGATCGAATCTTTTCCGTGGGCCTTCTGCAGATTTTGCCAGCGCTTCACGATGAAATCGAACGCATCGTCCCATGACGCGCGCTCGAGCGGACTCCCTTTGCCATTCCGCCTAAGCAGCGGATAGCGCAGCCGGTCGGGATGGTTCACCTGCTGATATGCCACGATGCCCTTGGGGCAAAGCGCGCCGCGATTGTGAGGATAGTCCCGCGGTTCCACCCCGGTGACCTGACCGTCAGACACCCGCAGATACATACCGCATTGCACGCCGCAGAAGCAGCAGTGGGTGGGAACCAGCGTTTCCGGCAACCGGTCGGACCTGACCCATCCCGACTCGGGTTTGCCCGCCGACTGGAAATCGTAATTGGGATCGCGCTCCGGCTCGAAGATGTCTTTGTTGACGGTCATGACTATACGAACTCTCTTCCCACGCGTTCATAGTAAGACTGGCCGCGCACAACCCGCTTGCAGGTGGGGCAAAGATCCTGGAGTTCGAGATCCGGCCCCAGCTGGTATTGCTGCCCGAGGCTGGCAAGAGTGGCCTTGAGATCGCCGACGAACTGTGCCGAAGGCAATTCGCGGCCGCACCGCGCGCAAGCCGCGCCGGGAACAACCTGCCCAAGACCCGCCGCACTCGCATCGCGCTGCTGGTTCTCGTTGACGGTCTGGTACAGCGTAACGCCCACGCTCGCGGGCCGCTGGAAGATGTGGAAGAACTTTCCGAAGGGAATGGAGAGCAGCCAGGCCACAACCACGACCTGATGCGTAAGGGAGATGAACCAGTAATACCTGCCCTGCCACCAGGTCGTGGAAGCGGTCAGCGCCAGTCCGGTGACTGCAATCGCGAACAGAAGTACCAGAGGCACCAGATCGAAACCGCAACGCTGGGTTGTGCGCAATCCCACATCCTGCAGTCTTCGCTTGAGGGCAATGCCAAGCCCCACAATCAGAATCAAAGCGGTGAAATCCAGGCCGTGGAAGATCGAGAATCCGACGATGCCTTCGATCGCAAACCGAAACATCGGCAGGCCGAAGAACCACAGTTGGTAGCGGTCGTGCCCGACAAGTGTGAAGCGCAGCCAGCCGAAGGTCAGCGGAAAAGTGATGAGGCACGACAGGATCACGCCCCAGCAAATGCACATGTGCATCAGCCAGCGCTCGAAGCTGCGGTGCAGAAGAAATGTCTGGCCAAAAATGTCGCGCCACCAGGTTTTCGGAACCAGCAGGGTATAGCGCCGCAGGTTCCGCAGCGAGAGGAAGTTTACCCAGCCGGCGCGAAAATAGCGCCAGGTCGGCGGACGCGTGATCCAGAGGCTGTACCGGTAAACAATCGCGGCGCACGCAAAGAGGCTGGCCACCGCGTAGCCGATCAGGGCGGGATCGAAATCGCGGAAGCCGCGCGAGCCAACATACATCAGCAGCAGAAGAATCCCCGCTGCCGCGGCGGCGAAGATTGCTGGCGAGTATCTGCGCACCTCAGTCCACCCTCCGAATTCGATATCAGCCGAGACGGCCCATTCTGCTCGCCCTGGCGGTTGCGTCAATACAGCCTTACGGACACCCGCCGCCAGCCGCCGAGCGGGTAGGTTTCCCGGACGAGCGGCGCGTCGCCGGCAAGTTCGATGCGGGCCGTCATGCCGAGGAGCGTTTGTACAGCCACGACCAGTTCCAGGGTTGCCAGCGGACGGCCTGGGCAAACGTGGACCCCGGTGCCGTAAACCAGATTATGCGCCGCGTGTTCTTCAGGGCGCCAGGCATCGGGGTCCCCGAACACCGTCTCATCGCGATTCGCCGACGTCCAGTTCAGATAGATTCGCTTCCCTTGTTCGAGCTCGTAGTCGCCGACGCGCGTTTCGGCCGTCGTAACACGACGGCTCACGAGAAACGGATCATCGATGCGCAGCATCTCGTCGACTGCGCCAGCCAGATTGCCGGGATCGCCTCGAAGCGACTCCTGCACATCGCCATGCGTCGCAAGGAAACAGACCACCACACCCACCGCAGCGGCCATCGAACTGAGGTCGCCCGCCGTCCAGTTGCGAAGAATCGACACAATATCTGCATCCCTCAACAGCGCTCCGTTCACGGTGACCGAAAGCAATTCGGTCGTGGGATCCCTCGGAGCGGCGCCTCCCATCTGCCGCCGGCGCTGCACCTGCCTGAAGACGATCGCGTCAAAGGCGTCGGCCACCGCGGCTGCTCGCGATCGGTCGTCCGATCGGGTGGCAGCATGGTTCTCGGTCATCCACGCGATTAGCTCGTCTTCAACTCCCTGCCACCCCAGCCAGTCTGCCTGCGCGCGCACGGCCAGCGGATACCCGATCTCAGTGACGGCATCCACCGCAGTCCCGCGCGGCAATGCGCCAACAATTTCCTGTGCGATGCCCCTCACGCGTGGCTCCAGCGCTCGCATGCGCTCGGGTGTGAAGAAACGATCGATGGCCGCCCGAAACGCGACGTGCTCCGGCGGGTCCAGCGAGTTGGGTACCTGACGATGCTCGGAAGCAGCCGAGGAGAACGTGGCCGGGTCGGCCGCCGCCGCGACCACGTCGGCATGCCTGAACAGAGTGACACCGCGCAGTGATTCGGCCACGGGACACGCGGCTCGCATCCGGTCGCAGGTCCCGCGCTGATCCGCAAGCACCGGCTCTGACAACGGTTCCCATCGGGGAATCGGTGCGTTCACGCCGCCATTTTCACAGGCATAACGAGCAGATGCAACGGCGGGATCGATGTGGCAGTGGCTCATGTCAGATGCAAAACTCCGATCGTCTCTCCTGGAAAGAACTCAGTGCGCTGCGGAAGGGTGGTTATGGATCACTGTCCCGAGGGATTTCCGGCCGGTGTCGAGGCGATCATTGGTCCCGGCTTAACGATCACGGTCCCCGTCATGCCGCCCGACTCGTGTAACACGCAAACGTAGTGGTAAATGCCTGGTTTGCCGAACACATAGGAGAATGTCGCGCCCGGCTCCATAAGTTGAGAAGAAAACGGTACGCTTCCTGATGGAAGACCCACATCGGTCATGTTCACTGCCTTGCTCGGATCGTCGACCACGTTGTGGTAAGTGTTTGAGGTGTTCTTCCATATCACCTGTTGTCCCGCGGCGATGGCGACCGTAGCAGGCGAGAACGACATCTCACCCATGCTCACCACGGCGCCGGCGGAAGCAGCCGGCATAACAGAGGTTTTGGAAGGAAGCACCGAAGCTGTACTGGGAGCCGTGCTGGACATTCCCGCCATCGCGCCGGCGTCGGTCGGAGCGTTTGCCGCTCGGGCATGAATCGCCGTCAGGGAAGGAGCTTGCGTTGCCGATTCCAAATCCGCGGCAGTCATTCCGTTGATCTGCGCCGCACCCGCTGGAGGAGCGCTGGGGCCGGCATGCATCAGAGCGGTGTTTTCCGGTCCTGTTACGTTCAACACCGCCAGCAGCCCTTTGTCCATCCGGGACATCGCGTGATCCATCAGGGTGAACTCGCCCGGCATCTCGGTTTTCAGTTCCAGAATGGCCGCACTGCCGGGCGGCACGCCGGCCGTCTGAACCCCCATCGATGGAGGAGAGGTCAGCGAGCCGAGAGTGTAGACCTTCGTGAAAATCTCGCCAATCATATGCTCCGAAGCGGTCGCGTTCGGTCCTGCATTGCCGAAGAAGATGCGTACGGTTTCCCCCACATTGGCCTGCAGCGCGAAACGGCTGCTTAGGGCATCCACAGCGCCGTTAAAGACAAAGTACTCAGGGCGTTCCTGCATCAGATTCGATTCGCTGAATTGCTGCAGGCCGGGTTCGCCTTTAGCAGCACTCGTGTAAATCTCTCCCTGCATGACGTAGTACTCGTGATCCACATGCGGCAATCCTCCGGGAGGCTCGACCAGAATCAGTCCGTACATGCCGTTGGCAATGTGATCCGACACCATCGGTGTGCCGCAGTGGTAGACATAGAGTCCGGGAGTTGCAGCCAGGAAGGAAAAGGTCTTTGCCTGGCCTGGTGGAACCTGCGAAAAGGCCGCGCCGCCGCCGGGGCCGAGTGCAGCATGGAGATCGATGGAATGGACCATCGTATCGTTTGCGTCATTTCGCAGGGTGACTTCAACGGTGTCCCCCTGCCGAACGCGAATGAATGGCCCCGGGACCTTGCCATTGAAGGTCCAGTAACGGTATGTCGTCCCGCTGGAGGCATCCAGTACACCCACCAGCTCATGGGCCGAAAGGACCACATGCACCACACCCGCCGCACGATCGCCCACAGATGGCGGCAAGTCGGATGGATCGCGCACGATGTCGGCTGCTTGGGACGGCGATGACTGGGGACTGTCTGCCGTCCACGCAGGAATTGCTGTTGCCGCCGATGTTAAGAATGCCACGAGGGCGCACGAGATAAGCCCACGATTCCCGAGTGTTCCCATGACTCGCTTTTCCCTTCCTTTTGTTTCCTTCATTGGGTTTCGCAAATCGCAAGGCCAGCCGGGACAGCCTTCCGCGTGCTGATGAGGACACCCAGGCAAATCAGACAAAACACGGAGAGCATGATGAATCCCGCGACAAAGCTCCCGGTCTGCTGCCTGACAACTCCGAGCACCAGCGGGGGAAAGAATCCGCCGAGGCCACCAGCCGCTCCTACCAGACCCGTCACACTTCCAACGGATTGCGGGAAATACTCCGGAACCAGCTTGAAGACAGCTCCGTTGCCCAGACCGATTGCCGCAGCCACTCCAAGCGCGCCTGCTGTGAAGGTGATCATCAGCGGCCATGCCATAAAGAGAGCCATGATGCCGGCCAGAGGGAAGACCCAGTAGAGAATCCTGCTTCCGCCGAATTTGTCGGCAAGAACTCCGCCCACGGGACGCATGGCGGTTGCCAGCACAACAAATCCAGCTGTCCTCAGGCCGGCGTCCTGCGGCGTCAGGTGGAACATCTCGGTGAAGAAAATCGGCAAATAGATCGCCATGGCTACGAAACCGCCAAAAGTCAGGAAATAGTAGAGGCTGAGAACCCAGCTGCGGAGCTCGCGCAGCGGGCGCAGGTTCTCGGAGAAGCTTTTGACGGTCCCACACCTCGGAGCATTGCGGGCTCCAACCACGAAGATCACCAGCCAGATCGCCAGCAGGACGCCAAACGTTCGAAATCCCCAGCGAAAACCAACTGCCGCCGCGATCACGGGCGCTCCGAATGCAGCCAGCGACTGGCCTATGTTCCCCGCGCCGTAGACCCCCAGGGCGAATCCCTGCCGCGAAGCCGAATACCACCCGTTGACGAACCCGACTCCGACGGAGAAGCTTGCCAGGCCAATGCCGATGAGAAACCCGTACGCCAGGAGATGGGAGTAAGTGTGCACTCCGCCCATGAGGAAAGCCGGAATGATCGTGAGCGCCATGACAGCGGTAAAGACCGCTCGTCCACCCAGCCTGTCGGTCAGCATCCCGAGCGGAATTCTCCCGAGGCTTCCGAGCAGAACCGGAACCGCGACAGCGATGCTCTTTTCCACGGAGGTGAGGTGCATTTGCCGGCTCAGGATCGGCATCATCGCCGAGAGTGAGCCGAAAACCGCAAAGCACAGAGCGAACGCGCCTGTACCCAGAACAAGCTGAAATCTTGCAGAAGGTGATGATTCCATAGGTTGACCGGTCTCCTGTCTTCCTGAGGGACAAGAGACGCCTTTCATTCACTTTCGCGCGACGAGACCCTCCTGCGCTGTGATAAATGTCATAGCAGCCTCATACGGCCATCGATATGGTTGAGCGGATGTGTCGGAATTTGCCGATCCCCGGACTGCGACCTTGTCACTGCTGATACCTTGCGTATTCTCTTCTGCCTGCACGATCGCTTCATTTCGGAGTTCGCTCCGCGATCCATCGTTGTAGTCGATCGACGATACCCGCCAGTCACCTGCATCAGCTCGACGGAGTTGCACGTGGCCGTTCCCGCTGCAGACGTAGCTTTTCCCTCAGCCTTCGAGGTATGCGTCGAGAACTTCCCATCCGGGTGAAATGGATGCGCGGTCTTCGCCTGCGACACGCTGGTTGTGGAAGGCGCGCCACCGGCGGCCGAGTGCATGAACAGAGTCCGATTTTCGGCACGGACTCAGGAACGGTCAGCGTGTTCCGCTTCGGCCACGCCGTCGCAGGCAGTGCGGCCATCGAAATCGGCGAACGCACCGCATCGATAGTGGCTGCACGATTGCCATGAAACACGAAGGAGTCCTCTTTTGGTCCTCCTGACCGGGCACGGGTGATAAATCTCACATCGTTCGCTCCGGACCTCTGGCATTGTGCGTGGTACAGGGTATTCAGCCCAGGCCGAAAGGAGAAAGCCCATGGAAGACCTTTGCACACTCGCTCAATTTCATCCGGACGATCTCAGCAAGCATGCCGTTTCTTTTGCTATTCTGGCTCGGGCGCTGAATGAGGCTTACGAAAGCGGGAACCATCTGGATCAAAACGCCTTTCACCGGGCAGCGAATCTGGCGTTGACGCTGTACGGCGAGGAGAAAAACCGATTCGCCTCAATCGATTGCTCCGCGCCTTTGCTCGACGCGCTGTATCTGAAGGCGTTTGTTGCCGAAGACGAAGCGGAAGACGTGGTGGATCCCGCATCCCATGCCATTGGCGAACGCTTTCACGCCGAGGTGATGCGCCTGCTGTACCTCCCGACGCAGGGCGTCGAACGGGCGACTGCCGAGCGCCGTGAGGTGCGGCGTTCGATGGAAGCCTGAGCGGCCGCTAATCCTGACGGGCCGTGCGGTTGATGCGGCGGTGACCTTCCGCCTCCATCCCAGCTCAGCCTGTAGACTCGATGCGCGCGACTTTTCCTCCGTGTGGAGCGCGCAAATCAAGACGATCGAGGTTCAGGAATGCCCTCCATTCGGATCGCTGTACTGTCGCTGTGTTGTCTCCTTGTTCCCGGCGTGATGCGCGCGGAGGTGCGTCTGCCGCATGTGCTGAGCGACCACGCAGTACTCCAGCGCAACCGGCCTATCCATATTTGGGGATGGGCGACACCGGCGTCGCATCTGACGATCCACTTCCACGAGCAGACCGTGGCTGCCGTGACCGATGACCTCGGCGAGTGGAGCGCGTGGCTCAAACCGGAAACAGCGGGCGGCCCGTACTCGCTGACGGTGGTGGGCGATGGCCCGGATGTGACGGTTGCGGACCTGCTGGTCGGCGATGTGTGGATCGCTTCCGGGCAGTCGAATATGGAGATTCCTCTGGATGGATTTCCGGGCAGCGCGGTGATTAAGAATGCCGCTCAGGAGATCGCGGCAGCAACGAATCCCAGGCTGCGGCTGCTGCTCGTGGAGCGCAGCAGCTCCGATTTTCCGGTAGACGACGAGCCGGACACGTGGACGTTATGCACGCCGGAAACGGCAAGGAGATTCTCGGCAGTCGCGTACTTTTTTGGGCGCGAAATTGCGGCGAAAGAAAATATTCCGGTTGGTCTGATCGATTCCACCTGGGGTGGAACGCCGGCGGACTCCTGGGTTTCGATGGATACCCTGGGCACGAATCCGGATTTGCTGCCGGCGTTTGCAGCCCGCGCGCACTTTGGCGACGAACTGGGCGATGTGAATGCGCGGATTGCAGCGGAGAAGGCAGCGACCGTGGCGGCGCTGGCGTCGGGCAAACCGCGGCCGCAGTTTCCGTGGCATCCCGACCCGGATTCGTGGATGCCGGCGGGCCTGTACAACGGGATGATCGCGCCGCTGACCCCGCTGTCGATTCGCGGGTTTCTTTGGTATCAGGGGGAAACGAATTCGGCGCGTGATCGCGCACGTTATTACGAATCCCTGTTCTCGGCGCTGATCCTCGACTGGAGGATGCACTTCGCTCAGGGACCGCTGCCCTTCTTCTTCGTGCAGATCTCGAGCTTCAACTCGCCAGGCGAGGACTGGGGCATGGTGCGCGATGCGCAGCGGCGGACGCTGGCGCTCGAGAACACGGCGATGGCGGTGACGCTGGATGTGGGCGAGGCCGACAATGTGCATCCGCCGGACAAGCAGACGGTAGGCCACAGGCTGGCGTTGGCGGCAAGGCACATGGTGTATGGCGAGGATGTGGCCTATGCCTCGCCCCTTTTTCGCCAGGCAACGCCGGAACTGCAACCAGACGGCACACCGGCGATTCGGGTGTGGCTCGACAACGCGCAGGGGCTAACGGCGCGCGGGACGGCGATTACGGCATTTGAGGTCGCCGGCCCGGATCACAAATTCGTAGCCGCGCAGGCAAAGATCGAGGGCGACACGGTGCTGGTATGGTCAACGGCACTGCCAAATCCGACCTACGTGCGATACGGCTGGATGGGAGTGGTGCCAGTCAACCTGTACAACGCGGCGGGGCTGCCGATGTCGACATTCACTTCAGAGAGCCAGCCGCCGCAGTAGCGAGCAGATCAGGCGGGGGCGAGGAGCGACTCGAAGAGGGCTTCGGTTTCGTCCATGCCTTCGCCCGTTTTCGCGGAGACTTCCAGCACCTTCATACCGGGGCGCACGCTGAGGATGCTGCGATGCGCGGCTTCGCGGTCGAATTCGGCAGCGGCAGCGAGGTCGATCTTGGTGATGAGGGCGACGTCGGCGGTGTTGAAGATGGTCGGGTATTTGAGCGGCTTGTCTTCCCCTTCCGTTGCCGAGAGGAGAACCACGCGCACCTGCTCGCCAAGGTCGTAGCCTGAGGGACAGACGAGGTTGCCAACGTTCTCAATAAAAAGAAAATCGAGATCTTCGAGGCGCCAGCCTTCGAGGGCTTTGTCGATCATCTTCGCGTCCAGGTGGCAAATGGTTCCGGTGGTGATTTGCCGAACTTGCGTGCAGGCGCGGGAGAGGCGGGCAGCGTCGTTCTCCGTGGCAAGATCGCCGACCAGGGCGGCGATGCGATGACGCGGGCTGAGGCGGAACATCAGCTTTTCAAGAAAGGTAGTTTTGCCTGAGCCGGGGCTGGAGACGAAGCTGATGACGCAGACACCGGCCTGTTGAAAGCGGTCGCGCAGTCCGCGAGCCAGCACATCGTTCTCTTTCAGGATACGGGAGCGGACTTCGACGAGGCGCGTCACGAATCGATCTCCAGGGAAACAAGCATCAGTTCCCTACCCGCAAGAATATCCTGCTCCGGGGTGATGCAGCGCGGGCAAAGGATCGACTGGATATCGGGCGTGTGGGTGTTGCCGCAGGCGGGGCAACGCACGAGCAGCGGGACCGACTCGATTTCCAGCAGAGTGGCGGCGAGATCGGTGCCCTCCCGAGCCAGCTCCCAGGCAAAGCGCAGCGCTTCGGCATCGACCCCGGAGAGGACCCCGACCTTTACCTGCACAGAGCGAACAGTTCCGGGATGCTTCGCCGACTGTTCTTCGATCTGCTCGATCATGCTGAGCGCGATGGAGAGTTCATGCATGGGCCGGGTCCCCGTTCAGCAGATACGCGGGAGCTGCTCCCCGAAGAGAACGTCGACAACGCGCGTGCCGCCGACGGAAGTCTTCATGAGCACCATGCCGCGCGGCTGCTCGACGACTTCGCCGATGATGCAGCTGTCCGCGCCGAGGGGGTGGCGCTGCATGGCGGCGAGAACGCGATCGGCGATCTGCGGTGCGACGATTGCAACCAGTTTGCCTTCGTTGGCCACGTAGAGCGGATCGAGGCCGAGCATTTCGCAGGCGCCGCGGACGGCATCGCGCACGGGGAGCACGCTTTCGCGCAGGACCATGCCGGCATTGGAGCGGACGGCGATTTCGTTGAGGACGGTAGCCACGCCTCCGCGCGTTGGATCGCGCATGACGCGGACTCCCTGCAGGTTGCCGGCGGCTTCGGCCTCGTCGAGCATCGCGCGGATAAGGTCGTGGAGCGCAGCGCAGTCGCTTGCAAGTGCGCTTTCGAACTCGAGATTCTCGCGCTGCGACAGGATCGTGATGCCATGATCCCCGATGGTTCCGCTGAGCAGAATTTTGTCTCCGGGACGGGCACGATCGGCGGAGAGCTGTGTGGCGCGATCGATGAGGCCGATGCCGGTGGTGGTGATGAAGATCTTGTCGCCCTTGCCGCGATTGACGACTTTCGTGTCACCTGTGACGAGCTGGACGCCCGCATTTTGTGCGGCGAAGGCCATGGAGTCGGCAATGCGGGCGAGGTCGGCCGCCGCCAGTCCTTCCTCCAGGATGAAGGCAGCGGCGAGATAAAGTGGCTTTGCTCCGCCGACAGCGAGGTCGTTGACGGTGCCGTTGATGGCGAGCGTGCCGATGTCTCCGCCGGGAAAGAAGATGGGGGTCACGACGAAAGAGTCTGTGGTGAAGGCGAGGCGCGAACCTGCGATTTCAAGGACCGCCTGGTCGTCCATCTTCTCGAGCGTGGGATTGCGAAACCTGCTGACGAAGACTTTCTCGATGAGTTCGGCAGAGAGCTTACCGCCGCTGCCGTGGCCGAGCACGATCTGCGGGTGGTCGAAGATGGGCAGTGGGCATGCGCCGAAGGGGCCGAGTGCAGCCGACGTCTGTTCGCGGTCTTCGAGCTTGCCGGTGCTCATCGGCGGCCGTCTCCGATGGTGATGAGGTCGGCATCTTTCAGATGACGGCCGTAGGCGTAGTAGGCGGCGCATGCGCCTTCGGCGGAAACCATCGTCGCGCCAAGGGGATGCTGCGGAGTGCACTCCGTTCCGAACGCCGGGCAGTCGTGCGGCTTTTTGATGCCCTGCAGAATTTGCCCGGAGATGCAGACGGCCGGCTCCCTGGTGTCGATGGCTTCGACGCTGAAGCGGTGCTCGGCGTCAAACTCGCGAAACTCGTCGCGGAGCTGGAATCCGCTGCCGGGAATGGTGCCAACACCGCGCCACTTGCGGTCGCTCACCTCAAAAACCCTGGCGATGAGCTCCTGCGCGGGGCGATTGCCGCCGCGGGCCAGGACCCGCGAATACTGGTTCTCGACTTCAGCGCGGCCTGACTCGAGCTGCTCGATGACCATGAGGACCCCCTCGAGGATGTCGAGCGGCTCAAACCCTGTTACGACGATGGGCACATGAAAGCGCGCGGCGAGCGGTTCGTACTCGGTGTAGCCGACGACGGCGCAGACGTGGCCGGGACCCAAAAAGCCCTGGACGCGATTTTCAGGCGAGCTGAGAATGGCTTCGATTGCCGGAGGAACGAGCACGTGCGAGACCAGCAGCGACACATTGTCAACCTTGCTCTGACGAGCCTGCCACGCGAGCATGGCGTTGGCGGGAGCCGTGGTTTCGAAGCCAATGGCGAAGAAGACCACCTGTTTGTCGGGATTGGCGCGTGCGATTTTGAGGCAGTCGAGCGGTGAATAGACCACGCGCACGTCGCCGCCCCGCGACTTGATGCTGAACAGATCGCCGTCTGAGCCAGGCACGCGCAGCATGTCGCCGAACGAGCAGAAAATAACGTCGGATCGACGCGCAATGGCATGCGCTTTGTCGATCATTTCGAGCGGTGTGACGCAGACTGGGCAGCCGGGGCCGTGGACGAGCTCGACGCCACCGGGCAGCAGGTGGTCAATTCCGTTCTTCACGATGGAGTGAGTCTGGCCTCCGCAGACTTCCATGATGACCCAGGGTTTCGTCTGCACGCGGCGGATGCGCTCCACCAGTTTGGCAGCGATATCGCCATCGCGATATTCGTCCAGATATTTCATAAAGCACCTCCGCGGCCGTCTTCCACGACTGGAGCATCGAGTTCCGAGAGCTGATCGAGTTCGGCGAGAGCTTCGAAGGTGCGCCGGGCTTCCTCCTCGTCAACGCGGCTGATGGCGAAGCCCACGTGGACGAGGACGTAGTCGCCTACGCGCGTTTCCGGCACGTAATTGAGGCAGGCCTCGCGCGTCACACCACCGAACTGTACCCGGGCCATGTGCATGCCCTCATTGCTGAAGGTTTCGACTACCTTGCCAGGAATTGCCAGACACATGGCGATGTTGCTCCTTTGCCGCAATTTGGAGATGAAGCACGCCCGGGCAAGGGGCGCCCGGCCACTGGGGCTGCCAACGCACCTATGATAGGCCGCCTGGCGAAAGTTGGCTGGTGACATCGATCACAGCGCAAATTACCGGGCGGGAGCGCCGCCGCCGGCGGGCATTCTCTCAGGCGTTCCAGCCTTTGGCGCGATCGACAGCGTTGCGCCAGCGGGCATAAGATCGGTCGACGCCGGAAGAGTCTGAATGCGGGTCAAAGACGGCATCGGCGCGGGTCTGCGCAATCTCGTCCACGCTGGACCAGAATCCGCTTGCCAGGCCGGCCAGGTAGGCCGCGCCCTGGGCAGTTGATTCCAGCACGGCTGGACGGTGCACCGGGATGCCGAGCAAATCCGCCTGGAACTGCATGAGCAGGTTGTTGGCGGCAGCGCCGCCGTCGACGCGCAGCTCCCGGCAGGGGATGCCGGTGTCGGCGTCCATGGCTTGGAGCACGTCAGCTACCTGGAACGCGATGCTTTCGATGGCCGCGCGCGCGATGTGGCCGATCTCCGTGCCGCGGCGTATCCCTATGATCAGGCCCGCGGCGTGTGGATCCCAGTACGGCGCGCCAAGGCCGGTGAAGGCAGGCACGAAGACAACGCCGTCGGAATTGGGCACAGAGGCAGCGATGGCTTCCACGTCCGGGGCGGACGCAAAGAAGCGCATGTTGTCGCGCAGCCATTGCACCACCGCTCCGCCGATGAAGATGCTGCCCTCCAGGGCATATTCGAGCTTCTTTGCCGGGCTGCAGGCGAGCGTGGTGACGAGGCGCTGCTCCGACAAGCGAAATCGATCGCCGATGTTCTGCAGCAGAAAACAGCCGGTGCCGTAGGTGCATTTCGCGTCGCCGGGTGCGACGCAGAGCTGTCCGAACAGCGCGGATTGCTGGTCGCCGGCGATGCCCGCGATTTCGACTCCCGCCGGCCCGAGCGGCGCGGTGACACGGCCGATAATTTCGCTCGACCAAACGACATCGGGCATCATGCTTCGCGGAATGCCGAAGATGCGCAGCAACTCGTCGTCCCAGCAGTCTTCGACGATGTTGTAGAGAAGGGTTCTCGACGCGTTCGTGCGGTCGGTGACGTGACGCTGGTGATTTGTCAGGTTCCAGATGAGCCACGAGTCGACAGTGCCGAAGGCGAGCCGGCCCTGTTCGGCGCGGCGGCGGGCGCCTTCGACGTTGTCGAGAATCCAGGCGATTTTTGTGGCGGAAAAATAGGGATCGAGCAGGAGCCCCGTCTTTTGGCGGACAGCGTCTTCCACATCTTCCTCGCGCAGGCGCGCACACATCGGCGCGGTGCGGCGATCCTGCCAGACGATCCCGTGACACACCGGCTTGCCGGTTTCTCGATCCCACACAATCGTGGTCTCGCGCTGGTTCGTGATGCCAAGCGCAACCACGTCGCCGGGACCGACGCCGGCCTTGCCGAGAACTTCGACGGCGGCCGAGAGCTGCGAGGTCAGAATATCGAGCGGGTCGTGCTCGACCCAGCCGGGAGCAGGGAAGAGCTGCGGAAACTCATGTTGCGCCACGCCCGCGATCTGACCCTGGCGGTCGAGCAGAATAGCGCGCGAACTGGTCGTGCCTTGATCGAGCGCGAGGATATAAGCCATGGACGGTCACCCGCGCCGATTCTACTGCATGGGCACAACCGGCAAATCGACAAAGCTGGCCGTGGACGGCGTGTGCCACACGCGCTCGGTCGCTTTCCGGTAATCGCCGGGCTTCGCGTCGAAAATGTTGGGCACGAAGGTCTGGGGGTTGCGGTCATAGAGCGGGAAAAGTGTGGACTGCACCTGCACCATGATGCGATGGCCGGGCAGGAACACGTGGTTCACAGTGGGCAGGCCGAATTGATAGAGCAGCGGCTGGTTGGGCGCGATGGCCTCGGGGTGCGCGAAGCTGGTGCGATAGCGCCCGCGGAAGATATCGAGCGAGATGGGCAGTTCGTATCCGCCCATGGTGGGGTCGTCGGGCATGGTGCCGGGATAGACGTCAATGAGCTTCACGACCCAGTCGCTGTCTGTGCCGCTGGTGGAGGCGTAAAGGTGGACGATGGGCGCTCCACTGACGCGAACCGGCGCGGTAAGGGGTTCGGTCTGCCAGGTGAGGACATCGGGGCGGCCATCGACGAAGCGCTGATCGTGGACGAGCCAGGTGGTCCAGGCCTCATGATCGGCCTCATAGAACGGCCGCGGGGTGAAAGGCACGGGATTGGCTGGGTCCGATTCGTACTGATCGTACTCGGGTGCATCCGATGCCGGCGCATCGAAGGACAGCTTGCTGCCGGCTTCGAGATAAAGAGGTTTCGAGGCATGGTCGCAACCCTGCTCGCAGCTCAGCGGCCAGTGCGTCAGGCGGTCCCAGCGATTCTCGCCCGTGTTGTAGATCATGACGGGCGGCGTGTCGGCTTTGGGCGCGCCATCGATGAGGTACTGGTTGAAGAAGGGGAGCAGCACATCGCGGCGCCACTGCAGCGTGGTATTGCCGTTCCAACGCAATGG
Source organism: Acidobacteriaceae bacterium (assembly GCA_030041435.1). Classification (GTDB taxonomy): domain Bacteria; phylum Acidobacteriota; class Terriglobia; order Terriglobales; family Acidobacteriaceae; genus Palsa-343. The sequence continues at coordinate 15,280 of JASHNW010000062.1, forward strand.
GCCAAGACTCCAGCCCTCGCCATTCACCTGACTGTGGCGCCACGGACCCATGACGAGATAATTCATGTCGTTGTGCGTGTCTTTCGGCTCCACGGCCTCATAGCAGTGGATGGCGCCCCACATGTCCTCCTGGTCCCACAGGCCCTGTTCCCACATGACCGGCACTTTGAGCGGGACCTTCGCGATCAGCTTGTCGAGCGCCTGGCCTTGCCAGAAGGCGTCGTAGGCGGGGTTCTCCTCGATCTTGCGCCAGAACGGAAACTGCTCGAGCCCGTTGGCGCGGGCGAAGTCGCCCGTCGATCCCGCCAGCAGGTTCGTGTAGTCGTCGTAATTGAGGCGAGGAATAGCTGGGCCGCTGCCGCGCACGCTGGTCTGTTCGGTGATGTAGTCGAGATTGATGTTGCGATAGGCGCCGTAGTGGAACCAGTCGTCGCCCATCCAGCCATCGACCATGGGGCTTTCCGGCGCGGCAACCCTGAGCGCGGGGTGCGGATCGAGAAGCGCCATGACAACGGTGAAACCCTCATAGGAGGAACCGATCATGCCCACCCTGCCGTTCGACTCGGGAACGTTTTTCACGAGCCAGTCGATGGTGTCCCATGCGTCGGTGGTGTCGTTGGGACCGTGGGGATTGAGCGGGCCGGTGGGCATGGGCGTCATGACGTAGTCGCCCTCGGAGCCGTACTTGCCGCGCACATCCTGCCAGACCCGGATGTAATTTCCGTTCGCAAAGACGTCATCGCCCTCCGGCAGCGTGTCGCGCAGGTACGGCGACAGTTCGCGCTCGGCGCGGCCCGCCGCGTCGTAGGGCGTGCGCGTCAGGACCATGGGCAGGTTCTTTGCGTCTTTCGGAATCAGGATAACGGTGTAGAGCTTGACGCCGTCGCGCATGGGAATCATGACCACGCGCTTCGTGTAATTGAAGAACGTCTGCGGCTGCTCGACGTGCGCGGGGATGTCCGGCGTCATGGGCGCGGTTTGCGCGAGCGCGGGAAAGGCGGCGAATGCAAGGCCGAGCAGTGCGGCGGGAGCAACGCGGCGAGCGAGGGTCATCGGTGATTTCCTTGCGAGAGATTTGGGGATGCTACGTGGCCTGCGATCGACAGCAGAACTACGATAGCAGCCCCTGGACCACCTGCGGCGCAGAGCGGAGGGCAGCATCGATCTGCGAGGCGTCTTTGCCGCCGGCCTCGGCCATGTCGGGGCGTCCCCCGCCGGAACCGCCGACCAGCTTCGCGATTTGCCCAACAATTTTGCCTGCCTGCACTTTGCCGGTCAGGTCCTTCGTAACGCCGACGATGAGGGCGACTTTGCCTTCGTCCTGCGCGCCGCCGAGCACGACTACGCCGGACCCCAGCTTGTTGCGAAGATTGTCCACAAGCGTGCGCATCTGGCCGCGATCGAGGTTATCGACGCGCTGCGCGAGGACCTTGATGCCGGAGACATCGATGGCCTGATCGGCCGCGCCGGAGACACGCGAGGCGGCTGACTTCATGCGGGCTTCGTCGAGCTCGCGGCGCAGCTTCTTCAGCTCGTCTTCCTGGGCGGCGATGCGCTGGCGCAGCGCTTCGGCAGGGGTAAGCTCGGCGCTGGGGGCAACTTGCGCGGCAAGCTGGGCGACCTGATAGTCGCGGCGGAATTCGCTGAGCGCGCCCAGGCCGGTAACCGCTTCGACTCTTCTCACCCCGGACGACACGCTGCCCTCGCCGAGCAGCTTGACCACGCCAATTTCGCCGGTGGCGCCTGTGTGCGTGCCCCCGCACAGCTCCGTGGAGAAGTCTCCGATGCGAACCACGCGGACCTTCTCGCCGTATTTCTCGCCGAACAGCGCCATGGCGTGGTATTCGTTCACGGCCACGTCGATAGGCACATCTTCAAGGGTTTCGACCCGCGTGTTGCGCAGGGTCTGTTTGTTGATAATGTCTTCGATGTCCTGCAGTTCTTCGTCGGCGATGGAGGCGAAGTGGGAGAAATCGAAGCGCAGCCGGTTGGGCTCGACCAGCGATCCGGCCTGCTTCACATGTTTGCCGAGCACCTCGCGCAGCGCGGCGTGCAGCAAGTGCGTGGCCGTGTGGTTGCGCCGCGTGGCGGAGCGGAAATTGGCGTCGACGACGGTATCGACCTTGTCGCCGATCGCAAGCGGTTGCCGCAGGATGGCGCGATGGGCGAAGACGCCCTGCACGGGCTTAGTGCAGCCGCTCACATCGGCAATCACGGAATTGTGATCGTCGGAGTAGAGCCATCCCGTGTCGCCGATCTGCCCGCCGGAATCCGCGTAAAAGCTGGTGCGGTCCAGAACAATTTCGACGGTGTCGCCGGCAGCAGCCGCGGGCACACCCTGGCCGTCTTTCACGATGGCGAGGACTTCCGCGCCGTCGACGCGGAGCTGGCGATAGCCTTCGAATTCGGTCTTCGGCAGATCGCGGAAGGCGGGGCTGGCGGATTTCTGCGATCCGCCCTTCCAGGAAGCGCGCGCCCGGGCCTGCTCTTCCGCGCGGGCCTGCTCGAAGCCTTCGAGATCGAAGTGAATGCCGGCATCGCGGGCCGCATCCATCATGAAGTCGAGGGGCAGGCCGTAGGTTTCGTAGAGGTGGAAGGCCACCCTTCCATCCAGGATCGACGCGACCCTCTTGCGAAGAGAATCCATGATGACCCATTTGGGAGCCGGTCCGAGCGCGTCAGAGGCCGCGTCGATGGTTTGCCAGATTTCCTGGTCGGAAATTGTCGACACATCCCGGTTGCGCACGAGCTCGGCTATGGCCGCTGCGACGGGGATAGCTACAGAATCTTTGAGGTTCATCCGTCGGTAGTAACTCGGATGAGTCGGGCCAAATGACTTCGCTATGGCTTGCCCGAGTTGCCTGTCACCGACTTCCAGCACCCGCGCGAATTGCCGTTCTTCCGCTTCCACGACCTTCGCCACGCGGTCTGCGGACTCCTTCAGCTCAGGGTAGGCGCCCTGCATTTCGTCGCGAACGGCGTAGGCCATCTGAAACATAAAGGGCTTCTCCTGGCCCAGCAGTCGCCCGTGACGAATGCCACGACGGAGGATTTTGCGCAGGACGTAGCCGCGGCCTTCGTTGGAGGGCAACACGCCGTCACCGATCAGGAAGGTCGAGGCGCGGGCGTGGTCCGCGATGATGCGGAGGGAGGCGTTGCCGAGGTCGTTCTTCACGCCGGTGAGCTCGGCGGCGCGGGCGATGAGGGGGGTGAAGAGGTCTGTCTCGAAGTTGCTGACGACGCCCTGGAGTACGGCGGCGGTGCGTTCCAAACCCATACCGGTGTCAATGGAGGGCTTGGGCAGCAGGTTCAGCTCGCCCTGGGCGTTGCGGTCGAACTGCATGAAGACGAGGTTCCAGATTTCGACGTAGCGGGCCTCGTCCTGGCCGAAGGGCTTGTCGACGCCCGGCGTCTCGGCGGCTTCAATCCCCATGTCGTAGAAGATTTCCGAGCAGGGACCGCAGGGACCGGTGTCGCCCATCTGCCAGAAGTTGTCCTTCATGCCGTACTCGTGGATGCGGTCAGCGGGCACGCCCTGGCCGAGCCACAGGTTGTAGGCCTCCTCGTCGCGCGGGACGCCGTTTTCTCCCTTAAAAATCGTGACGTAGAGCCGGTCCTTCGGAATGCCGAACCACTCGTGCGAGGTGACCAGCTCCCAGGCGTACGCAATCGCATCGGCCTTGAAATAGTCGCCGAAGCTGAAGTTGCCCAGCATCTCGAAGAACGTGTGGTGGCGGCGCGTGAAGCCGACGTTTTCCAGGTCGTTGTGCTTGCCGCCGGCGCGCACGCACTTCTGCGAAGTCGTGGCGCGCGAGTAGTCGCGGCGCTCGAGGCCGAGGAAGACATCCTTGAACTGGTTCATACCCGCGTTGGTGAAGAGCAGCGTGGGATCGTTGGCGGGCACCAGCGAGGAGGAGTGGACGCGGCGGTGCCCTTTGGTTTCAAAGAATCTCAGGAAGGCTTCGCGGATTTCGGAACCGCTCCACTTTTTCGACCTGGAACCGGGATTCGTGCTGGAAAGCATATCAGTCTGAGTTTACCGGAGCAGGAGATGCGGGGCTGCTGGTTCGCTGGTTCTGGTCCACGCGGTCCGGAGTTCAGGAGGCTGTGGCACGATGCTGATACACTCGTGCGGCATTCAAAATGCTGCGTCCCAGCGCGGCGAAATCCCTTCGACGAGGAATGAGTTGATGACGATGACGGCGACGCACGCCCAGGTAACCCCGGAGCGCATTCTGCAAATGGCGTGGGGCTACGTTCCACCGCTGGTACTGGAGGCGGCGATCCGGCATCGCGTCTTCGACGTTCTGGATGGGGGCGCGATGACGGTGGATGAAGTTGCGCGGGTAACCGGAGCCTCCGTACGCGGGCTGACGGCGATCATGAACGCGCTCGTCGGGCTCGAATATCTCTCAAAGGATGCTGAGAGCCGCTACGCGCTTACGCCGGAGAGCGCAGCCTTCCTGGTGAGCACCAGGCCCTCGTTCCAGGGTGGTCTGATCCGGCATTGCAGCGAACACCTGATTCCGCGGTGGCTCCATCTCAACGAAGTCGTGGCCACGGGCGATCCGGTCAGCGCGGTGAACGAAGAAAAGAGCGGCGGGGAGTTCTTTCACGACTTTGTGCTCGACATCTTCCCCATGAGCTATCCCGCAGCGCAGTTTCTTGCGCACGAGCGAAATTTCGGCACCTCGGGCTCGCCCGTGCGGGTGCTGGATCTGGCAGCCGGGTCGGGCGTCTGGGGCATCGCGCTGGCGCAGAGCTCGCCACGCGTGCAGGTAACGGCGGTGGACTGGCCGGAGGTGCTGCCGGTGACCAGGAAGACGGTGGCCAGATTCGGCCTGGCAGAGCGGTTTTCATTCGTCGAAGGCGACCTGCACGACGCTGACTTTGGATCGGGCTACCAGCTGGCGACACTGGGACACATTCTGCACAGCGAAGGCGAGGCGCAGAGCCGCAACCTGCTGGCGAAGACCTTTGCCGCACTGGCCAGCGGCGGAACAATTGCGATCGCGGAGTTTCTGGTGAACCGGGACCGGACGGGGCCGCTGACGGGGTTGTTCTTCGCCGTCAACATGCTGGTAAACACCAGGAACGGGAATACGTGGTCTGTGGAGGAGATCGGGGAATGGCTGCAGGAAACTGGATTTGTGAACGTGCGGACGATTCCTTCGCCAGGACATTCGCCGCTGCTTTTGGCGACGAAGGGGTAGCGTGCAGCGGACAGAAAAGCGCAACCGCAGAAAGAGAACGCTCGCGAGAGACGCGCGGTTCTCCTGTCAGATTGCTGAATTAGCGGTGAGCTGTGAGGACGGGCTGGGCGGCGAAGCGGCGCCGCCGCGGCGGCGACAGCAGCTGCAGGGTGACGATCATGGCGGGGATAAGAAAAACCGTCGAGCCCATCACCCACATGAAGGCTCCGGCAGCGACCTGGTCGTTGAGTGCACTGAGGCCAAAAAGACGCGGTACAGCGCCGTAGCTGGGGTAGAGCAGCTTGCCGGAGAAGCACAGAAACGCAGAGAGACCGGTGTTGACGAAATCAGCAAGGACCAGGTAGGGCAGGAGTATCCAGCGGGAATAGTTCTGGCGAAAGGGCCACGGCGCGATGACCGGCCACCAGAACATGAGACTGGTGAAGAAAAAGCAGGCGTGCTCGCAGTTGTGGACATTTTCCGACGAAAGGGCGAACTCATAGGCGCGAGGGATGTGCCAGCCTGCATAGGCCACGTTCATGGCAAGCCACGCGACGCGAGGTCGCGTGAGCCAGTCTCCGGCGTGGTGCAAAAAGCGCGAGGCAAAGAGCGGCCGAAGGGGGTGGCGGATAACCCAGCGCGGCAGTCCACGCAGCATGGGAACGATGGGCGCGCCGAAGACGATGAGCGGTGGCGCGACGGACATGAGCACAAAATGCTGCCCCATGTGCATGAACAGCAGCGTTTCTGAGAAGGTGTCGAGCGGTGAGGCGACAGCGATGAAAATGGCGAGCAGGCCGCCGAGGAACGCGGCGAGGCGCCATTTCGGGAACTGCGCAGGCCGCGTACGGCGGATGCGGCGCCATCCACGAACATAAATGAGTGCAGTAACGATAAGAGCTGTGGTGACGGCCCAGGGAATATCCCATGTGGTGACGAGAGCGTCAGGGTTCATACACGGCTCACGGAGTGCCGCCCTGGCTGCCAGGCGGAGAAGCGGCCGCGTTTTCGACGGCCTGTTGCGCCGCATCGATGGCGGGACTTTGGCCTTTGGGGTGCAGCGTTTCGAGGAAGCTGACGAGGGCCTCGATCTCCGGCGGTGAGAGATTCTTGCCGTAGGCGGGCATGTTGCCTCCGCCGCTGACGACTTTGAAGCGCAGCTGATCGACAGTCATGCGCGTGGCCACATCGTCGAGAGCCGGCCCGCGCTGGCCGCCGTGTCCGCCCACAGAATGGCAGTTGCGGCATTGCTTCGCCTGGAAGATGACCGCCCCCTGCCGCACGAGAGGTGTCGCCTCCTCAAGGTAGCGGACGGGCAGCGTGTCGCCGCTCCACGCGTTCATGTGCGGGCTCCACGGCGTGAAGGTCGCCAGATTCGTGAAAACTGCCCACGCCACGGCTACAGAGGCAAGCGCCAGGATGGCAACGGGCCGCCGGTGCCAGCTCTTCTCGCCTTCACCGGCGACGAAGGGCACGGCCAGCAGGCCCGCGATCATCAGGATGGGGGCGACGAGGATGAAGGGCGTCTCCATCGAGGGCGGCAGGTAGGAGAGCACCGCGTATATCCACAGGAAAGGGAAGTCAGGCTTGGGAACCGTCTGGATGATGGACGGATCGGGTTGCCCCCCGGGCCCGTAGGGTCCGAAGACGGCGGCGCAAACGGCGACGGCGGCGACAACGGCACCGGAGAAGATCAGGTCTTTCCAGAACGCACCGGGGACGAAGGGTATACCGTCTTCGTGGGCAAGCTTGTTGTAATCGGCGATGTAGGTCGAGCGCCGGACGAGGCGGCCGGGCATGGGCCACTCGTTGATGCCCAGCTTGATCACCATCCAGACGTGGACGAGCGCAAGCAGCAGCAGCGTGCCAGGGATTACAAACACGTGGAGCGTGAAGAAGCGAGACAGGGTGGCGCCGGCAATGACGGGACCGCCGAGGAGCAGATGCACCAGCCCGCCGCCGATCCATGGCACGCGGCTCATGATGAAGACCCCGATACCGAGCCCCCAGTAGGCATCCTGATCGAACCGCAGCACCTGGCCGGTGAAGGCCATGCCCAGCGTCGCCAGCAACAGGAAAACGCCCACGGTCCAGGTGAGCTCTCGGGGATACTTGTACGCGCCGAAGAGGAAGACCTGGGCCATGTGGATGAAGACCACGGCAACCATGAAGTCCGATCCCCAGCCGTGCAGGGCGCGCAGATACCAGCCGAGAGGAATCTGATGATTGAGGATGTTGAGGCTGTTCCACGCCTGGGCGCCCGAGGGAACGTAGACCAGCGCCAGCAGGATGCCCGTGACAATCTGCAGCATGAGCAGCGTGAACGCAGCACTGCCGAAGACGTACCACCAGCTGGCGGTGTCGCGCGGGACCTTGTGCAGCACGACCTCCCCGACGGGGCCTTCGAGCTGCAGGCGCAGCTCGAACCAGTCGTAAATCCGTTTCAGCCGCGACATGAGGAGTCTCCATCTTTGCCGGGCGTGGCAATCTGCACCAGCTTCGCAGTATTCGAGAGGGTCGGCATCTGGCCGGCGTCAATCTGTAGCTCCCCGCCGACTATTTTGTAGGTGTAGGTAAACAGACCGCGCTCGGGCGGGCCGGAGGCGCGGGAGCCATCGGCATAGTAGACACCGCCGTGACACGGGCACATGAAAAGCTGCGATTGCGGAAACCAGCGGACGGGGCAGCCGAGGTGCGCGCAGTTGATGGCGAAAACTCTGAACTGGGCGCTGCCCTCGCGGCGGACGTAGCAGGCGATGTCATCGGTTTGGCCGTCCCACGAACGAGTAAAAGGATTCCTGTAAGACACGAGGCGCGTCTCGCCGATCGGAAAATTGTCAGCGGCTCCCAGCGAAACCCAGGAATTGTAGTACGAATCCCTGCGAACCGGTCCGAGCAGATAGCGGAAGATGGGGACGGCGAGAGCCACTCCCACCAGACCGTTGAGGGCAATGCCGGCCTTGAGCAGGAGCCAGCGTCGGGAGACGACTGCCGGATTATCCTGGTCGGAGGTGTGTTCGCCGGCCGGTTTGATTTCGGTGCCGGCGCTGGGCGGGTTCGGGCTGTCGCTCTGGCTCACAGGTTCATCTCCTCGGAGCATTGGAAAGGGGCGCGGCGGAAACCTCATCCGGGTTCCGCAATGCGTGCAGATACGCAACAATGTCGGTTACATCCTGCGCGGATAGCGGTTGCCCTGCGCCTCCGTTTGGGGTGTCGTGCCGCCAGTCTGGCTGGCGAATGTCCGGCCGGCCGGCGATGATTAGGGTCCGCAGCATCTGATCGCTGACCAGCGAAAGGTAGACAGGACTGGTCACCTGCTGATGGGCGGGTGTGTGATGACACGAGGCGCAGCGCGCCTGATACGTCTGCTGGCCGCGCTTCGCGTCGCCGGTTTGATTCTGCGCGTAGGGCGGTGGTGTTCCGCCGGCAAAGGCGTTCGGCCTTGCCCACTCTCGGCGCATGCCGGCAACCAGCGCGTTCACCTGGGCATCGGTGAGCATGCCTCCGGCGGACTGCGCCCAGGCCGGCATCTCCGTGCCCGGCATGCCGTTGGCAACGATCCTGCGCAGCGTGGTGTCGTCGATCAGGGCTTCGTATTCCGGATTGGCCAGGTCGATGGCGGGACCGTTCCGGCCGTTGGCTCCGTGGCAGGCCTGGCAGTTTCTGTTGTAGAGGATGTGAAAGTCCGTGACCTGGTCGGGCGGAATGGGGGGTCCGCTGCGCGGGTCCCCGGGCATTGCATTGCACCCGGCCGTCAGCAACGCCAGTCCCAGAACAATCCCGTACAGCACGCCGAGCCTCATCGGTGATTCTCCTTGCCGCGAGGCAGCGGCGGGCCGGCGTCGGGATTCGATTCCATCAGGCCAGGCGCCTCGATGCCCATGCGCGCGAAGAACGGCAGTCGGCCGGTGGTGCGAATGCGGCCTTCGCGGGCAACTACCAGGCCGGCGACAACTCCGAAGGTGACCTGCGAGATGACAAACCATCCCCAGTGGATGCGTGCGTCCAGCGCCGGATTGATGATGCCCATGGAGGAATGCAACAGGCCGGTCCAGAGAAGCGGCGCGACTACGCCGCCGAGCAGCACGGGGCGCCTTGGCAGCATGGGCAGCATGGCGCCGTACAGCAGCCCTACCAGCAGGCAGGTGATGGAGTGGATGACGATGGCGATGAGCAGCCAGCTCCAGTGGAACGTCGCGATTTCGGCCGTCGTGATGCTGCTCGATGTGGCGCCTGCCCCGCCCAGAAGATTGACCGGGTACCAGATGCTGTGCTGCGCGATTAGTCCGTAGAGCAGCGCGGGCAGGATCATCGCGATGCCGCCGGCAATGCCGCCCTTGATGCCGCTGAGCACAGGGTAGGTTTCGACAGGCAGGAGGGCCCGCTGCTCCGGCCCGATCTGCAGACGCTCGACAAGGCGCCGCGAGGTGGCAATGGTGACGGCGTGATCGACAACGGGAACAGATTCGTGCGCTTCGTGAGGCAGAACCTGGCGGAACCAGCCGACGCACCCGGAAACCATAAGCACTCCGCCGAAGACGCTTACCCAGACGCTCGTCACCAGGCCTGCCGCGGCCATCGTGCAGCCGAAGGCCAGGATGATGGGCCAGTGCGTCGGCGCCGGCAACTGGATCGTCCCGCCCTGCCCGTGTTCCGTCTTGTGCTGAGCCGTTTCCGTCATAGCGATTACCGATTCAACGCCCAAGGATGTACACCACCGTGAAAACCACTACCCACACGCCATCCACAAAGTGCCAGTAGAGCGCCAGCACCTGAATGCGCTCGGAATTCGCCTCGGTCACATGGCCGGTAAGGGAAAAGATCAGCACCAAACCCAGCATGCAGAGGCCCACCACGACGTGCGTGGCATGCAGGCCGACCAGGGAATAAAACGTCGTACCGAAGAGATTCGTATGGATGGTGAGGCCGTCAAGGTAAATGAGCTTGTGCCACTCCACGGCGGTCCCGGCAATGAAGATGCAGCCCAGCGCCATGGTCAGCGCCCACCATGCCGTAAACCGGCGCATGTTGCCGCGTTCGATCTGCCGTTCGGCCAGCCAGATGGTGATGCTGCTCGAGAGCAGGCAGACAGTGTTGAAGAGCGGTATCTCCAGCACCTGCTGCGGCGTGGGTCCGCTGAGGCTCTTGCCGATGTAATAGAGGTAGGCGACGACAAAGATGGTAAAGATTGCCGACTCGCCGATGATGAGCGAGAGCATGGCCACGCGCCCCCGCGAAGGCAGGATCCATGGTTCCGCGGCTGAGGAGAAAGGGATCGCGCTCATTTACTCGTACTTCCAGTCCGGATCCTCCGGATGCTTGAGATCCCAGAGGGGCCGGCGGCTGTGCACCTCGGGATCGGTGGCGAAGTTATACGCGGGCGGCGGCGAGGGTGCGGACCACTCCAGCGTCCACGCATCCCACGGATCGTTGCCCGCGCGTTTGCCGCGCAGATACGAATGGATCAGGTTCCATGCAAAGATAAGCACGGCAATACCCTGGATCAGGCCTCCGAGCGAGATGATCAGGTTCAGGTGGTTCCATCCACGGTCCGGTTCGTAGGTGTAGATGGAACGCGGCATGCCCAGGAATCCGACATAGTGCATCGTGTCGAAGGTGATATGAAAGCCGATCAGGAAGAGCCAGAAATGCCACTTGCCAAGCGTCTCGCTCAGCATGCGGCCCGTGGCCTTGGGATACCAGTAATAAATACCCGCGAAAATATTGAACACGATGGCGCCGACCAGCACGTAATGGAAGTGCGCGATGACGAAGTAGGAATTGTGCAGCTGCCAGTCCCACGGCGCGACAGACAGCATGATGCCGGTGAGCCCCGCGATGAGGAACTGGAAGACAAACGCCAGGGCGAAGAGCATGGGCGTTTTGAAGCGGATTTTGCCGCCCCACACGGTCGCTACCCAGTTGAAAATCTTGATCCCGGTGGGAATGCCCACCAGCATGGTGGACAGGACGAAGAAAGTGTTGCCAACCGAGGTCATGCCCACGGTGAACATGTGGTGCGCCCACACACCCAGGCTGACAAAGGCGATGCCAACGGATGCCGCAACCATGGCGGGATAGCCGAAGATCGCCTTGCGCGAGAAAACAGGGATGACTTCGCTGGCGATGCCGAAGGCGGGCAGCACCAGCACGTAGACCTCCGGGTGGCCGAAGATCCAGAAGAAGTGCATCCACACTACGGCCGAGCCGCCGGCTTGCGTGTCGAAGAAATGGCCGCCCAGATAGCGGTCGATCGTGAGCATGATCTGCGCGGCCGTGAGCGGCGTGATGGTGACCAGGGTCAGCGCGCTGACCACCAGCATGAGCCACACGAACAGTGGCATGCGCATAAGCGTCATGCCTTTGCAGCGCATAGAGAGCGTAGTGGCTATGACGTTGATGGCCGTGCCCAGCGTGCCGAAGCCCATCACAATGAGCGACAGAGCCCAGTAGTCAGTGGCGTGGCCCGGAGAGAAAGCTTTTGCGGTCAGCGGAGCGTAGGCCCACCAGCCCACGTCCGGAGCCGCCCCCATGCCGTACAGGCCGAAGCCACCGATAAAGCTGTAGTAGAGCAGCAGCCCGCCGAACGCCGTCATCCAGAAGCTGAAAGCATTCAGGCGCGGAAATGCCATGTCGCGCGCGCCGATCATCAGCGGGACCAGATAATTCGCGAACCCGAAGACAATCGTCATGCCCACCAGAAACACCATCGTGGTGCCGTGCATGGTGAACATCTCGTTGTACAGCTCGGGCGAGAGAAAGTGATTGTCGGGCCAGGCAAGCTGCAGCCGGATAGCGAGAGCCTCCACGCCGCCAACCAGAAGGAACACGATCCCATAGACGATGTAGAGAATCCCCAGCCGCTTATGATCGACCGTGACCACCCAGCCGTGCAGCCACTCCAGCAGCGCCGTCCGCGCTTCCGGCCGAGCCAGGGTAACATCGATCGATCCGCCAATTGGTAGGGTTTGATCTGCCATCATGTCGTCCTAGTGCAGTGTGTTCAGGTAAGCCACCAGCTGGTCGATTTGCGCGTCGCTCAGCTGCATGGCGGGCATCAGCACGCCGGGCTTCATGTGATCGGGGCTCTCAATCCAGGCGTAAAGGTTTTGCCGGGTGTTCAGCGTGGCTCCGGCAGCGAGGGTATCCCGGCTCATCAGGTGGGTCAGATCGGGCCCGAAAGTTCCCCTGGCCCCCGTACCGGTAATAGTGTGGCAGTTGGTACAGGCTTCGGTTTCAAATATGTGACGTCCTTCTGCAACGCTCGGATCCTGCACACCGGGTTGCTGCTGATTCTTCACCCACGCCGCAAACTGCTCCGGAGTATCCACATAAACGCGCAGCAGCATCTTCGCGTGCTCCACGCCACAGAACTGCGCACACTGCCCGACATAGAGGCCTGGGCGATCCGGCTGAATCCAGGTATCGTTGGGATGATTCGGGATGAGGTCGGTCTTGCCGGCGAGTTGCGGCACCCAGAAGCTGTGATCGACATCGGCCGAGAGGAGATGCAGCCAGGTGGCTCTACCCACCGGAACGTGCAGTTCGTTGGCGGTCACAATGCCGAGCTTCGGATAGCGAAACTCCCACCAGAACTGGTGACCGACCACGGTGACATCGAGCGAGTCCTTCGGTTTCGGCGCGTCCTGGATGGCAAAAATGATGCGCGCGGTGGTCAGGAAGAGAACCACGACGATGAGAATCGGAATGACGGTCCAGGCCAGTTCCACCTGGGTGCTGCCGTAGATTTGCGGGGGCTCGCTTGAATCGTTATCGCGGCCGCGAAAGCGCACGATCGCGAAGGCCAACAGGCCGCCGACAACCAGGAAGATGCCTCCCGTGATCGTCAGGACGAACATGGAGAGCCCGAAAATGCTGTGCGCGGGCGTCGACTCCGGGGCGAAGAGGCTGGGGATGCGATTCGATGTGTCGGCCCACAGCGCTGGCCCGATGAACGGAGCCGCAAGCGAGATAACTGACAGGAGCGTCTGCCGTATCTTGCGCGCGCCGTGGCATCGGATCGTAAGTCTCATCTGCTGTCGCGTCAAATCCTGCCCGTTGGATGCTGCTGCAGTTAAAGAGTGTCGGGAATATGGGCGCGAACCGAAGCCGGCCTGGGAACGCCCGGGGCTGTTGATGAAACTCGCGCAGGAATGCACGCTCTGGCGGCGAGTTTCCACGCGATTCAGACCTGAAGGTGATTCGTCCGAAACACAATTTTAGCAGCAAATCGCAGGTGTCCGTGCTGCCGGAGAGCGCAATTCAAAATGGAACGCGATGTCCGGGATGCGGCCGGTATACGCGCTCAGAAAATCCCGATCGGGATTGAGAAGCCCGGACGCGCGCACCCCCGTATCTCCGGCAGGATCAGGCAATGCGGAAACGATCGTTCGAATTGCCTGGCTCGCACGAAGAACCGCTGCGCGCACAGCGTATGTTCAGGTCGACGCGAACAGGATCGCCGGCGGTCGCCTCCAGCGTTTCGCGCGTGCATTGGCAGAGCGTGGCCAGGCTGCGGTGCGATTCAGCGCTGAGCTGAAGACCGGCGGCAATGAGCACGCTGTACATTTCGACGCAACTGGCGCGCGCAAACTCGAATTCCATAGCGGCCGTCTGGCCGGGATCGAAACGGCGCGACAGCACGTATCCACCGCAGGCCATGACGGCGCCGGTCAGAAATCGCACCGTGCGGGGCGCATCGTCTGCGCACAGGGCGGTGAGATTCAGATCCCAGCTCCGGAGTGTTCGGTTCTGTTCTGCGAATTCGTGCACAGTGTTTCCATCGGACGGGAGGGGCGGACCATCAGCGGGAAATCGTTGCCGGAAGGGCTAAAGGTTATCCCCTGTGCTACTGTGGCGTCATGCTGGTTGGCACCGGAATCGATCTGGTCGAAGTGCCGCGTATCGCGCGCTCCATGGAGCGCTTTGGCGAGCGCTTCCTGCATCGCGTGTTTACCGATGAGGAAATCGAATATTGCCGGGCCAGAGCGACCGCCGCAGAAAGTTTTGCCGCCCGCTTTGCCGCCAAGGAAGCCGGCGCAAAGGCCCTGGGCACGGGCATCCAGCACGGGGTAACGTGGAAGGAACTGGAGGTGCGGCGGCAGCCGGGTCAGCGGCCCACGCTGCATTTCTCCGGGCGCGCGCGTGCTATTGCCGGACAGCTGGGCGTGACCCGTGTCTCACTTTCGCTCACGCATACCGCGGGCCTGGCGATGGCAACCGTACACCTGGAAGACTGACCGCGGACGCCCGATTATCGCTGCACCAATTCCGGCTCATCCTGCTCTGCATGGGATGCGGAGCCGCGGGGCTGCCTGCGGGCGAGATCACGAAACGCCGAGTAGACAAACGATCCCAGCCACCAGCCGTCGAGAAATTTGTAGGGAGTTTCGCCGGTCGTGTAATGCCCGCAGGGCAGCACCTTCGAGACAAAGTCGATGCCATGTTCGGAGAACGCCGCGAGCACCTGCTCGGAATACTCGGGGAGGAAGGTCAGGTCATAGCGGCCGTGGATGACCAGCACTCGTTTCGGGTGGTCCGCAAACGGCCGCATGTAAGAAACCGGACTGATACCTCTCCACAGCCGATAAAGCTGCTGCTGGCTCATGCCCGCCTGCTCAAAGGCGGTGCGGACGTGACGTGTGCTTTGCCCTGTCCACACCACGTCGCCAAAGGCCATGGATGCGTGGTTGAATGCATTCACGCGGAGGCGCGCATCGTGCGCGGCAGCGATGAAGGCATAGCAGGAGCCGAGGCTGGTCCCGAGGATGCCGAACTGCTCGTAGCCCTGCGCCTCCAGCCAGTCGAGGCAGCAGCGCACATCGACCACGGCCTGGCGGCAGGCGGCAATCGTGCGGCCGATGTTGGAACTGACTGCGTAGTCGGAGCGCTCGAGTTCTGCGGGGCGGCGGACATCGTGGAAGGGCTTGCTGAGGCGCAGCGCGGAAATGCCGAAGCGATTAAACAGCGAGCAGAGAACGTTGTGGCTGAATGCGTCGGCATTCCACTGCGGCATTACGATCATGGCCTGCCGCGGCTTGTCGCGCCGCTTCGCCACAGGAGCCGGATACCAGCGCGCGTTGACCAGATCGTTTTCCGGATAGGGTGTGCGCACCGGCGACGTGAAGCGCAGAAACTGTGCCGCCTGCAGCTTTCCTAGGCGGGCGCGGCGCTTCAGCGCTGCATCGCGGCGCAGCGTTTCCGGGCGCACGTTGGTGGGAAACAACAGCGGAGACCGGGTTTCGAGGCGAAAATCGCCGGGCCGCCGGTAGCCGAAGAACGTCTCGCGGTTGCGGACGATGGCATCATTCAAGGCGAGCATGACCTGCTCGCAGGCAATGGGATCGTCTCCCGCACGCTCGACTGCGGCGTGCAGCTCCTCGCCGTCGATAAAATCGCTGAGCCAGTCGAAGCCCCATTCCATGGGCCGGACGACGCGGTTCTCGTCACGCGTGGTGAGCGCGGTCTCCCACCCAACCATCCAGCGGCGATAGAGGTTACTGAGCATTGTTCGGCTAATCCACCATCACCCGGGGCACGCGCGCCGCAATGCCGCACAGGACTTCGTAGGCGATCGTCCCGGTAAGCTGCGCCACGCCGGCTGCAGTGATCCGCTCGCCGTGCTGTTCGCCTATCAGCGCAACCTCGTCGCCCACCGTTACTCCGGGTATGTCCGTTACGTCCACCATCGTCTGATCCATGGAGATGCGGCCGGCAATGGGCGCGCGTTGCCCGCGCACCAGCACGCAGCCGCGATTCGAAAGCCCGCGATCGAGGCCATCCGCATAACCCACCGGCAGCAAAGCCAGCCGCGTCGGCCGCTGTGCCTGAAATGTTGCGCCGTAGCCGGCTGTCGTCCCCGCATCGATCGCACGCAAAGATGTCACGCGCGACTTCCACGCCAGCACCGGTTCCAGACTGCCGGGATCGGCGCTCTGCGGCGAATATCCGTACAGTGCAAGCCCGCTGCGAAACATGCGGCGCGCGCCATGCTTCTCGGCCAGGGCGGCCAGCTCCACGGTGCTTTGATCGAGCAAATCGGCCGAACTGCCTGCGCTCAGATAAATCGGCCGCAGGCCGCGGCCGGCAATCGTCTCCACGGCGGCGGCAAAGCACTTCATCTGCTCCGCCGTCGGCGCCGCCCGTTCCGGCGAGTGGAAATGCGTCATCACCGCTTCGAGGCGCAGCGGCGACGCAGAGCCGAAGCGATCGAGGAGCGATGCCAGGTTCTTTAGCTGCACGCCCTGACGCGACATGCCGGTGTCGATCTCGAGATGCACGGGGATCTGGCCCGGGCCGGCGCCCCGGCGGACATCGGCTGCCATAAGCAGTTCGAGATGCATCGGGTCCCACACGACGGGGGTCACCCGGTGATCGAGGACGGCCTCACCTTCGCCGATCCACAGGCCGGACATCGCGAGAATGTTCGCGTCCGGGCAGACTCCGCGCAGTGCGGTGGCCTCTTCGACGCTGGTCACGCCGAACCAGCGCGCGCCTTCCCCCACCAGAGAGCGCGCACATCCCGTCCGGCCGTGCCCGTACGCGTCCGCCTTCACGACAGCCAGAAGCTCCGCGGCCGGACCGGCAAGGCGCTGGAGATGGCGGTAGTTGTGAAGCAGGCGGCTGCGCGAGATCTCAGCCCAGACAGGTCGGGTGTGGGTCATTGGCTCCGGGCCGTTGGGACGAAGCAGCGCGTGCGACGCAGGATCGAGACTCCGTGACATTACTGGTTGGGGGGCACAGCCGTTTCCTGTGCCGAACTCGCGCGCTCTGCTCCCTTATGGAAAAACGGAATGTGGAAAGGCTCCTCCGCGTCACTTTTCTCCTGAGTCTTTTGCTTGTGCGGCGTCAGATCCACGACTGCAGTCCGCTGCGCGTTCACGCAAGCCCAGTGGTCGCGGTCGCGCGCGTAAACGTGCGTGAAGATACCGCGCTCCTCAGTAATCTTCCCGTTGTTCTTCCACTTAACGATATAAGTGCCGCTCACCACAGCCGTATCGCCGAAGGTGCGGACGCTTACCGCGCGCTGCTCCATGCTGACCAGCTCGGGACCGCCTTTCTGAAAAAGCTCCGCGATCTGCTGGTTGCGTGTGGTCACCTCTCCGGTGGACGAGATGTCGACATAGAGTGGCGACAGCAGATATTCCAGCTTGTACTGGTCGGCGTGGACGTCCGCGATGCTCCACTGGTCTTCGAGACCCTGGAATTCCTGCACCGCAGGCGGTTTGGTCTGGCCGGGCGCAACGGATACGGCCTGCTGGGCGCGAAGAGCCGCAGGACCGCAAAACAGGAGTGCAATCAGGCCAATCGGAAATGACTTCTTCGACATAGGACATCCATTCGCAGGGGCTGCTTCCATGATAGTCGTTCGCGCGGCGGCGAACCATCGTGGGTGCAATTTCGGGAGGCTTTTTCACAGGAATTCCCGGATATTCTCAGGGCACGCGAAGAGGTTTTCCGGCCTACACTCGTGAGAGGTTATGGCAACCACCCCCGATATCGAATTTGAGCGCGGACTCCCCGCCTCGCTGGATGCCGAGCGCACCATTCTCGGCGCTGTTCTGCTCGACAACAACGCGTACAACGAGGCTTCCAGCACGATTCGCCCCGAGGACTTTGCCCTCACCGCGCACCAGCGGGTCTTCGCGCGCATGGGCGAGCTGATCGACACCGGCCACGTCGTCGACATCGTCACCCTCAGCGAAGAGCTGGCGCGCCGGAAGGAGATCGAATCGGTGGGCGGCGTGGCGTGGCTGGCGTCGCTGACCGAAGGATTGCCGCGGCGCCTCTCGATCGAGGAATACGTTCGCATCGTCAAGGATAAGTCACTGCTGCGCCAGCTCATCAACATCTGCTCCACGGCCATCACACGCGCGGCCGACCAGAGCGAAGGCGCGATCGATGTGCTGAACGACGCGGAAAGCCTGCTGCTCGAAGTCAGCGAGAAGGGGATCACCCGCGGCTTCTCCAGCGTGCATGAGATTGTCGCCGGCTCGTTCGGGACCATCGATAACCTCTATAAAGAAGGCCGCGAGGTCACCGGTTTGGCTACCCACTTCGACGAATTCGACCGCATGACCAGCGGCCTGCAGAAGTCGGAGCTCATCATCATCGCGGCCCGGCCTTCGATGGGCAAGACCGCGCTGGCCATCAACATCGCCCAGAATGCGGCCATCCTGGGCGGCAAGGTGGTCGCCGTCTTCTCGCTGGAAATGTCGAAGGAGTCGCTGCTGCGCCGCATGCTCGCCTCGGAGGCGCTCGTCGATTCGCAGAAAATCCAGAAGGGCTTCCTGCTGCGCGAAGACCGCGACAAACTCACCAATGCGCTGGAGCGGCTGGTGGAAGCGCGTATGTTCGTTGACGACACGCCGGGCATTTCGCTGACCGAGATGCGCGCCAAAGCGCGGCGGCTGCGACAGTCGGCCGGAGGCCTCGATCTGGTGGTGATCGACTATCTGCAGCTGATGTCGGCGGGAACCATGGGGCCGGGCGCGAAGCGCTACGAGAACCGGACGCAGGAAGTCTCGGCCATTTCGCGCGGTCTGAAAGCGCTGGCCAAAGAGCTGGAGATCCCTGTCGTCGCGCTCTCGCAGCTTTCCCGCGCCAGCGAGCAGCGCGGCGGCGACAAAAAGCCCATGCTCAGCGACCTGCGCGAATCGGGCTCCATCGAGCAGGATGCGGACGTGGTCGCGTTCATCCACCGCGAGAGCTACTACAACCGCGACAAAGACGACGCCGACCCCAACGCCGACAACAAGGCGGAAATCATCATCGCCAAGCAGCGCAACGGCCCGACCGGATCGATTGAGCTGGCATGGGCGTCGCGCTGCACACGGTTCGGGAATCTCTCTTACGGAAACGAGGGCGGAGGTTACTAATCGAGTTGCGGAGGCAAGCCGCCGCAAGCGGCAGACGAGAGCCTATGCTGTGCTCGCCTGCCGCTTGCCCTGGATTTCGATGTAAACATTGACAAGGCTCAGCGCCGCCGGCGTAACTCCGGGGATGCGGCTCGCCTGGCCCAGCGTCGACGGGCGGATGCGCGTCAGCTTCTCCTGCATTTCGCGCGACAGCCCGCTGACCTGCGTGTAGTCGAACCAGTCGGGAATCCCTCGCTCCTCGGCCTTCTTCAGCTTGTCGATAGCCTTCTTCTGCTGGCCGAGATAGCCCGCATACTTGATTTCCGTCTCGACGGTCCTGATCTCGTTGCGAGTATGCGCGGGAAGGTATCCGTGTTCTCCCTCCGCCAGCCACGGCACAAAAATAGGGTCGCGCAGCTGCTCGCGCAGGTTGGGCCAGAGGGCCTCGATGGTCACTTCCGGCCGGCGCAGAACCTGCGCCCAGGTCTGTCCAGCCGGCCAATCCCCGGCCGCGGCTTTGCTCGTCGAAAGCAGCTTTTCAAGCGCCACAGCGCGCACTTGCTTCGCTTCGTATTCTGCCCAGGCAGCATCGTCGATAAGTCCCAGGCGGCGTCCGTGCGGCGTCAGGCGCCGGTCGGCATTATCGATGCGCAGGTGCAGCCGGAACTCTGCGCGTGACGTGAACATCCGATATGGCTCATTCGTCCCCTTCGAGATGAGGTCGTCGATCAGGATGCCGGTGTACGCCTCCGTGCGGTCGAGGGTGAATGGTTCTGCCCCGCGCACGCTGAGCGCGGCGTTGATGCCGGCCATGATGCCCTGGCAGGCGGCCTCTTCATACCCCGACGTCCCGTTGATCTGCCCGGCCAGGTAGAGGCCCGGGAACTTCTTCACGCGCAGCGCGCGGTCCAGTTCCGTGGGGTCGATGGCGTCGTACTCGATGGCATAGCCGGGGCGCAGCATCTCCGCGTTTTCGAGTCCCGGAATCGACCGCACGATCTGCCACTGCACTTCCATGGGCAGCGACGTGGACATGCCGTTGACGTAGACCTCATGCGTGTTCAGGCCTTCAGGCTCGAGGAAAAACTGGTGCTGCTCCTTGTCCGGAAACTTCACCACTTTGTCTTCAATGGAAGGGCAGTAGCGCGGCCCAATGGCGTGAATCTGTCCCGAATACATCGGCGAGCGGTGCACGTTTTCGCGGATGATGCGCAGCGTCTCCGGTGTGGTGAAGGCGATATGGCACGAAACCTGGCGCTGCGGGATCGTCCGGGTGCGAAAGCTGAAGGGCGTAGGATCGGCGTCGCCGGGCTGCTCGGCGAACTTGCCCCAGTCGATCGTGCGGCCGTCGAGACGTGGCGGCGTGCCCGTTTTCAGACGGCAGCCGCGCAGGCCCAGGCGCTTCAGCGCTTCGCCCAGCAGCACGGAGGGCGGCTCGCCGCTGCGGCCCGCCGGATAATGCTCTTCGCCGCAATGGATGAGCCCGTTGAGAAAGGTCCCCGTGGTGATGACCGTCGCGCCGGCCAGAATCACCCGGCCGTCGCGCAGCCTGACGCCTGCGATTTTCGCCGCCTCCGCCCCTTCTCCAGCGCCGTTCTGAACGCTCAGCGCTGAACGCTGATCGGTGTGGACAAGGTCCACCACCTCGGCCTGCTTGATGAACAGATTCGACTGCGACTCCAGCACTTCGCGCATTTTCATACGGTACTGCTGCTTGTCGCACTGCGCGCGTGGCGACCAGACAGCGGGGCCGCGGGAGGTGTTAAGCAGGCGGAACTGGATTCCGACCGCATCGGCGACCTCGCCCATAATGCCGCCCAGGGCGTCCACTTCGCGGACAAGATGGCCCTTGGCAATGCCGCCGATGGCGGGGTTGCAGCTCATCTGCGCAATCAGGTCGAGGTTGAGCGTGAACAGCGCGGTGCGCAGGCCCATGCGCGCGGCCGCCATGGCGGCTTCGCAGCCCGCGTGGCCCGCGCCGACCACCACCACGTCGTATTGTTCGGTAAATGCCATTCCGGGGACACAGATATTCTACCGGGACCGGTGGACTCAGACGGATAAAGCCGGAGCCACGCTGCGCCGCACAAAAGCGAAGGGCTCCCATGCCGGGAGCCCCTCTCCATTCGAAGCGATGGATCTAGAAAATCAGATGCAGCGACATCTCGATCAGCCGCTGGCTTCCGATGGAATGGGTCACCACCCCCAGCTCGTTATTGGTGTTCTGCGGCAGGTTATACATCTCGTAGGCGCAGTTTGCCGACGAGCCCTGGCAGGTTGCTGTCCCCTTCGGTGCTGAAGGAGTTGCAACGGTCGTTGAGGGATAGGGCTGCGCCTGGGTTCCGTTAGCATAGCCGCCCGGAGGGTTCGCTATTTCCTCGTAAAGGGGGCTTAGCTGGATATCGTTCGTCGGCACGTCGAAGCTCGGTGTATTCGTCACGTTGAATACCTGGAACTGATACCGCAGGTTGTAGCGCTCCGTCACATGAACGTCCTTCTGCAGCGTCATGTCGGCGCGCTTCTGGAACGTCTGCCGGAAGATGTTGCGCTGCCCCGGGACAAACGTCGTCTCGTACACGTCGCACAGTGGCCCGCCCCCCGGTCCGGCATTGCCGCCTGCAGTGGTCGTATCGCAAGGTGGCACGCCGTTCTGGCCAGGGGCCAGCAACGGAACATAAAAGTCCTGGGCCTTAAGCGCTGGATAGTAGACGGGCGTCACACTGCCGTCGCCGTTAGGCATTGCATAGGTGTAAGCACCGGAGTGGCCGGTTTTTACCGACTTCGGCGACAGCCCTGGCTGGATGGGAAGAATCGGGTTCATCAGCTCGATGTTCCCCCCGAAGTATTCGCTGCCGACTGACCCGGAATAGTCGTAAATGCTGTACGGCTCGCCGCTGGTCAGCACCGTGATGCCCAGTAACGACCAGTTGTTTGTCACCTTGCCCAGCCAGTTATGTTCGTTCTTCACCGCATTCGGCAGGTCCAGAATGTAGTTGAACGTGAGAGTGTGGGTTTGGTCGTAGTCCGCATCGGCATACGAGGATCTCAGGTCGTCCGGATTGTCGCCGGTGAAGAATAGCCCGATGTCGCTCTGTTCATCCAGGGTATGCGCCCAGGTATACGACATCCCCAGCTGGATGTCGTGCGACATCCGCTTCGTCAGTTGCGCCTGCAGCGCATCGTAGGAAGAAATCCCCACCGTCTGGAAGCTGGCGGAGTTGGGGTCGTACCCCACGTAGGGCACGCGCAGGTCCACATTGCCGCCGCTGTACGAGTCGTACGGCTCGCTGGCCATGGCGTAAGGGTTCCCGTTCGCGTCGGTGTCATTGCTCAGCACCTGGACGCCGTACGAGTACGTCTGCCCGTGAATAGGATGCGACGGCGTGGCGATGCCCGGTTCGTTGAAGGGAATCGGAATCACTTCGTGCTTGCCGCGATTTCCGACGTAGCCGATGTCGATCGACATATCCCGGCGCGGCTGCAACTGGATGTCCAGCGTCCAGTTCTCCGTGTATGGCAGCACATTGTTGATGCCGTAGTTGCCGATCACCAGCGGGCCATCGGGCGCGCCGTCGTTGCAGCTGTAGGGGATAAGGTCGTTGCCGTTGTAAACGTTGGCGGCGGTGCAGGTGGCCTCGATGGAGTCGACGGTCGGCATATAGGAAGCAAGGCTGGCTGGGGTCGTCGGCGAGACGAAGCTCGTGAAAGGATGGCTCAGGGTTCCATTGGCGCTTGTATAGGAGGCGAACGGGGCCTCCTGCGTCACGCCGAACGGTCCGCTGATGCCCGAGCCGGCCGGCGGCGAAAGATACTGGAAGTATTCGCCGCGGTCATAGTACATGCCGGCGCCCGCGCGCACCACCACCTTGCTGTTGAACCTCTTCGGCGCCCAGGCCACACCCACACGCGGCGCGATGCCCCACTGCCGGCCCTTCAGCGTCGAATCGCTCACTCCCGGCGTCCCGTACTGCTTGTTGTTCCCGGCCACAATAAAGCCCGTATTGGTTACTGCGCTGTCCGTGGCCGAATAGAGTGAAGGGTCGAAGTTGAAAAGATCGCCGTTCTTCTCCCAGAACGGTCCAGTGTAGTCGTAGCGCAGCCCCGCCGTGATGCTCACATTCGGCAACACCTGCCATTTGTCCGCCACAAATGAGCCCACGTCATTCGAACGGTAATAACGGTTGGAACCGCCCTGTAACACCGTCCCTCCGTGCAGTTTGCCACTCAGAAAATTGTTAAACCCCTCGGTCGTCAGCTGCGAATGGTTTTCCGCATCGTTCCTGATATTCAGCTGGTTGTAGTCGTAATCGAACCCGACGCTGATGGTGTGCTTGCCGAAGGTAAAGATCGCTGTGGATGAAGGTGAAAGACGATTCTCGAAGTACCCCTGGTCGACAAAACCATCCGCGTTCGAGGGGCCGATTTTCGCGGTGCTGAAATCAGAGTAGGAGTCCACTCCAAAGTACTCGGCATT
This sequence comes from Acidobacteriaceae bacterium, assembly GCA_030041435.1. Classification (GTDB taxonomy): domain Bacteria; phylum Acidobacteriota; class Terriglobia; order Terriglobales; family Acidobacteriaceae; genus Palsa-343. The sequence goes on from JASHNW010000062.1 coordinate 38,802, forward strand.
GATGCCGGGCAGATTATTGCCCGGCGCATTGAAGTTCAGCGCGGAGGCAGAGTAGGCACTCGAAAAGCCGCTGTATACCTTCTGCCGCGAGAAGCCGATCTGCTGTACCCAGTTGATGCGCGGCCCGAGGATGATGGAATTGGTGAGGGACGCGGTCTGCGCCCCTGTGTCTTCGTTCTCCGGGAATCCGACAGTATCGGAGGAGGCAAAGGGACTGACCGTCGGCGTGTGCTGGTAGAAGTACTTCGCGGAGAGATGGTCGCTGTCGGTGGCGTTGTAGTCCAGCGATCCGGTGACCCAGTCTCCCTTGAAGACGGAGGTGCCCTGGGTGCTCACATCCGGCAGCCCGCTTTGCAGCTGCGTTTGTGCGTTGGCGTCGGCCGACGGAATCAAATAGCTTCCATTCGGCAGCTTGGCCTGCAGCAGCGCCACGGCGGCGGGATCCCAGCTGGTGTTGGCTGGGCATTTGCCATAGCCCGAAGCAGCAACATAGCTGGCGCACGCCGTCTCGATACCCGTCGTGCTCCGGTCATTGGTAAGGCCGTACGGTACCTCGAACTGTGCCAGCGCCCCCGTCTGGTCGGAATCGTACAGGTGCTGATAACCCAGGAAGAAAAACAGCTTGTTCTTCCTGATGGGCCCGCCCAGCGTCCCGCCCGCAACCCATCGGTGCAGTTGCGGATTCTCCTCAGACGCGGGAAGCTCCTGCAGCGCGACATTCTGTTTGTAGAAGAACGGATCGGCGTTCAGTAGGTTGTTGCCCAACTCTCCGTAAACCTGCCCGTGAAGCTGGTTCGTTCCGGTGCTGGTGCTGATCGTCACATGCGCGCCGCTGGTCTGTCCCTGTTCCGCGCCGTACATCGACGTGGTCACGTTGATTTCCTGCATAAACTCCGGCGGCGGCGAGGCCAGCCCGTTCCCGTTCGACCCGTACACGGAAACGTTGTCCTGAGTTTGCCCCCCGGTTGTATTCCCTTCGCCGATGTTGAACTGGTACCGCTGCGAAACATCCTGGCTGGAGGTCTTGCCGTTGAACAGGTTGGTCACGCTGATGCCGTTCACCGTGATCGTATTGCTCGTGTCGCGCTGCCCGTTCGCCCAGATGGGCTGATTGCCCAGGCCGGAGTCGGTGCCCACCCCCGACAGCAGTTGCGAGCTCACGCCTGGCGCCAGCACTGCCAGCTGGGTGAAGCTGCCTGTCGCCAGCGGCGTCTCCATGATCTGCGTCTTATCCAGCGTGTATCCGTTGGTCGTGTCGGTGGCGTTCAGCAGCGGATTCGCCGTCACCGTCACCGACTGCGTTACCTTGCCGGGCTTGAGCGCAGCCTGGATCGTGGTCGCACGCATCTGCTCAACGGCGATGCCGGGAATGTTCTGTGTCTCGAAATTCGGTGCGGAAACGGTGACGACGTAATTGCCGATGGGCAGGTTCAGAATTTCCCAGTAACCATCGCCCTTCGACGTGGTCGACCGCTTCAGGCCGGTCTGTTCGCTCACCACAGTCACGGCGGCCCCGGAAACGGATGCTCCTGACGCGTCCGTGACCGTTCCGTTCAGACTGCCCAGTGTCTGCTGCGCGCCGGCGAACTGCGCCGTGAAAAGCGTTACCGCCAGCAGGCAAAACGCCGCCGGAAGATAAGAGCAAAAAAGCTTCTTCATGGTTGGCCTCGAAAAGGTTTCCAGCTTGAACACAGGCTCATTGCAGCCCGGTGGATTCCGCGGCGGGAGATCGTACGCGGACCCACCCTGCCAGCGTTCCACATCAAAGTAAATGTCGCATTAATTACAGCACGGTTTTGTGCGGACGCCGGTCACATATTTTCCGCTTTTCCGTGGAAAAGCAGGTGTAAAACTTCAGTTTTGCATCAAAAATTCAGCTTGACACCCGCCTGAATCTCACGCTCTCGGCTGATGGCGCTGCTTTCAGCGTTGGTTCGATTGCCGAAGGCCGCAGTCGCGTCGTAAGCGTACTGCGGAACCGAAGTGCCGTTCACCAGCGCGGTCGTGGTTGCAGGCTTCTCTCCGCTTTGCCAGGTCAGGACCGCCATATTCGCGTGGGCCGTGTCGTTGCTCGTCCGGTAGCCGACGGTCTGGATGTCCGTGACGTTTTGGTGATTGAGGGCGTTGAACGCGTCGCCCAGAATCTCGAATGAGTAACGATCGCTGAGACGAATCTTTTTCGAGAAACGCAAGTCGAGATTGGCCTCCGCCGGATAACGAAACGTATTCCGCCCGATCGGCGGAATCATGTCCTCGCCGCCGGAGCCGTTGAGGCTCGCTCCCAATCCGGCGATGTGCACTCCGGTTTCGGGGTCGACGATCGCCGTGTCGGGCTGCTGCACTGCCTGCAGGCAATTCGCCCCGCCCCCGCCTGCGCCGCCGGCAATCAGCCAGTCCTGGTAGGAGCAGGATGGGGTCGGCACGGCGCCCAGCGTGCGCATGGAGTACGGCAGCCCCGTATGCCAGTCTCCGGCTGCAGCCAGCGAATAGTCCCCCAGCAGCGCTCCGGCCGCGCCGCGCACCCGCCAGGGTTCGCGCAGAACCACGCCGCCCGCTACGCGCTCGCGCACATCGTAGTTCGATGTGCCGTGCTCCAGGCGCAGATCGGCCGGGTCGTAAACGTCATCGCGATCGGCGAAGGTGGCCTCGTTCTGGTTGTCGTCGATTGCGTGTGCCCAGGTATAGCCCGCATTCACCGTGAGCGTGCGCGACATGCGCCGGATCAGCCGCACCATCGCGCCGCGATAGCTGGAGTTGCTCTCGCTGATGACGTCTGTGATCGATCCATAGGCCGGATTGAGCCGCCCATAGTAAAACCTCTGCGGCGTGTAGACCGGAAAGGACGAACCGGGCCGCAGCGTGGCCGCCCTCCCCAGCGGACCGGCGTTCCCATCGTTGCCAGGCGCTTTGACCGCGTAGAACACCTTCGCCACCGCATTCGGATCGATGTTTGTGTCGAGGAACTGGCTGAGGTCATGGCCGTTGGCTTCGAGGCCGGTCACGGTGAGCACGGCGCGCTGCCCCAGCGACTGTTCCAGAGTGATCTCGGCCTGATCGATCTGCGGGTGACGAAAGCGGCGGTCGAAATAGACGGCCTCCGGCGCGGTGGACGCCTGATCGGGTGCAGTGGGATCGGTGTACGGTATTTCATTGCTGCCGAAGACGTACGGGAATGGCGGCGCGCCCGCGTCCATCGGCCTCCAGAAGTACGTTCGCGGCGAGCGCGCAGTGCCAGTGGAAGTGAGAGCGCTGAAGACGGTCGCATTCGGCACGCGGCCGTAATAGATGCCGAATCCGCCGCGCAGGACGGTGCTGTCCCGCCCGAATATATTCCAGGCGAAGGCGGCGCGCGGGCCGAAATTGGTCCGATTGTGCGGCAATTTTGCCGTCTGGGGAATCGCCGCGTTCACCAGCGCGGAATTTGTATCCGGTAACCGCTCATATTCCCAGCGCAGCCCCAGCGTGAGGGTCAGCCCACGCCCTGGCTTCCACTCGTCCGCCGCAAACGCGGCATAGTCGGCGGTCCTGAACCACCAGTTCGAGTAGCCCAGCGCCTGCCGGTAGCGTGAATAACACGGAAACGGCCCGGTCGCCGTCGTTGTCCCGTCGCAGCTGTCCGGCGCAAGCATGTCGGAGATGAAGTCCAGCAGGCTTGCATAGGAATACGCGCCGTTCTCGCCATTCATGCCCTCGATCGCGTCGGTCACGTGGTTGTAGTTGTAGCCGAAGCGAACGATCTGCTGGCCGCGCATCCACGACGCCGCGTCGACCAGCTGCTGGCGCGTCTCCTCAGGATATTTGCGCTTGTTCACCGTCGCCAGCGTACCGAAACTAAAGCCGGCGCTGCGATCGATGGAGACTTCCGCGGGCAGCCCCCATGCATTGTCGGCGAACTGCTTTTCCAAGCCCGTTGGAGCCGCCGGCGTCTGCGCGAGCAGGTCGCGGCTGTACTGGCAGCGTGCGCTGTTGAGCAGGCGCGGTGTCGCGAAGGCATCCCATCGCGCCACCGCTGTGTCGTCGCTGGTGGAGTTGTTGCCGAAGCTGCCCATGCCTTCGGTCTCCGAAGCGCCTCCCAGCACTCCGTGTAACGCCGTGCGGCGCATGGAGTTGTACTGGAAGACGAGTTGACTGCGCGCGTTCAGACGCCAGTCGATCCTGGGGAAGACAATCGTCTGCCGCGTCGAGCGCGGCACCCTGCCCAGCATCCCGTTGAGCTGGTCGAGCACGGTCGAATACGCGCACGCGGCCATCGCCGTCGAGCCGCCGCCGGGAACACCTGTTCCTGCGCAGTTTTTTGCAATGGGGCTGGTGCTGGTTTGCAGGCGCGCTTCAAGAGTGGTCAGAGTCGGCGCCGACGGCGGAAAGAAGAACACCTGTGGCTCGGCGGCCCGTGCGACTGCGGGATCGTTGCGTTGGTGTTGCTGCCACGCGAAGAACCAGAAAACGCGATCCCTGCGGATGGGGCCGCCAGCGGAGACATCCCACTGCTGGCGCCGGTCGGGTGCGTGGTACGGAACGTCGACGTACGTGACGGGCTGGCCGTTCAGGTAGAGCACCGGCTGCCCCGCCGCCGTCACGGTCGTCCCCGCCGGCTCCTCCTGCATCACTTTGTCATACGCGTTGAAAGTTTGCCCGATGGCGCCGCGATCGTAAAACGTGGCCTGCCCGCGCATGCGGCTCGAACCGCTTTTCGTCACCGTGCTGAAGCCGCCGCCGGCGCGCCACGACTCCCCCGAGAACCCGCTGTCAGCCACCTGAAACGCGCCTACGCTCGACTGCGCTGTCGCGAATCCGCTGTCCCCGCCGCCTGTTCCGCGTTCCCGGCCGCGAAAGGCCAGGTTGTTATCCGTTCCGTCGACGGAGATGCTGTTCATCAGCGGGCTCAGCCCGCGAAAGCTAACGGCTCCGTCGCCGCCCGGCGCTGACGCGCTAAACAGCGCCGCCAGGCTCGACCAATGCTGGCCGTTGTTTGGCAATGCATTCATGTCCGCCGCATCGACATCGGCGCCTGGCGCGTCGCCACTCTTCGCTCGCGCGTCCACCAGGACTGTTCTGTGCAGCGAGAGGGGCGACAGCGACGCATTGATCCGTGCCGCCCTTCCCAGGCCCACGATGAGGTTGTCGGCCTCCCAGTCCGACAGCCCTCGCACGTAAACGCGCAGAAGGTAGGTGCCGGGTATGACGTCCGCAAACTGGAAGGTTCCCTCCACATCGGAGACGATGTCTGTGTGCTCGCCGGTCGCCGGGTCTTCCATGCGCACCAATGCGCCGCCGATGGCGCGGCCGTCAGGCCCCAATACGCGTCCGCCAACCGAGCCGCCGGTGTCGGACTGCGCCCCGCACGGAATGCCGCCGGCTGCCAAAAAAAGCGCCAGCCATGCCGCATTCGCAACCCAACGGAGCCGCACGTCTCCCTCGCAAAGGCAGACTGCCAACAGGGCCAGTCCGGAGGATGAAATCTGGAAGGTGAGTCCAGCCTAGTCAAACCGCTACACTAAGGGGAGCGAATGTTTATCGATGAAGCCAAAATACGCGTGAAAGCCGGTGACGGCGGTAACGGATGCATGGCTTTCCGCCGCGAAAAATTCGTCCCGCGCGGCGGACCCTCCGGCGGAGATGGCGGACACGGAGGTAACGTGGTGATGGAAGCCAGCCAGCGCCACAACACCCTCATCTACTTCCGCTTCAATCCCGAGCACAAAGCCGAGCGTGGCGAGCATGGCATGGGTTCGAATTGCACAGGCCGCGACGGCAAGGACGTTGTGCTGAAAGTCCCCCTCGGTGCGATGTTGTTCGACGCAGACTCCGGCGAGCTGATCCACGACTTCACGCGCCCCGATGAGCGCCTCGTCATCGCTCGCGGCGGACGCGGCGGACGCGGCAACCAGCACTTCGCCACTTCCACCCACCAGGCTCCGCGCGAGCATGAGCTCGGCCGCTCCGGGGAAGAGCGCGCCTACAGGCTCGAGCTGCGCGTGCTGGCCGACGTCGGACTCGTCGGCTATCCCAACGTCGGCAAGTCGACACTTATCTCCCGCATCTCCGCGGCGCGGCCTAAAATTGCCGACTACCCGTTTACCACACTGGAGCCGCAGCTTGGCGTGGTCACCATCGGCGAGGCGCCTTACGAAGAGAGCTACGTGGTGGCGGACATTCCCGGACTCATCGAAGGCGCGCACCTCGGCGCCGGCCTGGGCGTCCAGTTCCTCCGTCACATTGAGCGAACGCGCCTCCTGGTACATCTCGTCGACGTGTCCGACGGGAGCGGACGCCCCGACCCGGCGGCGGACTTTCGCGTGATTCTGAGCGAACTGAAAAGTTTCGGCCACGGCCTCGCGGAGAAGCCGATGATCGTGGTCGCATCCAAAGCCGACATCGCCAACCCCGCAAAGCTGAAAAAGCTCGAGACGATGACGAAGCGCCGCAAGTTGCCCTTCTACGCCATTTCCGCCGTCACCGGCCTCGGCGTCGATAATCTGAAGTACGCGATCGGCGAACTGGTGCGCGAGTCGCGCAACGAATCGGCCCAGGCCGCCGGGCAGGAATCGCCCGCCGCCGCCGGCTGAGGGCCGCTACGACGTAATCCCCGGCAAACTCGCCAGGCATAACCCTGCCTGCGCAACCAGGACCACGCCCGTCGTCCAAAGAAAGGATCGACGGCCCCTGGTTTCCAGCGCATCGGCAAACACTCCGCCCACAAAAGCGATGAGAAACGGCAAAGCCCACAACCACGGCTCCGAAGGAACACCCGTTGTCGCCAGCAGCATCAGCAGCGCGCCCACCAGCAGCGGCGCCGTGTTGCCAAAATAGCGCGAGCGGCGTGAGGCCCCGTACAGCGCCACAGAACCGGCCAGCGCCACGCTGAACGCAGAGTTGGCGGGATCGGAGAAAAACCACCGCGCCCCATCGAACGAAACCCATATCCGCCCCGCCGCGCTGCGGAAGACATAGCTGAAGGCGTCCGGGTGAAACGCATAGGACGCAAACAGCAGAAAAAATGCGCCCAGCACCCAAACGATCAGCAGCGTGGGAATATAGGCACGGCGGCCCTCCGCAACCCACGCTATGAAGGCCACCACGAAAAGCAGCGCCAGCACAAAGGCGGCAATGTGCGCTGCCGCGGTAAAGCCGAGCGCCAGAGTCAGCAGCGCGATGCGCGGCCGCCATTTTTCGCGCGGGCCCTGCAGTGCGTGCGAAACGCCAATAGCCATGTAAATGACAGAAAAGATTCCGAAGGCCGCGAGGATCTCGTTGTTGGGATACGTCGCGGAACGCACCACGGCAGGCATGAAGCAGTACAGCGCAAGGGAAATGTACCCGCCTTCGTTACCAAACAGCCGCCGCGTCACCCACCACAGGCACGCGCCCAGCGCCAGCGCCGCCAGCATGAACGGCAGGCGCAGCAGCAGCTTGATGGCACCCACTTCGTGCCGCATCTCCCAGGTGGACGTGGTCGACTTCTGGCCTGCCAGGATGCGTTCCAGTGTGAGCGGCAGACCGGCGGCGCGCCAGGCCAGAGTGCCGTCGTGAATATTTCCGCAAGTGGTGAAATACCCGGTCAGCGGCGACGGATGTTCCCACATTTCGCGCCCGCACCGCGCGAACTGATAGTCGGTTTCGGAAAGAGGCCGTGCCGCGCTGACCCAAAGGCACTGCCCGAACAGCATCAGCAGCAGCGCCGCCGCGATCTTCTGCGGGCGCTCGAATCGAAATTTGCGGAGGCGGTGCCGGCTTCGGGCTGTGGACATCGAGACGTTGTCAGTGTACCGGAGCCGCGCCGCCGGTATGCGTTCAGGCGCCACGGAGCCCCGATCCGGCTGGAAAAATGCACAGCGCCTCGAGTTTTTTTACGGCTATAACGGCAACGCCGACTGATGCCGCCTTCCGCCTGTGCCGATGAAACAGGGTGACCCGTCAAAACCACCGCGTTGCGCCTGGACGAGCATTACATTCAATCTCCCGGAGCTGGTTATGACCTCCAGGGCAGACCGCGCATCTGTCGCGGAACAGGACAGCATGGTTCCCCGAACGGCAACCCCCGCCCGCTATCTCGGCCGCCAGCCGATTGTGGATGAAAAGTGCCGCCTCTACGGATACGAGCTTCTCTTCCGCGCCGGCGCCACGGACAGCTTCACCGGCGATCCCGAGGTGGCCACCAAAGACGTGGTCGACCACTGGCTGATGCTGATGCCGGATCCCGATGGAACCTTCACCTTTGTTAACTACACGCGCGCCGCGCTCATGGAGGGACTGGTCGGCATCTTGCCTCCGGCGAACACGGTGATTGAAATCCTCGAAAACATTGCCCCCGATCCGGCTCTGCTCAGGACCTGCCAGGATCTTAAAAAGCAGGGCTATCGCTTCGCCCTCGATGATTTTTTTCCCGATCCCGCGCGCGCCCCGTTCGTCGAACTTGCCGATTTCGTCAAGATCGATTTCCGCGCATCGTCACCCGCCATCCGGCGCGACATCGACAAGATGCTGAACGGCAGCTGGGCCCTGCGTATCGCCGAAAAAATTGAATCCGAAGAAGAAAAACGCATCGCTCGATCCGAAGGATGCGTGCTCTTCCAGGGCTATTTCTTCTCTCGCCCCGTGCTGGTGTCGTCCCATACCATGCCGCAAAATCGCCTCGTCTACCTGCGCCTGCTCGCTGCGCTTCACGATGTTCCGTCCAACCTGCGGGAAGTGGAATCGCTGGTCATGTCCGACGCCAGCCTCTGCTATCGCGTGCTCCGCCTTGCCAACTCCGCCCTGCAGGGGCACGCCGGGGTCATCAGCAGTGTGCGTGAAGCGCTCCTCATGGTGGGAGACGATGCGGTGCGCAGAATGGTGACAGTCGCGCTGGCTGGGCTGCTCTCCGGCCATCGCCCGCCAACCCTGGTTTCCATGGCCCTTGCGCGCGCCCGCTTCTGCGAGCTGCTGGCGCCCTCCATCGGCCAGACTCCGCAGCAGATGTACCTGCTGGGCATGCTCTCGCTGCTGGATGCGCTCCTCGAGACCCCGATGGCCCGCATCCTGAAAACTCTCCCCCTCGGTTGCGATATGAACGCAGCTCTCATGGGCGAGCCATGCCCGCTCAGCCCCGCTCTCGATCTCGTCCGCGCTCTCGAATCCTGCGACTGGCAGCGGTGCGAGGCCCTCCGCGCCTCGATCGGCCCTGAGGAAAGCGAAGTCGCCGCCATGTACCTCGACTCGCTCCGCCGGGCCACACAGGCCATCCAGCCGCAAGACCGCTCGCTCCCACCCTCCCCCGCGCTTCTCTATAATCGGCAATCATGACCAGCCTGCGCACGGCCAAGCGTTTCGTCTTTCCGCTGCTCGGGATCTGGGTGCTGCTCTACGCCTCCTTTTCCATGGTCAGGCCGCCCCTGCTCGACGGCGACGACGCTCTCAGCGCTGAGATTGCCCGCGAGATGATCACCGCTGGCCGCTGGGTCACTCCCTGCGCTAACGGCATCCGTTATGCAAAGCATCCTCCGCTGCTCTACTGGGCCATCGCTGCCAGCTTCCACATCTTCGGCGTCAGCGACTGGGCCGCCCGCCTGCCGGTCGTCATGGCGACGCTCTTTCTCTTTATCGCCATCTTCTCCTTCGGTCGCCGTCTGTTTTGCTCTCCCCCGGCTGCCTTCTACGCTGCGCTCACCCTCATCACCTCCTACGGAGTCTTCCTTTTTGGGCATCTTCTCCTGCGCGATGTCTTCCTCTGCCTCTGGACCACGCTGGCCCTCAATTTTTTCTTCCGCTCCCTGAACCAGGAAAAGCACCGCCTGGGCACTGCGCTCGGCTTCGGTGCCTGCTGCGCGCTTGGCGTGCTCACTGAAGGACTGGCGGGTTTGGTCTTTCCGCTCGCCGTCGCATGCATCTATCTGCTCTGGACGCGCAATCTGCGCCACGTGCTGCGCTGGTATCCCTGGGCCGCCATCCTCATCTTCCTGGCCCTGTGGCTGCCCTGGCACATCGCTTCGAAAATCGCCTCTGGCCACGCCCGCCTCGAAAGCCTGATGCCCACCATGACCGGCGGCCGCGTCCCGTTGCTCGTTTTCTGGGCCCTGCTGCTCGTCGGCATCTTGCCGTGGTGCGCCTTCTCCATCCGCGCTTTGCTCATCGGCGCGTCGCCCAACCCCGAATGTCGTGGCCGGGCGCGCCTGCTTTGCCTCATTTGGATCGCGGTCGTCCTTGTGTGGTTCGGCTTTGCGGCGCGCCTTGAGTTCAACCTCCTGACCGCCCTGCCTCCCATGGCGCTGCTCGCCGGCGGCTGGCTCGCCGAAGATGAAGGTCTCCCGCACCACCAGGGACGCATCACCGCGTGGATCCTCTTCTGCATCGGTATGGCCGCAGCCGCATGCGTCGCATACTTCCTGTTCACCGCGCCGCCGCCCGCGCCCGGCGTGGATATTGCGACGCTGCTGCGTCCCCACCCCGGCCGCCGCCCCGTCTTCTTCGCTTACCTCTTTGACCTGTCACGCAACGCGATGGGGTTGTTCAAAATTCCGCTGGCCATCGTCCTGGCGGCGCTGCTCGCCGGCGTCTCCGGTGGCCTTTGGTATCGCCTGCGCGATAACGCCCGCATGGCCAACTTCTTCCTCGCGGGCATGACGATTGCCATTCTCATTGCCGCCCACCTGGCGCTGAACACGTTTTCCCCGGTGCTCTCGTCCCAGATTCTCGCCGAGGCGATCAATCCTGAAGTCCACCCCTCCGACGTGATTGTCGTGAACGGCCCCTTTGAAAGCGCATCGTCTTTTGTCTTCTATCTCGAGCGGCAGGTGCTTATCCTGAACGGCAACAGCGCCAACCGCAGGGCCGCCTCCGCAGATGCTTCCCTCTTCGTCGATGCCGCCGACGTAGCCACCCTCTGGTCCGGCCCCGGCCGCGTGTGGCTTTGGACCGCGCAGGATACCGTGCCCTCTTTGCCCGGACAGGTCTACGTCATCGGCCGCAGCGGCGGAAAAGAAGTGATCAGCAATCAGCCGAATTCCGGCGGTGCCACTTTCTGAATCCCGCGCTGACCCTGCGCCCCATCTCGCACCGCGAGTATGCGCCTCATCTGGGCATAGCTTGCTTCGCACGCACCAGTCACGCCAATCCATAACAGTGGCGGTTCGCGTTGCAGGTATACTGCGGGCACCCTTTTTCAGGAGAACGCCCGTGAAGCTGGCCAAGTCGTCCCTGCTGGTGACTCCTCTGCTCGTTTTCGCCCTTACCCACGCCCAGACCACCTTCAGCGCGCGAACCCCGACCATCGATCAGTCGCTGGAAATGCATACCGTCTCGTCTCCGCAAATATCCCCCGATGGCACGCGTGTCATCTACGAGCAGTCGCGCACAAACTGGGACGCCGACGAGTTCGATACCGATCTGTGGATTGCCGATATCGTGACCCACGAGAGTCATCTGCTGACCGCGCAGGCGAAGTCCTCGTCGGATGCCGCATGGTCGCCGGACGGCCGCTGGATTGCCTTCCTTTCGGACCGGCCGGGCATTCTGAACGGTTCGCCCGCCGGCAAGCAACAGCTCTACGTGATGCCCGCCGGCGGCGGCGAGGCGCAGCAGCTCACAAAGATGGACGACGGTGTCGAAGGATTTGACTGGGCGCCGGACTCCGCGCGGATTGCCATTGCCGCCGTCGCACCGGAGACCAAAGCAATGAAAGACCGCAAGGACACCTTCGGCGACTATCAGGTCATTCGCGCAGACTATCGCATGGTGCATCTCTGGCTCATCGCGCTGCCGAAGGTGGATGCGGCCGGCCGCGTCACGCCGCCGCAGGAGCCGAAGCTGCTTACTTCCGGCGATGCTTTCAGCGTAGGTGACTTTCGCTTCTCGCCAGACGGCACAATGATCGCCTTCAGCGCGCAGCGCGATCCCGACCTCATCTCCGGGTTCTCGAGCGACATTTACACCGTGACTGTTGCCGATGGGGTGGTGAAGAAAATCGTCGCCACGCCCGGCCCGGATAATCATCCTGAGTGGTCACCGGACGGAAAACAAATTGCCTACGAAACCTCCGACGGCAGCAAATATTTCTTTTATACCAATCGCAGGATTGCCGTGGTCTCCAGCGAAGGCGGCACGCCGCGCGTGCTCACAGGTGGATTCGACGAGGACGCGAGCCTGCTCCGCTGGGGTCCCGCGGGGATCTGCTTTTCGGCGCTCCAGAAGATGAAGGCCTCATTGTTCCTGCTCGACCCGCAAAGCGGAGCAGTTCGGCAGCTGGCGATGCCGGGTTCGGAGGTCGCGACGCAGTTCTCCTTCTCCCGGGACTTCCGGCACGCGGCGTACCGCGGAGCCGGACCGAATGAATTCACGGAGATCTATGCTGCCGATTTTCCTTCCGGAACGCCCACACAACTAACCCACGCGGGAGAACAGCTGGCTGCATTCGATACCGCCAAACGCGAGGTAGATCGCTGGAAGTCCTCCGACGGGACGGAGATCGAAGGCGTTTTGTACAAACCCGCGAACTTCGACCCGGCGAAGAAGTATCCGCTGCTGGTTGTGATTCACGGCGGGCCCACCGGCATCGACATGCCCGTGATCAATCCGGATCGTTACTATCCCATCGAGCGCTTTGTGGCGCGCGGAGCGCTGGTGCTGCGTCCGAACTATCGCGGATCGGCCGGCTACGGCGAAAAATTCCGCTCGCTGAACGTCCGCAACCTCGGTGTCGGCGATTATGCCGACGTGATTTCCGGCGTCGATTCCCTCATCGCGAAGGGGTTCGTGGACAAGGACCGAGTAGGCGCGATGGGCTGGAGCGAGGGCGGCTATATATCGGCCTTCATCTCCACATCAAGCGATCGCTTCAAAGCGGTGTCGGTTGGCGCCGGTATCTCCGACTGGATGACCTACTACGTCAACACCGACATTACGCCCTTCACTCGCCAGTATCTGCACGCAACGCCATGGGAGGACCCCGCGATTTACGCGAAGACCTCACCCATCACCTACATCGCGCACGCGCAAACACCCACGCTGATCCAGCAGGGCAGCGCCGACCACCGCGTCCCGGTGCCCGACTCTTTCGAACTCCGCCAGGCCCTCGAAGACCATGGCGTGCCGGTGAAGATGGTCCTCTACGATGGCTTCGGGCACCCCATCAACAAGCCGAAACAGCAGCGCGCCGTGATGGAAGAAAACGAAAACTGGTTCGCCCATTACATCTGGGGTGAGCCGCTGGCCGAGTCGCTGACACCGATCTCGAAACCGGCGAAACCCTGAGCTCTTGCCGCCGTCAGCGCTCGAAGTTCGGCGAAAAATCGATCGGCCTCGCGCTGACGATGCCTTTGCCTTCATCCACCGTGATGAACTGGTTCGCCGCCACCCGCCCCAGCGATTCCTTCCGCCCACTCGGCCAGGCAATCTCGACATCTGCCGTCTTTCCCGGTGCGGGCTTGCCGAGGCCGAACGTCAGCGGAAACTCGCTTTGCGACAAGTAGCTGGAGCCAGTCTTCACCCATTGCACCATCTTCGCGCCGCTCGCCGTCGTCACCGTCACCCGCGCGCCAATCGCGTCCCGATTCGACTTCGTCCCCACCAGCTTCATGCGCAGCATATCGTTCTGATTCCCATTGTCGTTGCGCAGCAGCCGCGCCGGACCGTTGTTGACATTCACCACGATGTCCAGATCGCCGTCGTTGTCGTAATCCAGATACGTCGCTCCGCGCGCCACCATTGCCTCGCGCATCGCCGGGCCCACTCGGTCCGACATATTCTCGAATTTGCCGCCGCCTCGGTTACGAAACAGCAGCGGCGGCTCCGCATAATGCAGACTGGGCTGCAGTACGCTGATGTCGTCGGCCACATGGCCGTTGGCAGCGAAGATGTCGGGCAAACCGTCGAGGTCGTAATCGAAGAAAAACACGCCGAACGTGAGCACGCGCGCCGAGGGCTCGGCCAGACCCGACGGAATCGCCTGATCGAGAAACAGTCCGCCGCCCTGGTTTTGATACAGCGACAGGCTCTCGTTCGTGAAATTGCCGATCGCCAGGCTTTGCCGGCCTGAACCGTCGTAGTCCGCCGCGTCAGTGCCCATACCGGCGCGCGCTTTGCCCGCGTCGTTGTATGCCACGCCCGCCGCAAAGCCTATCTCCGTAAAGGTCCCGTTGCGATTGTTCTTCCACAGCTTGTTCGGCTGCGTATCGTTCGTCACGAACAAACTGAGCCAGCCATCCTGATCCAGATCGACGAGCGCAACCCCCAGCGACTTGCTTGTCGGATCGTAGAGACCGGCCTTCTTCGTCACGTCCTCGAACCGCCCGTTGCCCAGATTGCGATAGAGCCGCGCACTTTCTCCTTTGTAGCGCTCGGGCGTGCAGTAGGACTTGTGCGTTCCGTCGAGCGTACAGAACTGATCGGTCGCAGCCGACCACTCCACGTAGTGCGCGACAAACAAATCCAGCCTGCCGTCGTGGTCGTAGTCGAACCACACTGCACTGGCGGGGAAGCCGGAATCTGCCACGCCTGCCTTTGCTGTCACATCGGCAAATCGCCCGTTGCCCTGGTTATGAAACAGGTGGCTGCCGCCGATAGCCGTAATGTAGATGTCGTCGTAGCCATCGTTGTCATAGTCGCCGACAGCGCAGCCCATTCCGTACATTTCCACATCCAGGCCCGCCTGCTTTGTCACATCGGTGAATGTGCCGTCGTGGTTGTTGTGGTAAAGCGCGGGGGTAGTGCGGCGCGTCTTATGCCCCGGCCAGTCGGTCCCGTTCACAAACAGAATGTCCGGCCATCCGTCGTTGTCGTAATCGATTACGCACACGCCCGAGCCCATCGTCTCCGGCAGATACTTTTTGCCGAACCCGCCGTTGTTATGCCGGAAGTGAATGCCGGCCTGCGCGGTAACGTCGGTGAAGGTAATGGGTCCCGAAGGCCGCGGGGCTGCAGAAGCCACGGCTGTCGGGGCGCTGGAAATGCCCGGTTGTGCGGACGGCTCGGTCGCCGCGGAGTGCGCCGCCGGTGTGGCAGTCTCTGTTTTCGGAGCGGCGGAATTGGATTTGCACCCGGCAATCTCCAGCGCAAGCAAGGCCGCCACAGCCAGCCAGTGTCTTGAAAAGCGGATCCAGGATGAATTCGAGCGGCGGACCGGCATCTCTATTGGGCCATCTCCGGACGAAGCTGCGGGACCGGGGCCAACCGGCGCTTACGCCGTGCGTCGATCCACATTTCGATCAGCAGCGCCGGCGGTCCCACCACAAACAGCGCGTACAACGGAGCATACACACTCTGATCCAGACGCATCAGAAACTCCACCACAGCCACGGCGACCGCCACAGCGCACTGCCCTTTTCTGGACTTCAGCGTCGTCTTCGGGTCGGTAATCATAAAGAACATAAACAGCTGATACATCGGCCCGGTAATCGGCGCGACTTCCGACTGCCACGGATCGCCGGTGATATGCGCGCGCAGCAGCGCCAGAAGAAAAAATGACACCACGTAGGTCGCGGTGATCTGGAAGCGCTTCGCCCGCCAAAGAATCAGCGAGCCCAGGATCCAGATGACAATGAGCGCAGCAAAGTTGTTGCCCCATTGAATGCTCAGCCCCGCCACCGACTCCGACGCCAGAAACAGCAGGGCGCAGATGCCGAAGTTCGACGGATTGAAGAGATGGCGGCCGCGCAGGCGCACAGCGTATTTCGACGTGATGGAAAGCGCCGCGCACAGCGCAAAGGGCCAGAACGCCGGTGAACGCAGCAGAATCCCCACGCTGATGCCGGTGATGTAAGCACTGGAGGGATGCGGCCACTTCCCCAGGAAAATCCTGCCCAGCGCCATTTCTGCCACAATCGCGGTGACAATTGCCAGCAGCGTCTTCTGATAGCTCTCCAGGATCCCGAACGACAGGTTGCCGGCAAGCAGAATCAGCGTGATGAACACCGGCGGCATGAAGCGGCTGTCCAGCACGCGCTTCCACAAAACCGGCCTCGGCGGCGCGCCGGCTGGCGGAGCGGTAATCGCCGGCAAATTCATGATGGCTCCTTCACGCGGACGAGTTGGTTGGGCGTGAGATTCTCGAGCCTCTGCACGATACCCGACGGCCATCGAATCACCGCCTTCTCGATCTCTGGATTTTTGCCCAGCCCGAAGTGCAGCCGTCGCGCGTTTTCCGACGCAAATCCGCTGGCTCCCATCACCGCCTGCACCTGCTCCTTGCCGTCCCAATACAGCGTAACCTGCGCGCCGATGGCACTGCGATTGCTTTTTGTTCCTTCCAGCAAAAACTCGATCCAGTCATTCTCCGGCGCCACTACGTTCTTATAGATCAGCAGCGGCCCGCCCTGGTTCGCCACGACCGCATCGAGCGCGCCGGTGTTCCACAGGTCGGCCAGTGCGATGGCTCGCCCGTCGTATCGATCCGTTACCCCAACCGCCTGTGCCACGTCGATGAATTTGCCCGCGCCATCGTTGATCCACACCTTCTTCTGCTGATAGCCCGACAGACTGCGTCCGTCGAATGCCGGCCAGTGCGACGCATCGCTGATGATCGAACTGTTGCCGCCCGCCACCTTCGAAAAGTCGTACCAGTAGCTGCGCGTCTTCGAGGCCGAAATGTACCCGTTCTCCAAAAACAGGTCCAGGTTGCCGTCGTTGTTCAGGTCGCCGAACTGCGCCCCGAAGCTCCAGCCACCCAGTTCCACGCCAAGGTCCCGGGCCAGGTTGTCGTAGTGCAGCGTCTTGCCGTCCTGCGGAACCCACAAATTGTTTCCCTGAATCAGCACGCCTTCTTCGGAAATATTCGAAACGTAGATCGAATACTTCCCCTGATCGAAAATGTCACCGAAGGCCGCGTTCATCCCGCTCTTCGGCGCAAAGCCAACTCCGGTTTCCTGTCCCGCCTCGTGGAAGTGGCCGTGATCGTTCAGATACAACTCCGACACGCCGTAATCGTTAGCCACAAACAGATCGGGATAGCCCGTTCCCTCTAGGTCCGCGGCCGCGCAGGCCAACGCCCAGCGCCGACTCTTGATACCAGCCTTCTCGCTCACTTCCTCGAAGTGGCCGTTGCCCAGATTGTGGAACAGATATTTGCGCCCGCCGTTATCGGCATACTCGAAACTGTCCGGCATCATGCGCGTGTTCTTCAGATGCCACAGGTTCACGTCTTCCGGATAGTAGCCGCCAACAAAAAGATCGAGCTTGCCATCGTCGTCGTAGTCGAGCCACGTCGCCGTATTGGCGTTGATCCATGCCGGCAGCCCCGCCTGCGCGGTTACATCGGTAAATCCCTGGCCATGATCGTTGTGAAACAGCATCGGCTTGCCCCACTTGATCAGAAACAGATCTTCATAGCCGTCGTTGTCGTAGTCGCCCCACACCGCGCCCATGGAAACGCCTGTCCCCGGCTTGTTTACATCGGCGATGCCCATCTCAGGGGCCACGTCCGTGAATGTGCCATCGTGGTTGTTACGATAAAGGTGGTTCATGCTGCCGGTGCGGCTGTTCGTCACATAAATATCCGGCCACCCATCCCGGTTGTAGTCCACAATGGACACCGACGCCCCCATCGATGCCACTTCCGGCATAATGCCGGCCAGTTTCGGATCGAGCACCGGCGCCTCATGGACAAAATGAATACCTGCCTGCTGCGACACTTCCTGGAAGCAGAAACCGTAACGCGCCAGTGCCGACTGGCAGCTCAGTTCGCCGGCCTGCGCGGTTCTCCGCTGCGATGAGAGCCGCCGCATGATCGCGGGCATTGCCAGCATGCCAAGGAAGAACACCCAAAGAACGATGTGAGCCACAGGGCCACGCTTCATCGCTGCATCGCCCCCTGGCTCGCGCCATTCTCATCGTTCAGAGCATTGCGAAACGGATCCGGCGTCACGTAGCGCGTCTGCCACGTCAGCCAGTCATCCGGATGATGCCGATAAACCCATTCGTCCTCGAGCGGCGCAGGTGGCGTGTCGTACTCCGTCCGCGCGTGATATGGCAGCGGCAACACTGTGGCCGAATCCGTCGAGTTGTAGTCGCCGTCCTTGATCCATCCATCGCCGGCGATCACGAAATCGCGCACCCATCCCGCAGGCGGCGGAGCAGGAGCTGGGAACTCGAGCGCGAGTTCGTCCCCCGCATTCATAATCACGTACCGATCGTCCACCTTCCTGAGCAGCTCGCGCACGTCGCCGTAGCGCGTGTAGTAGCCTTCGAGATCCCGCCAGATCTGCGTAGTCGACGCAATTTGGTTGTAGTCCGGAATCTCAGGCGATGACGCATTGGGCTGATGAATGACGGAATATCCGCGATAGTGCAAATCGGCCAGCGACGGCGCAATGCGGGTGATCTTCAGTGGCGTCTCCGGCAGCCCCCGCGCCCACTGGATCTGATCCCAGTAGATTTCGAGGTTCGTCCGCAGCCGCACCTTGCGCGGCGTTCCTGGCCGGAAGATCCCGGTCAGATCGATCAGGCAAATTTTGTTGCGGCCCGCGGGGAATCCCAGATTCGGCCGCACCGTGACCCATCCGCCGCGGCCGTCGGGTACTTCGAGGCTCAGCGGCTGTGGCTGCTCGTGATGCCCCTGGCTCAGCGCCACATTGATCGACGAGTCCGACGGGTGCAGCCACCCGCGCGCAATCAGGTACAGCGGCCCTGTCGCCGGCACATCGTCGCCCAGGTCGATCTCCACATAGTGATCGCGCGTAATGCCCTGGTACTGCCCGCGCCCAAACGTGTCGAGATACTTCCCGTCGAGCGATCGCAGAATCCCTGTCACGTCGTTGCCGCGGTCGTCCACGGCGCGTGCAATCGCATGCGGCTCATCGGTCGCGGTAATGGCGAGCTTCACCGGCGGCACTACAAAACGTTCATCGGTGAACACCTCGGTCCCCGCCGGATGATCCACCGTCATCATCTCCAGCCAGTCGTAGTAATACGTCTCCCACAGCTCGCCGGTGATGCGCAGATCGTACGCGCTGTCGCGCGCCACAAGATCGTTGCGCGGAATCTTGTACCACTCCTGCGTCGCCGCGATGCGCGCCGGCCCCAGCGCGTTGATGCGCAGCCCGATCGCCGATCCCCACGGCACCGTGTCCTTCACAAACTTGAATTCCTTGCCGTCCCACGTAAAGAGAAACGGACACGATCCCTTCAGCCGCTGCTGCGCCAGCACTTCCTGGTCGGCGTGCAGCTGGAACTCCGCGTTGACCGTCCCATTAGGCCACAGGATCCGCGCCACATCCGTCTCCGTCCACGTACCGAGGCCGAAGTGCTCTTCCGGCCCGGTGATCGCCTGCGCCTGCAGCAGCAGCCCCGAGCGAATCTCCACCACGCCGCCGACCCCGAACGAATTGATGCGCTGGTCCCCGGTCGCCTGCACTGCGCGCGTGCGAATCGTCTGCCAGTGGTAGTTCTTCGTTCCCTGATTGACGGCTTTCACGGGATGTCCGTTCGCGTCGAGGCCCAGCAAATCCAGGCGCCCCGTATCATCCACATCCGCCGCCGCAAACACCTGCTCCGGCTCTGCGGGATGCTCCATCGGGACGTACGAGCCGTTCGGTTTCTCCAGCCAGATCAGCGTGCCCACCTCCGGATGCGTTGTTCCGGCCTGTTCCAGAATGAAATCGACCCCGCCGTTATTGTCCAGGTCCGCCATCCCCAGTCGAACCGGTCCGTTGAGAGCCCGGGCAGGATAGGGAACCCGCGCCAGCACAGTCGTCGACCATGCGCCGTGATCGTCCACCATGCGTGCAATCGATCCATCCGTCAGCACCGCCAGCAAATCGAGCCTGCCGCTGTGACGTGTGTCTGCCGCTGCAATGGCCTTCACCGCTCCGCCGCCAACCGGCTGCGCAATCTCACGAAACACGCCCGCGCGCTCGTTGTGGAACACGTGCAGATGCCCCGCGGCATCGATCAGTGAAGCATCGGGATTGCCGTCGCCGTCGAGATCCGCCCACACAAACTGTCGGACTCCCGAGACGCCGGCAAATGGATGGATCGGCGTAAACGTCCCGTCGCCGTTGTTGCGCAGCACCGTGGGCAGCCCGCTCTCCGCACCCAGAACGATGTCGAGGTCGCCATCCGCCTCGATGTCGACGCCCCACGCGCCCGTCCAGTCGCCGTGCAGGATTGACTGCGGCAGCTTCGTCTCCGCCGTCACATCGGTGAATTTTTGCGGCGAGTCCTGGCGCAGGAAGCGCACCCCGCCGGCGCCGGCCAGCACCAAATCCGTCTTAAAGTCGTAATTGAAGTCCACCGGCAGCACAGATTCCGGACCCGGAGCAATCGCCTTCGCTCCCCCGGGAAAGGCAAACGACGGGCCACCTGCCAGCTGCACGGTCTTCGCATTCGCTGTCATCACCACCGGCGCATGCGAATCGCCGAGCCACACCGCGCCGATCCAGTCCCACGTCTGATTCTGTGGATTCGCCAGCATCTCAGGCACGAACTTCATGGCCATGTCCGGCGCGGACGGCTGCCGCCACGGCACAGCCATGGCCAGGAAAGTTACAAACGGCTCCGCCTCTTCGCCCGGCGCCGCATGGATCGCCGCCACCTCCTGGCGAAATGCCGGAAGCTGCATCAGCACGTTCTTGAGAAAGATGCTTCGCGTGGCTGCCATCTGCGGAGGTCCGCTCGCCGCAGCCGCCTGCAAATCCGCCAGCCGCTGCTTTGCATCCGCGGGCCAGTTCGCCGACTGCTCCGCGATCCGGGCCATCGCCTCATGCAGGGTCGCCGCATCGCCGCGTTTGGCTGCGATCCGGCTCAACTCCAGCAGAGCTGCCAGGTTCGTGGGCTGCTCCGCCAGAATCTGTTGCATGATCTGCTCGAACTCAGCTGCGCTGTCCGCCGCGTCCTGCCGCTCGATCTCCTGCGCCAGGGAGTATTGCATGCGCGCATTGCGCGGTTCGAGCGCCAGCGCCCGGCGAAAATAGCCGATAGCTGCGGCGGAATTCCCGCGGTCGCTCTCCAGCAGGCCGAGCATATATTTGATGCGCGCATTGTCCTGCGCCAAAGTCTCTGCGCGATCCAGCCGCTGCTGCGCCAGGTCGTAGTTGCGTTGCCGCAGCGCCAGAATGCCCCAGTCTGCCCATGCCGCCGGCTCTCCCGGAGCCAGCTTCGCCGCCTCGCCAAGCGACACGTCGGCGAGCGCATCGTTGCCTACCTGCAGCGCCGCCAGCCCCACATAAAATGCCCGGATGAACTGCGTGTATTGCGGCGACCGCGCCGAGGGCAGATCGGAGTGGCAACCCACGGTCAGCAGCACGGCCAAAGCCAGCGCCGCACTCAGCCGCTGCCGAACCCTCGCCTGCATGGCGCGTCTCGTCTCTGCTTCAGTTCCGGAGTATTTCTTTTGCAAGATCTCCTGCCGCTCGCGTCGCGATGTTGTTCTATTGTAGAGACTCGCCGGCAGGCATTTCTCTTCCCGCGTGCAGAACGCTGCTCACTCTATCGCATCCACAACTCCGCTGTCGTCCTGTCGGAGTTTGATCTCGCCCTCAATCTTCCGACGGAGGCATGGCCCGCCACGTATGCGCCTCGCCAGGAGGAGACAAAAATCCATCTTTAGTTGGTTGACTCCGCCGGCACCGTCCCGGCATGCTTGCGAAACCCATGCTCAAAGCCTCCGCTACCTGGTTCCTTCTTCTGGCCGCTGCCGTTGCTGCTCCGGCCCAGAGTAACTTCTTCAATAAGTGGGAAGCTCGCACCGCCGCCACGCAGTCCAAACAGCCCCCATGGCCTCCGCCTCTCGCAACAACCTATGTCGGGCTCATTCAGGTGTACCGCACGGACTTCAGCCGGCAGATCAGCCCCACCCACGTCACCACGTGGAACTACGACAGCAGCAAGGGACTGAACCTGATTCCCTGGGCCAGGACCGAGTTCGACTTCAACCTGCCACCGTTTATCACACACAGTAGTCCGAAGACGATCGATGGCGCCGGCGATACGTCGTTCCTCGGTAAGTACCGGATTCTCAGCGGCAATAGCCAGCACGGAAATTACGTGGTCAGCGCCTTCGTCTCCAGCACCATCCCGACGGGCAGCTACAAGAATGGCACTCCCGTCGCGACGGTCGGCCCCGGACTGGGCGTGGGCAAAGGCTTCGGACGCTTCGATGTGCAAACCACACTCAGCGCCACGCTGCCCACCGGCGAAACCCCCAAACTTGGACGCCCGGTTGCGTGGAATACGGCGGGACAGTATCACCTGGGCAAGTATTTGTGGCCCGAACTGGAGTTCAACGCGACCTACTATCACGGCGGCCCGAATGACGGTAAGTCGCAGGCCTTTATGACGCCCGGTCTGCTGGGGGTCCACAAGCTGCGCCCCAGCGTTGAGTCCAGCCGCCTGGTCCTCTGCCTCGGAGGTGGCGTGCAGATCGCCACCAGCCAATTCCACACCTACAACCACGGGCTTCTCTTTACCGGGCGCCTGGTCTTCTGATCGAGCTGTGCGGCGGCGCTCAGCATCTCCCCTGCGGCTCCGGCGCCGCAGGCGCGCTGGTTGACCACCACCGCCGTTCCCGATAAACTAAATTGGTTTGGCGATTCTGCCCGTCCCGTGTGTCCCCGGGGCTTCTCTGGCGGTTGGCAGGCTGGAGAGACGCAAGGTATCTGCCCAGCACAGTTTACTGCAGCGCGCCGCCGGTTTGCCGGTTTCAGCGTTTTGCGCGCCGGAGGGTTTATGTACGCCGTCATTCGCACTGGTGGTAAGCAGTACCGGGTCGCTCCCGGCGATGTGGTCAGGGTCGAGTCCGTCTCGGCTGCCGAGAATGGCTCAGTCGAGTTCGCCGACGTTCTGGCCTTTTCCGGAGACTCCGGCTCGCTGGTGAAGCCGCAGTCGGCCAAAGTGCTCGGCACCGTGGTTGCCGAAGGCCGCGGCGATAAGATCCTGGTCTTCCATTTCAAGCGCAAGAAGCAGTACAAAAAGCTCCAGGGTCACCGCCAGGGCTTCACCCAGGTGCGCATCAGCGAAATTCAGGTGGACGGCAACAGCTACACCGCCTAACCGGCGATCAAATTTTGTGTCCGCCGCACGCGGACCTCAGGAACAGCACAGATGGCACACAAAAAAGGTTTAGGCAGCTCCAGGAATGGCCGCGATTCCAACGCACAGCGCCTCGGCGTCAAGATTTTCGCGGGCCAGATCGTCACCGGCGGCTCCATCATCGTGCGCCAGCGCGGCACGAAGCTGAAGCCCGGCCTTAACGTCGGCCGCGGCAGCGACGATACGCTTTTCGCCAAAATCGATGGCCGCGTCAAGTTCATCGATCGTGGCCGCACCGGGCGCTTTGTCGCCGTCGAGCCGGCCGCAGCCGAATAGCCCCCGCTTCATCGCCTCACCAGGCTGGGCTCCAGTGAGTTCGGCGTTTTTCACTTCCTGAGAAAGGCTGCGGCAGCCCCGCCTCCGACACCTCGATTTCCATCGCAGGCCAGCCTCCGGGCCCCTTCAGGATGCTCGCTGTGTCGGTCCTGGGCCGGCGCCCTCCGGTGGCTTCGATTCCAGCCTGTGCACGATGAGGGGCCGTGTCAGGGCGCTGTGAGCAATCCGATCCCACATCCGAAGTGTGTCGCTCCACCGAAAAGCCGTGGCCACCTCCTCCGGAAGGAAAGCATAGGCGGTCAGCAGGAGCAGGGCTCCGTACGTGGCCCCCTCCTGCGCCAGGTTCGTCCACCCGCTCACTCCGGCGACGTGAAACCACGACGTGATCAGCGTCATGGAGGGTTCGATGCAAAGTCCGGCCAGCAGAGCGAACAGGCGGCTTCTCAGGGTAAGCCCCAGGCGCAGTCCGAGAGCCGTAACGAACCCGATCGGCAGCAACTGAGCCAGACCGATGGCGCCAGTGAAACGAAAAAGCGCAATCGGGACTCGGTGCGTCGAGAGCGTCAGTGGCACCCCGATGGCATCCGGAATGGTCAGGAGGATCCCCGCGGCAACGATCCAGCGGTAGCCCGTCTCGCCCAGCGTCAGGAGCCCGGAAAGCGGGCTCAGCAGATGCCTCAGCACCGCCCGGCCAACGCGGAACAGATACCCCATCACCACGAAGTAGCCCAGCCAATAGCCGCAAACATAGAGCCATGCCGAGTGCAACCACCTGACAGCGAAGAACTGCGGAGCATAGGTCAACACAAGGAACCAAAGTGCAAAACCGAAGCGCGCGATCAGGTAATCGCCAACTTCCGGGAGAAACTGCCTGCGGCTGCGTTTTCTGCAGGCGGCGAGAACCCCGAAGATGGCCGCCGGTTCACCTAATTCGAGAGGGCGCAGGATCAGTTGAGAGTGTGTGAAGCGTCCGATACCGGGCAGAAGAAACATCGTCAAACAGTCGAGGCTGTCGTCAAAACGAAAAGCCCCGGATTCCGGGGCTTTTCTGTCGGGAATTGCGCGGGCTTCAGTGCCCCACGACGATCGGGTTCTTCGCGAGGACTCGGTCCACCACGCCTTCGATGTCCTGCAGGAAGAAACCGCTCGGCTGCGCGGCCACGGCCACCTCCGGCGTTTGCCCGATTCCGCGGGCCAGCGCGTTCCAGCGCGCCATCGCCGAAGTAGGTGGCAACACGATCATGCTGCGCTCCGCTGACGGTTCCGGTACCAGGAAATACACCATCCAGGTCACCAGAACAAGAGTCGTCATGATCTGAAGAAAGCCGTTGACCGGCGAATTCATCGCCGGGTACTTCGACAGCATGGCCGATGCGATCAGGTCCGCCGCTGCCTGCAGGCCAAAGCCGAGTCCAATGCCAAACAGCCGGCTGCGGAACGAGCGTCCGAGCGTGTGGATGGAAAGCGCGAGGAAGGCAAGCAGGCACAACTCCATGATGCTCACGCAGCGCATGAAGTGCGGCCCCAGCTGGCAGAGATAAAAGAGTGCGGCATCCTTAGTGCCCTGCGGCAGAGCAACTGCGCCCACTGAGATCACAACCGACACAATGCTGACCCAGCGAAATGCCACGAGACCAAGACGCCGCAACCCCGGTGCCGGCTCCATCACCCGCTTGAATACTTCCTGCACGACAAAGAAAATCGTGACAGCCATCACGATGTAGTTCAGCCAGTAACCATAGAAATAAATGGCGTACCGAACCGTACCCCACGATGGCATGCCGCCCCACAACACGCCGTCGAGCACAAGCAGCGTACTGCCGCGCACCAGGAAATACGTTCCCAAAGCGGGCAGGCGCCGCGCCGCGCCGGACTTCAAAAACGCAACGCCGACAATCAGCAGCAGAACCGGCTCCAGCTTGATCAAGAGCTCTTGCAGATGCGCCATCGCTAACCTCAGAAGGTATGAGGATAACGCATCTTGGCCTTTCGCCTCAATAAAAAAGACTACGGGCGTAGGTGGCGCGTTGCAACTTTTGTGGTACGCTGGTGACCTGAGTAACCGGCTGCCTCGACTACCGCGCCGACGGAGGAGCGCATGGCTGAACGGGAGGGCAAACCGGTACAGGAAGATTCGCACTGACAACCTGATGACTTGGGGTCGCGACGACGACGTTAGCGTGGGAAGACACGACTGCAGCGGATGCGCCGGCAGCGAAAACACCCAGGACGAGAGCACGGACGATGAGCTTCATGATTGATCGACTCCTTAGAAATTTGAAAATTCCTGTGGACTTTGTCCAACAATTCGGAGTATAGTCGGTACACTGGTAATTTTGTGGTTTGAGTTGTATTTAGTAAGTATATAGCATGTAAGTTACTGTAGTACTTAGCGATCACCGCCCGCCCAAACCCCCGCTACCACCTCCCAACCCAATCCATCGATCCTCCTGACGGCTTTTCTCCCGCCTTTTTTCGCTACCTTCCAAAACTGCCTGCCCCTCAATCCACCCACGCTTTCTGCCGAAACTCCGGCATCACGTCAACGACACCGCGTCTTCCACGCAAAGGACCCCCCCGGCCAGAACCTTCAGGAGAATATCGGCCGCGAGATTCATCGCCACCGAGGCATCCTCATTCCATCTCCTTCTCGTGTGGCATTTGCCTCGACGAATCGGGTTCGCGGCGCAGTCTCTTCAGCCACGCCCAGCATGATGTTTTCTGTTTGCCACGCGCAGTGCCTCTTCGATCGTCTTTTGCGCCCGTTTCCGGCGCGACTCCGGGCTCTGGTAATAGAAGATGCCCATCAGGTGACCCCGCCGCCGAACCGCCGTCATGGCCTCCCATCCCTCCCTGGCCCGCGGCTGCAGAGCGAACGCAGCTTCCAGAATGGGCGGCGTCACCCGCTCCCCTTCCATCGCCAGCATCATCCGTTCCGCCCACAGCTCCGCCCGGTTCCGGCGCGCCTCGGCGCTCTTTGGATGCGTAATGATGTCCGCGATCGCCTTCCGGTACGAGGCGCTTAGCGCATCGTGCCACTTCTTCAGCGCGCGATCCTGCCGCAGCGCCGTCTCCAACTCCGCCGGCGTTGCCACAGGCCGCTGCTCAGTATCCGGCTTCAGACTGATGGTCGCGAAGCTGCCGCGCGTCACGCCGGCGCCCTTCTGCATGCGCTTGTTCACCAGCAGAACGCAGCCGCCGTCGCGCCCCCGAAACAGCGAAGTTCGCAGCGGATAGCCGTTGATCGTTCCCCGCACGCGCATCCCCTTGCGCCGCGGCCACACCCTGGCCGGATCGAACGGCACCTTCACGATCGTCCAGCCCAGGCTCGTGCCGTCCGGCTCAAGGACCCCTTTGAATGTGCGCGCGGCGCTCACGCCCCCAGCATACCCGCGAACGTGTGCCCCGCGGTCCGTCTACGGAAAGGCCGGTGCAGTCGGCGTCGGCAATTTCTGCTGCTGCAAATCGTGCACGTGCACAAAGCCCCAGATGCCGAGGGCAGCCGTACCCGCGATCGCGCAGATCGCGAAGATTTTCTGACCTCGCGAGAAACCCGTCCGCAGATCGATCACATTCGCATACGCTACGCTCACCGGCTCCGGATCGTTGGGCAACTGCAGCGTAAAGGAATCCGGATTGATGGCGATAATTCTGCCGAACAGGGCGACCCCGTTGGCCTGTTCCACACCGACCCAGTTATCCAGACCGCGCTTCACGATGCGGGCGTGCACCGTCGCTGCATCGAGCGGTTTGGATTTCGCATAGGCGGCAGGTGGAAGGAGGAGAACAGCGATCAGAAGAGAAGCAACAGTGGCAGAGAGGCTGCACAGCAGGTGTCTCATGCGCGTACTCCGGCGCGGAACTGAAGAAAAGCGCTCAGTTCAAATCGTGCTGCCCAGGAAGACGAACCACCGCAGAAAAAGTTCCGCGGCGCTATTTCTTCCCCAGCGGCTTGCGCGCAAAGTAATAGAGCGAGTACGCCAGCAGCACAAACATCCCCACCGCCACCCAGTCGTTGTGAATAAACGTCCGTGGCAGTTGCAAAATGTTTTCGCCGAATGGTTCCACCAGCTTGAGTCCCACTCCCAGCAGGCCCACAATGCCGCCCGCCGCGATCAGTCCGCTGGCGTAGAGCGACCCCGGACTGATCTCGCTTTCGCCCTCCGTCGCCTCGCCGGCTTTGGCCATGGCGCGATCGACCATCCAGCGCACCACGCCGCCCACGAAAATCGCCAGCGTGGTCGCAATCGACAGATAGGATCCCACGGCAAACGTCAGCGAACGAATCCCCATCAGCTCGATAGCAATTACCAGAAACACGCCCAGCAGCACCAGTCCCCATGGCAACTGCTGGCGCAGGATCCCGTTGATCACCGTCGCCATGAGCCGCGCCTGCGGCGCCGCCGCGCGTTCGCTGCCGATTCCCTGAATCCACTGCACTTCGATCGTCTTCGTCTGCGGGTTGTAAAGATACTTTCCGTCCGCCAGTTCGTGCGAGCCCAGCGCATTCAGCAGAATGTACTGGCTCCCCGCCTCCGTCTCCGCCGATTGGTTTCCCGCAGTCCCGGCCGGCAGCATTACGTGAATCTCTTTCCGTGTGAACGCCCCCTGGTTCTGCACCCCGTCGTGCGGCGCGGCAATGTCCCACGGCTTCGACATGGAGTGAAATTCCTCAAATCCGCGGTTCATCGCATTCAGCGTCAGCCCAACCGCGAATGTGGAAATGCACACGCCGATCATCAGCGCCACCTGCTGCTTCCACGGAGTGCCCCCGACGATAAATCCTGTCTTCAAATCCTGCGACGTGTCACCCGCGTTGGCTGACGCGATGCACACCACTCCGCCCACCGTGATGGCCAGCGCGCCGAAGGCCGGAGCCGTCCATCCCTTCACCAGAAAAACCGCCGCCGTTGCCATCAGCGTCGCAATGGTCATGCCGCTGATCGGGTTCGCCGAACTCCCGATCAGGCCCACAATTCGCGACGACACGGTTACAAATAAAAATCCGAAGACAACAATCAGCATCGCCGCCGCCAGGTTGGCCAGCATGCCGGTCTGCGCGCCCGGCACCGGCTTGAACGTCAGAAAGATCCAGATCAGCGCCACCAGCAGCGCGCTGCCGCCCACCACCACGGACATGGGCAGGTCCCGCTGCGTTCGCTCTTCGCCGGCCGCAGTTTCCGCGCTCTTGCGCAGATTCCCGAGGCCGGCCTTCAGGGCGCCCACAATCGTCGGAATAGTCCGCAGGAGCGTGATCAGCCCGGACGCCGCCACCGCGCCCGCGCCCATGGGCCGGATATACGCCGACCACATATCCCCTGGTGACATCTGCGTCACCGGCTTGGTCGCCGGATAGAGCGCCCCTGGCATGTGCGATCCGAAAAAATAAATGGCCGGCATTACCACCAGCCACGACACCACGCCGCCGGCGAACATCGTCCCGGCCACGCGCGCCCCGATGATGTAGCCCACCCCCAGATACTCCGGCACCGCATCCACGCGGATCGCCGAGCCTTTCATGATGTGTTGCCTGCCCCAGTTCGGCTGATAGTCCGGCTGGTCCGGCCACGCGCCAAAGATGCTGCTGTTCTGAAACAGCGTATACAGCCCGCCCAGTCCCAGGCCCAAAAATACCCGGCTCGCAAAGGATCCGCCGCGTTCGCCGGCCAGCAGCACATCCGCGCACGCCGTGCCTTCCGGATAGGTCAGGTTCCCGTGCTCCTCGACGATCAGCTGCCGCCGCAGCGGGATCATGAACAGCACGCCCAGCCACCCGCCCAGCATGGCCAGCACAAAGATGCGGAAGTATTCGAGGTCGAAGCCCAGAAAGATAAGCGCGGGCAGTGTGAAGATGACGCCCGCGGCGATGGACTGCCCGGCGTTCCCCGTCGTCTGCACGATATTGTTTTCGAGAATCGACGCCCGCCCCAGCGCCCGCAGCACGCTGATCGACAGCACCGCAATCGGGATCGATGCCGCCACCGTCAGCCCGGCTTCCAGACCGACATAGACCGTAACCGCTCCGAACAGCAGGCCGAAGATGCACCCCAGCACGATAGCCCGCACCGTGAGTTCGGGCCGTGTTTCTGAAGGAGCTACAAAAGGCTGAAATGCCTGCGGGTTCGACGGTTTGACACCTTGAGTCGTGGACAAAGGGAGGCCCTCCGCGAACGTTTGAGGAAGCCTGAGTGTATCAGCCCCACGCGGCTCCCTATAAGGCCCTTTTGCAGATTCCGGCTATTCTGAAACATGCCCGTCCGCAGGCTCCTCGCCTACGCATGTATCTATATTCTCTGGAGCGGTTCGTTCCTCGCCATCCGCGAAATCGTGGGTGGGGCTGCCGGCGTGCAATCCGTTCCGCCCTTTTTCTCGGCAGGCTTTCGCTTCACCGTGGCCGGCGGACTGCTGCTCCTCTTCACCCAGGTCCGCAACCGCGCGCCTCTCAGCCTGCGCCAGTTCGGGTCTGCAGCCGCGCTCGGCTTCGTCATGTTCACCTGCCTCTACGCAGCTCTCTTCTGGGCGGAAACGCGCCTCACCTCCGGCATCGCCGCCGTCGTTTCCGCCATGATTCCGGTCTGGATCTTCGCCGGAGAAATCTTCATCCTCCGCACGCAGCGCGCCACCGCCATTGCCGTCGGCGGCATCGCTCTCGGATTCCTCGGCGTTGCCCTGCTCTCCCTCAGCGGTCCGGCGCGGGGCTCCGCAGCAGCACACAACTCCGGCGTCGCCGTCCTCGTCACGCTGGCCGGAACGGTCTGCTGGTCTGGCGGAACCCTCTGGTCACGCCGCCTCGTTCTGCCCCAGCCGCAAAAAGTCAATGCCGGGTGGCAGATGTTTTTGGGCGGCCTGCTCCTGCTCGTGCTCTCCGCCGCCTCCGGCGAAGGTCATCGCATGCCACCGCCGGTTGTACTGCTGAGCGCCCGTGTGGTCCTCAGCATGGCCTATCTCATCTTCGCCGCTTCCATCGTCTCCTACACCGCGTACGTGTGGCTCATCGCGCACGATTCGCCAACTCGCGTCTCCAGTTACGCTTACGTAAATCCGGTCTTCGCGCTGATCCTGGGAGCAGCACTGGCCGGTGAGCGTCTCACCCTCCTGCAAATGGCCGGAGCCGCACTGGTCCTCGCCGGTGTCGTTGCCACACTGATGGTTCGCGGCAATCCAGCCCCACAGCGGCGCGCAGCCGACGCAGACCGAACTGCAATGCTTCGATAATGCACGCGGCCTTTTCGGCCCGCGGCGCCCCTCAGGGCCGCCGTGAAAATCGGATCAACAGTCCGGCATTGTTTTCCAGCCCGAGAGATCGCGTCCCAGCATTTCCTCCAGCCGCTCGATCTCCGGTACCACCAGCGATGCAATCCTCCGCTTCGTCTGCGGAGGAATCTCCGGGAACGGCGCTCCGCCTCCCAGGAACAGACGCATCAGGCTCGACTTCCGCACGCTGGCCACCATGTTGTCCAACCGCCGGGCCTTGCACCAGTCGGCCATGGCCGTCGCTGCGCGCGTGGCCAGATAGCTGCGCGGCTCCGTAAAGTGCGAGGTGGCAGCAACCTGCGCGCGTTGCGACTCATGCAGCCGAAAGCGTGAGATCCCGACAAAGTCGACGACCCCGTCGACAAACGCCTGCGGATCGTCGCCCAGCTCCTCGTACAGACGCACCGACAGTTGCTGCCGCGGAAAGCTGCGCTGCCATTCGCTCAGGTGGCTGGCATACTGGCTCGATTCGATCAGTTCGGGATCGCGCTCCAGCGCCTGGTCCAGGCTCCAGCCCAGCATCCCGTACGCCCGCTTCAGCCGGTAGAGCGACACCAGCCGCTCGATCGGGTGCCGGAAGATGATGACCACCTTCACCTCCGGCAGAAACTGCGCGATGCGACTCCGGGCGGCCGCCGACGCAAAGTATGTCGGAGCCACTTCTCCGTACGGCCTCTCATCGCAGGCGCCCGGAAAATGGTCGAGATACCATGCGAGGCCGCGCTCGTAGTGGCGATCGAAGAAGCGCGTTTCCTTGGTTGGGTGCGGCAGATGGGCGTGCCGGTTGAGCACCTCATGCAGCCATGTCGTACCCGTCCTCGGCGGTCCCACCACCAGGAAGGATGGCAGCATCCGCCGGCGTCCGCATTCCGTTACCGAGTCAGCGCTCGTCGCTCTTTCGAGGGCGCCGTTTGCCCCGCAAGCCGCCGCCGCAAGCGCGTTCGATCCTTCCACTGACGCCATTCAGATCCTTGTGCGCGCCGACAAACGTTGTACGACGCCAGGAATGAGCTGCAAGGTTTTTGATGGGAGCAGGATGGCAAGGGGTTGGACCGCCGACAGCGATTTGAACCGACAGCGTTATCACGGGGTGGCCGATCGCGTTTCCCGATTTCGTCTCTCCGATGGATAAAAAACATGGCGGCGGCAGAAAATCGTCCCGCCGCCGCTTTTCTATACCCTACACGCTATACGCTATACATTGCCGTCACGCGTATATCCCGCGCTGCCTGATCGTAAACGCCACCCGGTCGATCGCCAGCATGTATGCCGCAATCCGATTATTCACCGCGTGCGCCTCGGCGTACCGCGTCACGTCGTCGAAGCTCTCCGCCAGGATGTGCTCCATCCGCCCGTTCACATCCGACTCCTTCCAGAAGTAACCCTGCCGGTCCTGCACCCACTCGAAATACGATGCCGTCACCCCGCCTGCATTCGCCAGAATGTCGGGGATGATGAACACCTTCTTGTCGGCCAGAATCTCATCGGCTACCGCGGTGGTCGGCCCGTTGGCGCCCTCGCACACAATGCGCGCCTTGATCTTCTCGGCATTGCGGCTGGTAATCACGTTTTCCGTCGCCGCCGGAATCAGGATCTCGCAATCCGTGGTCAGCAACTCCGCCGACGGCATCGGTTCCGCCCCGCGAAAGCCGAGCACCGACCCGTTCCGCAGCCGGTGTTCCTCGAGCGAGCCAACTTCAATCCCGTTTGCATTGAACAGGCCCCCGTCGAACTCCGCGATGCCGATGATTTTGTAGCCCCGTTCCTGCATCAGCCGCGCCGCGTTCGACCCCACGTTGCCGAACCCCTGGATGATCACGCGGCATCCCTCGCGCTGGATGTTCAGGTACTTCAGAGCCTCATCGCAAATCGTGGCGATGCCGCGCCCGGTCGCCTCTTTGCGCCCGCGCGACCCGCCGATGTTCAGCGGCTTGCCTGTCACCACCGCCGTCACCGTCTGCCGCATGTGCATGGAGTAGGTGTCCATAATCCACGCCATGGTCTGCTCGTTGGTGTTCACATCCGGCGCGGGCACGTCCTTCTCCGGCCCCAGAAACTCGATAATCTCCGCCGTGTACCGCCGCGTCATTCGCTCCAGCTCGCCCTGCGACATCTTCTTCGGATCGCAGATCACCCCGCCCTTGGCGCCCCCGAACGGAATGTTCACCACCGCGCATTTCCACGTCATCCAGCTGGCCAGCGCCCGCACCTCGTCCAGTGTCACGTCGGGCGAATACCGGATGCCGCCCTTGCCCGGTCCCCGCGCCTGCGAATGCAGCACGCGGTATCCGGTGAACATCTCAATCCGTCCGTCGTCCATGGCGACAGGAAAATGCACGATGATTTCCCGCGAAGGATACCGGAGCACCCGCCACAGTCCTTCATCGAGGTTCAGCTTGCGTGCAGCGAAATCGAAACGTGCCGCCTGGGCTTCCCAGGGATTGATTTCCTGCTCAAGGGTCATGGTTGCCATCGGAAACTCTCCACTTCTCCGCTACTGTCTGTCGGTAGCCCCGGATCTAAAAACGGTTCGCTCGGGAACGAACCCGTTCCAGGGCCAAACGGTCCGAGTATAGGCCCACGCCCCGGCAGACGGCAAGACTTTGGAGGGCTCGACGCGTAACCATTGTGGGGTATGGCCGTAACACGAAAACACCCATACTCCTGTAGATGCCGGAACGAAACACCTAAGACGCGGAAGCCCCGGCCGCCTTCTCCACCGGCACCTGAATCTCTGTCACGTACGATTCATCGTCCTGCCGGACCGGCTGCGTGCAGTGCAGGTACAGCTCCCGAATCGGTCCCGCGATCTGGTACCCGTTCTCCGCCACCCACTTCAGCACCGCATCGTAGGCCTCGCTCAGCCGCCGGTACGCGCCGTTGTGCACCGTACACGCCGCCGTCGTCTCCGGCAAATCGCGCACGCTTACCGCGCCTCGCGCCGGCACATCCTGCTTCAGATAAAACCCGGCCTCCGCGTCCACATCCTTCTCTTTGAATTCCCGGTCGTGCCACAACGCCACCGCAACCACCACGTTCGCCATCGCCGGACCCAGCCCGCTCGCCACCTTCCCGTACAGCGCACCCACCGCCGGATACGCCGCAATCGTTTCACGCACCGAGGCTATCTTCTGCTTCGGAAGACTCTTCAAAACCACTTCGTAGGACATATTGTTCTCCCTCTCGATCAGACGAATTCGGTTTCTGATTCTGCTGAGACGATCGCCTTCCTCCTCCACGCGCTTCTTCTGCTCCGCTTGCTGTATCAGCAGCATCCCGCGCATCTGCTCCGCCGTTACGCCTTCACGCAGCAGCTTCGCAATCTCCTCCAGGCTGAACCCGAAGTCCTTGAGCGCCAGAATCCGATGCAGTTGCGAAATCTGCCGCGCCGCGTAGTAGCGATACCCGCTCTCCGGATCCACCCACGCCGGCTCCAGCAGCCCCGCCTCGTCGTAGTACCGCAGCGTCTTGATCGATACCTGCGCGAGCGCCGAGAAGTCGCCGATCTTCAGCATGATTCCCTTATGGGGTCTCCAGCGATGGGAGAGTCAACCCCTGTCATGAATTTTTTCTGCATCAACCCGCACCAACCTCACACGACTCCGCTATCCTGTCGCTTGCCGCGCCAAAGCTAAACCCTAACCCCTGTACGCCAAACGCTGCTTCTATGCCCGATCCCTCCGCCGGCATCCTCCTCTACCGCCGCACTCCGGCCGGCCCCGAGGTCTTTCTCATCCATCCCGGTGGCCCGTTCTGGGCGAAAAAGGACTTCTGGTCCATCCCCAAAGGTGAATACGAGTCGAGCGAAGACCCACTCGCCGCAGCCCGCCGCGAATTCCAGGAGGAAACTGGCTCGCCCCTGATGGTCGACCGTCCGGACGGCGACTTTCTGCCCCTCGGCGTCATCCGCCAGCCCAGCGGCAAGCAGGTCACCGCCTGGGCCATCGAAGGCGACTTCGACCCCGCCACCCTAGTCAGCAACACCTGCATGATCGAATGGCCGCCGCGCTCCTGCCGCCAGATCGAAATCCCCGAAGCCGACCGCGGCGCCTGGTTCGACCTGGTAACTGCGCGGAAGAAGATCTTCAAGGGCCAGGAAGCTCTTCTCGACCGTCTCGCCGAAGCGCTCCGCTGACAAGTTTTGGCGATCGCAATTCCTGGGCCGTGCCGATTGGGCTCAGCAGGGCTGGAAAAGGTCCCGCGGAACCCAATTCCTGGCCAGCACGGGACCCTCGTGTTACAGCTCGTCGATGGCTTTCGCGGCCGCGTCGATGGCCTCTGCGATGCGGCGAATCTGCTCCGGGGATGCGCTTCCGCGCCCGATGCGCGCCGCGACCGCGCCGCGCAGATTCATGAAGGCTTTCATGATCTCAGGAGAACGGCCTCGGCGGAATTCGTCGCCGGCGTCCTGGAGCCGCGCGAAGAGCTCGTCGACGCGCTGCTTATTCTGTTCGAGGAAGGCCAGGCCCTCCGGCGTGACGGAGTAGACCTTCTTATTGTTTTCCGACACAGAGGCCGAGGCGAGACCTTCTTCTTCGAGCAGGGTGAGGGTGGGGTAAATGACACCGGCGCTGGGTGTGTAACCGCCTGCCAGCCGCTCCTCCATCGTTTTGATGAGCTGGTATCCGTAGCTGGGCTGCTCGACGAGCAGTTTGAGAAGGACGAGGCGGATATCGCCTGCGTCGAAGAGGCGCTCGCGGCCGCCGCCAAAACCACGCCAGGGACCGCGGAACCCGTGACGGGATTCGCGGTCGCCCCTGCCGCCAAAGTGGCGGCGTTCGTGCTGACCCTCGCCGCAGTCGCCTCGGCCGGAGGGGTGGGATTCGCGGCCAAAGTGGATGAATCGATGTTCAAACATTGGGTGTTCCTTTCTTGTTATGTCGTACGATATATCTTTGCGTTCGCTCTGTCAATATGTTTTGCGATATATCGCGACCATGGCCGATCTGACGCTATTCCTCGTCGATATCCAGGCCCGCGGTCGGCATTCGCGTAGCCGATGGTGAACTTGGCGCGTGACAAGCGGTTTTTGGAGATTTTCAGGGCGATGTGGGAACGGGTGCTCCACGGAATTGCTTTTTGTATACAATCGCGTATTTTAGAGGGATGCCTGCGGAACCCCTCTCCGAACCGCGGGCAGATGGGCCTGCTCGGATTCGGAAACAACATTTCAGTCCTCCTTAGGGATACCCGTGAATACGACCCCCTGGTTGTGCCTGCTTCTCCTCGGTATTCCGGCCCTGCGTTCTCCGACTCCGGCTGCTCCGACGCCGGCATCGCCGTTCGAGCCTGGAAACCGGGGGCCGGCTGTGTTTCGGGTGAAGATCGAAACCACGGCGGGCAGCTTCGTGATTGAAGCGCATCGCGCCTGGTCGCCCCATGGAGCTGACCGCTTCCACGAGCTGGTGCGGGACGGCTACTTCAACGACTCGCGCTTCTTTCGCGTGGTACCGGGGCGGTGGGTGCAATTCGGGATCAGCGGCGATCCGCAGACGGCGGAGCGATGGCGGCATCGCACGATTCCCGACGATCCGCTGGTAGAGCACAACACGGCGGGGTTTGTGGCCTTTGCGAATACGGGGCCGAACACGCGCAGCACCGAGGTGTACATCAATACGGGCGACAACTCGTCGCGGATCGACGGTGAGAATGGCTTTGCGCCGTTCGGGCAGGTAGTAGAGGGCATGGACACGGTGGAGAAGCTGTACGGCGGCTACGGAGAACATTCGGGAGGCGGGATGCGCGCGGGCCATCAGGACCCGATGTTTGCGGGAGGGAATGCGTACATGGATCAGGCGTTTCCGAAGCTGGACAAGCTGATCCGGGCAACGGTTCTTCCCTGAGCGGACCTACGGCCGTGGGCCTGAACGCGCGCGGCAAAGGAGGACGGTGAGCGACCCAGAGCAGCCCGGAGGATCGAATTGCGGCGGCGCCTTCGGCTCTCGAGTCGGGGGCGGCGGGTGTGGTGCTGTCGCGCAAGTATGCGGAGATGAGGCTGACGAACATCGTCGGGGCGAAACAGGCGTTGCAGCAGGCGGGCGTGCCGGCGTGAGAGGTGGGTCAGATTCTTTGGGATGAGGGCCGAGGGGTTTCGGAACTGCCTGTTCGCCCTGCGACTGAAGCGGATGGATCAGGCGATGAACGAGCGCCGCAACGATTCACTGGAAAACAAATCAGGCATAAGCCGAGGGAGCGCGACTATGGCACGAATGCACGGAAAGCTGCGGAGCTGTTCAATCCACCTTTCGATGATGGTCCTGCTCGCGCTGTGCGCGTTGCCGGGAGAGGCGCAGTTCGACGGAGGGCCGGGGCATCCCATTGGCTCGGTGAGCGTCCACGGCAAGCTGATCGTGCTCACGCTCAACCCAGGCGCGCTCGGTGAGGCCAACCTGTTCAACCTGGCGCATCGCACGCTGCGCTTCACGCCGGATGGATCGCAGTACCGTGTGGAGAACATTCCATTCACGTGGGACGCCGATTTTGGAACGCCCATGAAGGAGGCGCAGGCGGACCTGACGAAGTTCGCATTTCCGTTTTCCGGGCAGCACTGGAGCGCGCTCTCCGTTGGCGTGACCGGCTCCATCACTTTCGGCAAGCCGTCGGCCTCCGAGGGCGGGCGCGGCCGGCGCGGCGCCGGAGTTGGCCGCGACGGGGGCCTCTCGGTGGAGCGCTTCGCGGAATTGCGGCAAGCCGCTCCTGAATTCATCAACACCGTGCCCGCCATCAGCGTCTTTTTCAAGCCGCGCATGTCCGGCACACGGTACTGGAAAGAGCTGGATGATCGCGCGGTTGTGACGTGGAGCCTGACCGAGCCCTTCGGCGGCATTCAGGACTGGACCTGGACGCCGACGGTGAACCGCTTCCAGGCCGTTCTGCACAAGGATGGAACCATCGATCTTTCCTACGACGAGGTCGCCGCGCGCGATGCGGTCGTGGGGATCTATCCGATGGTGACGAAAGGCGCGGAACAGGAGATCGCAGCTCTTCCGGTTGCCGATCACCCCGCAGCCGCTGCAAATCTCGATATCCGGAAGATCCGGTTGACGGCGGTCGACAGCCTTTATCTCAAGGTTGCGCTGGAGGCGCGCGGGCCGATGCTGGCAGCAGACGACCCCGCGATTGCCGGCGCTGCCTGGCGCGTGTGCCTGAACAGAAAGCCGACCCCGTGTACCCAGGACGCGCGGGCGGATGCGGTGTGGACGGTGCGAGGGCTGGGCGCCTCCCATTATGGCGAGCGGAGCATGGGACCGCGTTACGTGGCTTTCGGTATCGGCCTTTCCCCGATGGTGACCATCGAGGGGAACTCGCTCTCGATGCAGGGCATCTTGCCCGAGGGATATAAGTCCGGCGACACGATGTATCTGAGCGGTGCGGTGGAGTCTGCCGACAAGGGCGCCGCGGCCATGCAGATTTCGCCGCAGGCGGTGCGGCTCTCCGGTCTGGCCAGTCCGGAAGTCCATTTGTCGGCGCTGACGCGTCACGACGGTCCCTTCCCGGTTGTGTTTGAGAGTTTCCACTACTTGCGGCCGCCACGTGCGCAGGATCTTGCCTGCTCGGTGATCCGGGGGCTGGGAGACAAGTTCGACATGCTCGCCTATTACTCTGACTTCCGCATCGACAACCCGGAAGCGGGCACGTCGAGCGATGGCCCGCTGGGCGGAGGTCCATCGGGCGGCGCGGTCACCGGCATTGCCGCGCCGCAGGGCAATCTCGCGGATTACTGCTCGAAGGGCAGGTTCCAGTGGGGATTCATTCAACCGGTATATGCGGGCGCCAATCAGATGCAGGAATACCCGCCGGCGGGGCTGACCGGCAGCGATCCGCACGACATCGGCTTCTATATGCATCAGCTGGCCGAGCGCACGTTCAACGGAAAGATCCCACCCTATGATTACGCGATGTCGCAAATCGGCCACGAAATGGGGCATCGCTGGTCGGCTTTTGTTTCCGCGAAGGTGAATGGAGAGACCATCGAGCTTGGCCCGGTGCACTGGGCGATGGGGCTGCAGGCGCCGGTGCCCTTTCCGTATCAGAGGCCGACGGAAGCCTCGGCGATGGGCGGCGGCGTGTGGCAGGACAACTTCGATGGGACGTTCACGCAGCTCGACGATAACTACTATGTGCCGGCGACGGGATATTCCTACCTCGACCTTTATCTGATGGGGCTGATCGCGCCCTCGGAGGTTCCGGACTTCTTTATGCTCAGAAATCTCAAGTACGTTGGCCGGGATGCGAACGGCCACGCGATCTTCAAAGCCGATCGCATCAAAATCACGATTCAGGACGTGATTGCCGCGGAAGGGCATCGCCTGCCGGACGTGGATCATTCGCAGCGGCACTTCAACACGGGGATGGTGCTGGTGGTAGAGCACGGCAAGGCGCCGAGCCAGATGCTGATCGAGCGCGTCAATGGCATTCGCGAGCGGTGGATCGATTACTGGACCACCACCACCGGGCACCGCGCCACGATGACCACCAATCCGGAGTGACGCGGGAGGAGCGGTGGCCGCCTCCCTGCGCACCTGCAGCGGGGGCGCAGTCGGTGCCGCCCTTCGCCCCGGCCTTACGGCACGATTCCGTTCATGCATCCCGTTTGAGGGGGAAGCCGGAATCGAAGAGCAGAGCGCGCAGTCAGTTCACCGTGACCGTCTTTTCGGCCTCGCAGACGTTGCCGTCCGTATCCCAGATCTTGAACACCAGCAGGTGCGTTCCGGCGGAAAGGCCCTGCGTCGTCTGGACCACGGTTGCGGTCTCCGAGCAGCCGGTCGCCTGGTAGTAATTCGTGCAAGGGCTGACTCGCGGGGAATCTGCGCCGGATGGGGCGAACGCTCGGCGAACCTGCACTGGCAGGGAAGTCGGGCACACGCGGACCTCCGGCCAGCCTTGCGGCACGGCTCCGGTCACGAATCCCGGTTCAGGGGAGTTCCGGAATCGTTGGGGGAAATGGAAAGATCAGTCAGACGAGGCGGCGGGCCGAGCAGCGGGGTGAGGCGCATGGGAGGAGTAACTCCACATCTCTGGATAAGAGAGAGGAGCGGAGAGGCTCGCAGGTTGCCCCGGTCGCGCGCGATGAATCATCGCGAATCGGACAACGCGAGCTTTTAGGCTCGCCAGTTGGCTGGCTGGCATGCTGCTGATGGGCCGCGAGGCCCGGTCAATCCGGCAGGATCATCTTTTGTTTCGCGTTTTGTTTCGCGGCGAGGTCGCAGGCGCGCCAGAGATACCAACTGGCGACGGAGCGGTAGGGGCGCCATTTTTCGGCGCGGCGAAGCATTTGGTCGGGCTTGGCGAGCATGGTGGCATCGAAGGGTTTGGTTTTTGGCAGGCGGTGGAAGGTGAGGGCGAAGCCCTTGCGGACGCCGTAGTCGGTGATGGGGAAGACGTCGGGGCGGCCGAGACGGAAGATGAGGAGCATCTCGACGGTCCACTGGCCAATGCCGCGGACTGCGGTCAGACGCTCGACGATCTCCGCGTCGGGCATGCGGCGGATGGCGGCCAGCGTGGGCACGGTCCCGTCGATGGTCTTCGCGGCGAGGTCGCGAAGGGCTTTGGTCTTGGCGGCGGAGAGGCCGCAGGCGCGCAGCCGGTCGTTGGAGGTTTGCAGCAGATGCTCGGGCGCGGGGTGCAGCTCGCCGAAGGCAGTCAGCAGGCGCTTGAGGATGGCCGCGGCGGCTTTTCCGTGGAGCTGCTGATAAATGATGGACTCGAGCAGCGCCTCAAAGGGTGAATGCTGACTTTTGAGCTTCAGCGTGAAGGGGCCAACGCGATCCATGAGCTGGCCGAGTTTGGTGTCGGCTGCGGCGAGTTGCGCGCAGCCGAGAGCGGCGTCATAGCGGACGGGGCGGCGACCGGTGGGCATGAGAGCAGAGTACAGCGGCTAGCGGATAGCGGAAAGCAAGAGCGAAGGCAACGGCAAGGGCAGAAGCAAAAGCGAGAGCGAGAAGCTGGGGGAGGGTGCGTTACTGATTTGGCACCTCCATGGTTACAGATGGATGGTGACGAAGGTGCGGGGCGCGGTGAGGAGAAAATGCGCAGATCCGCGCAGCATGCCGCCGGCCGACTCGGGCGCAGGGACGGAAACTTTGCACCCGGTGCAACCCGCTGCAACGGATGAAGAATCAGCATCGGAAAAATTATTTTTGCCTGGGGCGCCGGAACTTGCCTGGCGTGGCTTCGTGCCGCTATAGTGCTTTCTTACACAGAAGTTGTGATGCAGATTACATTCAGTTGTGATTCACAGCACATTCAACCGATTTCCAGGGTCTGGAACTCGATCCGACTAGCCGAAGGTCTGTCCCCGTAAAGCAGCATGGCAATTCCGGTATTTTCTGCAAGCAATCCTCCGAACCCGTCGCGTGCTGAACGCGCCGGCTTCGAGCCAATGGGCGCAGTTGCCGCAAGACGACAAGCCTTTATCGTTTGATCGATTCACCAGGAGAAGCAGGACGTACGCATGGCGCAGATTTTTGACCGCAGCTCGAACGCGCTGGCCCGGATGAGCCTGATTTTGACGGGACTGATGATCATAGCTCTGGGCATGACGCTGGACGAACTGCAGCGGTCGCCCTGGGTCACCCGCCAGGGACAGCGTGCGGACCAGCCCGTCCCGTTCAGCCATAAGCATCACGTGGAAGGCCTGGGCCTGCAGTGCCAGTACTGTCACACCACCGTGGAGGAGTCGAGCTACGCGGGAATTCCTCCCACCAAGACCTGCATGAACTGCCACGCGCAGATCTGGACCGATGCGCAGATCCTGGAGCCGGTGCGGCACAGCTGGGCCACGGGCGAATCGATTACGTGGACGCGCGTGCACGATCTGCCGGACTTCGTCTTCTTCAATCATGAGATACACGTGAACAAGGGGATCGGCTGCTCGTCGTGTCATGGGCGGGTGGACGAGATGCCCATCATGTATATGCAGAACTCGCTGCAGATGGAGTGGTGTCTGAACTGCCATCGCAATCCGGGGAAGAACCTGCGCCCCACCAGCGAGATCTACAACATGGCGTGGACCGGTGCGAGCGAGCTCAAACCGGTGTGGTGCGCCGCCCAGGACATCAGCGGCGGGACGCCCACAGCAGAGAGCGTAACCTGCACGGAGCAGAATCCGGACCTGGGCCAGGGTGTGCAGATGGCCGACCTGAGTCCTCCGGTGAACGGGCTGCATGCGCAGATGCAGGCGCCGGGGACGCAGATCGGCAGCCAGGATGCGCAGCCGATGACGCTGCCGGCGGGGCTGCACTACACCAAGTTCACCAGCCAGGCGGCCTTGGGCAATTTTCTGATCGAGCATTACAAAATCCGCAATCCACGCGAGCTGACCAGCTGCGAGGTGTGTCACCGATGAACAACAACGAGCGATCAGCGATCAGCGATCAGCGGTCAGGCGAGCACAGCGCCGCTTCGGGCGAGGGGGCGGCGCTGGTGCAGATTGAGCCCCGCAAGTTGACGCTGGCCGAGGTGCGGGCGAAGCTGGCTTCGCAAAAAGGGAAGAAGTACTGGCGCTCGATCGATGAGCTGGCCGATTCTCCGGAGTTCGGCGAGCTGGTGAAAAACGAGTTTCCGTCGCAGGCGTCGGAGTGGATCGACCCAGTTTCGCGGCGCTCCTTTCTCAAGGTGATGGGCGCGTCGATGGCCCTGGCGGGGCTGGCCGGCTGCACCAAACAGCCGGACGAAGCGATTTATCCCTACGTGCAGGCTCCGGAAGACCTGATCCTGGGCAAGCCGGTTTATTTTGCGTCCGCTTTTCCGTTCACGACCGGTGCTGTGCCGGTGCTGGTCAAGAGCGAAGCGTACCGTCCCATCAAGGTCGACGGGAACCCGGAGCATCCCTACAACCAGGGCGGGTCCGATCCCATAGCCCAGGCCACACTGCTGGACATGTACGATCCGGACCGCTCGCAGCACATCCTGCATCGCGGCGAGACGCGGACCTGGGCGGCGTTTTTGGCCGCGTATCGCAGCATGCTGGCGGACAAAAAGGCGACCGGCGGAGAGGGCCTGTATTTCCTGAGCGAGACGGTAACTTCGCCGACGCTGGCCGCGCAGTGGGCCCAGGGACAGAAGAATTATCCGAAGGCGAAGTTCGTGCAGTACGATCCGATGAACCGCGACAACTACTACGCGGCGGCAAAGCAGGCCTTCGGCGACTACCTGGACGCGCAGTACCGGCTGGATCAGGCCGACGTGATCGTTTCGCTGGATGCTGATTTTCTGGGCGGCGCGCAGTTCCCGGGTTTCCACCGCCTGGCGAAGGATTACGCCGGCAAGAGGAAGCTGCAGGGCACGCAGGACATGAACCGGCTGTATGTGGTCGAGAGCGTGACCACCACGACGGGGTTCAAGGCGGAGCATCGCCTGGCGGTGAAGCCCAGCGAAGTGCCAGCCTTCGCGGCGGACCTTGCGGCGGCCGTGGGGACGGGTGGGGCCCAGGCCAGCGGATACAGCTGGCCGCAGCACGCGACGACTTATCTGCAGGCTGTGGCAGCCGACCTGAAGGCGAGCGCGGGGAAGTGTGTCGTGATTCCCGGGGAATTTGCGCCGCCCAGCGTGCACATGGCGGCGTTTGCAATCAATCAGGCGCTGGGCAATGCGGGCAAGACGGTGGTCTACACCGATCCCGTGAACCCGATGCCGTCCATGCAGATGGACGATCTGAAGGCGCTGGTCGCCGACATGAACGCCGGCAAGGTGGACTGGCTGGTAATTCTGAACGCGAACCCGGTTTACTCCGCGCCGTGGGACCTGTATTTCGAGAGCGCGCTGGACAAGGTCGGAACCATCGCACACCTGGGATCGCATCTGGACGAGACCGGCCAGATCGCGCACTGGCACATCAACAATGCGCATTATCTGGAGATGTGGTCGGATGCACGAGCCTACGACGGCACCGTGAGCGTCGTGCAGCCAATGATTGCCCCGCTCTACGACGGGCACACGGCGCACGAGATTCTGCAGTCTCTGCTGGATGAGCCCGACGTTTCGCCGTACGAAGCGGTGCGCGCCACTTGGAAGGATGAGCTGGCGAAGGGCGATCCGGATTTCAACTGGCGCAAAGTGCTGCACGACGGCTGGATCGCCGGTACCGCATTCCAGCCGAAGAACGTGACGGCGAAGGCGCCGCCAGCCCCTGCGGCTGCGCCCGCGGCGGCAGGAACGATCGAATTGGCCTTCCGCCCGGATGCGAATGTCTACGACGGGCGCTACGCGAACGTCGGCTGGATGCAGGAGATTCCCCGTCCGGTGACCAATCTGTCGTGGGACAACGCGGCGCAGATGAGCTACGCGACCATGGAGAAGTTCGGGTTCGCGGAAGACAATGCGGTCGAGATCGACGCTGGCGGGAAGAAGATCGTCGCCGGTGCGCTGGCGGTTCCCGGGCTGGCCGACGACGTGATTGTCCTCACCCTCGGACAAGGGCGCAGAATTGGGCGCGTGGCGGGCGGCGTGGGCTACAACGCGTATCTGCTGCAGCAGTCGGGCGCGCCCTGGTTGCTGGCCGGCGCCACCGTGCGCAAGACCGGCGGCACCTACGACCTCTGCGTAACGAAGAGCCACCATATCGATCAGCGGGCGGTGTACGCGGGCGGCGACGGCAGCGGAACTCATTCCCTCGAAGGCGACGAGGCGCTGGACCGCGGCATCATTCGTTTCGCCACTCTCACCCAGTACAAGGCCGATCCGGAATTTGCCCACGAGGGCGAGGGCCGCGTGGTGCCGGAGACCGACGAGAGCATGTTCCCGGCCTACCGGTACGACAAGAATGCGTGGGGCATGTCGATCGATCTGAACTCCTGCGTGGGCTGCAATGCCTGCGTTGCCGCCTGCTACGCCGAGAACAACATTCCCGTGGTCGGGCGGCTGCAGACGAAGATCGGCCGCATCATGCAGTGGATCCGCATCGACACTTATTTCGAGGGCGACCTGGCCGCCCCCCGCGCGCACTTCCAGCCCATGACCTGCCACCAGTGCGAGAACGCGCCCTGCGAGCAGGTTTGTCCGGTGGGCGCCACCGTGCACTCGCCCGAAGGGCTCAACGTGATGGTCTACAACCGCTGCGTGGGCACCCGCTACTGCTCCAACAACTGCCCTTACAAGGTGCGGCGATTTAACTTCCTGCTCTACTCCGATGTGTATGACTGGGATGACAAAACCCTGGCCCTGATGCGCAATCCGGACGTGAGCGTGCGCAGCCGCGGCGTCATGGAGAAGTGCAGCTACTGCATTCAGCGCATCGAGGCCGTAAAGATCGAGGCCGATAAGCAGAATCGCGAG
The DNA here is from genome assembly GCA_030041435.1 of Acidobacteriaceae bacterium. GTDB lineage: Bacteria > Acidobacteriota > Terriglobia > Terriglobales > Acidobacteriaceae > Palsa-343. The sequence goes on from JASHNW010000062.1 coordinate 83,598, forward strand.
ATTCGCGATGGCGAGATCAGGACCGCCTGTCAGCAGTCCTGCCCCACCAGCGCGATCGTCTTCGGCAACATCAACGACCGAAGCAGCGAAGTGGCAAAGCTCAAGACCGAGACCCGCACCTACGGCGTGCTGGCCGACATCAACACCCGGCCGCGCACCACCTACATCGCCGGTGTGCTGAACCTCAATGAAGAACTGACGAAGGCGCTGGGCGAGTACAGCACCTAGCCCTTAGCGTGCAGCGGTTAGCCACAGGCAGGTAGCTGGTAGCGGTCAGCAAGTTACTCACAGACGAAGGCGCAGAGGCGATGGCAACAAAAGACGCACCCGTCAACAATCCGATGCTGGATCCGGTCACCGGGGAATACCGGGTCATTGCGCCGGGGCATACCTTCAAGTCGGTCACGGAAGAGGTTTCCCGGATCGTGCTCACCAGCCACACGCCGCTGGGCTGGTGGTTCGGATTCCTGATCGCCGGAACCGGCGTCGGCATGCTCATGGTCGCGGTCACCTACCTGTTCGTCAAAGGCGTGGGGATCTGGGCCGTAACCATCCCCGTGGCCTGGGGGTTCGCGATCGTCGAATTCGTCTGGTGGATCGGTATCGGCCACGCCGGCACCCTCATCTCGGCGATTCTGCTGCTGTTCAAGCAGGGCTGGCGCAACTCCATCAACCGCTTCGCCGAGGCGATGACCATTTTCGCCGTTATGTGCGCGGGCATGTTCCCCGTCCTGCATCTGGGCCGCCCGTGGCTGGGGTACTGGCTGTTCCCCTATCCCAACACCATGAACTACTGGCCGCAGTTCCGCTCGCCGCTCATGTGGGACGTCTTTGCGGTCTCCACCTACGCCACCATTTCGGTCGTCTTCTGGTACATCGGCATGATCCCGGATCTGGCCACGCTGCGCGACCGGGCCACTTCGAAGATCGGCCAGTTTACATACGGGATACTGTCGGTGGGCTGGCGCGGGTCGGTGCGGCACTGGGTGCGGTATGAGACGGCATCCATCCTGCTGGCCGGCCTGGCGACGCCGCTGGTGCTCTCCGTGCACTCCGTCATCAGCCTCGATTTCTCCGTGGCGCTGCTGCCAGGATGGCATACCACCATTTTCCCGCCCTACTTCGTCGCCGGCGCCATCTATTCCGGGTTCGCGATGGTGCTCACGCTGGCCATTCCCATCCGCAAGTTTTACCACCTCGAAGACCTCATCACCATCCGCCACCTCGACAACTGCAATAAGGTGATGCTGGCCACAGGGCTGATCGTGGCCTACGGTTACTCGAGCGAAGTGTTCATGGCCTGGTATTCGGCCAGCCACTGGGAATACTTCATGATGTGGAACCGCATGTTCGGGCCGATGGGGTGGTCGTACTGGACGCTGATCACGTGCAATATCGCGCTGCCGCAGCTGTTATGGTCGCGCCGGCTGCGCCGCAACGTGCTGTTCACCTTCATCATGTCGCTGATCATCAACACCGGCATGTATTTCGAGCGCTTCGTGATCATCGTGACCAGCCTGACCCGCGATTACCTGCCGTCGTCGTGGGGCACCTACCGCGCCACGAAGTGGGATTACATGACGTTTGCCGGAACGCTCGGATTCTTCACGTTCTGCTTCTTCCTGTTCATCCGCTTCCTGCCCATGATTCCCATGTCGGAGCTGCGGCTCATGCTTCCTCAAGCCAAAGTGAAAGCCAAACCCGAGCCCTTCTCAGGGACCCCGGTTCCGGAGGCAGGTGACTGATGCCTTTACCCGAAGGACTGTACGGCCTGATGGCTGAATTCGACAGTGCGACCGACCTGGTCCATGCTGCCAAAGCCGCGTACAAAGCCGGCTACCGGCGCATGGACTGCTATACGCCCTATGCCGTGGAAGAAGCAGCCGAGGCCATCGGGTTCCACCGCGACGAAGTTTCGCTGGTGTGCCTCATCGGCGGCGTGCTGGGGCTGGTGGCAATGTACGGGCTGGAGACGTGGATCGCGGTGTGGGCATTTCCGCTGAACATTGCCGGCCGGCCCTATTACTCGTGGCCTGCGTTTGTGGTGCCGGCCTACGAGTGGACGATTCTGTGGTCGGGTATCGCGGCAGCTTTCGGCATGCTGGCGCTGTGCGGCCTGCCCAAGACATATCACCCGGTATTCAACGCGCCGAATTTCCGCAACGGCGCGACGACCGACAAGTTCTTTCTGTGCCTGGAATCGACGGATCCGAAGTTTGCAGCCGAGGAAGCGCGGAGTTTCCTGGAAGCGCAGTCACCGGTTTCGGTGGTGGAGGTGGAGTATTAGCACCACAGCGTACAGGATGCAGGGTACAGGCTACTGCGGCAGGATTCCTGCCTCCTCTGCGGCCCTGCGCCGCGGCATAGCGTTAGCCTGTGCCATGGGCGCGGCCATGCTCGTGGCGGGATGCCGGCAGGATATGCAGGACCAGCCGAGGATGTTTCCGCAGCGCGGAACCACCGTGTTTGCCGACGGGCGCTCGGTGCGGCCACAGGTGGACCACACGGTGGCGCGCGGTCAGCTGTACGAAGGCGACTATTTCTATACCGGCCTGATGGACGGCAAAGAAGCGAACACGATGCCGTTTCCGGTGACCACCCAGGTGCTGGCGCGCGGCCAGGAGCGGTTCAACATCTACTGCACGCCGTGCCACTCGCGCGTGGGCAACGGCGCGGGCATGATTGTGGAGCGCGGCTATAAGCCGGCGGCCAACCTGCACGATCCACGGCACATCAATCAGCCGCTCAGCCACTACTTTTACGTGATGACCAACGGCTATGGGGCGATGCCCGACTACAAGGCGCAGATTGCGCCGGCCGACCGCTGGGCGATTGCGGCCTATATCCGGGCGCTGCAGCTGAGTCAGAATGCAACCCTGGCCGATGTGCCGCCCGGCACCCAGGTGGAGAGCCTGAACGATGTTGCGGTGAAGCAGGGGTATCCGGCAAGCGATGCGGGACCGTGGTCGATGCCGTCGACGGCGGTCTACGGGACACAGACCGTGGGCACCGTGGCCGGCGCGCCCGCGCAGAATCCGATGCCGACGGGGAAGAGCGCGGCAGGAGCGGCCGCGGCAGCCGGGAAAAAAGGCGAGACTGGCAAGACGCCAGCCGGGCCGTCAGGAGCGCACTAAGGCATGGCGAACGATCACTTCAGTAAAGGGTTGCCTTCCACGCTGACAGCGCCGCCGTTTGTCGACAGCTGGCGGAGGCGCGCGCTGATTGCCGGACTGGTGTTCTCGGCAATCGCGGTCATTCTGGGGTATCTGGGGCAGGCGCAGAACCAGCTGGGCTGGGAGCACCTGCTGCGCGGCTGGCTGGACGGCTTTGTGATGTGCTTCGGCTTTTGCTTTGGGGCCATGGCGCTGCTGTTCGTGCAGTACCTCTCGGGCGGCAAGTGGGGACTGATCGTCCGGCGCCCGCTGGAAGCGATGACGCGGACCTGGCCGCTGGTGATCCTGATGTTTTTGCCGGTCGCGTATTTCGGCGCCACGCTCGGCCACCTGTATCCGTGGGCGCAATATGCTGACTGGGCGCCGGCGCTGCAAAAGGGCCTCATCTCCCACGATATGGCGCACGCCATTGAATGGAAAGCGCCCATGCTGAACGTGAAGGCTTACTGGATGGTCTCGCTCCTGTGCTTCGCCATCTTCGCCATGTACGTCATCTTTCTGAATCGCTGGTCTCTGAAGCGCGACGCCGACCCGGAGCCGAACGTGACCTACTGGCGCACCAGGTTCGAGAATCTCAGCGGTTTCGGGGTGGTGCTGTTTTCGGTATTGCTTTTCATTCTGGCAATCTACTGGGTCATGTCCATCGACCCCACGTGGTACTCGACGATCTACGGGTTTCAGTATCTGGTGGGCGAGCCGTTTGTGGTGCTGCCGCTGGCCATTTTGACCCTGATCGGACTGGGCAAGGCAGAGCCGATCCGCAGCACCTTCCGCAAGATCGAGCAGCACGATTTAGGCAAGCTGTGCTTCGCCCTGGTGATGCTGAACATCTACTTCGCCTTCGGTGCGTTCATCATCATCTGGTCCGGCAACTCGCCGGAAGAGATTCCCTGGTATTTGGATCGCATCCGCGGCAACTGGGGTGTGATCGCCACGCTCGACGTGATCTTCCACTGGCTCATTCCCTTCACGCTGTTGCTGTCGCGGGACCTGAAGCGCATCCAGAGCCGCCTGTCAGTCACCTGCTGCATCATGATCTTTGCGGGGTTCTGGGATATGTTCTGGCTGATTGAGCCGTCGTTCTGGGATGCGGCCCGCCATCTGCAGCTGACCTGGGGAATCCTGGAATACGCCGCGATGCCCGCTGCGCTGTTCTCCTTCTGGCTGGTGTATTACTTCCAGCAACTGAAGGCGCGGCCGCTGATCGCCACCAACGATCCGCATCTGGCGGAGATTCTGGAGCATGACTATGTCCACGCATAACCCGGGTGGGGACGAGAACCTGCACCCCAAAGCGCCCCTCAGCGAAGCTTCGGTTCGGGAAGGCTTCGAGGTCACCGATGCGAACACAGGCGGCGTCGTCGTGTTCCTCGTGGCGCTGTTTATTTCGGTGGTCGTGTTCTTCTTCTTCTGCTTCGGATTGGGCAAGGTGATTAACGAGGGACTCAACCGCGCAGACGGGCCGGTGAACAAGTGGGCGGCGCCAAACCAGATTGCATCGCGGATGCAAATCGAGTCCAGCCCGGCTCTGGAGCAGCAGCAACTGGCGAAGCTGGTCAAGCAGTTTCCCGCGCCGCGGCTGCAAATCGACAACGGAGACCAGGATCTGGCGGACCTGCACGAGCGCGAAGATCTGCTGCTGAACTACTACAGCTGGGTCGACCGGAGCAAAGGCACGGTGCGGATTCCCATCGAACGCGCCATGGAGTTGATTGCGCAACGCGGGCTTCCAGTGGCTCCGGCCCAGCAGCAACAGACTCTCATGACGGGCGATGTGCGTCCGTACGTGCAGATGCCGCTGACCGACGGATTTGCGCCGACCGCCTACGAGCAGCAACTGCATGGGGAGCCGGGCGGCCAGCCGTAACCGGCAAAAGCAGCGGATAGCGGACAGGAATTAGGAATCAGAGGACAGCCGACAGGGTTCAGAGAATGCGGAGCGGGGCAGCAAAACGGACAGGGTTGGGAACGGCACGGCGCGCAGTGGTGATGCTGGCGGCTGTGGCCGTTGCTGCGTCCTGTTCCTCCGCGCGCGCGCAGAGCCCGTGGTTTGGATTTCAGAAGCCCGGGAAGCCGGCCGATCAGCAACCGCTGCTGCTGCAGAAGATCGCCATCCGGCAGCGGCTGAACACCGCGCTTCCGCTGAGCCTGGAGTTTCGCGACGAAACCGGCAAGACCGTGCAGCTGGGCGATTACTTCGGCAAACGCCCGGTGATCCTGTCGCTGGTTTACTACCAGTGCAAGATTCTCTGTCCGGAAGAGATGGATGGGCTGGTGGGCGCGCTCGAGGTAGTCAAGTTCAATCCCGGGCGCGATTTCAACGTGGTGTTTGTGAGCATCGACCCGACCGAGACGCCGGCCATTGCGGCGCGGGAAAAGGCGTACTACATGAAGCGCTACGGGCGGCCGCAGGACGTGAACGGCTGGCACTTCCTCACCGGGCAGGAGCCCGCCATTCGCGCGCTCTCGACCGCGGTGGGATTCGGTTACGTGCCCATGATGGGGCCCGATGGGAAGATGACCCAGTTTGCGCATGCGAGCGCGGTAGAGCTGGTCACGCCCCAGGGCAAGCTGGCGCAGTACTACCTGGGGGTGGAGTTTTCTCCGAAGGATCTCCAGCTGGGATTAGTCGAGGCATCGCACGGAACCATCGGATCGGTGGTGGATAACATCCTGACCTACTGCTATCAGTACGACCCGACCCAGAACGGGCACTCGCTGATCTACATACGGATTTTTCAGATGGGCTTTGTGCTGACGGTGCTGCTGCTGGGGGGCTATATGTTCGTGAATTTCCGGCGCGATATACGGGCGGCGCGCCAACACAAAACGACTCTGCTGAACGGATAAAAGGCGACGATGCATTCCATCAGTCCGGTACTTTGGCAATTTCTGATTAAGTGGCTAACGAACTTCGCGATCTTCCCGCCGGAGGCGTCGACCATTGCGCCCTATGCGGACGCCCTCTATTTCTTCCTCATCCTGATTTCGCTGGTAGGCCTGATCGCTGTGGTCGCGATGGTGGTCACCTTCGCCATCCGCTACCGGCAGGAGAAGAACCCGGTGCCGACGCCGATCGAAGGCTCGACCCTGCTGGAAGCCACCTGGACCATCATTCCCCTTATCCTCTTCATGGTTTGCTTCGTGTGGGGCGCCCTGCTCTACTTCCGCATCTACAGCCCGCCCCCCAACGCGATGAATATTTACGTGGTGGGCAAGCAGTGGATGTGGAAAGCCGAACACCCTGGCGGCCAGCACGAGATCAACGCGCTGCACATTCCCGTCGGCCGGCCCATCCAGCTCACGCTCATATCGCAGGACGTGTTTCACAGCTTCTCGGTCCCGGCCTTCCGCGTCAAGCGCGAAGTCATTCCCGGGCGCTACACGACGGTGTGGTTCGAAGCCACCACGCCCGGGGTATACCACCTTTTCTGCACCCAGTACTGCGGCACCCTGCACTCCGATATGATCGGCTGGATTTACGCGATGTCTCCGCAGGACTACCAGGCCTGGGAGGCGGGGTCGACCAGCGGGAACTCGCTGGCGCAGAGCGGCGAAAGGCTGTTTGCGGCGCTGGGCTGCAATTCATGCCATAACAGCGGCCCCAATGCGCACGGGCCCAACCTGGCCAACGTCTTCGGATCGCATCTGCAGCTGAAGAATGGGCAGTTCGTAACCGTGGACGACGCATTTTTGCGCGACACCATCCTCAACCCGACCCTGCATGAGGTGGCCGGGTACGCACCGATCATGCCGACCTATCAGGGCCAGGTCAGCGAGGAGGGCCTGATCGACCTGGTCGAGTACATCAAACGGCTCGATTCGCAGTACCGCATCGAGCAGACCATTGAAAACAGCGCAGCGCAGCCCGTACAAACGGGTACGGCGCCGGCGGAAACATCGGCTCCCGCTCTGGCGCCAGGGACGGTGAAACAATGAGCACTATCCTTTCTCTACCGGATCAGTCGACAGCGTCGCTGCCGAAGGTTTCATACCTCAATAAAGAATATGGGCTGAAGAGCTGGCTTCTCACCCAGGACCACAAACGCATCGCCATCCTCTACCTGATCGCGATCACGTTCTTCTTCTTTGTCGGCGGCGCCATGGCCGCCCTCATCCGCCTGGAACTGCTGACGCCGCAGACCGACCTGCTGGCCGCCGACACCTACAACAAGGTGTTTTCCGCGCACGGCATCATCATGGTCTTTTTCTTCCTCGTGCCCGTGGCCCCCGCCGTTCTCGGAAACTTCCTCATCCCCCTCATGATCGGCGCCCGCGACGTCGCCTTTCCCAAAATCAACCTGTTGAGCTGGTACCTGTTCGTCTCCGGTGGCTGCATTGAGCTCACCATGATGGTCTTCGGCGGTGTTGACACCGGCTGGACCTTCACCACCCCGCTCAGCACCCATTACCTCAACACCAATGTCGTGGCCGCGGCCATGGGCATCTTCGTCGCCGGCTTTTCTTCCATCCTCACCGGGCTCAATTTCCTCGTCACCATCCATCGCATGCGCGCGCCCGGCATGACCTGGTTTCGCCTGCCGCTCTTCATCTGGTCCTATTACGCCACCTCGTTCATCTTCGTCCTCGCTACCCCCGTCATTGCCATCGCGCTGGTCCTGGTCGTGCTCGAACGCATCATCGGCATAGGCGTGTTCGATCCCGCCAAAGGCGGCGATCCGCTCCTCTTCCAGCACCTCTTCTGGTTCTATTCGCACCCCGCCGTCTATGTCATGATCCTGCCCGGCATGGGCGTCATCTCCGAAGTCGTTGCCTGCTTCTGCCGCAAGCGCGTCTTCGGCTACACCGCGGTCGCCTTCTCCTCCGTCGCCATCGGCGTCTTCAGCTTCTTTGTCTGGGCCCACCACATGTTCATCATGGGCATCTCCAGCTACTCGGCGCTGGTCTTCTCCCTCATGACCATGCTGGTGGCGGTTCCCTCCGCCATCAAGATCTTCAACTGGTCGGCCACCATGTATAAGGGCTCGATCACCTTCGACACCCCCATGCTGTATACCCTCGGTTTCATCGGCCTCTTCACCATTGGCGGCCTGACCGGCGTTTTCCTCGCTTCCATGGGTATGGACATTCACCTCACCGAAACCTATTTCGTCGTGGCCCATTTCCATTTCGTCATGGTGGGAGGCATGGTCACCGCCTTCATGGCCGGTCTCCATTTCTGGTGGCCCAAAATTACCGGAAGAATGTATCCCGAGTCGATGGGCCGCATCGCGGCCGTGATTCTTTTTACCGGATTCAACCTCACCTTCTTTCCTCAGTTCATCCTGGGCTACCTCGGCATGCCCCGTCGCTACGCGGCCTATCCGCCTGAGTTCCAGGTTTTGAACGTCTTCTCGAGCGCCGGTGCCACGGTGCTGGCCGTCGGCTACCTGCTCCCTCTGCTCTATCTCACCTGGTCGCTGAAGTACGGCAAGATCGCTGGTGCGAACCCCTGGCAGGCGGCCGGGCTGGAGTGGGAAATTCAGTCGCCGCCGCTGACCGAGAATTTTCCCGTGACCCCGATTGTGACCCACGAAGCCTACGACTACGAGTGGCTGGCAAGTAAAAAAGGGAGCGAGGTACCGACAGTTGGATAGCCACACCTTAGCTGCGCAGACCGCCGACACCGGGCACGTGGAAGACGAGCACGCGCCCTTCCTGCGCCACCATTTCGAGAGCGTGCCTCAGCAGCGGGAAGCCGCCACCTTTGGCATGTGGCTGTTCCTGACCACCGAAATCATGTTCTTCGGCGGCCTGTTCTGCTCCTACCTCATCTTTCGCAACTGGTATTACCCGGCCTTCGTGGCGGGCAGCCACACCCTGCACATCTGGGCCGGCACGCTCAATACCACCGTGCTCATCGTCTCCAGCTTCACCATGGCCATGGCCGTCCACGCTGCCGAAACCCGCGTGCGCCGCGCCCTGATGGGCTGGATGATCGCTACCCTCATCCTGGGCTGCGGCTTCCTCTGCGTGAAGGCCTACGAGTGGCACGACGAATGGGTCGATCACCACGTCCCCGGCCTCAACTTCGGCCCGGAGAGCTTCCTGCACGGGACCAAAGCCTATCCCGACGACAAGTTGCCCCTCGACGTGGCGGAGAAGACGCAGCTTTATTTCTCCCTCTACTTCCTCATGACCGGCATGCACGCCCTGCACATGATCATTGGCGTCTCGCTGTTGACGATTCTGCTCATCCAGGTGCGGGGAGGTAAGTACGTCAACGGGCACGTAGCACCCATAGAAAATTTCGGACTGTACTGGCACTTTGTCGACATTGTGTGGATATTCCTGTTTCCATTGCTGTATCTCATCAGTCGACATCAATGACCGCAGAGGCTCGGTGAACGGATACCCGGCAGAACTGGTGAATGAGAGCGAGGTTTATGGCTGAACTGAAGCACCACGACGAACCCACCCATCACGAGCATCACATTGTGAGCCCCGGGGTCTACCTGGCCATCTGCGCCACTCTGCTGGTGCTGACGGCGACCACGACCGCGGTCTCCTACGTTGACCTGGGAGAATACAACACCGTGGTCGCGCTGGCCATCGCCTGCACCAAGATGACCCTGGTCGTGCTCTTCTTCATGCACATCAAGTACAGTTCCAAGCTGACGAAGCTGACCGTGGCGGCCGGGTTCTTTACCTTCATCGTGTTGATTATGATGACCATGACGGACTACATCAGCCGGGCGTGGGGCAGGTGGTAACTCCGGAGCGGGTAGCGCGTAGCGTGTAGCGTAGAGAAAAGCAGGATTGCGAGGGGAGCGGCCGCGGCTGCTCCCCTTTCATTTGCGAAAGACAGGTATCGAAGTGCAGGTGGCTGCTCCGCGCAGCTCAGGCCTGCGGCGCGCCGGAGGCGGGGAGCTGTTCGCTACGGGGCTGCGGCTGAGGCTCGCGCAGGGGAATAGGTAGCACCTGTGCCTCGCGGATTGGCGCCAGGTGGCGCGTCTGCTGGTAGGTGTAGAGGATGCGGTGCACCACCGTGACCGTGGAGATCACGGCCAGCACCCAGAGCACCGGCGCCATCACTCCCCAACGCTCGAAGAGCGCGCCCAGGATGATCAGCACGACGCGCTCGGGGCGCTCCATGAAGCCCACCTTGCAGCTGCCGATAAGGGCTTCGGCGCGGGCGCGCGTGTAGCTGACCATCAGCGACGTGATCATCACGAACGCGGCAAGAAAGACGTAAAAGAGGCGGTTGCCGCGCGCGTAGAAGACAAGCAGGCCGAAGAACAGGACCACGTCGGAGTAGCGGTCGATGACCGAATCGAAGAAAGCTCCGAACACCGTGACCTTGTGCGTCTGGCGGGCGACCCGGCCGTCCACCATGTCGAAAATGCCCGCTCCGATGATCACCAGCCCGGCAAACAGAAACATGCGGACGTAGTTATGGCCGTTGGCAAAGCCGAACAGAACGGCAGCCGCCGTGTTGATGAGCAGGCCGATGAAGGTGAGAACGTTCGGGGAGATGCGCGTGAGCGACAGGCCGTCTACGATCGCCTGCAGCAGCACGCCGCAGGCGCGTCCGAAGGCGCTGGTCCAGGTCGTGCGGGAGTGAGGTTCGGGGGCCATGCGGCCTCTACTTTCCAGCCTGGGCCTGTGCGGCGTCTTCCGCTTCGTCGTGAATCGTAGCCAGCCTTAGAATCTCCAGCTCACGCTTGCCATTCGGCGTCACCACGGTTGCCATATCGCCTACCTGCTTGCCCACCAGCGCCTTGCCAATGGGCGACGTGGTGGAGATCAAGCCCTTGCTCACGTCCGACTCCTCGCTGGTCACCAGCTTGTATTCGATCTTCTCATCTTTCGACGTGTCGTAGACCAGCACGGTGGAACCGAAGGCAGCACGATCATGCGGGATATTGGCGAGGTTGACCAGAGCAAGCTCCGCCATGCGCTTTTTTAGCTGGCCCAGCCGCGCGTTCACGAACTCCTGGCGTTGCTTGGCCATGTGATATTCGGCGTTTTCGCTCAGGTCGCCCATGGCTACCGCTTTTTTGATCTCAGCGGGAAGCTCGTGCGCCAGCTCGTGCTCCAGATGCTTGATCTCTTCCTGCAGCTTCTTCTTGATGTGTTCAGGCATTGCCACGATCCTTCACGGGGAGCTGGCCGCACCGCCAACGCCGGTGCCGTGCGAGAAAGCCATGGGCTTCCGAACCGCATCGGCCCTGACCTGCGACGGAGCGGGAATCTTTCCCATGAAAACGGGATATAGGGTACGGAGGCAGGGGTTACCGCCTCACTCCCGATTATACGATGCCGTTTCGGGCCTTTCGGAACTACGATGGGCGTCGAGGAAACTCTGCAAAATCAATACCGCAGCTACCTGGTCGACCACCTCGCGGTGCCCCGAGAGCGGCCGGCCGGCGGCGTGGAGATGCCGGTGCGCTTCAGCCGACGTAAGGCGCTCGTCCCAGAGGTGAACGGGCAGCGCAAATTCGCCCCGCAGGGTCTCAGCGAAGGCCTGGGTTTTTGCAGCCTGCGGGCTCAGATCGCCGGACATATAGAGCGGATTGCCGAGGACGATCGCGGAGCAGCCGAATTTGCGCAGCACCCGCCCCAGCGACTTCAGGTCCTGCTTCGTGTTCCTGCGAACAAGCGTCAGCACAGGCTGGGCGGTCAGGCCGAGCTCGTCGGAGACAGCGACGCCGATGCGGCGGTTGCCAAAATCGAGGCCCAGCAGGCGGGGTTCCATGAGAGCAGCATAGCGGATGGGGCAGCCGGCAGCTGGTAGCCGGTGGTCGGTGGCATAAGGTCAGGCGGAGAGAAAGCGGCCAGCGAGTTAGACGGTTCGCGACGAAATAGTTAAGAAATGCCAGGAATGACGATTGACCAGGGCAGGCGCGGACGAAGAAACGCTAACCGGGAGAGCGGGGACATTCACCGCATCTTACAATCGGATAAGGAATCAAAGAATCAGGACTTTCGGATTGGTGCGACGCTTCCTTCTTCTTCTGGCGCTGGCGATCCTCGGGGGCGCGGGCGCAATCGTTTTTGCGCTGCTGGTTCCGGCCGGGCCGCGCGCCGAGATGTTCGTGGATATCAATCCAGGCATGTCGTCTATGCAGATTGCGTCTGTGCTGAAGCAACAGGGCATTATTCGCAGCCGCGACGTGTTTGTGGGACTTTACCTGGTGAAAGACCGGACTCTGAAAGCGGGCGTGTACCGCTTCGATCACCCGGCGCCGATGACCGAGGTCTGGGACCGTCTGCGGCGGGGCGATGTGTACACCATCGCGGTGACGATTCCGGAGGGCTCCAACATTTTCGACATCGGCGCCCGGCTGGAGGCGGCGGGTCTGGGGCCGAAGGATGCATTTGTGGCTGCAGCGAAACAGGATAAGGCCCTGGTGACCGATCTGGACAGCACCGCCCCCGGTGTCGAGGGATATCTGTTCCCGGACACCTACCACTTTGAGCCGCACACCGCGCCGGAGGAGATGATGGCCACCATGGTGCGGCGCTTTCGCCAGGTGGCGCGGCAGATTGGGTTGACGTCGGATTATCACCAGGTCGTGACGTTGGCCTCGCTGGTGGAGAAAGAGACGCCTCTGGATCAGGAGCGGCCTCTGGTAGCCAGCGTCTTCACGAATCGCCTCGCGAAAGGTATGCCGCTGATGACCGATCCGTCGGTTATCTATGCCGCGTTACTCGACGGGCGCTACCGGGGAACAATTTATCAGTCCGATCTGGACGCTGATTCGTCTTACAACACATATCGTCATCCGGGGCTGCCGCCGGGACCGATCTGCAATCCCGGAGTGAAGTCGCTGATGGCGGCGATGCATCCGGCGCAGACGGATTATCTCTACTTTGTTGCGGTCGGTGCGGACTCTTCCGGACAGTCGCGCTTCTCCGCAACTCTTGAGCAACACGCCAGGGACGTGGAGGCATACCGGCGCGCCGTGCGGCAGCAGAACGGGACGCCGTGATCGACGACCGGAACGACAGGGCCCTGCCGATTTCCCCCGCTGTACACGCAGTTAGCCGAGCTGAAAGAATGCACCCATCGCGCAGCCAGGCCTTCCTCGTCATGACGCTGCTCTTGCCGGCGTTGACCGGGTGTCTGTGGCATACGCGCAAGGTGCCACTGGCGAAGATGCCACCGAACGTCCTTTCCGCGCCTCCGGGGCAGCTGGTCGATATCGTCAACAAGCAGTACGACGCCCTCAACTCGCTCAGCGCCACGGTGACCTTCACGGCCACCGAAGGCGGGGAGCTGAAGGGCAGCGAAAAGACCGTCACTCCGTTCAGCGGATATATCCTGCTGCGCAAGCCGGAGTCGCTGCGCGTGATCGGCTATCTGCCCGTGGTGCACACGGTCGCCTTCGACATGGCCAGCGACGGGACCACCTTTCGCCTGGAGATCCCTCCCCGGAGCAAGGCCATCGAAGGGCCCAATTCGATCAGCCAGGTCTCGTCCAACTCCTTCGAGAACATGCGGCCGTATATGTTTGTCGATTCGATGCTGATTCCCAGCATTCAGCCGGCAGATCAGCTGTCGGTAACCGCGGACAGCACGACCGTGATCGATCCAAAGACCCGCAAGCTGGAGATCCGGCCCGAATACCTGCTGACCGTGCAGAGGCGGAACGATGACAGCAATCTGCTCCAGGTCGAGCGCGTGATCCACATCAGCCGCATCGATCTGCGCCCGATTGAAGAGGATATCTACGGCCCGGACGGCCAGGTGCAGACCCAGGCCATCTACGGGCCCCTGCAGACCTACGGGTCGGAACAGTTTCCTGGCACCATCACCATCAAGTGGCCGCTGCAGGAGCAGCAGATCCTGGTCACGATTCAAAAGCTGCGCGTGAACCTGCAGCTGGAAGACTCGACCTTCCAGCTGGCGATTCCCAGAGGCATGGCCGTGCAGCAGCTGAAGTGACGGAAGCGATCAGGGATCAGGGTTCAGGGTTCAGGGATCAAAGCGGACGGTCGGTGTACAGCGTTTTGTCGCTCAGCTCCTGCACTTCGTAAAGGCGGGCGCCGAGCAGCTTCACCACGTGGTTGTGGAAGTCTTCGGGCACGAAGAGGAAGTGGCGCGGGCCGGCGCCCCAGAGCTTCAGCAAATCCGCATCGCTCAAAAAAATATGTGGCGCGTCGGGATAGTCCGAGCCCCAGATCATGGATGAGCCGAACAACTCGCGCGGGTCTTCTGTGGGGTCGGGCTGGAAGTAGGAATGAGCCCCGTGCACCAGCAGCACCTGGCGGTGCGTGTAGAAGGGGATCGAGGAGCCGTCGGATTGATCGCCGTAGAGCATGATCTGCGCGGCGTCGTTGCCCGGCTCCGCCATGATGCGATTGATGGTATCGGCCATGGCCCGGGAGGAGAGCAGGGGCTGGAAGCGGACCAGGGCGATGTGCGCCGCGACCAGGACGACCGCCATGGTGAAGGCCACGGTCACGGTGGATTCGAGCGCGTGCCCCTGGCGGCGCAGACGCCACGCAGCGATGGGGCCAGCGAGGAAGGCCAGGCCGGCGAGCAGCGCGGGCAGGCGCAGCGCCGCGAAGGCCTCGCTGGTGAGGTCGAAGAAATGCGATGTCGCCAGCGAGTAGCCGGCGACATCGCGATGCGCCATCAGCGTGCCTACGTCCGCAATGAACGGCAGATGCCGCGACTGCCACAGGCCCCAGCCGAGCACGGCGGCGATGGCGAGGCCAAGAACGACAAAGAAAATATGCGCCCCGCTGAGCCAGGCGGCTGTGGACTTGCGGCGAACGCCGGGGGATTCTTCGATCGCAGCCAGCGCCCCGGCGATCAGCATGAGCGCGGCCGGATACATCGGCCAGGTGTAGTACTCCTGGTTGGTGGAAACAGCGAAGAAGACGAGAATGAATCCGGCGTAGATGGCCAGCAGCAGGCTGGTGCGGGCGCGAAAGCGCAGCCGCGCGGCCAGCAACGACGATTCCTGCGCGCTGAGCCTGGGATCGAGGAACTGGATGGTGTTGGTGGCGTCGTAGCGCAGGTCCGATGCAAACAGGCGCCGGTTGCGCCACGCGCGGCGCAGAGCAACAGGGACGTAGAGGCTCCACGGGAAGAGCCAGACCAGCTGCCCGAACCAGAAGATGAGCCAGGGCTGGCGGTTGTAGTCGTCCGGATAGCGCTTGCCGAGGAAGCGCAGGAAGTGCTCATTGATGAAGTAGAACCAGAAGAAGCCGTGAACGTGTCCCGGTGAGGGCACATTGCCGATGGGGTTGCCGTGGCCGGGATTTTCGAGTCCGGCGAGAATGTGCCACGGCGCGCCAATGGCGAGAAAGAGCAGCAAGCCGGTGAACAGGCGCATTTCCCGCCAGCGCCGCCATTCGCCAGTGACGGCGAGATAAGGAATGACCGCTCCGGCAAAGAAGACCGGGGCGATGAGTCCCTTGGCCAGCAGGGCTACCGCGACCGACGCATAAGCCAGGTAGAAACGCGCGGCTCGGCGGTCCTCGAGTCCGGTGAGAAAGCAGTACAGCGCAAAAACCAGAAGGCAGGTGAGGATCGATTCCGGTATCAGGAAGCGCGTGAACAGGAAGACCCCGATGCTGGTGAGCATGGCGAGGGCCGCATAGAAGGCGCCGCGGTCGCCCCAGGCCCGTCGGCTCCAGAACCACATGATCATGGCGCACCCGAGGACGCCGAGAATCATGGGCAGGTGGGTGGCGAAGACGTTCTCGCCGAACAGCGCGTAGTCGATGGCCACCATCCAGTAGGGAAGAGGGGGCTTCTCCAGATAGCGGATGCCGTTGACGTAGAGCGTGACCCAGTTGCCGCTGCTGAGCATGTGCTGCGCGGCCTGGGCGTGGGTCGCGTCGGCGTCGTCCAGCAGCGAGGGCGAGAACGAGGCGGCTCCGAAGACAGCGAGGAAAACCAGCAGCAGCAGGGTCCATGCTTTCTTCGGCGTGGAAAAAAGCGCAGGCTGGTCCACCGGCGCCGGCGGTTCGGCCTCGCGGGAACGAAGCAGGGTCATTTGTTCCTGGCCTGGCACAAAGTCCAGAATAGCAGTCAGGCAGCAATGAAGCGGTCAGCCGGGGACGGTTCTCTGGCAGCTCGCTGCAGGCAGCAGCAAGCTGGCCGATGGTCCAGGCAAACCGGCTGCGGAGCACGGAAGTGAACGGCGAACTCCAAAACATTCAGCAGCTGGCAGCGGCGTTACGCGAGAACCTGGTGCGATGCGCGCACCATCCCGGCGTCGATCCCGTGCACAACACGCGTACCGGGACGCGCCGGCTGCAGGCGACCCTGGAAAGTTTGGTGCGCGAGACGCCGCAGGACGAGGCCGGCGAGATGGTGCGCGAGGGGGCCGCGGCCATGATGCGGCACCTGAAAAAGATTCGCCGTGCGGCCGCGCCGGTGCGCGATCTTGACGTCCATCGCAAGCTGCTGCAAAAGCTCACGAAGCAGGCGCTGGGGGTGCCGGTCGAAAAGGCGAAAACGGGCCGCGCGCCGCATGAGACACAGAATGCCGTGCCGCCGCTGCCTCCCGATCGGCCGGATCTCCGTTCGCCCCGCGAGGCGGCCACCATCGAGACGCCGGATTTTCTCGAGAGGCCGGAAGCGGGAATGCGCACAACCGGCGTAGGTCTTGAGGCCGATCGTCTGGATGCGTGGCTGAAGCGCCAGCGCGCGGACCGGGCCGCTGCTCTGCGCACCCAGGCCCCCGGACTCATGGCAAAACTCGACAAGAGGCTGGCCGATGTTGTGACCGCTTTGCGCCGGCTTCCTCGCCGCAGGCGCGCCTCGGCGCCGGCCGCCCTGGCCCTGGACTGCTTTGCACAGCTGGCGACAGAGATGCAGTTGCTGGACGCGGCGAACCTGCACGATTTTCGCAAGGGCGCGAAAAAGGCGCGCTACGTGGCGGAGTTGGCCGAGCAGGCAGACACCTATGCAGGCCAGGTGGGAAAGGCGCTCAGGAAGCTGCAGGACGAGATCGGCAACTGGCATGACTGGCTGGTGCTGGCTGAGGAAGCTCATGCCGCGCTTGGGCATGAGGCGACGGAATTGTTTGGCCTGGTGGAGGCGGAACGCGAGCGGCATTTTGTGGCGGCCATGAAGACAGCGGCGAAGCTGCGCGGGCGCCTGATGGGGGAGTGGCTGGCGGCGGCGCAGCGCGGCCGGCTGAGAAGCGGTCAGCAAACCAGCGGTCAGCTAAGAACCGGTCAGCGATAAGACCGTCACCCCGTTCGATCCCGGTCGCGGCGTTGCTCCCGGCAACTTCCGAAATGGGGCGGCCGGAAGATGAGCGGTCGTCGCCTGGTCGGTTTTTCGCGAGCCGGCTCGTGTATCGTGCAGAGTGAGCGAAGCCTGGGGGATATTGCTTCCCTTTTTTGAAACATGCAGACCTTTGCGGCCATCGATATCGGATCCAACTCCTGCCGGCTGAAGATCGGCCGTGTCGTGCAGCACCGGCTGCGCACGGTGCACGAAGATCGCGAGGTGACTCGCCTCGGCGCCAGCGTGTTCGAGACCGGCATTGTGTCGCCGGAAGCGATGGCAGCGACGCTGCGCACTCTGAAACGCTTCTATAAGGCGGTGCAGACGCATGGCGCGGACCGCGTGCGCGCGGTGGCCACCTCGGCCATGCGCGATGCGCGCAATTCCCGCGCATTTTTAGCGTGGGTGCGCGACGAGACGGGGTGGGATGTCGAGATCATCTCCGGGCTGGAAGAGGGGCGGCTGATCCATCGCGGCGTGGTGGAAAACGAGCCGCGCGCCGGCGGCCGCTGCCTGCTGGTCGACGTGGGCGGCGGCAGCTGCGAGATCACGCTGTCGGAGCACAAGCGCATTCGCGAAACGATCAGTCTGCCCCTGGGCGCGGTGCGGCTGACCGAAGAGTTTCTGCGCAGCGAGATTCCCGGGAAAGACGAGATCGCGCGTTTGCGGCAGTTCATGGATCGCGAGCTGCGGCGCGCCAAACGGCGCGTGCCCACCCAGGGCGTGCGGCTGGCGATCGGAACCTCGGGAACGGCAGCAGCTCTGGCCGATGCCGCCCGCGCACTGGGGAAAAAAGGGGCCGGCAAGGCGCGCGCCAACGGCGACCTTACGCCGACTCATACCGTCCGCCGGCTGACCGCCAAGCTGACCAGGATGAACAACGGCCAGCGATCGGTAGTGCCCGGCATCGGCCCACGGCGCTCCGAGATTATTGTGGCCGGTGCCCACGTCTTTGCGGAGATTCTGGAAGGGTTCGGGCTGAGCGGATTTCGCTATTCGCCGATGGGGCTGCGCGACGGCATCCTCGCCCAGATGCTCGCCGAGCAGGATTCGCGCGCTTCGGTCCATCAGCAGTTCGAGCGCGAGCGCTGGCAGGCAGTTCTGGAGGCGTGCCGTCGCTATGGCATCGATCCCCGCTCCTCCGAGCCGGTGCGTCAGCACGCCGCCCAGATGTTTCACGACCTCGCCGCCGTCCACGAGCTGCCGCCGGAGTATCGCACCCTGCTGGAAGCGTCGGCCATGCTGCGCGACATCGGGAAGTTCCTCAACCACCAGGGCTATCACCGGCACGCGCAGTACATCATTGCCAATTCCGAGCTGTATGGCTTTACGCCCCAGCAGCGCATCATCACATCGGCGATTGCCCGCTATCAGGGCAAGAGCCGCCCCGCGCCCGAAGGCCGCACCATGCGCCAGGTGCCGCCGGAGGAATACGAGCACGTGCGGCGCGCCGTCGTGCTGCTCCGCCTCGCCGTGGCGCTCAACCAGGACCGCGCCAGCGACGTGCTCAAGGTGCGGGTGCGCGTCTATCCCAAACGCGTGCTCCTGGAGTTGCTGCCCGGGCGCACCGGGGCAGAACTGGAGCTCTGGTCGCTGCGCAAAGAGGCAGCTTACTTCCGCGAGGTCTTCGGCCGCGATCTCTTCGTCGCTTTGGAATAAATGCCGCGCAGGATGCGCGGGTCCACCAGCCAGTGCAGCGTGCCGGGCAGCCGCGTGCAGTCGATGCGCGCGATTGCGCCCTTACGGAAGCGCGTGCTCATGCGGCCGGCAGGGGCGACGAGCGTTCCGAAGAAGACCGGAAGATTGGGGTTGTGGCCCACCACCAGCACGTTCTCGTAGTGCTGCAGGCTGCGGACCAGATCCTGGAATTTCTGCAGGGCAGCGTTGGGCAGCAGCGTGTCGGTGAGCTCGATCTTGCCCTCATAGCCCGTCTCATTGGCCACCAGCGAGGCGGTTTGCAGCGCGCGCTTCAGCGGGCTCGACACCACGCGGTCGAACTGCACGTTGAGCGTGCTGAGAAACCTCCCGATCAGAATGGATTGCTGCTTGCCCTCCTTATCGAGGGGGCGCTTGACGTCAACAACGGGATTGGCGCGGCGGGTTCCCGCGCTGGCATGGCGAAGGATGTACAGATTCATGAGTGGATTGCCGGAATATGCTGTTCAGCCCTCGTGGAGGGAGGAATTTAACCAGATTGTAACAATAGAGCGCACCTGGAATTGTTAATTTCGCGAAGCTCGCGGGCGATAAGCGCGACTCAATTTCTTAGAGAAGTCTCATCCGGTAGGCCGAAACGGGCGCAGCGCGCGGAGCAGCATTTGCAGCCATGGAATGAATGCTGGAGTCCGGTTCGAAGTTCGCCGCCCATCTCTCGCCGGCGGTGCGAGAAGCCGTGGCGCATCACGCGGAGCGACGGCTTCCCGAGGCGGCGCGGTGCTGCCAGAGGGCACTCGCCGAAAATCCTGCGGATGCCGAGGCGCTGCTGCTGCTGGGGCTGCTGGCGCGGCAGATGGGCCAGCACGGTGCGGCGGTTGCGCTCAGTGCTGAGGCCGTGAGGCTGCGGCCGCAGAATCCGGGATTCCATCTGCTTCTCGCGCAGGCGAATCTGTCGGCAGGGAACGCGGACCATGCTCGGGCCTCGTGCCGGCGCGCACTGGAGTTGAGTCCATCGTTGTCGTCTGCGTGGTGTTTGATGGGTGATTTGGCGTGGGCGCAAGGCGACCTGCCCGGAGCGCAGCAGGCATGGGAAACAGTGGCCCGGCTGGATGGGTCTTCAGCGCGCGCGGAGCGGTTGCTGGGGCACCTGCTGTGCCGCCAGGGCGAATTCGAACAGGCCATCGAGGTTTATCGCAGAGGGCTCGGCAAAGCTCCTCACGATGCACTGCTGCACTACGCGCTGGGTGCGGCGCTGGCCGAACGAGGCAACCTTGTCGAGGCAAAGTCGCACTGCGAAGAAGCGCTGCGGCTGCGGCCGAATTTTGCCGAGGCGCAGCTGAATCTCGGCAATCTACATTATGACGAGGGACGGTTTGCGATCGCGGCGCTCTGCTACCGCAAAGCATTGGCGCTGCGGCCGGCCTATGCGAAGGCGTGGTGCAACCTGGGCAATGCGCTGCAGATGCTGGGTGGCGCGCGCGAGGCGGCGCGCTGCTATGAACGGACCCTGGCGCTGGACCCGCAGTTGGTGGCGGCGCAGCATAATCTGGGGAATGCTTTGATGGCGCGGCGGGATTTTCGCCGCGCGGAAGAATGCTTTCGCCGCAGTGTGGCCATGGATGAGACGCGGGCGGAGCACCACAGCAGCCTCGGCAACGCGCTCTTCCAGCAGCGCAGGAACGCCGAGGCAGAAGCATGCTACCGGCGCGCGCTCGCCCTGGACCCGCGCTACGCCATTGCCCATACGAACCTGGCCAATGTGCTCATGCGGCAGACCCGTCGCGAGGAGATGATTTGCCATTACGAGCGCGCGCTGCAGCTGGATCCTTCGAGCGCCGGCGGTCACTACAACCTGGCGCTCGCCTGTCTGCGCGAAGGCCGGTACAGCGAGGGGTGGGCTCATCACGAGTGGCGCTGGGATTTTCGCGAGCTGAAGCTGCGCCGCCGCAGGCTGGCCGTGCCGCAATGGCAGGGCGAGCCTCTCGGAGGAGAGACGATTCTGCTGCACGCGGAACAGGGGCTGGGAGACACGCTGCAGTTTGTGCGCTATGCGCCCCTGGTGACGGAGCGCGGCGGCCGCGTCATCCTCGAAGTACAATCGCGGCTGGCGCGGCTGCTCCGGGGAATGCCTGGCGTCGACCGCGTGGTTGTCCGCGGCGATCCGCTGCCCGAGATTGCGCGGCATTGCCCGCTCATGAGCCTGCCGCAGGCATTTGCAACGACGATCGATACACTTCCGCAGAGAATTCCCTATGTGCGCGCCGCGCCGCAGGAAGCGGCGGCTGCTTTTGCGCGCTGGCCGGGCGCCGGTCTGCGCATTGGAATCGCGTGGGCCGGCAATCCACAACACCGCAGCGATCGGCAGCGATCGATGCCGCTGCGGGCGCTCGTTCCTCTGGCCGAGGTGCCGGGGATTACCTGGTTCTCCCTGCAGATGGGGCCGGCATGCGGACAGATGCCGGCGCTGGCGCGGAAGTTTTCCCTTGTCGATGCGTCTTCCGAAAGCCGTGATTTCGCCGAAACCGCGGCACTGCTGGCCACGCTGGATCTGGTGATCAGTGTGGACACCTCGGTAGCCCATTTGGCGGGCGCCATGGGGATCCCGCTCTGGGTGGTGCTGCCACAGTTTGCCGACTGGCGATGGATGGACGAGCGCGAAGATTCGCCCTGGTATCCAACCGCGCGGCTGTTTCGGCAGCCGACCGGGGACGATTGGGCGGCGCCAGTGGAGCGAATGCGAGACGAGCTGAGGAAGATCGCGCAACCGCGGGGCAGTGGCGCCTCGGATCTCGATCGACGCACGCATGGACGCTTGGAAGCGGAGGATGCACAGCCGTCGGACTATGCGAACATGCTGCCGCAGGCTGCGTCACAGGCAATGCGCGTGACGGGTTGCGGTGCGGGAATGGGGCCGGGGTAAGGCTCGGGATCGGGTTCCGGTGCAGGGCCGGGAGCGGGATCCGGTTCCGGCTGCGGCGGAAGACCGGGAATAGGTTCGGGGCCTGGGTCGATGCCGGGAACAGTTCCTGGCGCTGCTGCGAAATGTGAATCTGTGGCCACTTCTTTTTGGGAGTGCCGGGGGCAGAGTGCGGTTGTCCCGCAGTATTGCCACAGTTCTGAGGTGAGCAATCCGCCCAACGAGATGCGCGACGCTGTGTTAGTCCATCCCGCGGTGGCAAGCAGATCGCGCCACGGTGGAATCTGGCGAACGCGCAGGCCGGTGAGCAGATGGAAGGCTGCATACAGGGAGGCGATGAGCCATTTCCCAACCTGGGTGCGAAGCTGGCCGGCAGCGGGAACCTGGAATTCTGAGACCAGCCAGACCGCTTCGGGCGCGAGGCGGGAGCGAACGCGCGCGATGAGCTGTTCGGCTTCGGCGCTGGTCAGGCAGTCGAGAAAGAAATGCGTGACGACAAGATCGTAGCCGTCGGCCGACGGTAAGGAAGCGCGTGCGTCTGCGCACAGAGTGGTGAGGCGGTTCTGCGCGCCGATGCTGGCCGCGCGTCCAAATAGGAGCCGCAGCATGGCAGGGCTGGCGTCGACAGTATCGGCCCTGAGCTGCGGGTTGGCGGCGAGCAGACGCGCGAGAAATCGCCCGTCGCCATCGCCAATGACCAGAGCGCGGCGGCGCGACAGCAGCGCGGGCAGATGGTAGAAGCGGCAGCGCTCCAGCAGGGAGCCGAAGGAGGCATACTCCATCGGCCGGTACAGGCGCGCGACGCGATCGAAGCAGGGGACGGGGCCGCAACCCGGAACTGAACCGGAGCGTGGAACGGATTGGGTCATCCGCGCCAGCGGATGAGGAGCAGAAGCGGCGTGAGCAGCGCGGCGTCGGCCAGGATGCGCTGCGCGAGGGACGAGGGGGCGGCGCGTTCAGCGGATCGGTGCGCCTCGCGGCTGGAATCGCGATCGAGCGCGAAGAGCAGCAGAGCGGAGGCCAGCGCGGCGGTAGCGAGGCCGAGAACGCCGGCATGTTGCCCCCCGGCGAGCGCCATGAGCGCGGCGGCTGCGGCGGCCACGCAAAGGGCCAGAGTGGAGACAGGCGACCATCGCCGGCCGGTTTCGGATTTCTCCCAGACATGAATTGCGGCGCAGTTGAGCCAGCACAGGGCCGCGAAGAGCAGCGCGAGCACTGCAAGGTCCGCGCGAGCCGGACCCGACTGCGACCAGGCGGGCACGATGCAGGCGAGGGCGAAGACCAGGCCGACCACCAGCTCACGTGGAAAACGCAGGCGGACGGAGGGCAGATGCACGACGGCGAAATACACCATCGCGACAGCGAAGATGACGGTATCTTCGCGCCGAGCCGCGGGCGGCATGAAAAAGATGAAAACTGCCAGGGAAATCGCCGCAGCACAACCCGCAACCAGCAATGCCCGCCGGTGGCGGGCGTGAAAAAAGTGGCGCTCGCGCAGGTCGTTGCGCGTGCCGCCGTCGCGGCCATCGAGGAGACGATCGGCAATATACAGAAGCCAGGTGCCGATGCCGAGCACGGCGAGTGAGGCCGGGGCGGCAGCAACGCGCACTGCGCGCGCAAAACTCCACGCCCACAGCACCGCCACGGTGGGGGCATCGAAGCTCAGCAGGTGCCAATAGACCGGGAAGGCAGCCACGAGGGACCGCCGGCGCTCGCCAACACCGGGGATAGACGCGGCAACAGCCACAGCTCCATTTTAGAAGTGAAAGTGGTAACGAACTTCTCCGTAAATCTGACGTGGATCATTTTCGTGGAAACCGCCGAAGGTGAGGCTGTTGTCGAGCAGGACGCGGGTGTTGACAACGTTGGTGGCATTCGCGTCGATGGTCCAGTTTTCCCCGAACGATTTGCCCAGCGCCAAATCGCAGGTGGTGTGGCCGGGTAGATACGCGTTGGTGTATGGCGACGGCGGATTGCGGTAGCCGTTCGAAAAGCCCGAGCCGTAATAGACGTTCACTGAGCCGTAAGCGTGCGCGGGCAGGCGGCCGTCGAAGCCGGCGTTCAGCGTATTGCGCTGATCGTGGTCGAGCGCGGTGTAGCCGGGCGGGACCGCGCATGCCGGGGAATCCGGCGGAGAGCAGATGAGGCCGCCGGTAACCGGCCCGCGCTGCTGCGCAAGCTGGTTGGAGTAGGCGAGGTGCGCCTGTCCATAGCGCCACGACCGAGGGGAGCGGATGGTCAGTTCCCACGCGTTGATCTTTGCGCCCTGCACCGTGATGGGGATGAAGATGTCGGACTCGCCGATGTTGCTGTGATCGAGGAAGTCGTTGGCGCGGGTTTCGAAGGTGTCGGCATCCAGCAGCCAGCCGCGCCAGGGAATCGCCAGGCCGAACTGGTGCTCCTCGTCGCGTTCGCCGTGCAGCGGGACAAAGCTGGTGTTGGTGCCATGTGCATAGGCCAGGGCCGGGCCGGTGAGGCTGGTGAGCGGCGGCGGCTGGTAGAAGTGGCCGTAGAAGCCGCGCAGGACCCAGTTGAGTTTCGGAATCTGCACGGCCATGCCGATGCGCGGGTAGATGGCGTTCTCATTGAGTGTGGCCTGGAAGTGCGTCTGACGCTCGCCGCCGATCAGCGTCAGCCACGTGGTGGGCCGGTAGTTGTCTTCGACGAACGCCTCTTCCACGCCGCCGATGACCACCGAGGACTCAGAGAAACTGGGTGCGCTGCCGTCGTTGAAGATGGCGCCGAAGAGATCGTTCTCGTGCTGCGCGTAGCCGTAAAGGCCGGCCTTGAAGAAATTGCGCGCGATGCTGGTGGAGTAATACGCCTGCCCCCCGCTGTACTGGCCGGTTTGCCGCGCTGTCGTCGCCGTGGGCAGATCGTCTGCGCCGGGTTGATAGTCGGCGTCGTTGTAGTGATAGAAGGGGGAAATCTCAAAGAGCGTCGAGGGCGTGAGCGTGTGGATCCAGGAGAAGGTGGAGTAGCCGTCCGTCTCGTGTTCACCGTCGCGCAGGCCCGATGAGTCGTAGAGCTGGTTTTCCCAGTCGACCGGGTCGGGGTCGAAGGGGATCTGATAGTAGTCGGTGCGGAGTTGCCCGGCGAAGCGCAGCTGATCCCGAGGATCCTGGTTGAAGATGAGCGAAGCGAAGCCGCCGTAGCCGTTCTCCGCGTCGTGCGTTGCCTTCTCGATCGGGGCCATCAGGCCGTAGCCGGAGCGGTTGCCGTTGAGGGCTGCGAACCAGGCAAAGCGCTCGGAGTGGTCGCCGAGGTTCAGCTGGCTGTCCGTCTGGTAGAAATTCCCGAACGTGGTGACGAATTCGCCTTCACGGTTCATCTCGAAGCCGGTGCGGGGGATGACGTTGAACATGCCGTAGGTGCGGTCGCCGAGGTCGGCGTTATAACTGCCGCGGTCGATCTCCACGGTGTCGATGTCGCGCGGGTCGACCTGCGGGCCGACGTTGCTGGCGATGTTGGTGTTCGGGATAGGCACTCCGTCGATCATCCAGTTCAGCTCGTGGCCGCCGCGCATGTGCAGCATGTCGTGGCTCATGTAGGCTCCGGGAGTGAAATCGGTAATCATGGCCAGCGAGTTGGTGCGGTCGGCGCCGGGCGTCTGCATGATGTCGGAGCGGTTGATCATGGTGGTGGGGGTGACGGAGTCGGGAGTGGCCTCCTGCGGCTCGGCGTGCACTTCGGCGGATTGCTGAACGGAGGCAACCGCAAGGGGGAAATGCAGAATATCCGCGCCGTTCGAGGTCACCGTCAGGGTCTGCTGCAGATCGGCGAAGCCGGGGCTGGAGACGTGGATAACATACACCCCAGGCGGGACGGCGAGGAGGGAGAAGTAGCCCTCCGCATTGCTCGTTGTGGAGAAGCGAAGATCGGAGCCGGCGGCACGCAGGACGATGTGCGCTCCCTCGATGGGGCGATGCGTAGGATCGTGAACAATGCCCTGGACCTGGCCGAGGACAGCGGCGCGGGCGAGCGGGGCGGCAAGCAGGCAGACGAGCAGGCATGCGAGCAGGCAAGGTAGCGCCGGCGCGAGAGAAAGCCTTCGCGGCATAACGAACTCCTGAGGAAGGGAGGAGATATGTAACAGTTATTGCCGAAACAGGATCGGCGCGCGGTCTCATCCGCGAGCGGATTTCCTGTTGCGCGGGAATCGTTACAGCGCGAGTGGCGAAGGAGGGCCGCGCTTCTGGCGCGCGCGGTGGAAAGAGATGCGATAGCCGGACTCGGCTTCGCCGATGATGGCAGCCGGGCCGGCGGTGGCAGCCTCGGCAGCGCTCCGCGTATGCGCGCCGAAAGCGTGCGGCAGCATGAGCACCGGTCCGGCCCACGGAGCGTACGGGCATTTGGCCGAAACGGAGCGATCGTGCGACGGGACGTTCACCGTCGTCATGCCCGCCATTGAGCAGTGGTGCGCGCCATTGCGGCGGCAGCAGGCAGGCAGCGATGCCTCATCCGGTCCCGAGGCAAATGCAGGCGCGATCAGCGGCAGGCCGAATCCGATCACCAGCAGCATGGCCAGCGCGCGTCGCATGAGACATGGTAGCATCGGGCCCGCGCACCGCACGAAATGTGCCAGTTGCCGGCTACTGCAGCGTCGTCGCGACGCCCTGCTGCACCAGGGGATAGACGCCCTTCTTTTCGGTTGTCAGGGTCAGGCGCTGGTAATCGGAGGCCGATGCGTCTTTGCTGGGGACGAAGGTCAGCGTGTACTCATTTTTGATCAGACCTTCTTCCTTCCCGTAGGCTTCGTCAGCCTTGTCGCGCTTGCCTTCCACCATGTAGCCGCCGGTCGCTGAGCAGAGTCGGATCAGGTTTGCCCGGCCGTCGACATGCGGTTGCTCCGAGGGCTGCTGACCGCCGCGCCGCCCCCCACCGGGATAACCGCCTCCGCCGCCCGGGTAGCCTCCGCCGGGAAAACCTCCGCCCTGGCCGCCGCGCCGCCCGTTGTTCTGGTTGGGCCGGGCCTCCTCTTCTTCCGCTTTGTAGTAAATGGCGAAGATGGCGGTATGGGTGTTCTGCGCCGCCTCGATGGCGTCCTCCATCGTCTCTTTGCTGTCATGGTCGACGCCGTCGCTGATCAGGACGATGATGTGCTGGCCGGGCTGTTTCTTCATCACCTCGGTGGTGGCGAGATAGATGGCATCGTAAAGCGTGCCGCCGCTGCTGCCTCCCCAGTGCGGCGCGCCGGAGCTCTGATCGCTGCTGCTGCCGTCACTGCCGCTCTGGTTGCCGAATTGGGGCGACCCCATCTGGTTGATCGCATCGTGCAGCTTGTTCTGCGCGCTGGTCGGGTCGGCCAGCAGATCCACCTCGGCGGCATAGTCGATGACGAAGAACGTGTTCTGCGAGCCGGGCAGCGTGTGGTCGACAAAGTGGACGCTGGCCAGGCGCTCGTCGCCAAGCTCGGTATGCATAGCTGAACCCGTCTCACCA
This sequence comes from Acidobacteriaceae bacterium, assembly GCA_030041435.1. Lineage (GTDB taxonomy): Bacteria > Acidobacteriota > Terriglobia > Terriglobales > Acidobacteriaceae > Palsa-343. The sequence continues at coordinate 110,986 of JASHNW010000062.1, forward strand.
ACGATCCCGAAAGCAATCGGGGAGGGCGCCGCCGGGCCAAACGACTGGATGGTCTGCGCTGCGCCGTTGTCGGTCAGCTTCAGATCGGCTGCGGTGAAGCCCTTTACGGCATTGCCCTTGTCGTCGACGACGAATACCGGCAGCGTGAGGGCGCCGAGCGCCGAGTTGACCACCGGCGCGCTGCTCTGAGCGGGCGCCGCAGGTGCAGCCTGGGCTGCGGCGTGCGTGGACGAAAAGGGCAGCAGCGCCGCGAGGGCGGCCGCCGGAAGACAACTGCGCAGAACGGAATGAATCTTCATGGTTTGCCTGGATATCGTTGAACCATCCATTAGACGGGTGGACCCACGCCGGGGTTTCGCGCCCCTCAGCATGGATCTTTGCGATTTTGTCCGCCGCCGCGCCGGAAAAACCAGTAGTCCAGCGAAAAACGCCCGGGCCCGAAGATCAGGATCAGCAGCGAGGCGAACAGGAAAGTGTACGGGTCGGCGTTGTAGAACTTGCCGGGGTCGCTGAGGATGGAGCCGAGCGCGTCGCGGTCCGACAGGACATACGCGCCAATCATATCGCCCGAGAGAAACAGGCCGGTGATGCGCGAGCCGAGGCCGAGGATGAGGAGAATGCCGCCGACCAGCTCCAGCAGCGAGATGATGACGCAGGTTGGGCCAGGCAGGGGAACGCCGAGGCTCGAGAAGAACTGCGTTGCGTTGTCCAGGTGATGCAGGCGGCCCCAGCCGGACTGGGAGAATTGCCATCCCCAGTAAAGCCGGACGAGAAGGAGGAAAGGCGACTGCAGTGCGGCGGAGCCTCGCTGGAAGCGGTAGTAGATGGTGGACAGTTTTCCCGCGGATTTTTTGGTGGAGCCGGGTGTGGCGGACGTGCTCATAGGAATGCCTTTCGTGCGTGTCCGGCTAAAGGGTCTGCGGCGATTCCGGTCGAGGAGGCAGGGTGGCCCTGCGCCAAATATGCAAAGACGAGGCCGGTGCGCCCGTCAGCGATCTGATCGAGGATGGCCATTGCTATCGCGGGGAATCGACGGACTGCGTGAACCACCCCAGCATAGACCAGGTGGCAAAGGCTTCCTGCAAAAAGGCGGTGCGGTCGTCTTCGCGGATTCCGCTCGCGGCGAAGGCGGACTCGATCGCTTCGCCCAGCGGCTTCCCTTCCATCAGCGCCGCGAGCAGCCGGAATTCCTCCGGCAACAGGGGCTTGTACCAGACGGAATTCTCGTGGCGATGGACGGCCAAATGCATCGTCTTCGGCGCCAGCGCGGCCACATGGCGAACGTGCCGGCGCTTGCGTGCTGTGCTGGCATTGTTCGTGGAAGAGGCGCTGCTTCCGTCCTCGGTGCGCACCTGCAGCAGTAGATCGTCGACCGGATAGGAGAGCGCGAGCAGGCGCAGATGCGGCTGAAGATGAAGCACCGAATTCTCGTCGAGGTTCACCAGCGCTTCGGCGTTTAGGCGCGGCTTCTCTTCGGAGTCGAAGGCTTCGATGTGCGCCCACTCGAGGCGCACCATGTCGAGCGCCAGCTGTACGTGGGGTTGAATGGTGCCAGGGTTGCGCTCGAGCCAGGACTCGAGCCGCGAGCCGAGGTTGCGCAGTGTGAACGACTCGGAGGGGCAGTCGGTGAGGTAGGCGCGCATGAGCGCGTCGAATTTGGCTCGTCCGACGATGGCCAGCAGTCCGGGAAAGTCCTCCTCAAAGCACGTATACAGACGGAACCAGTACTGGCGGTTGTAAATCTCGAGGCGCTCGAAGGAGGTAAGCCGGTCGTTGGGGCGGATGATGGCTTCCGCCTCGGCGCGGTTCGATGTGCCGTCGCGGCGGCGGCGCGGCATGGTCTCAGCGCGGGTGAGCGGATGCATGACGGCAGCCGCCATGCGCCGCTGGATTTCCAGCAACTGACCCGCACCCTCCCGCGCGGAATTGGATGGCGCGGAAGTGTGGTGCACCCGGCTCGTCGTGCTCATTGGGCTGCTCCCGAAGTTTCGATCATCGACGATGCCGCGGCTTCCACGGCGGAAATCGCTGCGTGGGGCGAGGCTTCCACGGCCGCCTTCAGGAATTTGTTTGCCTTGAGCGCTTCGGCGTGGACTTCCTCGAAGCTGGGGATGTTGTCGTCCCATTCCAGCAGCGTGGCGGTGGGGCCGCAGCGCTCGATGGCGCGCGCGTAGAGACGCCAGACTGCCGGCAGGACGGGATGGTCGTGCGTGTCGAGAATGTACTTCTCGAACTTGCTGTGACCGGCGATGTGAATCTGCGCCACGCGATGCGGAGGGACGAAATTCACGTAGTCAAAGGGGTTGAAGTTGTGATTTTTCGAAGAGACGTAGATGTTGTTGACATCGAGCAGAATGCCGCAGTCGGCGCGCTCGACGACTTCGGTCAGAAACTCCCATTCGGTCATCTCAGAGGCGTGGAACTCGGCGTAGCTGGAGACGTTTTCGACGACCACGGGGACCTCGGTGAAGTCCTGAACCTGGCGGATCTTCCGCGCGGTCACCTCGACGGCTTCCCAGGTGTACGGCATAGGAAGGAGATCGTGGGTATAGCGGCCGTCGACCGATCCCCAGCAGAGATGATCGCTGAGCCACGGCGTTTTGGTGCGGCGGGCGAGAGCTTTCAGGCGCTTCAGGTGCTCGCGGCTGAGCGGGTCCACAGACCCGAAGTACATGGAGACGCCGTGCTGCACGACGCGGTATTGCTCGAGGATTTTGTCGAGAGTTTCGAGCGGCTTTCCGCCGTCGATCATGTAGTTTTCCGAGATGATCTCGAACCAGTCGACGACCGGCCGTCGGGTCAGGATGTGCTCGTAGTGCGGAATGCGCAGACCGATGCCTACGCCGTAGTCGGTGAATCCGTTGAAGCGGCTTGCGGGCATCGTCTACCTCTCTCTCAACCCATTATGCCGAACGGTCGAGTGCCGGGGCGGGCACGGCCCGCGGTCCGTGCGATTCCGAAAATGGGCAGGCCTTGCATCATCGATGCAGGGGAATGCCTCTGCCCAGCACCAAAACAAACACCACCGTCACCGCCAGTCCGGCGCCGATCCAGGGCCAGCTCCTTCCAATGGGGTCGCCACTTCTCTCGGGCGTCGTCGCCTTCGGCACGTAGTAGCGCATCCACAGCAATCCGCAATCCGCGCCGGCGGTTGCCGGGAGTGCCGAGAGAAGCACATATTGCAGCCCCATCGGATTCATGAGGCCGCCCAGTGTCGAGACAACAATGGCCGACAGATAGCTCGCCAGCGCCAGTTTCCAGTAGCGTGCGCGGTCGGCCAGGGGAACGCCCAGGTAGCGCACCACAGCCCCGCCGATGACCACCACCGCGCCCCAGTATGCGAAGACGCCTACAGCTACCAGCCCCATGCGCCATGCCAGGTGGGGATGCAGTCCATTAATCACGCCGGCCCAGTCGCCGAAGTTTGTCACGCCGGAGAAAAGGAAATAGCCGGATCCGCCGAAGAGATTGAATGCGCAGCACAACAGCAAAAAGAGGCGCGCAGGCACCGAGGCCCTCCTGAGCCCTTTGAGCAGCAGCCAAAACACTCCGGCTGCGGCCAGATTCACCAGCGTTCCTCCGGCATCCACCAGTTTGCTGTCGTAGGCGCTCGACCACGCGACTGTGGTCAGCAGCCCCTGCGGCGCAACCGTCATCAGCGCGATGCAGGCGTGACCCAGGCCTTCGTGCAGCACGTCGGAAAACATGAAGGCCACAGCGGCGATCGCGCACACCGTCAGCCGGTCGTCGCGCTGCTGCGTGGATGTCGTGTTTTCTATGCCGGAAGTGGCAGCGGCTGCCATGTTCGCAACGCTCGCACTGCGAGTTCATCGTGCTGTGAAGTTTCTGCGCTCAAAAGCAGAAGGGCCGCGCGCAGGGCGGCCCTCTCTGCAGGGGTTTGGTTAACCAGGCATCTTGGAGCCGTCAGTGGCGCAGCCGCCTTTGCCCTTGCAGCTGTTCTTGCCTTTGCAGCCGTTGTCGCCGCTCTTGCATCCGCCCTGACCTTTACAGTCATTCTTGCCTTTACAGGAGTGTTTGGGGGCTTTGGCCTGGGGCACCGTGCTCAGCGATGTCTTGCCCGCCTTCAGGATGGGCGCGGTACCGGACGTGTTCACAACGGCGGCGTGCATGGCTGTCGCGCCGCTGAGCAGCCCGGAAACAGCCGCAGCGACCATCGCGGTCTTCATTGAGTGCATCATCAGTCATTCCTCCATTGATTTGCGCAGGTCCAGACCGGGCGCGGGGATTTTGGGGATCGAAGCGCCAGGCGGGTGACCTTGCGGTGCCGATTAGACTACAGAACTTAATACGCATCGCGCTACCCCGCCGGATGTTTTTTCTCCGTATTCATGGCCACTGGACGCGCAGGTGTACGAAATTGGACAGGTTCCGTGGATGATCGGGAGATTGTAACGCTTTGCATGCAGCATTTGGGCGGCGCACAACCCTCGTGATACATCTCGAACCGAGGAGCCTGACAGCATTCATGGAGAGTACTTCGTCCTCTCAGCCACGCAGTCGAAAGGCCACCGTTGCCCTGCGTTTCGTGCTGATGATCGGCGTCGTCAGTTTCTTTGCCGATTTCACCTACGAGGGCTCGCGCAGCATTACCGGTCCGTTTCTTGCCACGCTGGGCGCCAGCGGCGCGGTGGTCGGCGTCGTGGCCGGACTGGGCGAGTTACTCGGCTACGGACTGCGCTTCTTCTCCGGCCGGGTAAGCGAGCGGACGCGGCAGTTCTGGCCCATGACGCTGTTCGGATACATCGTGCAGATGGCGGCGGTGCCGGCCCTCGCGCTGGCCGGCAACTGGCCAGTGGCTGCCGTCCTGATCGTGCTCGAGCGCGTAGGCAAGGCCATCCGCAATCCTCCGCGCGACGTGATGCTGTCGCACGCAGGCCAGGAAATGGGCATCGGCTGGGCCTTCGGGCTGCACGAAGGCCTGGATCAGGCCGGTGCGCTGGTGGGGCCGCTGGTGCTGGCGGCCATCCTCGCGCATCGCGGCCAATACAGGATCGCGTTTGCGACGCTGCTGATTCCGGCGTGCATCACGGCGGTGCTGATCGCGGTGACGAAGTTTCTCTATCCGCGGCCGGAGGATCTGGAGCCGCATTCTCCGGCAATTCAGGCTGCCGGGCTGGGACGGTCGTTCTGGATCTATCTGATCGGCGCGGCGCTGGTGGCTGCGGGCTTTGCGGACTATCAGCTGATTGCGTTCCACCTGCAGAAACACGGCGTCGCTTCGACAGTGTGGATTCCGATCTTTTATTCGATCGCCATGGCGACCAGCGGCGCGGGGTCTCTCCTGTTCGGCAGGCTCTTTGACCGCTTCGGCGTCACGGTGCTCATCCCGCTCACCTTTCTCTCCATCGCGTCCGCGCCGCTGGTCTTTCTCGGCGGATTCGATATGGCCCTGGCGGGCGCGGCACTCTGGGGTCTGGGCATGGGCGTCCACGAATCGATCATTCCGGCTGCGGTGGCGGCCATGGTGCCCCCCGCGCGGCGGCCCTCGGCCTATGGCCTGTTTGCTGCGGCCTACGGAATTTTCTGGTTTCTGGGCAGCGCCGCGATCGGCTTCCTCTACGACGTGTCAGTCCAGGCGGCTGTGTCCTTCTGCGTGCTGACGGGGGCGGCGTCGCTGCCCTTCTTCTTCGCGGTGCGGAGACGGATGGTGGCCTGAACGCCAGGAGTCAGCTCCAGGGTAGAGAGAAGGCAGACCGCCCAGGCTCGGATCAGGGCGCGATCTCCAGCGTTGGCCGCCGCAGGCGCTGGTGGCCTCTGTATTCGATGTAGCCCAGCCCCACACGCATGTGGTGGTGGATGGCGTTGGGGATAGTGACCGCCAGGCACATGCCGAGGATTCCATGCGCGAGCGCCAGCGCGTAGAGATTGCGATAACGCAGAAAGAGCAGGCACGTCGCGGCGGCCCACACCAGCGTGACCGGAACGAGGACGGGGTTGGGAATGTGCGCAGCCGAAAACATCAGCGCCGCGAGCGCGATGCCCGGCCCGCGGCGCATCCCTAGCCGCAACAGGCGCAGCAGCACGTAAACCTGCAGGATGAATTGCTGCATCAGCGCCCACAGCGCGTAGCCTGCCAGGTGCACGGCCACCGGCAGCGGGCCGTAGAGCCGATGCAGCACGTGCAGATGCTGCGCGAGCGCGACGGCCGCAGCAGCGAGAACCAGAGCGACAGGCACGATCCACAGCGAGGGGAGCAGACCTCTCAGGCCGAGCCCGTTGGGACGGGTCTGTTTGCGGCGCAGCCACGCGGTGACGGCGATGAAGGCGAAGGCGACCCAGTAGAGAATCCGCTGCGCGGGATCCGGCGTCCAGATGACGACCAGAATCAGGCCGTAGCCGATGAGCAGTTCGGCGACATCGCGGGCGCGAGGTGAGAGGCGCAGGTACACAAATTCAGGTTAAGGGAACGCTGCTATTCGCCGAGCTTGTCCCATTCATCGGGAGCGACGTGCGCCTGACGCAGAATGCTGCGCAGGGTACCCACTGCGATTTCGTTTTTTTCGCGGCACAATCGCCGTATCGACGATCTCCCCCGCACGTCGCACGAATTTCACGTGGCTGCCTCTCTGGCTGGCCTCTCCAAATCCGGCAGCTTCGAGGCGGCGTTTGACCTCCCGAAAGGGGAGAGGACTAAGCCGCCCCAACCTCAACCTCGATAATGCGGATTTCCGCAGGTCGAGTGGCCAGGGGCGGCTCGAGATGAAGCTCCAGCGCTTCTTTCAGGTTGGATAGAGCTTCCTCCTCCGTGTCACCCTGGCTGGCGATGTCGATATCGAGACACTGGGCAACGTACCACTGTCCCTCTTTCCATACCGTTGCCGAAAATGGGCGTTTCATAGCGCTATTCTTTCATACCGGATTTACTGCAGCAGCGTCCCGTTTTCCGGCTCTCCTTTGACTTCCTCCGGCGGGATCACTACCGCTGCGGCGACCTTATCCCCCTCTTCGAGGTTCAGCAGCTTCACGCCCTGTGTCGAGCGGCCGGCGGCGCGGACGGTCGTCGTGTCGATGCGGATGATCTTGCCGTACTGGCTGATGACGATCAGCTCCGAGGTCTCATCGACGAGCTGTATGCCGACTACTTTGCCGTTGCGCGCCGTGGTCTTGACGTTGATGACGCCTTTGCCGCCGCGCGACTGCAGCCGGTACTCCTCGACGTCGGTGCGCTTGCCGAAGCCGGCCTCGGTGACGCTCAGGATGCGATGCGTCACGCCATTGCTCTTCGGCGTGACGGCCATGCCAACGAGGTAGTCGTTCTTGCCGAGGTCGATGCCCCGCACGCCATAGGCCGGCCGGCCCATGGAGCGCACATCGTCCTCTCCAAACCGGATCGCCATGCCGTCGTGCGTGGCGAGGAAGACGATCTGGTTGCCGTCGGTCAGCCGCGCGGTCACCAACTCGTCGTCTTCGTCGATGCCGATGGCGATGATGCCGCGCGCCATCACGTTCGAGAAATCCCTGAGCGGCGTCTTCTTCACCGTGCCCTTGCGCGTGGCGAAGAAAACAAACTTGCCTTCTTCTTCGAGGTTGCGCACCGGCCGAATGGTGCGGACCGTCTCGCCCGACTGCAGGTTGAGCAGGCTGGCGATCGATTTGCCCTTGCCCGCGGCGCCCACGTCGGGAATCTCGTAGACCTTGAGCCAGTAGACGCGGCCCTTGTTCGTGAAGCAGAGCAGCCACGCGTGCGTCGAGTCGACGATCAGCTGCGTGACGAAATCCTCTTCGCGCGTCTTCATGCCCAGTCGGCCCGTGCCTCCGCGCCTCTGCTGGCGATAGGTCGAGATGGGCGTGCGCTTCAGGTAGCCGGAATGCGACACGGTTACCGCGACCTGTTCGTCGGCGATCAGGTCTTCCAGCTGCAACTCGGCCGTTTCGTCCAGGATCTGCGTGCGGCGCTCGTCGCCGTATTCCTTGCGGATGGCTTCGAGCTCCTTCACGATCACCTGGCGCAGCTTCTTCTCCGAGGCAAGGATCGATTCGTACTCGGCGATGTTGTCGCGGACCTCGCGCAGCTCGTTCAGCAGTTCGTCGATCGAGAGCTGGGTGAGGCGATAGAGCTGCAGTTCGAGGATGGCGTCGATCTGACGGTAGCTCAGCGTTAGCGTCGCAGTGATCAGCGTGGCCGCGTCAATGGCGTACTTCGCAGGATCGAGCGTAACCCCGGCCAGTGCCTGATCGCGGACGCGAATCGTACGGCCCGAGAAGAACTGGAACAGATTCTCTCGCGCATCGGCCCGCGAGGACGATCCGCGGATGATTTTGATGACGTTGTCGAGGTGGTCGAGCGCGATCTGATACCCGAGCAGGATGTGCTCCCGCTCGCGCGCCTTGCGAAGCAGAAAGGCGGTGCGGCGGCGCACGACGTCCTGACGGTGATCGATGAAGATGCGGATCGCTTCCGGCAGCGGCAGCTCGCGCGGCTGGCCGTTGATCACGGCCAGAAAGATCATCGAGAAGCTCTCCTGCATCTGCGTGTGCTTGTAGAGCTGATTGAGAACGATCTGGGCTTCGGCGCCGCGCTTCAGTTCGATGACGATGCGCATGCCATCGCGATCGCTCTCGTCGCGCACGTCCCCGATGTCGTCGATGACTTTGTCGTTCACCAGCTCGGCGATGCGCTTGATGAGGACGTTCTTGTTCACCTGGTAGGGAATCTCGCTCACGATGATGGCCTGGCGGCCCTGGCTGATGTTTTCCGTGGCGCATTTGGCGCGCATCAGGAAGCGTCCCCGGCCTGTGGAGTAGGCCTGAGCGATGCCGCTGCGTCCGTAGATGAAGCCGCCGGTGGGGAAGTCCGGACCCTGCACGTGCTTCATCACGTCGGCGACGGTGGCATGGGGATTGTTCACCATGTCGATGGCGGCGTTGATCACTTCGGTGAGATTGTGCGGCGGGATGTTGGTCGCCATGCCCACGGCGATGCCGTTGGCGCCGTTCACAATAAGGTTGGGAATGCGCGTGGGCAGAACGGCGGGCTCCGTCGTGGACTCGTCGTAGTTCGGGACGAAGTCCACCGTCTCCATATCGATGTCGGCGAGCAGGTCGCTGCTGATGCGCTCCAGACGGCACTCCGTATACCGCATGGCCGCCGGCGGGTCGCCATCGACGGAGCCGAAATTCCCCTGCCCGTCGATCAGCGGATAACGCATGCTGAAGGGCTGCGCCATGCGCACCAGCGCGTCGTAAATGGCCGAATCGCCGTGCGGATGATAGACGCCCATGGCCTGGCCGACCACCTTGGCGCACTTGGTGTACTTCTTATTCGACTGCAGCCCCATCTCATTCATGGTGTAGAGAATGCGGCGATGCACGGGCTTCAGTCCGTCGCGCGCGTCCGGCAGCGCGCGCCCGATGATGACCGACATCGAGTAGTCGAGATACGAGCGGCGCATCTCCTCTTCAATGTTGATGGGCACCAGATTGGCCGCGCCCGGTCCGGTGGGATTGTTGCCGTCGCCGCCGAGGGGAAGAAGGGGGTTCTGATCGTCTGCCATAGTTGGTCGATTCACACTTCGACGGAACCGCTCCTGAGGGCCCGGTGGAGAGCTGACCCATCAGGGGGATTCGAAGCCTTATCTCTATGATACGGGAAGAGTTAGACCCGCACAACCGAGGTTAAGCCAATGGATTCAGCGGCTTGGGGCCCGCCCTCCGGGTACAGGCGCTCTGCGCACCTATTCAGGGCTGAAATGAGCGTCGGTCTGGGGTGTTGCCTGGGGTCATGTCGCAACGCACGACTGCCGCTGCGAGATGGCAGGGTCGACCGGCGATATATTGATTCCAAGGCCCGACTATGCCCAATCCTCCGGCGGCGCAGCCGCTTACCGGCCCACCCGCGACGCTGCTCTACAACGACTGGTATCCGGCGATGCGCAGCGAAAGTCTGCGCGGCAAGACCCTGTCGACGGCTCTGCTGTTGGGCATTCCTCTGGTGCTGGGACGACGGGACGACGGACGGCTGTTTGCCATGCGCGACAGCTGCCCCCATCGCGGCATCCCGCTGTCGTGCGGGCGGTTCGACGGCAAGGCGCTCACCTGCAAATATCATGGCTGGGTATTCGAGCCGGTCAGCGGCCAGTGCATGGAGATTCCTTCGCTCGCGAAGGACGATCCATTTCCGAATAAGCTCGGCGGCACGGCGTTTCCGTGCGAAGAGCGCGACGGCTATGCCTGGGTCTATGTGCCGGAGCCAGGCAGCGGCCGCGTCCGGCCCGAAGATGCCGCCCTGGTGCCGGTGCCCGAGGTCCCGAAGTTCGGCGAGCGTTTTCGCACCGCGCACCTCACCGCCGACCTGCCCTGCAATGTCGATCACGGAATTATCGGGCTCATGGACCCGGCCCACGGACCCTTCGTTCACCAGGCATGGTGGTGGCGCAAACAGGCCAGCATTCACGAGAAGGAGAAGCTGTTCGAGCCGATTCCCCAGGGCTTTCGCATGGCCACGCATGCGCCCTCGGCGAACTCCGCACCGTATAAATTGCTGGGAGTTTACGGCGAGCCCATCACCACCACCATCGACTTCGTGTTGCCGAACCGGCGGTATGAGACCATTCGCGCCGGCGGCAAATGGTTCGCCAGCCTGACGACCGTGACACCGACCACCCCCACCTCCTGCCGCATCGATGTTTGCGGCGCCTGGAATGTGCTCTACAGCCTGCCCTTCATGACGTCGATTTTGAAGTTTTTCGGCAACATGTTCGTGCGCCAGGATCAGGTGACGATGATCCAGCAGGCACAGGGTCTGCGCTACGACCCGCCGCTGATGCTGATCGACGACGCGGACAAACCGGCGAAGTGGTACTTCGCGCTGAAGCAGGCGCGGGTGGAATCCACGCGGACCGGCGAGCCGATGAAGCATCCGATGCCGGGGCCGGTGACGCTGCGGTGGAGAAGCTAGAGCAGTTCTAATTTAAGTATCTACATTTATGCGATAATCCTCCTGTCCTTTAGAAGGAGGGTTCGGATGCAATCGTATTCGCAGGATCTGCGTGATCGTGTGCTTCGGGCGCTGGCTCGGGGAGAGGGCCCATCGGCGATCGCGCAGCGCTTTGAGGTCAGCCGCTTCTATGTTTATCAGGTGCGGGACCGG
>JASHNW010000063.1 GCA_030041435.1 Acidobacteriaceae bacterium
ATCGGATGGGAGTATCTGCATGTCGCCATCGACGACCACTCGCGCATCGGCTTCTCGGCCATCTACCCCAACGAGAAGCAGGCTTCGGTACTGGCCTTCCTGACCGCGGCGCTGCGTTACTATGCCCGCTTCGGCATCCGCTTCCGCGCCGTGCTAACCGATAACGGACCGGCTTACTGTTCCCGCGCCCTGGCTCAGGCATGCCGGGCGCTGGGTCTGAAGCATCGCTTCACTCGGCCTTACACCCCGCGCACCAATGGCAAAGCAGAACGCTTCATCCAGACCCTGCTCCGCGAATGGGCTTACGTCCGCACCTATCAGAACTCCGAGGAACGCAGCCGCGAGCTCGCTCCCTGGCTGCACCAGTACAACTGGCATCGTCCGCATGGTAGTCTCGGCTCGTTGCCCCCAATCAGCCGATCAGATCTCGATCGGAACAACCTGTTGAGACTCCACACCTAGCGGGCCCGGAGGGCTGAATGCGCGTTTACGAAAGCCATTGCGGCGGTATCAGCTTCGCGCCTCCACGCCATCTTTCAGCAACCGAAGATTCGAACCAATCCGTCTTTATATCCGCGTGATCCATCACGATGACCTGGAGAGCTGGAGCAATCTCCTTCGTGGCATCATAGATGAGTTGGAACAGTTGTAGAACCGCTGCTTGATCCTCATTGCCGAGAGCATCGATGGACCCTTCTGCGTCCTTTTCCGGCGGGTAATGTGCTTGCGATGGCTGATCCAAAAACAGGAAGCCCGGCACCGGGCGGTCCTTCTGCCTGAACCACTTGTGCAACGCAAGATGAGCCAAGACGTGGTAGCCGACCCAGTTTTCCCCGCTTCCCATCCGGAACAGAGGCACAGGGCCGTTCAGCGTGTCAGCGACAACCGTAAGGTTTCTCACATCGAGTCGAAGCTGACTACCGCGGTGTTCAAGATCGAGCCTCTGAGAATAGTCGGTCATGTAGCGGCCGACATAGTTTAGGAAGGTTTCAAGACGTTCTCTTGCTGTTTCGGGATCAAGTTCCTGCTCCAGCACTGCAACACGGCTCCGCGCAAGTTCCAAGGAAGTTTTGAGGCTGGAGGTCGCCTCGGAGGAACTCACGCTCTCAACGTACTGTGTGATCTTTCCGATTGCTCGTGCCTGAAGAATGAACGTCTCTTGCTGGGAACGCAAAAGCTCATTCTCCTGAATTCTCGTTGCGATCCTTTGCTGATTCTCGCGTAAGCGCTCTTGAATCAATTCTGCTTCTCCCTCTAGGGAGGCTAAGCGCTGCAGCAGGCGCGGGTTCTCAGCCTCCACGGTCTCTAGTTGGAGACTCAGGGTTTTCAACGCTTCATCGATTTGGCTGGCGCTCGGGACCGGGTTCGTCAAATGACTCTTGCAGACCGGGCACTCATCCGTTGCTTCGCCAGCTTGCTTCACAAGGCCAACCGAACTGAGCCGAGCACGCTGTTCTTTTGCTTCGCGCTCGTATCCGTTGGTCTCCGTAGAGAAATTTCGTGTTGACCGAATCTCTGCATTCACTTGCTCAAGCTCGTTCCGCAATCCCTGGCGCTCTGCGCGCAATGTGGCCAGCAGCTCTTCTTCGTCGGCGATCACCATTTCATCCCGCAGGCGAGATTCCGTTGCTACACGTGTAAGTACTTCAAGCGTTGCCTCATAGGTCGTAGTGCTTGTTCGGTCGTCGACCAATCCAACCGTCTTCGCCTCATCCAATAGCACGCGCGCCCGTGGAAACGTGCTAGTATCCACTGCCTCCAATTCTCGGGCCTGGCGTTCGAGAATTCGGAGATCTCTACGTGCTTGATCCAAATGTGCCTGCTTAAGTAAGTGGTCCTCGTCGTAAGCGCCCAAGAAATACGGCAGCGTGTCCTTGATTGCCGTGCTCATGAACTCTTCGCCTTGACGATGGAAGAGTCGCTGTTTGCTGTCAATATCGTTCTGGTCCTGAATACAAAAAAGGAGAGCGTGCCGGAAGTTCGCTTCAAGCGGAGGTCGCGTGAAACCGGCAGGACGATGTTCGTTTTCACTGATGCCGATTGCTGCCCCCAAGAATTTCTCGATCGCATCCACAGTTGTGTTCTTGATCAGAGATTGCAACGATGGCAAGGTCACTGCGGAGGCGCGCTCCATGTAGACATCCGCGCTGGTGCGCTCCCCAACCGCCGGGTTTCTGCGGGCAATCAGAATCTCCCCTTCACCAAGGCGGAAGAGCACTGCATACCACGACACAGACTCTCGTATGACCCCATCCGCTACATAGCATTCGCTTCGCCCGGTGCAGTAATCAACAATATCAACAATGGCTGACTTCCCGGTCTTCGACGCACCGGTGATAATATTGAGCTTGCCGAGGTGAAATTGCAGCTCTCTGATTTCGCCGCTCTTGCTGTACAGCACGATCTTTGAGATTTGAAGACTCACGGCGCCACGCCCCAGGCTGAAAAGATGTTTGCGGTTGTTCCCGATGCGGCGAACCAACGGCCCAAGAACCCAGACCGCTCTACGCATTCCTTGACTTCATCAGTAAAAAGCGGGGTTCTATTCGATGTAACTGTTTTGCGAAGTGAACCCACCCGCAGTGCCCCGTTTTCGAGTGCGAGAATCTCGTGTTGTAATCCAAACAGCACGGCTTCTCGAGTGATTTCCTGCAACTGCCGCACTCGTTCCGGAAATCCAACCAGGGTCTCCCGATGATCCTGAACCCAGTGCAACAAGGCGGTGAGTGTCGACTTTGGTAGAGCCTTTCTCGTTCCCTCATGCAGCACAATCGGCAAAATGAGGAATGCTACTGCGAAAGGGAGCGGGTGTTTCGCTTTGTCGCAATAGTCGTCGGTCGCTTCCGCAAGTAGGGTTGCGCTAAATGCCGGATTGAAGAGGTGAGCTTCTTCGATCACCCTCGTGGACCAAGCTCTCATTTCTTCTTTTCCTGATCTTCAGTAGCCTCTGGATTTGAAAAATCCGGATGCCATCCGACCACTTTGCGATTGGATAAGATGTGATAGCTTCCGTGTGTAAGGAAGCGCTCCCGGACGGTGCGCAGGGGAAAATTGGCCTCTTGCTCGACCCATTTGAAGACTTCCTGCCCACCTGCGACTTTCTTTTCGGGCGAGCACGGCTTCGGCAAGGAGTCCGTCATGCTTGCAAACCGCGGTTCCCACGCTTCCTGGAGTTCCTGTTCATACTTCTCCAATTCGCCATCGACAAGAAGGTCCTGACGTAACCACCGGGAGCGTTGTTCTGAAGCGCGATAGAAATCACGGATCGCGTATTCTATCCGCGCGCTTCCAATCTCAATGCGCCTAAGTTGCTTCACGAATGGCCGACTATCCATTTCCGCGATGACCTCTTGCGGAGGAGCCGCGTTCTTGAGGTCTACTGGGAGCGCTGACCTCTTGAACTCTTCTCGAAGCTCATCCACTCTCTGGTCGATGGCTAGGACCGGGATGGAGGTCTTGCTCAACATGGCCTTAATGACGATTGCGAACCACCATCCTTCAAGACGCTCGACGAGATGGGCGACTTGGTCTCTTGGAGCCGCGTAGTACAACTCCTGCTCCAACTCATCCACCACGTTAACAATGTCCGGAGCACTATCGAGAACCGTAATTGCTTTTAGGAGGCTGATGCGGACCGGGGTCAACAGCGCAGCGTACAGCTTGTATGCCTCTGCGTTTTCTAGGCTTGTCGAAGTCGTCGCGGTCTTCATGAGGATTTTGTCCGCTTCCTCTTCGTTCCGTTCACCGTCCTTGGCGCGCAGGCAATGTGCCGCAGACTCAATGGGCGCTGCCCCGGTCGTTATCAGGAGAAATCGGGTCCGAAATGGTACTTCGCTGTCTGCCTTTGTTGCTTTGGACCAAATGAGCAGAGTCTTCCAGAGATCGGCGCTCGCGTTTGTCAGATTCCCTGTTTTTCCGATGTGATGTTTTGTCTGGATGAGTTCAGCGGGAGTGCCTGTGGCATCGAAAGCCACGTCGTCAAACCTTTCGACAGAAACACTCAGATTTGGATTGGTTGGAATCGCGCGGAGTCCGATTAGCAAAGCTATCCGGCACTGATACAAGTAGCCGACAGCCGAAGCGCTTGCCTCGTGATCGTTGTTCTTCCCCGCCATATCGAACTCCCAAGGCGATTCCGAAGTGTCCTAACAGAGTGAAGAAACATCATAAATGCTGGATTTGGCTATGAATAGGAGAAGCTGAAGCCGGTCTGAATGCATTCAGAGATAGCTCGTCCGCTCGGTCTTTTGGAGATGCTGGCTGTGGAACGCCGACGCTCGCCGGCGTAGCGCGGCGGCGCTGGCCGTCGGGTGGGTAGAAAACGCCGCCCCGGTGCTCTTCCGGGGCATCGGACAGGGTGGGTAGACGGGCAGCCAAACATGAAGAATGCGGAGCCGGTCTTGCTGGCTCCGCAGAGTGTTTTTGTTGAGTTGACGGTTACGCGGCGACGGGCTTCTTCGCTGCTTTCGGCTGCTGTTTGGCCACTGCTTTCGGAGTGGCCGTCTTTGCGGCCTTCCCTTTCTCTTTCGCCGCGAACTCCTGCTTGACACTCGCGGAGATGGCGTCCACGTCCAGCTTGTAGGCGTGAGCGGCATCGCGGAGAATCTTCGCGGCGTCATTCTGGTTGTGCATGGACAGCAGAATGGCTGTCTCTACCAAAATGCGGCCCAGCCTGCTCTCTTCGGCCTTGGGCAGAAAGGCAGCCAGCAGTTTCGCCGGGGCGTCTCCGTCCTTCGGCTTGCCCATGCCGTGCTGCCGAATCAGAACGGCAATCCGCCGCTCGTCCAGCATCGCGGTCAGCCGTGCGACAACAAACAGCAGGTCGCGCTTCATCAGCCGGACGGGAACGGCTTCGCCAATGGCTTTGAGGACGCGCAGCCCGGTGGCCTGGGCCAGCGCCTCCTCGTGGCGGCGCTTCTCCTGCTCGGCCTTGAATGCGGCGTCGGCGTGGTTGCGCTGGTGCTGTCGCTTCGGGTGATGGACCGGGCATTCGGGGTTGGCGCACACTTTGTAGGTCTCGCCCTTCTCGGTGCCTTCGGTGACGATAGCCTCGGTCATGTACCGGCAGGTTTTGTACTCCGGCCAGTCGCGCTGGTGCTTTTCGGGCTTGCCATCGCGGAGCGGGACGTATTTGTTGCGGGGAATGGCCGCGCTGCCGTCTTTCGGTTGGCCGTAGGCGGTGCTGATCTGAACCAGTTTCGGCTTGGCAGCGATGGTCACTTTGATGTGGGCTTCGACCTTCGCCCCGTAGCACTGCGGATCGGAGCAGCGGTCCACGCGGCTGAGTTCGGCGAAGAGCACGGCGTTGTGCCCGGTGCGCTTCGGGCATTCAAGGCAGGAACCCGCCTTCGGCAGAAGCGCGGCGTCCTCTTTCGAGAATGGCGCGGCGGCAAGGTCCAGCAGGATGTTCCGCTCGATCCATTGCCGGAGATGGCTGACCGGCAGCAGAATCGGCTTCGCCTTTCCGTTTGCGAGCTGTTCCTGAAAACAGGCGGCGAGTGCTTCCTGCTGCTGCGCGGACGGCAGCTTCGCCAGCAGCAAGGCGTGTCCGAGGGCGATCTGGTCTTTCGTGAACGCCTCGGCTACAGCCGGGGCAAGCTCGGTCAGTTTCAGCCGAGCGGTGATGTAGGCAGGCGATTTCGCCGTCTTCGCGCCGATCTGCTCAACGGAGTATTCGAGATTCAGGAGAGCGCGGAATCCCTGCGCTTCCTCCAGCGGATGCACGTCGCGTCTCTGAAGGTTCTCAACGATGCCGGTTTCGAGAGCCTGTGCGTCGGTGAGTTCCACGATGCGCACGGGCGCGTAATCGAGACCGGCGAGTTGCGCGGCGCGGTAACGCCGCGCTCCGGCCACGATCTCATAGGTCTGCTCTCCAAGCGGGCGAACCAGCAGCGGCGACAGGATGCCCTGGGCGCGGATGCTATTCGCCAGTTCGGTCAGCGCCTCTTCGTCAAAGGTGCGGCGCGGGTTGGCGGGCGATTCGACCAGGCTTTCGAGCGGCAGGTCGCGGTATTCGCTCTGAACGGTAACGGTAGCCATGTGACATTCTCCTTTTCGGGTTGAGGATGGAGGATCGCGGACAGTGCGGGGCTGTCCGCAGGGGTTCGCGTTCAGTTGGGGAATTTGGGCTTGCGGCTGCGGCGAAAGGCTTCAACGAAGCCCTGACTCCGCAGGTTGTTATCCCAGAGGCCGGCAAACTGCTCCAGCCGGCGCTGAAGACAGGCGAGAATCAGCAGATTGCCCTCGTCGTCGCGGTAGCGGGAATGCTGCTCGATGCCGAGGTAGTCGTTGCGCCAGTAGTACGGCGA
>JASHNW010000064.1 GCA_030041435.1 Acidobacteriaceae bacterium
TCGGGCTTGTAGATCACACCCCAGATGTCCGTTTTGCCGTCGCGTCCCTTCGCCTTGAAGACTTCCGGCGGGTGCCAGCCGGCGGCGATCAGCTTGCTGATGTCACCCTTCTCCACGGTCATCAGTTCCTGATTGTCCTCGGCCCGATACAGCGTCAGCGTCGGCGCCAGATCGATCCGCGAATCCAGGTCCACGTAGTACTTCCCGTCTGAAGAAAACTCCACATTGTGATCCGTCGGCGCCGGGGTCAGCGGCGTGAGGCCCGTGCCGTCGAAGTTGATGCGATACGCATGGACAAAGTACGGATCCTCCCCGGGATTCATCCCGCTGGCCTCAAACCATATCTGCCGCTTCTGCTCGTCCACATGGTCAACAGCGCGGACCACCCACTGCCCTTTCGTGATCTGGTTCTCCAGTTCTCCGGTTTTTCCGTTGAACAGGTACAGGTGCTCCCATCCGTCGCGCTCCGAGGCCCAAATGATCTCCTTGCCGTCGGCGACGTCGTAGCGGAACTTCTTGCCTGTGTCGAACTGATTCATCTCGAGCGGGCCATAGTCGATAAATGTGTCGCTCTGCTCGGTGATCAGAGCGCGAGCCCGTCCGGTCGCTGCATCCACGTCGATCACGCGATAGATCTGATGTCCACGCTGGTTATATTCGAAGGTGAATCCTCTGCTGTCCTTCCACCACTCGGCGCCGCTCAGGTCGAATGGGTTGGGAAACAGCGCATTGTCGATGGGGATTTCCTTTTTCGTCGCGACCTCGAACAGCACTGGCTGCTCCAGGGTCAGCACATCTCCCGCCTTGGGATACACCATCTCGGAGTACTTCGGCTGAATCTGGTCCGGCGGCGCCGCCTGCACGTAGCGGATGACGCGCCGATACCCGGGGAGAATCCGGTATGCCACAAGATGTTTCGAATCGGGCGACCAGACTACCGTTTGCAGGGCGTAGTAATTGCCCTCCGACCCATCCTCGCTGAGTTCGAACCGCTGCTTGCCATCGGAAGAGCGCAGCCAGACGTTAAAGTCTTCGATAAACGTCAGCCATTTTCCGTCAGGCGAGGCCTTCGTATCCTCCGTGCTGTTCACGGCCGGCGGCGTGTCGTCGTAGCCGCCCTCTTCGTCGACCACGCCGTGTTTCGTGCATGTGTACGACGCCAGTGAGCAGCTCCATCGGACGCCGTCCGCGACAAACTCCAGGGCCGAATGCTTGTCGGCAAATCGGAACCGCGTAAACGGCAGATCGAAAGCAGTGTAGGTGTGCCCGCTGGCCGCCGAGAGGGCCGCGGCCAGCTTCGCATGGTCGAACGCAGGCTGTTTGCTCAGCGTTTCGGCATCGACTGCCATGAATTCGTAGCCACCCTCCACCGTCTTCCGGTACACGAAGGTGTGCGTCCCCTCTTCCCATACCGGGGTATCGGCTACGTCCACCGTAAGGCCCCTGTATTTGTGCTGAAGGCCAAGTGCGCGCTGAAAATCTGCCGCGGTTACCTGTGCGTGTCCGATGATGGTAGAGGCTGCCAGCAGGATGGCCGGCAGCAGCCGAATGGCGCCACGACGCATAGATTCTTCCTCCGTGTTCGATCGTTTCGCGAGTGTGGTCCTAGAATTTAGGCAGTACCCCCGGGGATGAACGCGCTCAGCCGCACCATTCGGCTTAACCAGGCATCGCCCAGGACGGATGCTTTTACAATCTTGTTCGCCATTTAGTATTCATTATTGTAGACAATCATGGTAAAAAAGTTTGTGACCTTTTCTGCCGTTCAGGTCGTTGATTCCCATACCGCCGGTGAGCCGACGCGCGTCATCGTAGCCGGAGGACCCCCGCTGGGGAACCACTCGCTCGCCGACCAGCTGCGAAGGCTCTCGACCGAGCACGACGACTTTCGCTCCGCGGTGGTGAACGAGCCGCGAGGCTCCGACGTCCTCGTCGGTGCGCTGCTTTGTAAGCCGCAGAACCGCAGCTGCGCCGCCGGCGTCATCTTCTTCAATAATGTCGGTTATCTCGGCATGTGCGGTCACGGCACCATGGGCGTCATGACCACCCTCGCCCATCTGGGCCGCATCGGCTGCGGTCAGCATGCCATTGAAACTCCGGTTGGTAAGGTCCTCGCGACGCTCCATCCCGATGGCAGAGTGACGGTCGAGAATGTGGCCAGCTATCGCCACGCTGCGGCCGTATCGGTCCCCGTGCCGAACTATGGAACCGTGACCGGCGACATTGCCTGGGGAGGAAACTGGTTTTTCCTGGTGGAATCCCATCCCCTGCGCTTGACCGTTGAGAATACCGAGGCGCTCACCGAATTTACGTGGGCCATTCGTAAAGCTCTCCGTGCCAACGGCATCTGCGGCGCGGGCGGAGAGGAGATCGATCACATCGAGCTGTTTGCGCCTTCCCCGGCCGCAGGCGTCGACAGCCGCAACTTCGTTCTCTGCCCCGGCAAAGCTTACGACCGTTCTCCGTGCGGTACCGGTACCAGCGCTAAGCTCGCCTGCCTCGCCGCAGACGGCAAGCTCGCTCCCGGCCAGACGTGGCGCCAGGAGGGAATCCTCGGCACGGTTTTTGAAGGTTCTTACCGGCTGGAGGAGGGCAGGATCATTCCCAGCATCACAGGCGAGGCCTTCGTGATTGCCGAAAGCCGCCTGATTCTGCAGCCCAACGATCCATTCCGGTCGGGCATTCGAGCATGAGCGAGGTCTGGGATGTGGTGGTTGCAGGGGCCGGGATCGTCGGCGCGGCCTGCGCCGCTGAGTGCGCCGGCCTGGGGCTGCGCACCGCGGTTGTGGAAGCTGCGGAAATTGGCGGCGGCGCCACTGCGGCAGGTATGGGGCACATCGTGGTCATGGACGATTCCCCCGCGCAGATGGCTCTCACCCATTACTCGCAGACCCTCTGGCATGCACTGTCCCCTCACCTCGGCCCTGCCGTCGAATATGAGAGCTGCGGTACGCTCTGGGTGGCCGTCGACGATCAGGAGATGGACGAGGTTCGCCGCAAGCATCGGGTCTATGCTTCGGCTGGCATAACCACTGAGATTCTCGACAGCCACAGCCTCGCCGAAGCCGAGCCCCACCTGCGGCAGCCGCTCGCCGGTGCTCTCCTCGTTCCGTCGGATGGCGTTCTCTACCCTCCCTGCGCCGCCGCCTGTCTGATGGAGCAGGCGCAACACAATGGGGCGCGTCTCTATGCGCCGCGCCGCGTCGTGTTCGCGCGGGCCGGCACGGCTCGCCTCGACGACGGGACCGAACTCCACGCCGCGCATATCGTGCTGGCGGGCGGGGCGGATACCGTGCAGCTCCTTCCCGAGCTGCCCATCCGCGGGCGCAAGGGCCACCTCGTCATCACCGACCGGTACCCCGGCATGGTGCGGCATCAACTCGTCGAACTGGGTTATTTGAAGAGCGCGCATTCCGTCACCACCGACTCCGTCGCCTTTAACGTGCAGCCACGCCGGACCGGGCAGATCCTCATCGGGTCCTCGCGGCAGTACGGCGCGGAAGACAGCGCCGTCGATCACGAGATCCTCGCTGCCATGATCGACCGGACCCGCTGGTATCTGCCCGACGCCGGCAGCCTCTCCGCCATTCGCGTGTGGACCGGCTTTCGTGCAGCCACTCCCGACAAACTGCCGCTCATCGGTCCCTGGCCCGGCGACGAGACGCTCATCCTCGCGACCGGCCACGAAGGATTAGGCATCACGACATCGCTCGCGACAGCGCGGCTGGTGGCCGATCACCTGCTGGGCCGGAAGCCGAAAATTTCTATCGAACCGTATCTGCCGGAGCGATTCTCGAGGAGCCTGGCCCATGCCTGAGCCTGCGCCAACGAGGATTGCATCGACCTCGGCATCCGCGCCGCCTGTCGCTCTCACCGTGAACGGCGTTCCGCTCACCGTAGCTCCGGGCACTACGGTCGCTGCTGCTGTTTGCATCGCCGGGGCGCACGCTCGCACTTCGGTGAGCGGAGAACCACGCGGTCCGCTCTGCGGCATGGGCATCTGCTTCGAATGCCGCGTAACTGTCGACGGAACCCCGCACCGCCGCGGTTGTCAGGTTCTCTGCGCCCCGGGCATGGATGTGCGCACATCATGAGCGCGCACTTCGATCTGGTCGTTGTCGGCGCCGGCCCCGCCGGTATCGCTGCGGCGATCGCGGCCGCGCGCGCAGGCCGCAGCGTAGCTCTGGTCGACGACAATCCCGCGCCGGGTGGCCAGATCTGGCGTCACGGAGCGCACCTTCCGGCGGCGGCGCGCAAGTGGCTCGTCGAACTCCAGGCTTCCTCGGTCGTTCCCTTCTATGGCTGGCGGGTGATCGACCATCCGGCGGCACGCCTCATCCGCGCCGAGAGCGGTGCGGACTGCACTGACCTTCAGTACGATCGCCTCATCCTGGCCACCGGCGCGCGTGAACGCTTTCTTCCCTTCCCGGGCTGGACCCTCCCCAATGTCCTCGGCGCGGGCGGACTGGATGCCATGGTGCGCGGGGGCCTGCCGATTGCCGGCAAACGTGTCGTGGTTGCGGGAACCGGCCCGCTGTTGTTTGCTGTCGCCGGTCACCTCGCCGCGCGTGGCGCGAAGATTCTTGCCATTTGCGAACAGGCGCAGCTCGGGCATCTGGCCTCCTTCGCCAGATGCCTGCTCTCCGATCCGGCAAAGCTGTTCCAGGGAGCTGGTTACATGCTGGCCGCCCGCGGCGCTCGATTGCATACCGGTTGCTGGCCGGTGGCAGCTGCCGGAACTACGCAGCTGGAATCCGTTACCCTCTGCCAGGGCAGTCGTAAGTGGACGGTGGCCTGCGATTACCTGGCCTGTGGTTTTCATCTGGCGCCTAACACGGAGCTGGCCCAGCTCCTCGGTTGCCGTACTGCATACGGATTTGTCGTCACCGACGATCTGCAGCGAACCTCGGTCACGGACGTTTTCTGCGCCGGAGAGCCAACCGGCATCGGCGGCGTTGAACTGGCGCTGATCGAGGGCCAAATCGCCGGTCTGGCTGCAGCCGGCAAGCTGCGCGACGCCCAGAGCCTGGTGCCTCGGCGGCAACGCAAGCTTGGCTTCGTCGCAGCGCTGCGCGAGTCCTGTACGCTCAATCCCAGTCTTCGCAATCTGGCTGACGAAGACACCATCGTCTGCCGCTGCGAAGATGTGCGCCATGCGGCGCTGCGCGGCCGCGCGAGCTGGCGCGACGCGAAGCTGCATACGCGCTGTGGCATGGGCCCCTGTCAGGGACGCATCTGCGGCGTCGCGACGGAATTCCTGTTTGCCTGGCACGCCGACTCGGTGCGTCCCCCGGTGCTTCCAGCCATGGTTTCCAGCCTGGCTTCGCCTGGCCCAACCCGGAACCAGCCGGCGAGCCTCTCGGCTGAAACCGCAATTTCCGCACACTCGAAGGAGACTCCATGAAGTGGTATGGCGTAATGCCCGCAATGACGACCTGTTTCGACCGGAGCCTGCAGGTCGACCACGCCTTTATGACCCGCCATGTCCAGTGGCTGCTCGGCAACGGTTGTTCCGGAATCATCGCGCTCGGCTCGCTGGGCGAGGCCGCAACCCTGACCCTCGTTGAGAAGAAGGCGATTCTGCACAATGTCGTCGCGGCCGCGAAGACGGCTCCCGTGGTCGCCGCGATTTCTGCGCTCTCAACCGACGAGGCCGCGCACCTCGCCAAAACCGCCGAGCAGGCAGGCTGCTCCGGACTGATGGTGCTGCCGCCCTATGTTTATCGCGGCGACTGGCGCGAGATGAAGGCCCACGTCGCGGAAGTGTTCCGCGCCACACCGCTCCCCTGCATGCTCTACAACAATCCCGTATCGTACGGAACCGACTTTCTGCCGGAGCAGATCGCAGAGCTGGCCGGAGAGCACAGCAATCTCGCCGCCGTGAAAGAGTCAAGCACCGATGTGCGTCGTGTAACAGCCATCCGCGCGCTCATCGGCGACCGGCTGCGGATCTTTGTCGGTGTCGACGACGCCATCGTCGAGGGCATCGCGGCCGGCGCCGTCGGCTGGGTGGCAGGGCTGGTGAATGCCTTCCCCGCGGAATCCGTCGCGCTCTTCGACGTCGCCATGAAAGGCAGCTCGGAAGAGGCATTCGCGCTCTATCGCTGGTTCCTTCCCCTGCTGCGCATGGACACCGTTCCAAAATTCATCCAGCTCATCAAACAGGTGCAGCAGGAGACCGGCACAGGCAGCTCGCGTGTGCGCCCGCCGCGGCTCGAAGTAACAGGATCCGAACTGGAAGAGGTGCGCGCCGCGGTGGCGCAGGCACTGAAGCATCCGCCGGCGGTTCGGAGCACGGCGTTTCCCGCCTGATGCTGAGGAGTGAAGGATGAAACTTGCAGGAGTCTCACTGATCGCCGGGCAGCCGGCTGGTAAAACGGGCGCAGAATTTCGCGCCATCAATCCCGCCTCCAGCGAACTACTAAATCCGCCGTTCTTCTCCGCCACATCAGACGACGTGGATCGCGCGGCTCGTGCGGCCCACGACGCATTTCTGGCGTGGCGCAATCACAGTGGGCGGGAGCGCGCCCGGCTGCTGCGCTCCATCGCCGACGGCCTCGATGCGGCGACGGCAGAATTGGTCAGCCGCGCGCGTCTCGAAACCGCGCTGCCCGAAGCGCGCCTGCAGGGCGAGACCAAACGAACCAGCAATCAGTTTCGCCACTTCGCCGAGACTCTCGAAGAGGGTTCGTGGGTGGCTGCGCGCATCGATACAGCGCTGCCCGATCGCAAACCGCTGCCACGGCCCGATCTCCGCTCGATGCTGCAACCGCTCGGTCCGATCGCCGTATTCGGCGCCAGCAATTTCCCTCTGGCCTTTTCGGTAGCGGGCGGCGACACGGCTTCGGCTCTGGCGGCAGGCAATTCAGTTGTGGTCAAGGCTCACCCCGCGCATCCCGGCACCAGTGAACTGGCCGCCCGGGTCATTCTCGATAGCGTGCGCAGCTGCGGTGCGCCTGAAGGCCTCTTTTCGCTGCTTTTCGATGCGGGCTTTCACGCCGGCCAGTCCCTTGTGCAGCATCCACGCATCGCGGCTGTCGCCTTTACCGGATCGAGCAACGGAGGACGCGCCCTGATGGATCTGGCGGCGCAACGGCCTCATCCTGTTCCCTGCTTCGCGGAAATGGGCAGCACCAATCCAGTCTTTGTCCTTTCCGGAGCACTGCGCAAACAGGGCAACGGCATCGCCGCCGGATTATTTGGATCCTTTACGCTCGGCGCCGGCCAGTTCTGCACCAAGCCGGGCATCGTATTCCTGCCGAACCAGGCAGAGACCGAGCCGCTGCTTGCGGAATTGCGCCGGCTGACCGCGGAAAGCCCTGCGTATACGTTGCTGACGCCCGGCATCGCGGCCACATACAGACGATCGATTGAAGACCGCCGTAGCCGGCGCGCAGTGGAAATGCGCACGTCGGCGCCGGCGGATGCCACATGCGCGGCCACGGCTGCGCTGCTGGAAACCGAGATCGAAACCTTTCTGAACTATCCGGAGCTGAGCGAGGAGATCTTTGGCCCCACCTCCCTGATCGTCCGCTATTCCGAACGCCCGGCGATGATGCGGGCCGCGGAGGAACTGGAAGGCCATCTGACGGCCACCATCCTCGGCTCCGATGAAGATCTCGCGGAACACCGGGACCTGATTGCCGTTCTGGAACGCAAGGTGGGCCGCGTACTCTTCAACGGCTTTCCCACCGGACTCGAGGTTTGCGATGCGGTGGTGCATGGCGGACCTTATCCAGCGTCGTCGGACAGCCGTTTCACGGCTGTCGGCAGCCGCGCCATCCTGCGCTTCGCCCGTCCGGTTTGCTGGCAGGGATTTCCCGAGCAGTCGCTCCCCGACGAGCTGCGCGACACCAATCCGCTGGGCATTTTGCGCATGGTGAACGGCAACATGAGCAGAGAGCCGGTTGCCGGCTAGGGGTTCCTCCGTTCCATCCCGGCACGGCGAGCGGGCGCCGTAAAACAACATCGTTCAGCTGGGCTGCCTTGAGCGGCAGAACAGGAAGTGCCGATCGCGAATTCTCTGACGAAAGGAAAAGGAAGAATGCAGCGCAGAACCGCCCCGATGCCGGAGATGATGCGACCCGAAAAGCTGTGCGCCGCGTGCGCGCCAATAGCGACGGCGTGCCTGCTCGTTCTCTGTTGCAGCCTTGCGGCGTCCGCAGCCGGTCAGAATCCATCGAGCGATGCAGCAGCGTGGCAGCCTGGCCGGACGATCGTGAATCCTGCGGTCCATCAGGATCGCTCCGCTCCGCTGCCCTCGCTCTACGCCGCCTATCAGGCGCCTCCGCGCCCGCCGCACAGGCCACGGCCCAGCGGTGCGGAGCAGGCGCAGAAGCCCGCGCCCATCCCGCCCGCGACCATCACCGCCCAGGGCGCAGCCGTGGAGCAGGTGTCGCAGGGCACGCGACCGGCGCCCACGCTGATCACCAGCTTCGATGGCCTCGGCGTGGGCTTTTCCGGCCCGCAGGGCACAGCGGAAGCCCGCAATCCCTCTGACAACAGCCTCGGCGTCGGACCCGACGAGATCGTGCAGATCGTCAATTCCCGCATGGCGATTTACGCGAAGAAGGGCAAGCGCCATCCTGCAACCGGCGCCGTCCTCTTCGGCCCTGTCATCACCAACACCCTCTTTCAGGGCTTCGGCGGCCCCTGCGAAAAGATGATCAGCGGCGACGCGGTAGTCCGGTACGACCAGCTGGCCCAGCGCTGGCTTTTCGTTCTGCCCATCTTCCGCCGTCCGAATAACGACCCCACCGCGCCGTATGCCATGTGCTATGCCGTCAGCACCGGACCTGACCCTCTCGGTTCCTACTACCGCTATCAGTTCAATCGTCCGCTCTTCCCCGACTATCCGCGCCCCGCCGTCTGGACTGACGGCTACTACCTGCCCACCAGCACCGGCGACACCGTCATTCAGAAACAGCTCTGCGCAGCGGACCGCAACAAAATGCTGCAGGGCCAGCCCGCCGACGAGCAGTGCGTCATTATCGATGGTGTGAATTTTCTCAACGCCTCGGATATCGACGGCCAGCGCCTGCCCCCCGCCGGTACGCCGAATATTGTTATGGCCGCCGGCGGTACGCAGCTGCACGAAATCTTTGAAGACGACGGCATTTATGCGTGGACCTGGCACGTGGACTGGGATAACCCTGCGAAAACCCATCTCTCCGGCCCCGAGAAGATCGCCGTCGCCCCGTATCACTACCTCTGCAACGGCCAGCTGAGCAAATGCGTCCCGCAGCCCAACACCGATGTCCGCCTCGACGCCCAGGGCGACAAACTGATGCAGCGTCTCGTTTACCGTAACTTTGGCCGTTACCAATCCATCGTCGCCGTGCACTCGATCGACACGAAGGCCGGCGGGGGAGGCGTGCGCTGGTATGAGTTCCGGCTCGACAAGCAGGGATCCCCGCATCTCTACCAGCAAGGCACCTATGCACCCGACGGCAATTATCGCTGGATGGGCTCCATCGCCATGGACCGCCGCGGCGACATCGGTGTGGGCTATTCCTTCGGTGGATCCTCTGTCTATCCCGGACAGCGCTTTGCCGCGCGCCTCGCGAGTGATCCCAAAGGCCAGATGACCCTGCACGAAGCCGTCCTCGCCGATGGCCAGGCTTCCCAAACCAACACCCTGCGCTGGGAAGACTACTCCACCCTCGACATCGATCCAGACGATGACTGCACCTTCTGGTATGCCGGCGATTATTTCCGCGCCGGCGCAGAAGATTACTCAACGCGCATCGGCGCCTGGCGCCTGCCCGGCTGCGGCGCGCACCATAAATGGCTCGGCCTCTTTTGATCCATCGTCCAAAATAAGACCGGGGGCGCAACGCTCCCCGCTCACCATCGGTGATCGGCCCGCTCAGCTCTCCGGGTTCGGGGACGGCGCCGGTGGGGGAGCCCCTCCGGCCGCCAGCGGCGTAACGCTGTGCGCAGCCAGAGTCTTATTGAACGCCGGCACTTCTTTGCTCATCAGGTTGTTGTAATCGCTCTCGGCTTGAGTCAGCTTCTGTTCGATGTCCCCCAGCAGCCCGGCCTCGGTGTCGGTCGGCCGATAGTCCTCGCCGCCTGCCACGTCGCCCGCGCCCGGACCTATCTCCGCGGACAGCCACAGCAGGTTGTAGTAAATCTTCCAGGCCGAAATGTAAGTCTTGTCGTCGCTCGCGGCCAGCGGCTTGGACAGCAGTTCGTACTCCACGTCCTGCATCTTCTCGTCCATCTGGTTGGCGTCCTGCAGCATCTGCTTGTCGCCCTCCTGCCCGCCTTCCATCTTCTCCACGTCCGCCAGCTGTTTGCGCATCCACTCAATGCGGTTCACCATGTCGGATACCTTGTCGACGTCCTTGCCGATGCGCAACTGCATCTGCACCGAGGCTTCAATATCTGCCTGCGTTCCCGCGCTGTGCGGATCCATCAGGATGGTCAGCGGCTGCGTGAATGTCTGTCCGTCCACGGTGAGACGCGCTTCGTACTTGCCCGGCGCAGCCATGGGGCTCGGAATCCTCTCCATCCCCCAGTGCGTCACCGGCCGCGAGTCCATGTCCAGGAACCGCCCCTCCTGCCAGATGTGCGGGTCCTCCGGCGGAATCGTCCGCAGCACGATCTGCCGCGGTGCGTCATAGTGCATATCCCAGCCAACGCGATTGATTCCCTCATGCCCCGTCGCCGTCAGCTTGCGCACCAGATTGCCCTTCGCATCCAGAATCTCCACCTCCACGGGTTTCGCCGGCGCCGACTTGAGATCGAAATCGAGGAATGCGAATTCGTTGCGCAGCAGGCGATAGGTCGGACGCGGCGTGAAGAACCGCACCTTCTCGTCGGACTTTTGCGTCGCCATCTGCTCCAGCGGCGTGATGTCGTCCAGAATGTAGAAGCCGCGTCCGTAAGTCGATACCACAAGATCGTGAAACCGCTTCTGCACCACCGTCCACGTCACCGGCGAAGGCGGCAATCCCTTGTTGAAGTGGGTCCAGCTGCCCCCGTCGTCCAGCGAGTAATACAACGCATTCCCGGTGCCGGCAAACAACAGCCCCCTGCAGTTCGGATCCTCGGACACATTGCGCACGTAAGCCAGCGGCCCTTTGGGCAGATTGCTCGCGATGCTCGTCCAGGTCCTGCCGTAATCGGTTGTCTTGTAGATATACGGATCGCGGTCGTCCTCCAGGTGGAAATCGATCGAGACATAGGCTGTCCCCGCATCGAAGAACGATGGCTCGATGCTCGTCACCGTGCCCCACGCCGCCAGCCCCTGGATATTCGCCGTCACATCGTTCCAGTGCCCGCCTCCGTCGTGCGTATTCCATATCTTGCCGTCGTTCGTGCCCGCCCACAGCAGCCCGCGCTCCACCGTGGAGGGCGCCAGAGCAAACACAACCTCTCCGTAAAACTGCCCCAGGTTGTCCCCAATCAGTCCGCCCGAGGAAACGATCCGCGACGGATCTTTCGTCGAGAGATCGGGGCTGATCACCGACCAGCTCTGCCCCCCGTTGCTCGTCTTGAAAACCACCTGGCAGCCGTAGTACACCGTGTTGTTGTCGAACGGATCGATGGCCAGCGGCGGCGTCCAGTGGCAGCGGTACTTTACCTGGTCCGGCGCCGAGTCCAGCGTATGCATCCACGGGCTCACCGAGCGCGCCTCCCGCGTCTTCGCATTCCACACCGTTACCTCGTCCCCGTAGCACGAAGCCCACACGATGTTCGGATCGCTCGGATCGGGCAGCGTGAATCCCGATTCGCATCCGCCCATCCCGTGGTCCCACCCGGCATCCGGCGCATAGCCTTCCACGGGCACGCTCGGGCCGCGCATCGTCGAGTTGTCCTGCATATTGCCGTACACCTCGTACGGAATCTGATCGTCCACCGCAACGTGATACATCTGCCCGATCGGCAGCGTCACGTCGTGAAATCCGCGCCCCCCCACCGTCGTAATCGCCAGTCCTCCGTCGAAGGAGATGGCGAAGCGGTTCGCGTTTGTGGGGTCCATCCAGATGTCGTGGTTGTCGCCGCCCCAGGGCCGCGCCTGGAAGGTGTGCCCACCGTCCACCGACACCAGAAAGCTGCTGTTCGAAACCAGCACTTTGTTCTCGTCGTCGGGTGCAACCGCAATGCGGATGTAATACCCTGCGCGCCCGATCAGCGTCCGATCCCAGCTCTCCACGTGCCAATTCGCCCCTCCGTCGTCGGAGCGCCACAGCGATCCCTGCTCGCTGGTTTCCATCAGCGCGTACACGCGGTTCGAATCCGTCGGCGCCACCGCTACATCGATCTTGCCCACCGGCGAGTGCGGCAGCCCGTGTCCCTCAAGGTGCGTCCACGTCGTTCCCCGGTCGTGGGACACATACAATCCGCTCCCCGGCCCTCCGCTGAACTCGCCCCAAGTGTGCATCGCCACCTGCCACATCCCGGCGAACATCGTGCGCGGATTCTGCGGATCGATGCCCAGGCCCGAGCACCCCGTGTTCTCGTCCACAAACAGCACCCGGTCCCACGTCTTGCCGCCGTCGCTGCTGCGATACACGCCGCGCTCCTGCTGCGGCCCCGACAGCCGTCCCAGCGCGCACACGTACACCCGCTCCGGATCCTGCGGGTCGACCACAATCCGCCCGATGCGCCCGGTTTGATCCAGTCCCATGTGCTGCCAGGTTTTGCCGGCGTCCGTCGATTTATATACGCCATCTCCGGTCACATCGATATCGCGAATGGCCCAGGCTTCGCCCGTCCCCACCCACACCACGTTCTTGTCCGACGGCGCAACCGCCAGCGCGCCGATCGCCGCTACCGGCTCCTCATCGAAGATCGGCGTCCAGCGATTCCCGCCGTCCGTCGACTTCCACACGCCGCCCGAAGCAGCGCCCGCATACCAGGTGCTGGGGTCGCCAGGTATTCCGGCGACCGCGGAGACGCGATTGCCCACCGCCGGCCCCAGAAACCGAAACGCAAAGTCGTTGGGGAAGTCGCCGCGCCGTCGTCGCTGTGCGGATGCCCACCCGCATCCGATGGCCACACACAACGCAAAGAGGACGAACTTTCGGACTGCCGGCGTTTTCCAGGACATTCGATAATCGCTCCGCAAATGGGGATCGGCAAAGGTGGGAGAATTGTATACCAAATGAAATGCAATCTGGAGCAGCCAGCACGACAGGGCGATCAGGTCGCGCCGGAGCTGCTCGGACATGCTGCGGCATAATCCATGCCGTTCGGCAAGCTGGCCACTGGATTCCGGCGGAAATACGTTTTCCAAAGAACAGACACAACCATTCCTGTCGGATCGCAACAATCGCGAACGGCTGTCTTACGCGCCGCCGCGCACCACCTCCACTACGGCCGCCATATCTTTCTCGCCCTGTCCCTGCTCCTGGGCCTTGTCGAATAACCGCTCCGCGGCCACTCCCATCGAGAGCGGCACGCCCTGCTGTGCTGCCGCCGCCTGTGCATAGCGCAGATCTTTCGCCATCAGCCGCAGCAGAAAATTCACATCATACTTGCGCTCCGTCATCCGTTCCGCCATGGTGTTCAGAATGCCGCTGCCGGGCGCGCCTTTTTTCAAAAATCCGAGCGCCGTCTCCTCATGGAGCCCCGTCCGTTCGATCCATGCCAGCGCCTCGGCAAACGAAGCCGCCTGCACGCCGCATAGAAAGTTATTGATCAGCTTCATCTGCGCGCCGCACCCAACCGGCCCCAGATGCAACACCTCCTTACCCATGCACCGCAGAACGGGCAGCACGCGTTCCAGCGTCTGCGCGTCCGCCCCGGCCAGAAAAATCAGCTGTCCACCCTCGGCCTGCGCGCGGCTTCCCGTTACCGGAGCTTCCACGAACCGCACTTCCTTCTCGCGCGCTGCTTCTGCCAGCTCCGCAATCCACTGTGGGCTCAGCGTGCTGCACTCCACTGCACTGCTCCCGGGTTTCATGGCGGAAAGCGCGCCGTCCTGCCCCGTCCATGCCGCACGCGAGGCATCGTCGTCCGCCAGCATCGACAGCACCACCGACGCGCCCGCGGCCGCCTGCGCCGGAGTTTTCGCCACGACGGCTCCCTGCCCCGTCAGCGCCTCCGCCCTGGCTGCCGTGCGGTTGTACACCGTCAGCGGAAAACCTGCGCGCAGCAGGTTCGTTGCCATGCCGTGCCCCATCGTACCCAGGCCCAGCAGGGCCACAGTCGTTTTCGATTCCATTCTGCCTCCTATCGCATCGCCCGCACCCGGATAGTTTCCCTGACCGGCTCTTCTCTTGTGATGACGTTGCGCAGCGGCCGCCCGAATCCCTCGAATTGCACCTCTGTCGTATCTCCTGCCTGCAGCCGGATGCCCTCGCCGAACGACAGGGCGTCTGCACCCATAAAGTGAACGTGCAGCATCCCCGGCTGCCGATGTCCCGCGAACTTAAAGTGATGATGCTCGAGATTCTCCAGGCTGTGGCACATGTTCTGCTCGCCGGTGCGGATCGCCTTTTCCCACAACACCTGCCCGCCGCGCCGGATCCGCACCTGCCCCCGCACATCGTCGAAAGCCGCATCCACCACCAGTTCCGGACCGATACTGCAGGTGCGCAGCTTCGATCCTGCCAGGTTCAGATAATTGCGCTGCTCGAAAATATGATCGGAAAACTCGTTGCCCGTCGTCATCCCAATCCGCCACGGCGATCCATTCTCGGCGACAAAATACACCCCTGCCGCCTCGCCTTCTTCGCCCCCGTCTTCGCCGTGACCAGGAATCTCCAGCGCCGCAAAGGGCCCGCGCAATACGCTCCCGTCGCCCTTGTAGAACCACTCCGGCGCAATCCCTGCCGTCCCCGCCGGCGGCCTTCCCTTCTGCATGCCCCATTCAAACATGCGCATACTGTCCGTCATCTCCGCCTGCTCTTTCTCTGACGCCGCAACGTGCATCGCCTGCCGCTCCCGCGCGCTGCCCAAATGCGTCAGTCCGGTGCCGGAGACCAGCACCCGCTGCGGATTCCCTGGACAATCCACCGGCCCCAGCAGCTTCCATGCCGACCGTCCCTCATAGACATCGTCGTAACCCACCGCTTCTTCTGAAACCAGCTTCTTCGCGGTCTCTGTCAGCGCCCGGCCCTCGGCCACGCTCCGCTCCACCAGCGCCAGTACGGAGTCCACTTCGCGCACCACGAGCAGTTGCGGTTCCCGCACCACCGCCACCCGCCGCCCGGCAGGGCCGGCAATCTGTACCAGATGCATCTGCCTCGCCTCCTACTCGATGATGTGAAACCGCTGCAGCGATTCCTCCCTGACCCGCAGACCCAGCCCAGGCAGATGATCGTCCAGCTGGATAGATCCTCGCTCCGGCTCCGGCTCGCCGTCGAAGATGTACCAGAAAAGCTCGTTGCCCACCTCCACATCCACGCGCGGAAAGAATTCGGCGATCGGAGAATTCAGGCTCGCCATCACCACGTGATAGTTGTGCATCTGTCCTGCGTGCGGCACCACCGGAACCTGAAACGATTCCGCCAGCGCGCAGATCTTTCTTGCCTGGCTGATGCCCCCCACGCGGTTGGTGTCGAACTGGATGTAGTCCAGCGCATTTGCTTCCAGCAGCTCGCGGAACCCAAAGATCGTGAACTCGTGTTCGCCCCCGGCAATGGGAACGCGCCCATAGCTCTTCAGCTCCCGGTAGCCTCGCGTATCGTCGGGAATCACCGGCTCCTCCAGCCAGCGCAGATGGAACGGCTCCAGCAGCGGCAGCATGCGCTTCGCATAATCCAGCGTCCACCCCATATAGGCATCCGCCATCACGTCGATCTCGTCGCCCACCACTTCCCGCACCGCTCGCAGCAGCTCCACGTTCTTCTGCATGCCGGCGGCGCCGTCCAGCGGCCCCCATCCAAAGCGCAGCTTCATCATGGTGTAGCCTTCATCCTTATATCGCTGCGCCTCGGCCCGCAGCTCATCGATCGGCAGGGCATAGAGCCGGCTCGCATACACGGGAATCTTCTCCTTCGTGCGTCCCCCCAGCAGGCGAAATACCGGTTGCTTCGCATCTTTGCCCAGCAGATCCCACAACGCGATGTCCACCGCGGAGATCGCCGTCAGCGCCACACCCTTGCGCCCAAAGGCGAGCGTCCGCCGGTACATCTGCTGCCACAGAAACTCGATGTCCCATGGATCCGCGCCTAAAAGTAACGGTCGCAGGTACATGTCGATCAACGTCTTTGTCACCGCCGGCGACAGCGCCGCATTGCCCAGCCCCACCAGCCCCGCATCCGTGAAGATCTCCACCAGCAGCCAGCTGTGGAATGCAAAGTTCTCCATCGACGCCGTGCGAAACGCCACCAGATCCATCGGATTGGTGCAGAAGTGCGGCGGCAGCGGAGCGGTCTTCCCTTCCCACTGCACGACGCGCGTGCGGACTTCTGTGATTTTCATTGAGCGCCCTCCAGTTGCCCCAGATCGAATGTGCGCATCGGTTGAATTCTCCCCCCTCTGAGAAGAATGGCGGCATAACCGATCAGGTGGAACGTTCCCACAGCCACAAACAGAGCGCCGTAGTGAACCCCGTGCCCCAGCAGGTATCCTGCCACCACTCCGAATACAGCGCCGCCCATCGCCCCGCCAAGACCGATCAGCCCGGCCACCGTACCCACCGCGTTCAGCGGAAAAATATCCGCGGGCAGGGTCATCACCAGCCCCGACCACGCCTGCTGCGCGAAGAACGCCACGCTGAACAGGGCCAGCGCCATCGAGACCGGCGCCAGCGAAACCAGCATCACCACCGGCATTGCCGCCGCACAGCAGCCCAGCGCCGCCTTGCGCGCAAAGTCCAGCGACCAGCCTTTGTGCAGCAGGGCCGACGAGAACCACCCTCCCAGAAAGCTCCCCACACCCGACGCCGCGTAGGGAATCCACGCGTAGTAGCTCACCTGTTTAATATCGAATCCGCGCGCGTCGTAGAGATACTTTGGCAGCCAGAACAGCAGGAAATACCATGCCGAGTCGCTCATGAATTTGGCAAACACAAACGCCTGCACGCTGGGCAGCCGGAGCACCAGCCGCCATGGAATCGGCCGCGCGCCCTGGGCAGGGTTTTCCGCCGCCGCGGCCTGCGGGCGGTAGCTCACTGCCCACCACAGCACCCAGCACAATCCCCCTGCTCCCGATGCAAGGAACACGGCGCGCCAGCCGCTGCGCAGCAGGATGAACCCGATGATCGGCGGCGCCAGCAGCGACCCGATCGCTGTGCCGGCATTGATGAGGCCCATCGCCGTCGACCGCTCTCCAGGCTCGATCCACTCCGCCACCACCCGCGTCGCCGCCGGAAACCCTCCGCCTTCCCCGGCGCCCAGCAGGAATCGCGCCACCAGCAGCAGCACGAAGCCCGTCGCCAGGCTGTGCAGCGCGCAGGCCAGCGACCACCAAAGCATGATCAGCAAAAACCCTCGCCGCGTGCCCAGCCAGTCCAGCAAGCGTCCGCCGATCACGTACAACGCTGCATACGACAGCAGAAACGAAGTCTGCAGCCACGAGAACTGCTCGTTCGAGAGCGGAATATTGTGCTGGATGGCGGCAATGGCCACCGGCAGCGTCAGCCGGTCGAAGTAGCTGATGGCAATGGCGGCCGCCACCAGCAGAACGTAGTACCATTTGCGCGCCAACCCTGCCATCCGCCCGGCTACCAGCGCATCGTCACCAGAGAAACGCTCTCCGGTGGCATCTGCGTCGACAGGTGGATCGCGCCATCCGTCACGTTCGCCCACTGCGGCGATTCGAGCAGTTGCAGGCCTTCCGCAGCCCGCAGCTCTTCATACTGTTCTGCCGTTGGCTGCTGGGGCGATCCCATGTCCTTCCACGCCGTATAGGCGTTGCTGTGCGTTTTGTCGATGCGGTAATCCTCCACCAGCACGCGGCGCGCGCTCGCCGGAATTCCCTTCACCGTCACCGAAACCGGAGTGGCCGGCCCAGGCTCATCCGCGTCGCGATAGTTCCAAACCAGCACGGCTGCCCTGCGCTCCGCGCGCGTCGCCAGAGCATCGGTGTCGCATGTGCCGCGCACCCCCGTGTTCACCTGCGTATCCAGCGGCACGCTTCCTGTGCTCCTCACCGCAACGCGATCGCCGCCCATCATCCCCAGCATGCGAAACAGATTCAAAATCGGCTTGTCGATGCCGTTGGTCGACAGCGACCGGAACCCCTCGAAATAATCCCTGCCCTCAAATTCAAACGACCAGCTCAGCATCGCAATCAGATTCGTATCGTGACGAGCGGCCAGGTTCAGCATCGCCTTGAACGCCGTCGCCGTGTACGCGGGATAGAGCGTGCCGTTGCGGTAATTATTTGCAGGATTCATGCGCGACGAGCACGCCGCGCAGCCCTCCGGATCGGCCTCGCTCAGGATCACCGGCAGCCGGTGAAATTCCGGATACTGCGCGATCAACGCGAACCCCCGGTCCGCGTCGGCCAGCTCGTGGCTCAACCCCATCGTCACCTGTCCGTTTTTAATTGTCGGATGTCCCTTCACGTGAAACGAGATGAAGTCGAGTGGCACCTTGCCGCCGGTCGCGGCGCTCCTGCCGTTCGCCACATGATCGAGAAACGCCTTCAGATAGTCGAATGCATGCTGGTTCGCAGGCCCGGTTGTTGCCGGCCCTCCCACGCGCGACGTCGGCAGCGCCGCGCGCACGCCCGCCACCGCAAAATCGTACAGCCGGAAATAGTCCTCCCGCGAAGCGTGCCAGTAATCGATGTCCGGCTCGTTCCACACCTCGAAGTGCCACTGCTCAACCGCCGCCCGCCCGTAGCGCTCCACCAGATGAGCCGTCACCGCGCGCGCCAGGTCGCGCCATTTCGCATAATCCTTCGGGGGGTTGTTCGACGCGCCGCTGATCGTGCTCTGCGGAAAGTGCACCTCATACGGCTCGTGACGGTTCGGCAAATCGGCGGCCAGGTCCTTCGGCATAAACCCCAGTTCCACCAGCGGCTCAACGCCGGCGGCTTTATAAGCGTCGAAAATGCCATCGAGGATTTTGAAATCGTAGACCGGCCGCCCCTCGGCATCCTCGCTGTACACATTGGTCGAGCTGAATTTCAGCTCCGCCTTGCCGTCGCCCGAGGTCAGCAGGTGGTGCACGCGGATGTGCACCGTCGCCGGACTCAGATCGTGCAGTTCCCCCAGCAGCTGTCCCCCCAGCGCCGTCGTTGTGTAATTCGCCTCGTCATACCCGAACCAGCTGTAGATCGGCCGGAACGCTCCGGTCGTCTGCGACAGGTCCGCGGTCACTGTCACC
Organism: Acidobacteriaceae bacterium; assembly: GCA_030041435.1. Lineage (GTDB taxonomy): Bacteria > Acidobacteriota > Terriglobia > Terriglobales > Acidobacteriaceae > Palsa-343. The sequence continues at coordinate 19,236 of JASHNW010000064.1, forward strand.
GTCGGCTCGTTCGACGCAGCCGCCTGCGGTGGGATCACTCCCTGCCCACGCGCAGCCATCGCCAGGCACAGGCAAGCCAGCACCGGAACCCGGCAAACGTTCCGCCGCAGCCTGGCACTCACAGGGAACAATGTTCTTGGAAAAAACTGAGCCGTCATAACTTCACTTCCGTGCTCGGCCCCTGCAGGGTCACCACCCTGGGCGAGCCCTGCCCTGCCAGTTCCACCTGCACCTTTTTTCCTGCGGCTGGCTTACCCTTCGGATCGCTGCGCAGCGTCAGCGTGCGCTCGCTCTCCTTCCAAATGCAGAAGATCCGCGTAAACTCCCCCTGCAGGTAGCGAAAACTCTCTCCATCGTCTTCGTACAGCGTAGAGCTCCCGTCGGCTCTCGGATACACGCGCAGCGTCAGCGGCTCGTCCACCGCCTCCGTGGCATGCTGCTTCACAGGTCCGAACGGCACCACAGCGCCCGCCTTCACATACAGCGGCATGGTCTTCAGATCCACCCCGCGCGTCACCGTGCTGCCGCCCGTCACCGCCTCGTGGCTCCAGAAATCCCACCACTGGCCGGCAGGCAGGTAGACCGCCCGCTGCTGTGCCCCGGCCGCCAGCACCGGAGCCACCAGAAAGCTGTCTCCAAACAGATACTCGTCCTCGCGCCCCACGCTCTGCTGGTCCCTCGGAAATGCGAGCCAAAGAGCCCGCATCAGCGGCAGCCCCGTCTCATGCGACTGCGCCGCCGCAGAATACAGATAAGGAAGCAGCCGGTAGCGCAGGTTGAGATACTCGCGGCAAATCTCCTCCACCTGCGGGTCGTGCAGTTCCGCTGTCGGCGGCCAGTTCGGACCCAGCCGTTCCGCGCCCTCGAGCGGACCCGCATCGCCCGTGTTCCATCCCCACGGCCGCCGCAGTTTCCAGGCGCGCCCGTGAGCGCGGAACAGCGGACAGAAAGCGCTGAACTGAAACCACCGCACGTACAGCTCCGGCGTCAGCTCCCGCGTCGGAGAAAACCCGCCCGTATCCGTGCCCCAGTATGGGATGCCGCACAGACCCACATTCATGCCGGTCCGCAGTTGCGCGGTCAGCGCCGCCCAGTTCGATTCGATATCTCCCGACCAAAGCCACCCGAACCGCTGCAGCCCCGCGTATCCGTTGCGATGCAGCGCAAAGGGACGGCGTTCAGGATGCACGCTCAGCGGTCCATCCCAGTACATCTGGTTGCGCCGGAATCGCGCGTACACCGAGAGCCGGTCGCCCTCGTCCGGCCACCATCCATCCACGCCCGTCGCTTCTACCGGCAGATGTTCCTGCCAGTAGCTCACCGCATCGCCGGGCGTCTTCGCTTCCGAACCGGTGTCGTGGATCGTCCCGTGAAAATCACCCGGCGGCACCACGTGCAGCACCACCTTAAAGTTCTCTTTGTGCAATTCGTCGATCATCGCCTTCGGATCGGGGAAAACGTTTGCGTTATACGTGAACGCGCCGTGATCGGTGTTCCAGCCCGACGGGCAAAACCCCGTCCCCAGATAAATGAGCGTGTCGCACGGCAGCTTCTTCTCGCGAAACGTTTTCGCCTCGGCCATCACCTCATCGCGGCTCGCCAGCGTCCGGTGCGACTGCTGATACCCCAGCGACCACAGCGGCGGCAAATGCGGATAGCCGGTCAGCTCCGCGTATCCCTGCAGGATCTCCGCCGGCTCTTCGCCCAGGATCAGATAGACGTTGCGGCTCGAAGTAGCCTCCACCGGCTCGAACACACCGATCGGCCCCGTCAGGTCGAAAAATCCCGACGGTTGTCCGATGAACAAACCCCATCCGCCAGCGCTCATCAGCCACGGAATCGGCAGCCGCGCGCCGTCGACGTCCAGATGCGGCGTCCCTTCTCCGTTCCGCATCCCGTACCTCGCTCCGCGCAGATCCCAGGTCGGCAGTCCCTCCCCCAGCCCAAAGACCGGTGCATCGCCGATGCCAAAGCGCACCGCCGTGCTGTCGTTATCGAACTGGACCGTCTGCCGGAAATTCCGCTCCGCGCGCGTCACCGTCACGCGCAGCGGATTCTCCTCCACCGTGATCCCATACTTGCCCCACGGCAGCTGCGCCACGGGATGCGGCTTCCGCAACAGTTCTGCCGCCGCTGCACGCTCGACGATCCCCAGTTCCGCTTCCGGCTGCCATGCGTTCACCGGAGCAATCGCAATCCGAAGAACGTCAGGCGTTACTGCCTCCAGGCAGAGGTCCAGTGCACCCGGCTCTCCGGTCAGTGGCGCCGTCACGTTGGCGGCAGCCAAACGCCGGCTGAAAAGCATCTGGCCCAGTGCGGCGCCGATTCCTGCAATCGCCGCCCTGCGGGAAACAAACGTGGTCATAGTGCGAGCCGTCCTTCACGAATCGATGTAGTCTGGGTGGCCCGGCTGGCGCCGGCTGCCGCCAAGGTTGAACAGCCCGAATCAATTTGGCCCTCAGCGCCTCGGTTTGCACCGCGTCACGAGTCCGGTTCTTCCTGGAGAACGTAACTCCGGCTCGCCCGTTCCTTCTGCGCATTCTCGCTGCGCATCACGGCGAGCTGTTTCACCAGCGCCTGGATCTTGTCGGTCTGGCCCAGCCGGCGTCGCGCCATGATCTTGTGATCGAGCGCTCCGTCGTCGTTCGGCTCGATTTTTCGGAGCCGCGACGGCCTGCTCAACAGCTCGCTGTGGCTGGTCCGCGGAGGGCAAAGCAGAGCCAGCAGGACGCGCGCTGGCCCGTATTCCGGATCGATCGCCACCGATCGCTCCGCTGCCTGGATCGCCTTCAAAAACGCCAGCGCTGACAGAAATCGCATTCGTTTCGTCGATCTTCTTTTTGTACCTGTAGATAACGTTTACCCATCTCGACCTAATTTGGATACGCCGCCCGCTGCTTATTTGTCAAGAGGCAGACCTCGCGATCCCCGTCGCAGACCCCGGTCACGCTCATTCCTGCATAAGGTCTTCACGGCATAAAACGCTGCGTGAGCGGGTTGTTCTGCCGCGTTTTGGAGAATCATCGCGGAAGGGTTGCATTTCCTGGCGCATTGCATCGCAGAGCCCTTGCCTGGCACGCCTCTCCGCGTCAGGAGGGTTCGCCCCGGCCGCGAGTCCGAAAAATCTCACTGCGTCGTGCCCCCCCCGAACCGGCCCCGCGTGACGTACAGTGAAGGGAGTTCGCAGCAGTACAAAAGCATGGCCATCGCGCGGCGTTGCCGTCCCTTTGACAGACGCGTATCCCGCCGGTAGCATCTGCGGCGGATCGTTGTTTGCATGGAGAGCTTCCCACCCTGGAGGACACATGAGTAAACGCTTCTCTCGCCGGTCTTTCCTCAGAGGTGGCATGACCGCTGCCGCCGCAGGCGTCCTGCCGCGTCGCATCATGGCCCAGGCAACGGCCTCCGCCGACCGGGGTCCGACGGTGCTCAGCCAGTTCTCTTATGGCGACGTGCAGCTGCTCGATGGGCCCATGCTCGCGCAGTTCCGGGCCAATCATGAGTTCTTTCTCGCTATCGACGAGGATGCCCTGCTCAGGCCCTTCCGCCAGCGCGCGGCTCTGCCTGCGCCCGGTCCTAACATGGGGGGCTGGTATAGCTGGTCGGATGAGTTCGATCCGCCCAATAACATGACCGGCTATATCCCCGGCCACACCTTCGGACAGTACATGTCGGGACTCGCGCGCGCGTATGCCGCCACCGGTGACAAAGCCACGCAAGCCAAAGTTCACCGGCTGGTGCGCGGATATGCCGAGACCATTACACCGAAGTTCTACGCCGGCTATCCACTTCCCTGTTACACGTTCGATAAGATCAACTGCGGCCTCATCGATGCCTTCCAGTTTGCTCAGGATTCTGCGGCGCTTCCTGCCCTGGCGCACGCCACTGATGCGGTGATGCCCTCGCTTCCGCCTCAGGCGCTCACGCGGCCGGAAATGGCCGCGCGCCCGCACCCAAACATTGCCTATACCTGGGATGAGAGCTACACACTGCCGGAAAATTTCTTCCTCGCCTGGAAGCGCTCGGGTGACCAGCGTTACCTTGCCCTCGCGCAGCGCTTCCTTCAGGATACGGATTACTTCGATCCCCTGGCCGAGGGCGACAATGTCCTGCCGCACCAGCACGCTTACAGCCATGTCAATGCTCTAAGTTCCGCCTCCCAGGCCTATCTGGTTCTGGGCAGCGAGAAACATCTGCGCGCCGCTCGCAACGGTTTCAACTTCGTGCTGGCGCAGAGTTTTGCCACCGGGGGATGGGGGCCCAATGAGACTTTTGTCGAGCCCGGCAGCGGCGGACTCGATGACAGCCTGGCGACCACCCACGCCAGCTTTGAGACACCCTGCGGCTCCTACGGCCACTTCAAGATCGTCCGCTACCTCATGCGCATTACCGGGGACAGCCGCTACGGCGACAGCATGGAGAAGGTACTGTACAACACCATCCTCGGCGCCGAGCCGCTGCAACCCTCCGGCTTTAGCTTTTACTATTCCGACTACAACAACAACGGTGCGAAGGTTTATTACCCCGAGCAATGGCCTTGCTGCTCCGGGACCTTCCCGCAGGCTACGGCCGACTACGGCATCAGCTCTTACTTCCGTTCCCGCGACGGCATTTACGTCAATCTGTTTGTCCCCTCGCGGCTGAATTTCCAGCAGGGCGGGCGCTTTACTCTGGAACAGCAAACAAATTACCCGTACGAAGGTGAAACCACATTGCGCCTTCGCGCCGGAAGCCCCCAGACGTTCACCATTGCGCTGCGCGTCCCGGCCTGGGCCGGGCCTGGCACTTCAGTTTCCCTCAACGGGCGCCGCTGGGATGGCGAGCTCCACCCGGGCACGTTCGCCTCGGTGCGCCGCGAGTGGAAGGACGGAGACAAGATCGAGTACTCCATCGACATGGTCAAACGCCTGGAGGCAGTCGATGCGCAGCACCCGAACACCGTCGCGCTCCTGTCCGGTCCGCTGGCGCTTTTCGCAATCAACTCTCCGGAGAGCCGCTTTACTCGGGAACAGTTGCTCGCCGCAAACCGCAACGGTTCTTCGTGGATCGCAGACTCCGCGGCCGCTCCCGTCACATTCAGGGCTTTCCCCGACATCCGCCATGAGGAATATCGGCTCTGCCACAACCTGTCCTGACCATCTTTCTTTTCGTGAACAAGCCGCGACGGTCGGTTCGGCGCACGTCGGTCTCCTTCACTCGCGCTACGATTGCGGCGTCTTCGGCGTGGAGCCCGCTGTCGGCGCCTGTAACGGAGCCGTCGTCTTGTCCGCGGCTTTCTCGCGCTGCGCCGCCGCCCGTTGCAGCTCCTGCTCGTGCTTGGTCTTTTCCGCCGCCGCCTCCGCATCGGTCACATAGCGGAACTCCTGCAGCCGTCCCGGATACTGCTCGGTCGTGAACACGCGGTTCTGCTTGTCGATGGCCACGCCCACCAGCGCCTTGAACTGCCCCGGCAGCTCTCCATGTCCCATCCCGATATAGGTCAGCAGCTGCCCTTGCTGGTTGAACACCTGCAGCCGGTCCTGCATCTCGTCCGCCACCCAGATGTGCCCATCGCTGTCGACGGCAATCCCCTTCGGCCGCGCGAAGTATCCCGGGCCGTCACCCGGCTTGCCGAACGTGCTGATGAAATTCCCGTCCGCATCGAAAATCTCCACCCGGTCGTTCAGCGTGTCGGTCACATAAACGTTTCCGTCTTTGTCCACAGCCACGCCCTGCGGCGCCGCAAAATCGCCAGGCGATGTCAGGTAGTGGTTCTTTCCTCCCGTTCCAATCCGCCGCAGCAGCTTCAGACTGTCCGCGTCGTACACCAGCACCTGGTCCTGCTGCGTGTCCACCACATACAGGAACCGGTTGTTCGCGTCGATCGCCAGCCCCACCGGATCCTGCAGCCCTTCGGCAATCTGGTCCTGCAGCTCGTGCTTCGGGCTGAAGACGAGCACCCGGTGCATCTTGGCGTCGGAGACAAACAGCCGGTCGTCGTCGTCGATCGCCAGACCGTTGATCCAGCCAAAGTGCGCTTCAAAGCCATTGCGGATGAGCTGCGTGTCGTGGGTCTGTGTATTGAAAATGAATACCGCCCCGACCCGTTGATCCGCCACGTAAACCAGGCCCTTCGAATCCACGGCGATCCCATACGGACCGATCATCTGGAACGGAAATGTCTTCGGGTTGAACTTTTCCTGGTCGGTCTGGCCGCCCGCCAGCCGGTCCATCCAGGTGGCTTTCGGCTTCGCATTCGCCGCCGGCGTGTAGTCGATCTTTTCTCCTGCAAAATAATCCGTCCAGCGCACGCGGGCGATGTTGGGTGGGCTCGGCCACACCAGCTTCGTCGGATCGAACGCGAACTTGTGCGGTCCCGCCGCGGCTGCGGCTGTGCTGTCGGTCTTCTTCTTTTTCCTGTCTCCCTGGGCGGAAAACGGCAGCGTCACGCCGATGGCCAGCAGCAGCAACGCCACCAGCATCCTGCGTTGATACATCGAATGGTTGGGGATACGGCGCATAATTTTCTCCATTTACTGCTTCGCGGGAATCGGGGCCGTCGTCTGTTCCATGTTGAGGCGGTTCTTGTGGCACATATCGCAGAACGCCATGTTGTTGGCCTGATCGTTCACCAGCAGATCGGGCTGCGCCGACGCATGCGGCTGGTGGCAGGAGAGGCAGCTCAGTTTCGTCTTCACCTTGCTCTGGTTGGTGGGATCCATCACGTCGGAAACCGGGTGATACTCCACCGGATGCCCCAGCCCAAAGCGCAGCGGCAAGATCGGCACTTTGTTCTTCTGGTAGTAGTCCCCGGGCAGCGTCACCGCGCCGTTGAAGATCGTCAGATTGCCGTCGGCCGTTTTCTGCGGAACGGAATCGGGTCCGTGGCACTCGAGGCACAGTCCATTGCCCGCCACACGCAACAGCTTCTCGTTGTCCCCGCCGTGCGGCGTGTGGCAAATGCCGCAGGCCTGCCCAAATGCGGGCTGATGGTGGAAGGGCTTCTTCCGCAGGTCGTCGATATCCGTGTGGCAACCGGTGCAGATGCTCACCCCATTCGTCTTCGGCAGCCCCGGCTCCCTGCTCGCGTGCGGGCTGTGGCAGTCCGTGCAGTCGCCCATCGCCCCCGGATGCGGCACCTTCGCCCCGGCAATCAGCTTTACCTGATCGTCGTGGCATGTCCCGCACAGCGACTTGATGTCCGTCTGCGTCAGCACCACCTTGCCGTCCTTCGCCTGCGCGTGGCAGGTATCGCAGCCGCCCGGCGCAAAGGGAGGATGCGTAAACTTCGCCATCAGCTTCGGCTGCGCCGACTGATGCGGATCGTGGCACTCGAGGCAGTCAGCCGTCGCAAACGGCTGGTTGTCGTGCGCCTTCTGGAGGTCGGCATCCTTCGCGTCATGGCAGTCGAGGCACAGCGCCGGAGCCGGCTTGGTCAGGTGAAACTGATTTTCCGGCGTAGGATCCGGACCGGTTTTATGGATCGTGTGGCACGTGTCGCACCCCATATCGAGCGCGGCATGCCGGCTGCCTTTGTCCGGCACGTGGAGTCCCGTGTCGTGGCAGCTCAGGCACAGATTCTCTTTCTCCCCGCCCGAGGTCGGCTTCAGCAGCTGATTCTTGTTGTCGCTCGTATGCGGATCGTGGCACGCCAGGCAATCCCGCACCGCGGGCGGATGCACCGTGCCCTGGATGTCCGCGGCCTTTTTGTCCGCATGGCAGCTCACGCACAGTGACACCGGTGTCGCGGTGATCAGCTTCACCCGCGTCACATCTTTGTTGACGCGGATCTCATGGCAGCTCAGGCACCCCATGGCCATCGCCGAATGCACCGACTTGCCCTTTGTCTTGTCCTGATGGCATTCCAGGCACTTCGCCGGGTCCGTCTTCGCGTCCAGCGGCACCGGATGAATTTGCGCCGGCGCGCGCGTGCTCAGCAACGCGGCAAGTGCCATGCCGAGCCAGACACACCTGATGAGAGCGCGTCCCCGCCCGCATCCCCACATGGTCCGGCCCATGCCTCCGGGGTCTCTGCGGATTGGTCTCTGCAGCGTGGTGGACGTCATAGATGAACCAACAGCGCGCATTCAGTTCCTGCAAGGCCCATTAAAACCAACCCGGGTGCCTCCCGGCTGTGCGATATATCACCGACGTCATGTACCCGCATCCTCGCCGATCCGGGCCGGTTCCATTGCGCACTCCGTGCGGAGGTCTCCTGCCGTTGCATCCTTCCCCTCGCCCGAACTGCTGGCCGCCTTTCTCTAATGCGCTCGCTTGCTGCGCCCCTGGCTTGCCAGGCGCTCCGCCGCCTGTTCCGGGAATGGTCACTCGCACTGCCCCACTGAAGTTCCGCCGGACCCCGGACGATGAGCACAGTAAGCCCAGGGAGGCTCGGCTCGGTGAATCGAAGGGTGTTGCTCGCAGTGGTGTTCCTGGCGGCCGCGGGTGTGGCGGCGGCCCAGATCGTGTCGCCGTCGACGGATGTTCTCGGCGCACACCTCAACTACGGCCGCGGCTGCGGCGCCTGCCACGCGCCCCACAGCGGCGCCACCGGCAACGGCAGCGCCCCATCCGCCGGCTCCGGATCCGGAAACGTCGCCCTCTGGGGCGAGGATGTTTCCAGCCTGTACGGCAAAACCATCGTCACCGGCGGCGGCGCCTATGTCGAAGTCCTGCCCACCAGCATGTCCGCTGCGACGCCCGACGTTGCCGGGATGCTCACCTGTCTCAGCTGCCACGACGGCAACTATGCGCAGACTGCCATGATGAAGAACAAAATCTATGAGGCCCTGCCGTCCACATACGGCACCGCCAACTCCGTTCCCACCCTCATCGGCGTCAATGGAAACTACCTCAGCGAACATCCTGTCGGCCTCAGCGCCGCCATCACCTGCGGCAGCTCGTCCGGCTGGGACTGCACCCAGTCCAACGGCGTTATTCACATGACCGGGGCGCGTTCCTCGCAGTTCGTCTCCAACTACGGCTTTTTCGTCCAGCCGGGCAGTTACAACAACACCGCCGTAGTGGTGTGCACCACCTGCCACGAGCCGCATGTCATGAACGTCGTCACCGTCGCCAGAGGTTCCAGCTCTGGCTTGCCCGCGGGCACCTACGCCACCATGTTCTTCCTGCGTGCGCCCTACAATCCCAACGATCCCAACCCGCAGTCCAATCAAACTGCGCAGTTTTGCCGCCAGTGCCACGCCGACAAATCGAACGAGATGAATGGCAGCACCGCCAGAACCGTGTTTTGAAATTCTGCAAACCCTCTGCCGGCGATGCTGGCGGGGGGTCACTTCCTTCCGCCCAGCCCGCGCCGCACCACCATCGACGTTACCGTCCCGTCCGGATTGTGCGCCGTCCCGTGGCAGGCCAGAACGCAAGTATTCGCGGCGTGACTGTAGGAGATGGGCAGGCCGCCGGTCGGCGCCACCACATTCATGTCGAAATTCACCAGCCGCTCGCCGCTGATGCTTCCGCTGGTGGCCCCCATGCCGTGCGCCGTATGGCACGTGGAGCAACTGAAGCCCGCGCTGATGTGACTGGCGTGCTGGTTCCAGCTCGCGCTCTGCACGACCTTCGATAAGTCATGGCACTTGGCACACAGCCCGTAAGGCCCATTCACGCTCAGGTCCGGATTGGGAAAGAGATTCGAGATCCGGCTGCCCGGCGTGGCCGCCTGGCTGAACTCGTAGCGCCGCTCCAGAATGTGCGTCCACTTCGATCCGTGCGGGCCGTTCGCTCCCGTGCCCCCGAACTCGCGGTTGTCATCGCTGTTGTGGCAGTCGGTGCAGAAGATCTGCGATCCCATGGCGCGGCCCTGCGTCACGCCATCCAAGTTCAGCATGTACGAGCGCAGGCTCGGCTGCGGATACGGGCTGCTCCGCGGATGCATCACCGGATGGCTCGACGTCGCTGTGACCGCAAACTGCGGAATCAGATTCAGCGGATCGCCCGCCGACACCGCGCGCACCGGGAAGTATCCGTAGATCGGCAGCACCTGTTTGCCCGCGCTCGTCCCGTGGCAGCGCAGGCAGTTCTCGTATTGATTCACCGCAGGCGTGAGCACCGTGACTCCGTCGCTGGCGCTGATGCCGAGTGCGCCCTTCTGCGAGACACGGATGAGCGGCGGCGGCGGGAACAGGCTCACAGCTTCTGAGCCATGCGCATTGTGGCAGTCCACGCAGGTTGCGTGCCGGTTGTTGTTCAGCAGCACCGCCTCCGCCGCATCGTGGGGATTCGTGGAGGTCGGGAACGGATGCCCCACCTTGGGCGAGGCGTATTCGGCGAACACATTCTCCCAGGTCGGCATAGGCGAAACATTCGCGCCGTTGTGGCACCCCATGCACGCCTGCTCGTTCTGCCCGCGCAGCAGCCGCGCCGTGCTGCCCGCGTTGTGCGGCGTGTGGCATGCGATGCACGCGTCCGCCCCTACCGTCGTGTAACTGCCCAGCTGTGCCGTAGACGCAATCTTGTCGCTGGAGAGCGCATGCGCGCTCGTTGCCCAGTCCGCCAGCGGATTCACGTGCCCGCTCATCTGCCGCGCCGGATCGTGGCAGGCCAGGCACAGCGCGCCGTACGAGCTGTCCTTCACCAGAAAATTCTGCGATACCACATCTCGCGCCTGCACGTGCGGGTCGTGGCACGACGTGCACTCGACGTTGCCGCCGATCAGCTTCACTGCGCCGGTAGGATCTGCGGTCTTGCCGCTGGCTGCCAGCGTGGACACCAGATCGACGTTGTCTTTGAGCGGCATCGCCAGGCTGAAGGGGTGCTGCGGCTGCATGTTGCTGCCGAAAACATCCTGGGTGTACATGGATCCCTTCATCGTCACCTGGCCGTACGCCACCGTCGTTCCCACGGCAACCGTCCCGTCGTGGCAGCTAAGGCACTGGTTGCTCACACGGCCGAGCGTTGGCTGGCGGCCCGTATTGGCTTCTGTGGTGCTGGTGTAGCTGGTGTACACCTGCGTGGTCAGTTTTTGGTTCCACAGGCCCCGGTTCAGTCCCGAGTGTGGCGCGTGGCAGTAGGAGCAGGCGTCAGGACGCGCGCCCGTAATCGGCGACTGGCTGCCGGGCCCCAGATTGTGCACCCCCATCACATCGACTGAGCTCTGCCCGTGCACGCCCGTCCCGCTCAGCGCCAGCGCGATCGCGAGCCCCGCCCCCATCGCCCCGCGCCTCACGGCTGGTCTCCCCGCGCCGCGGTCCGCAAGCCGGCATAGCGAAACACCTGCACGCGGCGGTTAAACGAATCCACCACGAACACGCGGTCGTCGCGATCGATGAACAAACCCGTCGGCAGCTGGAACTCACCTGCATGTGTGCCTGCCGCGCCGAAGTAGTACAGCAGCTGTCCCTGCCGGTTGAACACCTGCACCACTCCCCACAGCGCGTCCACCACGTACAAGTCGCCTTCCGAATCTACGCCGGCCGCCTTCGGCCGAAACATCGCCCCCGGCTGGTCGCCGATCCTCCCGATCGCGTATTCGAATTTCCCTGCGCGGTCGAACACCTGCACGCGGAAGTTCATCGCGTCCACCACCAGCAGGTTGTCGCCCTCCAGGCGCAGCTCGGTCGGGAAATTGAATTCACCCTCCGCTTCCCCTCTCTGGCCGATGGTCGCCAGCACCGTGCCCTGCATGTCGAGGACGTACACCTTGTCGCGCAGCGTGTCGGTCACGAAAATCCGCTGCGCGGCCGAATCCACCGCGATGCCCGTCGGCCGTTTGAAATATCCTTCGCCGCCCTTCAGTGCGCCGATTGCCCGTACAAACTTCCCGCCCGGCTCGAAGACAAAAATCACCCCCGTGTCCGAATCCGTGACGTAGATGTTGTCCTGGGCATCCACCGCCACGCATTGCGGCGACAACATCGAAAATTGTTTTCCGAGGTGCTGCAGGAATTTGTATTTATGCTGCTCGAAGTCGAAGATGTGTACGCCCGCCGCTCCCGGATCCGTCACGATGACCCTTCCCCGCGAATCCTCCGCCACGCTGTACGGCCGCACCATGGAGCGGTAGTCCGGCTCACCGGCGATTACATCCCACACCTTGTTCCAGAAGCCCCGGTTCGTCTTTACCTCCGCTTCGGAGTGGAAGCTTCGCTCCCAGGTGAGCGTGCGCCCGCCATCGAGCGACATCTCCCACATCTCCGGCGGCGTAGCGGACTTCGCCGGCCGTGCGGCCGACAGCGGGGCAGACAGCACCGCGAGGCCGGCCAGCATCAGAGCCGCGCTCCGCCATCTCCGCCGCAATCCGCTTAGAAGAAGTTGAACCATCGCGATATCCCGAAGTAATACGACGCCACAATCTGCGGTGGCAGCCCGGTACCCCCGAAACCCTGCTCCAGCCGTGCATAGCCGCTCGTGTAATACAGCTTGCGCGTCTGGTACTGGATCAGCGCGTTATATTGTTCGTTCTGGTTGGCCGACGATAGCCCGTCGCTGGAGATGTTGCTGTTCGCGCGCGCATAGGCCGCCTCCAGGATCAGCTTCTTCACCGGCGTGCTCGCCAGCCCAAAGGAATAACTGCTGCCTCCGTACAAAGCGATCAGGCTCGCCGGAATCACCGGCGGCGGCACCGGGATTGTCGTCAGTCCTCCACCCGTCGTCAGCGCCTGCCCGCTGGCTTTGGAGTAGCTGCCGTTCGCGTTGATCCACGCCCCATAACCCATGCTGGCGTTGTAGCTCTCGCTGCTGCTCGTCGTTCCTGCCTGCTCCGTCAGCCCCGTCTGTGACGCGCCCGCGCCCGCGCTCACGTTGAACTGGCCCCACCGCCTCCGCACATTCACCGTGTAGTTGTAAAACGAGTTCATGTACGTCACCAGCAGCGTCTGCACGTTCTGCGCGTACCCGAACGTCCCGTTCACGTGCCATCCCGCAATCTCCCGCGAGTAATTGCCGCTGGCCGAGAAGCCCAGCGTGTCCTGGCCCGTCTGGTCGTCCACGTTTTCCGTCACCGTCACCGATCCGTTGAAGGTCCCCTCCAGAAGGTTCTGCATATACGTCGCGCTTCCGCCGTACGACCGCACGCCGTAGCTTTCTCCCAGAAACGTCTGCGTCCGCAGCTCGCCGAACAGCGACGTCTGCAGGTGCGGCATCGGCGTGTATGTCGCCACGCCCAGCACGTCCAGAGAATTCGACGTCTCATTCGCATTGATCCCCGCCACCACTCCGCCGGCCGCCACAATCGACTGCAGCAATTGCCCGCTCAAATTGTCCGAGTATGTTGTATTCGCCAGGAAGGCCAGCTTTTCCGTCGGGTGCACCGCCGCCGCCGCGGTAATCAGATCGATCGTTCCGCTCGTGGACGTTCCCAGATAGCTGCTGCTGAACTGCGACCGGTTGTAGCCGGCTGAAACCGACCCCTGCAACGGCAGCAGGTGGGTTACATTGATCCCCTCCGCGTCGTCGCTGGAGTGCGTCTCGGCAGGCAACCCCTCGCTCACCACATCCGGAATCAGCGATTGCGCGCCCCCGTTTGCGTAGTACGCGCCCATGTTGAAACCCGCCAGCTTGTATCCCGAATGCAGATTCAGCGAGTGAAACGCGTTTTGCCCTTCGTCGTTCACCCCATACACCGAATACTGGCTCGTGCCCTGCTGGTACCCGGCGGAGAAACTCGGCGCGTTTTGCAGATTTTCGCTCCAGTTAACCCCCAGCGTGCCGCTGTTGCCGTGAGTCACGTAATTCGGCAGGCCCGGAACGGCATAGTTCCCTTCGCTGTTGTAGGCCTTTGAATAACTGATCGAGCCGGGAAAATGGCTGCCGCCGAAGATATTGCTGCTCAGGTTGACTCCGCTGGCGTTGGAGATGGACTGAAAATCCGAATCCGCCCGCGATTGGTTCAGATAGTAACTGGCCGTGAACGACAGAAAGTTGGGGTTATAGTATTGCCCCGTCAGCGTGCCCGCTCCCGCCAGCGCCCATGTGTGGTCCGACTCGGTTTCATTCCCGTATTCGGCGGAGTAACCCGGTGAGACTGTCCCGCTCAGGTGTGTGCTCAGCTGGCCGAGTTTCACTTGCGCAGCCACTGGCCATCCCAGCAGCAGTACCCCTGCCTGTGCCAGCCACGCAACTCGTTGCCAACTCACCACTCTGTGCCATCCTTCACCCGGAGTTCCGCGGCCCCTGGTCTCCGCGTCGCCTCCTGGCACTTCCCGCGCCTCACTGCAACTCTTCGACCTTCGCGTTCTGCCGCAGCCGCGCATCCAGCGCAGCGCGCAACTGGTTTCTCTTGTTCTCGTGCAGTTGCTTTTCCAGCTGTGCTTTCACTTCGTCGAACGTCGCCAGCCCCGCAGGCGTGTGCGCGCCCAGCCGCACGATCGTCCAGGCCTGATCGAGCTGGATCAAATCGCTCACCTCGCCCACATGCATTCCGCGCAGCGTCGCCGCCACCGGAGGCGGCAATTGATCCACCGGCACCGGCTTGTGCTGGCCCATCATCACGCGGTAGTCATCGTCGGAGGCTTTCTCCGCCAGCAGCCCAAATTCTTCTGCTGACCTCGTCGCCTTCGCCTGGCGCAGCGCCTGTTCCGCCCGCTTCCTTCCCTCGCTCAGCTGGGCGGCCGTGGCATTCGCCGGAGGCAGCACAGAAATCGTCTGGAAGGTGTAGGACTCCGGGTGCTCGAACCGCGCCGGGTTTTTCCCGTAGTAAGCCCGCGCCTCAGCCTCGGAAACTGTGCTCCGGTTCTCCACTTCCGTCTTCAGCAGCGCATCGATCAGCAGCGACCGCCGAATCTTCTCGTCCAGCAGCTTCTGCGAACCCTGAAAATCGCCCTGCACGAATGCACGAAATGCATCCGGTGAACCAAACTGTTTGCGGAATTCCGCTTCCGCCCGCTGCATCTGCGCCGGCGCAATCGTCATCTTCCGCCGCAGCGCTTCCTGATACACCAGCTCCTCGAAAATCATCATCTTCATCGCGCCGTCGCGAATTTGCGCTTCCAGCGGTTTCGGAATTCCGTTGTGCTGCCCTGCGTACGGAAAAATCGCATATTCCTCGCGCAGCAGGTCCGCGCCCGTCAGCACCGCGCCATTCACCCGTGCCACCGGCATATTCGCCGCGGGCTGTGCCGCCGTCTGCTGAACAGGCGGCTGGCTCAGCGCCGTCGGCGCATGCGATGCCACCTGAGCCCCGGCTGTCGCGCACACCAGCAGCAGAATCGCGGAAATTGAGTTTGTGTGCTTCATGTTGACCGTCCTGGGTGACGTTGTTGCCCGGAAAAAAAGGGAGGGAAGTCTGTCGCACCCCTCCCTGTCATGCTTTGCAGCAAAGGTCAGAAAACGGTCCCCGCCGTGCTGCCGTTCATTTCGTTCGACTCTCCGCCATGGCACTGACGGCAGAACTGCGCCGTCTGGTTGGTGTAGATATTGCCATCGGCCGGGTTATACGGGCCGCGCAGGAAGAACATGGTCGCGTACGATCCCGCCGGCAAACCGGACTTCGAGCTGGCCGTGATGTTCACCACATTCATCACGTGCTGGTTGTGGCAGGTCGTGCACAGAACCACCGGCGTGTTGTTGTAGTTGCCCGGGCTGACAAAGAAGCCGTAGTTCGTGATGAACTGCGACGAATGCGTTCCGGTCATCTGCACGGTGCCGGTGGCGCTGACGGTGCAATCCCAGTTGTACGCGCCCCCGCAACCCATCACCGCGTTCAGGCCCACCGGGTGGTCGTTCAGGTAATTGCCGACCGTGGAGCCGTCGTCGCCCAGCAGCGTTGGGACGTTGTTCGCGGTGCCGTATGTCGATGGCAGCGTCTCATACACCTTGTTCTTCATCATTGCGCCCCGGGCGTAGTTGCCGTCGTGGCAGCTCAGGCACATCAGCACGCCGCCCACGTCCGGTGTTGCGGCCGTCAGGGCGGTCGGCAGAACTTCCACGTATACCGCGCCGTTGTCCATCTGGCCGGTCGTGATCGTCTTGCCGTACAGGCTGCCGACATCCTCGCCCCACAGTGCGACATTGCCCGAAGTGGCATCGGCCGTTTTGGCGTTGCCGTTTCCATAGGCGCCGCTGTGCGGTGCGTGGCAGGCCGCGCAGCCGCGGCCGTAGTTAAGGTGGGCGCCGAGGACGTCGGTCGACGGCGTTGTGATCTGGGCCGCCGCAAACGTCGCGGCTGCCAAGAGCATGAGAGGTATAAAAACGAAACGCTTCATAGATTGAAGCCTCCTGGTACGGTTTTCGGGTCTCCTGGTTGAACCGCGACGCTGGCTTTGCTGGTCTGGTCTTCGTTTGGATTCTGAATCGCAAGACTGCGCGAATGTGCCGTTGCCGTCCGGCCCTGTCGATGCTGTACTCCTGCGTGTGCTGCCTGCTGCTGAAGCCGCCCGCATGCCTGCCGACCGAATGGATTGAGTTCCCCGTGGAACTTCACCCTGCAACCACCAGCGCTCCAACCCCGCATCATCGGTGAGGTTCCCCAATGGGACTCGTTCCCTCTTTGGGAATCGGATCCGGGAAATAGTCGAATATTCGTTGACATTCGCGTGCGTCCTGACTTCGTCCATGCAATCATCTCCGGCGCTCCCCACGATGTGACCATGGTCACAGTCCGCTGTGACGCAGATTGCTCCATTCCCCTCATGTCCGCCGTTACAGTGAATCAGCAGGCTGGAACTACGCGGAAATCCGCCTCCGCAGCGCCCTTCGCTCTCCATCCGCGGGTTTTCCGGCGCACGGCGGAGCAGCTGCAGTGTCCGATCCTGCGACAGCCCTGCGTGGAAGGAGCTCACCATGGCCCTCAAACCCGCCTCCAGCCCCGCGTCCCCGCAGACCCTGCCCGCCCTCCAGGTCTGGAGCATGGCTTTCATCTTCCTGGCCATCGGCCTGGCCATCGGCTGGCTCTTTCCCGGTTCAACGGCTCCTTCAGCCTCCACGCAGGCTGCCGCCGCGCCGTCACCGCCAGCCAGCGCCATTGGCAACGCGCACAGCATCACCATGCAGGACATGAAGCAGATGGCCGACCAGCAGGCCGCGCCGCTCCTCGCAAAGCTCAAGTCCGATCCCAATAATCCCGCCCTGCTCGCGCAGCTCGGCGCCATTTACCACATCACGCATCAGTTCCAGCAGGCGGCCGCGTACTACGGAAAAGCCGTTGACGCCGATCCCGATAACGTCGTTCTGCGCACCAGGCTCGCCTCCAGCCTCTTCCGCGCGGGCGATGTCGACGGCGCGCTCGCCCAGCTCAACCTGGCGCTCAAACAACGCCCCTCCGATGCCAATGCTCTCTTCGATCTCGGCATGATCCGTCTGCAGGGCAAAGGCGATGGTCAGGGCGCGGTCGCCGCCTGGCAGCAGCTGTTAAAGGCGAACCCTCAGCTCAGTCCCGATCGCAAGGCCACGGTGGCGAACCTGATTGCCGGCGTAATGGCTACGCTCGACAGCCGGCACCCAACGCACGGAGAACGCAACCATGACGGATACTAAAGCAGCGCCGGCCCCGGCGCCGAACGCGCGCTGGTCGATACAGCAGGCCCTCGTCCTCGCCGCCGCCTGCTTTCTCGCCGGCATCGCCGGTGGTTACATGCTGCACGTCTGGCGCGCTCCCTCCGCCCCGGCATCGGCGCAGGCCGGCCCTCCCGCTCGCGAGGCGAGCGCGCCGGCGCCCGCGACCAATGATCCTGCTCGTCTCCGGCAACTGGCGGACGCCAACGCAGCGCCCATCCTTATCAAACTCCAGTCCGATCCCGAGAACCCAGATCTGCTCACCAGCCTCGGCAACCTCTATTACGACGCGCAGCAGTATCCCACCGCAGTCGATTACTACGCCCGCGCCCTCAGGGTCCGTCCTGCCGACGCCAGCGTCCGCACCGACATGGGCACCGCGTACTGGTACGTGGGCAACGCCGACGCGGCCATTGCGGCTTTCAATCAGGCGCTCGTCGACTCTCCCAACAATCCCAACACGCTCTTCAACCGCGGCCTGGTCAAATGGCAGGGCAAACGGGACGCCGCAGGCGCGCTCGCCGACTGGAACCAGCTGCTCGAGATGAATCCTGCCTACGGCGGCCGCCAGCAGGTTGAGCAGCTCATCGCCGAGGTCCAGAATCAGGCAGCCACGGCGCCATCGGCATCGCGGTAAGCGTCCTCACCGGCAAACTCGATTGGCCCATGCGCAGTGTCCGACGGCATCTCCCTTGCCCGCGATCTCTCAATAAATTCCCGGAATCAGCCGCTTTGTACTGCGGCTGTAGTCTTCGTAATCGGCTCCAAAAGCCAGGCGGAGCGCGGTCTCTTCAACATGAATGCGATACAGCACAGCCAGCGTCGGAGGAACGAGCACAACCGCAAAACAGGCCCAGGTGCGTGCGTGCAGGGCAAATGCCAGGAAAATCAGTTCCAGGCCGAGATAGGAAGGATGACGGACCAGGGCGTAGAGTCCGCTGCGCTGTAATCTCTGCCCGGCGCGCATCGCGACGTTTGCGCTAAAGGCTCTGCCCAGCGTGCCGATGGCGACTGCACGAACTCCCAGCCCCAGAATCAAAATCCCCAGCGCCGCCGGCCGCAGCCAGCTATGGCTCCCCGGCATGTCGACCGGGAGAAAGCCGTGCATCCACTCATCGATTTTGAACGATGCAATGATGACCACCCAGAGGACGATCTGCGTTCCGCGATCCTGTATCTTGCCTGCGCCCTCGCGCGTTGTTGTCAGCACCGCAATCAGGAGTTCCCCCACTCCCCACAAAGTTGTCAGCGCACTAAAAAAGAACTCCAGATTCATGACCGTCCTCGCGTGTCGTAAGAGAAGAATGCCCTGGACGGCCGGCGAAAAACAGTAGCAGCTGTCATCGACGAGAGATGACAGGCATCACCATGACGCCTGTCATGCGTTCTCCGTGACAGCTGCGGGTGCCGGGGCCGTTCGCGTGGTGGGATGATGAACGTATGAGCAACCGGCAGGTCCGCGCACCGGAACCGAACGCGGCAGCCCACGTCACCCAGGCCAGGCGGGAGTTCGTCCGCGGCCGCTGGATCGTGCGCGGGTTGGGGTTGCTGTATGCCGCATATTTCTTTCTCGTGCCGGCGTACCGGCACTCGTTTGCCGTCTGGACGGAATGCGCGGCGTTTTTCGCGGCCTTTCTGGTGCTTTTTTTCCTTGCCGTGCTGCTGACCGGCCGCCGCCAAACCGTGACGTTTGTGCTGTTCTTTCTCTTCACCCTTCTCTATTACCCCTTCAGCCAGGAAACCTATGGAGTGTTTGTCTACCCTTTCGCGATCCTCTGCCTTTACCTCACTCGCATGGGCACTCTGTTTCTGGTGCTGGCTGCGATGATGGCCGGAGTCGTGGTGGAGACTCGATATCTCGGTCACCCCCTGATTACCGCCGAAGAAACTCTCTTCTTCTGCGTCATTATTGGGCTGACCAACTTTGCCTTTGCCCAGCAGGCCCGAACCAATGCTCTTCTGCAACGCGCCAATTCTGAGATCGAACGTCTGTCCCAGGAAGCAGAGCGCGAGCGCATCGCACGCGATCTGCACGACCTCCTTGGCCATACCCTCACCGTTATCGCGGTGAAGCTCGATCTCGCCCGGCGGCTCCTCTCCCACGACTCGGACCGCGCACGCAACGAGATCGTGGACGCGGAGCAGACCGCCCGGAATGCGCTTGCCGAGGTGAGAGAAGCCGTCTCCGGCTACCGCGCCGATGGTCTGGACGCGGAGATCGGCCGCGCCCGGCGAAGCCTGCTTTCCGCCGATGTCAGGCTGACCGCTACTCTCGCTTCGGTGCAACTTTCCTCTCGCCAGGTCGACGTGCTTTGCCTTGCCCTGCGCGAGGCCATAACGAACATCGTCCGCCATGCTCACGCAACCCTGTGCCGCGTAGCCCTCCTCGAAAAGGACGGGACGATTCATCTCACCATCGAGGACAATGGGCTGGGCGGCCCGATTCGTGAAGGCAACGGCCTGCGCGGCATGCGCGAGCGCCTTCAATCCGTGGCTGGGAACGTGAACCTGGCAGCTTTGGCCAATGGAGGAACAAGCCTCCAGCTGACGTTGCCGCTGGAGAGTGAACCTCCGGCACAATGGGCTTCGCGATTTGCCGGAGAGGCGGATACGCTTTGACGCAACCGATACGCGTGGTGCTGGCGGAGGACCAAAGCATGTTGCGGGGAGCGCTCGCAGCCCTGCTCTCGATCGAACCTGATATTGAGGTGCTCGGATCTTTCTCCGATGGAGAGCAGGCCCTGCATGCAGTCGGGAAACACCGTCCGGATGTTTTGGTCACCGACATCGAGATGCCGAAGATGAGCGGACTCGAACTCACCGCCCGGGTGAGAGAGCTCTACCCGGACACACACGTCCTCATCCTGACCACCTTCGCGCGTGCCGGATATTTGCGGCGAGCACTGGAAGCCGGAGCCTCTGCCTATCTTCTCAAGGACCGCCCCTCGGAAGAACTCGCCGACGCGGTCCGGGGAGTCAGTCGCGGAGCTCGCATCGTGGATCCCCAGCTGGCCTCGCAGATCTGGAGCACCGAAAAAGATCCGCTTACCGACAGAGAACGCTTGATCCTGCGCCGCGCCGGCGACGGTGAAACCACCGCGGAGCTGGCCCGTTCGCTGCGGCTCACAGAGGGGACCGTGCGCAACTATCTCTCCGAGGCCATCTCCAAGCTGCACGCCTCCAACCGGTTTGATGCCGCCCGGATTGCTCGCAATAAAGGATGGCTTTGACGCACCCCCTGCGTGCCTTCCAGGCCGATTTGCCTCTGGACACATCTGCCCAATAAGGACAACAATCGCCGGAACAGATTGCGCATAAGCGCCGGGATCGCCTTTCGCGTGAACACGAACGCCCGGCAGCGGAGCCGCAACTGCTGGAAGCGGGCCTGCGTGAAGATCAAAGCGGGCACGAAGATTAACTTTCGTGCCGACGACGCGGCGTGACGAACGATCTCGGCGGAATCACGGATGAGGATGAAATGAGCCAGCCAGACTTTCGGGTCGAGAAGGATTCCCTGGGCGACGTTGCTGTCCCGGTGGACAAGCTGTGGGGAGCGCAGACCCAGCGTTCGCTCGAACATTTCAGCATTGGGACCGATCTCATGCCGCGGGAGATGATCGCGTCGTACGCGGTCCTCAAGAAGGGAGCGGCGAGTGCGAATCGCGCGGGCGGCAGGCTCGACGCTGAGCGGCATGCGCTCATTGTTCGCGTGTGCGATGAGATTCTCGCCGGGCAGCACCAGGATATGTTTCCCCTGCACGTGTGGATGACGGGCAGCGGCACCCAATTCAACATGAACGTGAACGAGGTCATTTCCAACCGCTGCTGCCAGCTTGCCGGGACATCGCTGGGCAGCAAAACGCCCGTTCATCCCAACGACCACGTGAATATGTCGCAGTCGTCGAACGATTCCTTCCCCTCGGCAATGAACATCGCGGTCGCCGTGAATGTGAAAGAACGGCTGATTCCCTCCGTTCGCAATCTGCACGACGCGATTGCGGCGAAGGCCGGGGAATGGAAGGACATCGTCAAGATCGGCAGAACGCACATGCAGGACGCCACGCCGCTGACGCTGGGTCAGGAGTGGTCAGGCTATGCGGCGATGCTCGCCGACAATCTCGACCGCATCGAGGATGGACTGAAGGGCGTCTATCGTCTGGCGCTGGGCGGAACTGCTGTGGGCACCGGCATCAACGCGGCGCCGGATTTCGCGGACGCGGTTGCTGCCGAGATCGCCAAACTGACGAATCTGCCGTTCATCACAGCGCCTGACAAGTTTGCGGTGCAGGGCGCCCACGACGATCTGGTGCAGGTATCGGGGACGCTGCGCACTCTGTCCGTCTCGCTGTACAAAATCGCGAATGACATTCGTCTCATGTCGTGCGGTCCTCGGGCCGGATTTGCCGAGCTGCTCATTCCTGAAAACGAGCCCGGCTCCTCGATTATGCCCGGCAAGGTGAATCCCACGCAGGCTGAAGCCCTGGCCATGATCGCTGTGCAGGTGATGGCAAACGACGTCGCAGCCGGATTCGGCGGCGCCGGAGGCTATCTGGAGATGAACGTTTACAAGCCGCTGCTGATTTTCAACATCATGCATTCCATCGCCATCCTGAGCGGCGGCTGCACGAATTTCCGTAAATTCCTAATTGAAGGCACAAAGCCGAACCTGAAGAAGATTCAGGAGTACGTGGAGCGATCCCTGATGCTGGTGACGGCGCTCTCCCCCGTCATCGGTTATGACAAGGCGTCGAAGATTGCGCACTTCGCAATGGAAAACGACCTCACCTTGAAGGGCGCCGCGCTGCAGCTTGGCTTCGTCACAGAGGATGAGTTCGACCGGGTTGTCGATCCGAAGAAGATGGTTCATCCTTACCTTGCTTAACCCGCGGCGATGCAGCAGGGGCTTTCGCGTTCGTCGTCGACACGCGTGATCGGGATTTGCCGGGAGTGTGAGAAACGGAATGACCCCAGAGGAGCGGTCCGGTTTGGTTCTCGGCTTCGCCCAGGTTCTGTACGAAAACGGCCAGAGTACCGACCAGGTTCTGGCCGCCGTGGAGAGCTTCGGAAATGCGCTCGGGCTGCGCGCCCGGCTTATCCCTCGCTGGGGCGAGCTCCAGCTCCGCACTCAGGATGGAAACAGCGACCTGATGATGACCGTCGAGGCCACACCGGCCAACGTGCACATGGCGCGAGTGTCTTCAGCCATGCAGGCCCTGGAGGATCTCCGCGCAGGGCGCCTGTCTCCGGCAGCCGCGGGCGGAGCGATCTCCGCAATCGGCAGGATGCCGCCGGCGCCCACCTGGCTGTTTACGCTCGCCGCTGCAGCCGGCGCCGTGGCGCTTGCGGTGATCTTCGGAGTTCAGCATCTGCCGGCCGCTGTGCTTATCTTTTTCAGCGCCGGGGCCGGCGCCATCCTCCGCCGCGGCGCGGCACGCTTCAGTGCCAACCTCTTCCTTGAGCCATTCTGCGCCGCGTTGCTGGCCGGTGTAGTTGGCGCACTGGCCGTGCGGTACCAGTGGAGCTCATCGCTGCGTCTGGTCGCAGTGTGCCCCTGCATGGTCCTGGTGCCAGGGCCCCCGGTTCTCAATGGCGCGCTCGATCTGCTGCGCGGCCGCGTTCATCTGGGCGCATCGCGCCTCATCTACGCAGTGCTGGTGGTCGCCGCTATCTCCACCGGCCTGCTCTTCGGTCTCGCTCTTCTGGGTGTTTCATTGCCCGTCGGCCCGGAGGGAAGAACCGTGCCCCTGTGGTTTGACGCGATCGCCGCCGGCGTCGCTGTTGCCGCTTACAGCATCTTCTTCTCAGCGCCCTGGCGGATGCTGCCCTGGCCGGTGGTCACCGGCATGCTCGCCCACAGTCTGCGCTGGTGGTGCATGGTCGTCCTGCACTCCAGCTCAGCGACGGGCGCCCTCGTTGCCTGTCTGCTGGCCGGCCTCATCCTCACTCCCGTCGCGCTCCGCCGCCACATGCCCTTCGCCGCCATCGGATTTGCTTCCGTAGTATCGATGATCCCCGGCGTCTATCTGTTCAGGATGGCGAGTGGCCTGCTCCAGCTTGCCAATGGGTCGCACACCTCTTTGGACCTGATCGGCGCGACCATCGCCGACGGTTTGACCGCGGGCGTGATTATTTTTGCTATGAGCTGTGGCCTGCTCATTCCCAAGCTGGCCATCGTTCGCCTGGCACGGCAACAACAATCGCGCCACAACCGGAAACGAAGTTGAGTATCGCAGGGCCTGCGGGCCGACTCTGATGTTGAGTTTATAGGCAGCGACGGTAATCAGCTCTCCGAGCAGCATACTGAGGCCGCCGTCGCCGATGATGCAGAAGACGGGACGGTTGGGCCAGGCCACGGCAGCCGCGATGGCGTAGGATCGGCACGCCTCCGGCTGCACAAACCGGCCGGTCAGGAGTCAACAGACTGTGGGTTTGCGTCGCCTGGCAGAAAGACCGTGAAGACGGTGCCTGATCTTCCCGGCGTGATCCGGCTTCTGAATCGAATTGTTCCGCCGTGCCTCTCCACAATGCCTTTCGAAATCCATAACCCCAAACCCGTTCCCACATCCTTGTTCGTGGTAAAGAATGGTTCGAACAGCTTCGCACGGTCTTCGCGAGCGATGCCGCGTCCCGAATCTGCGATCGTCAGTCGAATTCCGGACAGAGAAGGCGGATTCCAGGCGCGGCCGGCGGAGACCCTGACACGTATCGTTCCCCCACTGGCAATTGCATCGATGCTGTTGTTCAGCAGGTTCGTTACCAGCTGCCGAATCTCGCTCTCGATCGCACAAATCTCCGGATCCTGCCGTATCTCCAGTTTGATTTCGATCGATCTGTTTCTGGCCTTCGGCGTCAACACGGTCACCAGCGAGCGGACGATGCTTCCTGTTCTAAGCGCCGTCGCCCCGTTTTTTTCTCGATAGAAGCCCAGGGTTTGCTTGCTGAGCAGCGCCACACGGTTCAGTTGTTCATCCGCCTCGACGAGAAGCGAATGAATTTCTGCCGGATCCTGAACCGATCCCGCCAGGTAAAGCAGATTCGTCAGAGCTTCGAGAGGGTTATTGATTTCATGCGCTATGGTCGTCGCCAGCCGTCCCACTGAGGCTAACCGTTCCGACATGCGAAGAGCCTGCTCCACTCGCCTTTTCCGGGTAACGTCACGCGCGATTTTTGAAGCTCCGACGATTCGTCCGCTTTCATCGCGGATGGGGGAAATAGTCAGCGAGACGTCAATCGGCCTGCGGTCCTTCGCAACTCGGACCGTTTCATAATGTTCGATTCGCTCACCGCGCGCGATGGTGGCCAAAATGCGGTCTTCGTCGTCCTGCAATTCGGGTGGGATTATTTTTCGTATTGGCTGGCCAATGATCTCCTGCGCGGAATAGCCGAACAGTCGTTCCGCCTGAGGGTTCCAGCTCCTCACGATTCCGTTCAAGTCCTTGCTGATGATCGCATCGTCGGACGACTCGATAATTGCCGCCAGATGGCGCCGCGCGTCTTCCGCGGCCTTACGCGCGGTCACATCGATGTTGATTCCCGCCATGCGTGCCGGCCTTCCGGAATCGTCTGCAAAGACCTGCCACCTGCCCAGAATCCAGTGCGTGCTCCCGTCCGGCCACACGATGCGCCATTCTGCCTGGACAGGAACCCCGCTCTGGACAGCCGCTTCGACTTGTGCCAGCGCATTCGATCTGTCCTCAGGATGAATCAGCCGCTCCCAGTCTTCCCGCGTACCTCCGAAACTTCCCGGAGCCAATCCATAGATTGCTTCCAGTTCAGGCGCCCAGCGGGCTTCATTCGTTTCCAGGTCCAGTTCGAACGTGCCGATTCCAGCAGCCTGTTGGGCCAGGCGCAGCCGCTGTTCATTCTCATGCAGCACACGCTCTGTCCGCCCGCGCTCTTCAGCTTCCTGGTTTCTCGAAATGATGATGGCCGCGGCCTGAGTCAGCACGTTGGCAAACTGAAGATCGCGTGGTGTCGCTTCGCGTGGCTCCCTGAAATACATCGCAAACGTGCCGATTGTCTTCCCCGTCGAGGTCTTCACGGGAAAAAACCAGCAGCCGCGGTATTCGTATCGTTGCGCGTGCCACAACCACGGTTTCCAGCCCGGATCCTCGCCAACGTCCGGGGTAATTCGCGGCTCGCCGCTATCGACGGCCAGGCCGGATTTCAGCGATTCCGGGCCGATCTTAAAGCCTTCAGCGCATCCCGCGTACTCTTCGGGCATTCCCACGGCATGCTGCAACTCGGTGCCGGCGGCATTGGTAATGTAAAAAGCGCACCTGGCTTCGCCACGGAATTGCCTGATGGCGGTGCGGATGAGCATGTCCAGAGACTCCGAGAGCGGCGAGCCGCTGACCGCAGCCTGGAAAGCCTGTTTCTGTCCTGCCAGCCAGAGTTCCGATTCGCGCAGGGACTCTTCAGCGTTTCTGCGGCTGGTAATGTCGGTGCACGCGCCCACGAACCAACTCAGCTGGCCATCGTTGTTCTGCAACTTGGCTCGTCCGTACAGCCAGCGACGGCTGCCCCCTGGCAACGAAACGCGGAATTCCATATCGAGGTCGGCGCCCGCCCGGCAGGCGTCTATGGCGAAATTCAAACGCGTCGTGTCGTCCGCATGCACGAGACGAACGAAATCCTCCATCGTCGACACCGTTTCGTCTCGTGCCAGTCCCAAAAGCCTCTTCAGGTTCTCGTCGATCTCCACAAGATCTGTCTGCGGATTCCAGCTGAACGTGCCGGTAGCCGATGCTCCTAACGCTATCTCGAGGAGTTCTTTGCTCCGGCGCACCGCTTCGCCGGCGCTGCGGACCTTCTCTGCCGCTTCCTTTTGATCGTGAATGTCGAGACAACCACCGACATATCCTTCGAAGATTCCTTCCGGGGTGTAGCGCGGCACGCCATGATCGAGAATCCAGCGGTATTCGCCACTGTGATGGCGCAGCCGGTATTCCATTTCAAACGGCTGCCGGGCATCGAAACTGCTGATATAGATTTGCAGACAACGGTCGAGATCGTCGGGATGAACGTTTTCCGCCCAGCCATTGCCGGTTTCCTGCTGCAGCGTGCGCCCAACGAAATTCAGCCAGCTTTTGTTGAAGTAGTAGCAAAGGCTGTCTGTGCCGGATAAGCAGATCATGACGGGAGTGGCTTCAGTAATAATCCGGAGTTGCTGCTCGCTTTGTCGCACAGCATTCTCTGCAATCCGCTGTTCCGTGATGTCTCGTGTAAAGCAGCGGGTGTGAAGAAACTTGCCGTTCTCGAACAACGCACTGGAATCGATCACCACATAGCGAATCGAGCCGTCTTTCGCACGCAATCGTGCCCGGCATTCGCGGAGTCTTTCCCCGCTGCGGAGGCGGCCGAGGATGTCGTCGAGCACGATCGAATCGACGTGGAATTCCGCGATGTTGTGGCCGATGTATTCCTCTGCCCCATAGCCAAGCATTTCCAGTTCTGCCTGATTCGCCCAGAGGATGGTCCCATCGGACTCCACCCAGTGCATCGCGATAGCCGCTGTTTCGGCGAGGTCGCGAAACTTTCTCTCGCTGGTTTCGACGGCTCGTCTCGACAGCACCCGTTCAGTCACTTCCATGGCATGAACGAGAACCCCTTCCATTCCCCCGCTGGCATCGCGCACCGGCTGGTAAACGAAATCCCAATAGGACTCGTCGGACAGCCCGCTGCCGGACCGGTTCAGGAGGGCTTTCATCTCGCGGCCTGCGTAAGGCTCTCCGCTTCGGTAAACCTCGTCCATGAGTTTGGCGAAAACCTGTGTCTCGATTTCCGGCAAACTCTCAAGAAGTGTTTTCCCCAGGAAATCGGATGGGCTGCGCCGTCCGGTTAGCCGCACATATTCGTCGTTTACGTAGGTCCATCGATGATCTGGTCCGCTCAGCACGCCAATGGCCGCGGGCGCCTGCGTAAGCAGTTCCTGGAAGCGTCGGCGTTCCAGCTCGGCCTCGGCCCGCAGCCGTGCCTCGCGTTCCGCCGCCTGCCGGCGCACCTTGGCCATGTTCACGTGAGTTGTCACTCGTGCGATGAGCTCTTGTGCGGTGAATGGCTTCACCAAATAATCGTCTGCACCCGCCTGCAGGCCCTCGACGCGCGATTCCTCGCCGGCGCGGGCCGAAAGCAAAATAACCGGTGTGCTTCTCAGCGCTTCGTCGCTCCGAATCGCGCTCAGCACAGCAAAGCCGTCGCTTCCTGGCATCATCACATCCGCCAGCACCAGCGCCGGCCGCAGCCGGCGTGCTGCCTCGATGGCCTCAATGCCATCGCGAACTGCATGAATGATGTAGTGCTTGCCAAGCAGATGCGTCAGGTATTCGCGCATGTCCGCATTGTCGTCAGCGATGACGATCGCGTCGCGTTCGTGCTGTGGGTGCGCGTCAGTCGCCTCATCTTCCGAGTGTGGAACTGAGGACTCGCTCAGAGAATCGGGGTACAGTCCCTGCAGCCACTTTTCAGCTTCTTCGACGTAGGCTTCAGCAGACACTGCCGTCGAACCCTGAGATCTGACCAGCTGAATTCGTTCTGTCGGAAGGTGGGCCGTCCCTGTGGGTATCGTCACGCGGAACGTGCTTCCCGCGCCGGGCGCACTCTCGGCCTGTACGGAACCGCCATGCAGTTTGACCAGTTCCTCTACCAGCGCCAAGCCGATGCCTGTGCCCTCGTGGGTCCTGGCGCGTACGTTCTCAACCCGGTGGAACCGTTCAAAGATGCGTGGCAGTTGATCTGCTGGTATTCCCACTCCGCTGTCGCAGACAGTCAGTTCAACACCGCCTTCGACCGGGCTCAGGATCAGTTGCACCTGGCCTTCAAAAGTGAACTTGAACGCGTTGGAGAGAAGATTGAGGACGATCTTCTCCCACATTCCGCGGTCGACGTAAACTGGTTCCTCGATGCGGCCGCAATCCACTGAGAAACCCAGCCCGGCTCTTTCTATAGCCGATCGAAAGGCGCTGGCAATATCCGCGGTAACGCTGGAAAGATCCGTAGGCTCATAAATGGCCTGAACCCTCCCGGCTTCAATTCGGGAGAAATCAAGCAGAGTATTCACCAGCTTCAGAAGCCGGAGTTGGTTGCGATGAACCATCTCCAGCTCTGCCCCTTTGAGGGCCCCATCCCTCGCAGCCAGCGCCGATTCAGTTGGTCCGAGCAGCAGGGTCAGGGGAGTGCGCAGCTCGTGGCTGATATTGCTGAAGAACAGAGTTTTGGCGCGGTCCAGTTCCGCAAGCGACTCGGCGCGTTGCCGCTCCTGCTCGTACGCGTGCGCGTTCCCGATCATCGTCGCGATTTGCGTTGACACCAGCTCAAGAAAGTCCCGGTAGCTCTGGTTGAAACGGATTCTGGGACTCAACCCCGCAATCATGAATCCGGCCAGCTGATGTTGCATGTTGGAGCGAATCGGCACCACGGCCGCCATGTTCGGTGCATCGGTCCACGGGCCTTGTGGAACGGCGTCGAACCTGGTTTTCATTTCGTCCACCAGCTGAATTTCCTCCGCAGCATTCGCAGCCAGCAGTGGCCACATTGCGTCGGCTTTCACGCTCAGTTCAATCGTTTGCGGGCAAGCCTGATCGTGGGGGTCGACGCCGACGCAACCTGCCCGTCTGGCCGTTTTCCCCTCGTCGAGCAGGTACAGGAGAAGGAAAGGAATGTCCTTCGCAAAGGGCGCGAGCGTTGCGCCCACGATGGCACATGCTTCTTCCGCCGACTTTGCTTCGGCGGAGTGTGCTCCCAGATCGCGCAATGCGTGGACTCTCCGTTCACCGATTACCTTTTCGGTGATCTCGTGTACGGTGGCCAGAACTCCGCCGATTCCGCTCGGAGCTGTTTCGTCCGGAACAGGGCTGTAGGCGATCGTGAAATGCGTCTCTTCGAAGAAGCCGCTGCGGTCGATCTCGAGCGGGATGTCTTCCATCCAGGTGGCTGGGCCGCCGTGAAACGGGGTTTCGATGAGCGGTTTCAGGACATGCCAGATCTCCTTCCACACCTCGCTCACCGGCCGGCCAAGCGCCCAGGGGTGCTTGCTTCCAAGGATCGGAATATAGGCGTCGTTGTAGAGTGAGCAGAACTGAGGACCCCACCACAGCAGTTGCGGAAACCGATTGGCGAGCAGAAAACCCGCCATCATTCGCAATGCCGGCGACCAGCTCTCCGGAGGGCCGAGGGGCGTGTTCGCCCACGCCCTGGTGCGCATCAGATCGCCCATCTCACCGCCGCCGGAAAGCAAAAAAACGTGACTTCCGGATTCCGCATCGCCCCCGTTTGCGCTGCGGGCAGGGCTTACTTCGAGGGGTTCACCAACAGGTGGGTTGGCAGTGAGGGAATTCACTGTGCTCTGGTCATCCCTTCATCCCAGCGGGAATAATTCTGCCCACACGAGCGCTCATCGGGCAAATCTGTAGTGCTGTTATTTCCACTGGAAATGCAGATTTCTCATGGACTCTGCGAACGCCGAATAGCGGCGTAGATGCGCCAATCAGGCGCGGGGGTAGCCTGGACAGTACGTTTTTCATCCCCGGACTGGGAATCCCGTGCTCGAAGGACGCAGCTTCGCCGGCTGTGACACCCGCGATAAGATGCGTCAGCGTTCGCGGCGCCGTCGGACAGGGGCAGTACTCCTCCCCTGTCCTCGTGAACTCGAGCAAGGTTTCAGGCCACAGTCAGCGCCACCGGCACACTATGGCGCCGTATACGCCGTGAAGGTATACGGGGTCGACACCTGCACACTGCCGTAGTCGGTAATCAGCGTCGCGTAAATCGTCTCGCCGTTGGTGGGCAGCCCGGTGGCCGTAATGGAAGTGGCTGTGATCTCACCGGATGCGAGCAGGTTGTTCGTGCCCGGGGTGGTTCCCAGCCGGAAGTTGTACCCTGTGGCGCCGATAGCTGCCGTCCACGTGAACGTCACGGTGGGACCGGTCAGCACCGAGCCCGGCGTGGGAGACGTCACCGCCGCCTGCGTGGACGCCGTGAAGGTATACGGGGTCGACACCTGCACCGTGCCGTAGTCGGTAATCAGCGTCGCATAAATGGTCTCGCCGTTGGTGGGCAGGCCGGTGGCCGTGATGGAAGTGGCTGTGATCTCACCGGAGAAGAACAGATTGTTCGTGCCCGGCGTGGTTCCCAGCCGGAAGTTGTACCCAGTGACGCCGGCGCCGGTAGCTCCCTTCCACGTAAACGTCACGGTGGGACCGGTCAGCACTGAGCCCGGCGTGGGAGACGTCAGCGACGCCTGCGTGGACGCCGTGAACGTATAGCTCTTCGATACCTGGATAGACCCGTAGTCGGTATACAGCGTCGCATAGATCGGCTCACCATTCGTGGGCAGGCCGGTGACAGTAACCGAGGTGGCTGTGATCTCACCGGAGAAGAACAGATTGTTCGTGCCCGGCGTGGTTCCCAGCCGGAAGTTGTACCCTGTGGCGCCGGTAGCTGCCGTCCACGTGAACGTCACTGTGGGGCCGGGCAGCACTGAGCCCGGGGTGGGAGACGTCAGCGCCGCCTGCGTGGACGCCGTGAAGGTATAGCTCTTCGATACCTGGATAGACCCGTAGTCGGTATACAGCGTCGCATAGATCGGCTCACCGTTGGTGGGCAGCCCGGTGGCCGTAATGGACGTGGCTGTGATTTCACCTGAGGCGAGCAGATTGTTCTCGCCCGGCGTGGTTCCCAGCCGGAAGTTGTACCCTGTGGCGCCGGTAGCTGCTGTCCACGTGAACGTCACGGTGGGACCGGGAAGCACCGAGCCATTGGCGGGAGACGTCAGCGCCGCCTGCGTGGACGCCGTGAACATATAGCTCTTCGATACCTGGACAGACCCGTAGTCGGTATACAGCGTCGCATAGATCGTCTCGCCGTTGGTGGGCAGCCCGGTGGCCGTAACTGAGGTGGCTGCGATTTCACCGGAGGCGAGCAGATTGTTCGCGCCCGGCGTGGTTCCCAGCCGGAAGTTGTACCCGGTGGGGGCGCCGGTAGCTGCTGTCCACGTGAACGTCACGGTGGGACCGGTCAGCACCGTGTCATTGGCGGGAGACAGCAGCGACGCCTGCGTGGACGCCGTGAAGGTATAGGTGTTATACGGAGTTGACGTCCCCAGAGGGCCCTGGTCGGTATACAGCGTTGCATAAATCGGCTCCCCGTTGGTGGGCAGGCCCGTGGCCGTGATGGAGGTGGCTGTGATCTCACCGGAGGCGAGCAGGTTGTTCCCGCCCGGCGTGGTTCCCAGCCGGAAGTTGTATCCCGTGGCGCCGTAAGCTGCCGTCCATGTAAACGTCACTGTAGGACCGGTCAGCACCGTGCCCCCGGCGGGAGACGTCAGCACTGCCTTCGCAGGCTCGATGGGAAGCGGCAGCCCAGGCGAAGAAGTCCCTCCTCCCGGCGTGGGATTGGTGACAGTCACCAGCGCGGTGCCCTGGGCTGTGAGGTCGGTAGCCAGAATGGCTGCCTGCAGCTCAGTCCCGCTCACGTAGGTCGTGGCGCGGCCGCTGCTATTCCAGTTCACGGTCGAAGTCGGGACAAAGTTGGTCCCGTACACCGTCAGTGTGAAAGCTGCGCCACTCACTTCGGCGCTGGTGGGCGAGAGCGAAGTTGCCGTCGGCGCCGGGTTGTCGCAGGTGAAGGTCTGTCCATTCGAAGTTCCGCCGCCAGGCGTGGCATTGAACACCGTAACCGTGGCTGTCCCCGCAGTGGTGCAGTCGCTGGCAGGAACCGTGGCTGTCAGTTGCGTCGCGCTCACGTAAGTGGTGGCGAGGGCAGTGCCATTCCACTGCACCGAAGAACTCGTGACAAAGCTGGAGCCGTTCACGGTCAGCGTAAACGGTCCGGTACCCACGACGCAGCTCGCCGGCGAGAGCGGCGCTGTCGTGGTCGGCACGGGGTTGTTGACGGTGAAATACAGCGGCGGAGTCGAGGTGCCGCCGGAGCTTCCGCCCGGAGGCGTGAAAACGGTTATCGGGAAGGTTCCGGCAGTAGCAGTATCGGTGCCCGGAACCGCAGCCGTCAGTTGATTGGTGCTGACGAAGGTGGTGGTGAGGCCGCTGGTGTTCCACTCTACCTGCGACTTTTCCAGCACGCTGGCGAAACCTGTGCCGTTCGCCGTCAAAGTAAAGGGGCCGCTGCCTGCCAGAACGTTGGTTGGCGATATCGAGGTAAGCGTCGGCGCCGGCAATGCGCAGGTGCCAAGGCATTCAGCCTGAAGCGTGTAAGTACCGGTGGCAACGTCTGCGCAGTCTTTGATGAACACGTTATACGTGCCGGTCGCAGGAACCCGGTACCCGTCCATCGTTACGTCTTGACTATAATTGCCGCCGGCAGAGTCGAGCGGCTGCGTGCCAGTAGCGTTGTAAAGCAGGATGCACGGACCGAAAGTGGCGACGCTTGTCGGGCTTGTAGTACCGTCCACGGTGAAATTAAGAACGTCGCCCGCTGTGCCGATTAGGGTATAGGCATTTGATTGTGCCGTTGAACCGATGCTTCCGGTCTGCACCTGGTCGTAGACAATCGGAAAAGAATCGATCGGATCGTTCGTCTTCTGCAGGAAAACCACGTAATTGCCCGTCGCCACGTCTGCGCAGTCCCTGATGAACACGTTATAGGTGCCGGTCTTGAGGATCTGGTAGTCGTTCATCTCTACGTCGGTGGAATAATTGCCTCCCGCAGAGTCGAGCACCGGCGTTCCGGAGCTGTCGTAAAGCAGGATGCACGGGCCAAAACTGCCGCTGGTAGAGCTTGTAGCGACCACCGTAAAGCTGACCACGTCGTTTTTGTTTGCGGTGAAGTTGTAAGCGTTCGACTGTGTCGTCGAAGTGATCTGACCGGTCGTCGGTTGGGCATAAGGAAGGGCAACAACCGGACTCGGATTGTTCGTCTTCTCCACGAAGATCTCGTAGTCGCCGGTAGCCACGTTTGCGCAGTCCTGGATGAGCACGGTGTAGTTACCGGTCAAAAGCGCCTGGTACCCGTTCATCTCTACATCCGTCGAATAATTGCCGCCGGCAGTGTCGACCAGGTTATTATTCGGGTCATAAAGCGAGATACACGGGCCGAACGCGCCGCTTATAGAGCTTGTAGCAACCACGGTGAAATTGAGGACGTCGTTGGCGTTTACAGGGAGCGTGTAGGCGTTGGACTGTGCTGCCGAGCTGATCGTGCCGGGTGTTGGCTGCTCATAGGGAAGAACGGGAACCTGCGCCCATGCGGGCAAACACAAACTCGCCAGCATGCACACCGCAGCCAGCAGATGGAGCTTCGGACTCTTCATCGGAATTTGTCCTTTCGCAGCACAGATATTTTGGCTATCCCGAGCCCGCGCATCGGGACGCATGAGAGCCATCACAGCTCCCGCAAAAACCGCGGCGGCCAGGGCAGAAGAACTGCTGCCCATTTCGATGGCTGTGCTTCGCGCCCAACCCAATCCGCCGGAGGCAACGGCCCGAGCGCCGATCCATACCGCCCGAATTCGCCCAAACTCCCGACGCCTCATCGGTTTATTCCCCTTCACCTTCGAATGCGATTCCGCATGACTCGGCCCGGCACGCTCGCCTGGCGATCCAATCCGCCGAGTTCACAAGCGGTTTAGCTTTGCTGTGATCATCCCAGCTTGGCACTTGGCTGTGGAGAATAGCTCTTTGGGGCGACCGCCACGAATGGCAGCACGGGACAGATAACGGGACATAACGGGACATTTGCCTGGAACGCACCCCGCTAAGTTCGGATTGCCCGAGGGGTATACTGTTGGCCTCCCCCCCAAGCGGACATTTCTCTCTGCCGTCGCTCCTTTGGCTCATGAGGCGGATGAAAGGGAGCATCGTATGGAAACTCCCGGGAAAGTTGGCGGCGTTCCTGACGAGCCGGGCGTTTTGGCCTCCTGGAAGTCGATCGGGCAGTTTTTCCATTGTGACGAGCGAACGGTCAAGCGCTGGGAACAGGAGCGCGGCCTGCCCGTTCATCGCGCGCCGGGCGGCAAGCGGGGTTATGTCTTTGCTTATATCTCGGAGCTCAACAATTGGCTTCGTATCCGGGAACAGCACGAGAATCCGGACTCCACAGGGGGGGAAATGGCGTTCGCTGTCACCCCGTCCCTACCCCGGTCCGCTTCTGCAGTGCCCGCAGCCGAAGGCATACACCCGGCGCCGTTAGCAAAGCCCATATTCCCCAGCCGTCGATGGATGTGGGGAACCGCTGCCGTGGTTATCCTGCTGCTCGCCGCCGCGGCGCCTCGCATCCTCAAAGATAGCCATGCCGTTCCGCCGGCCGAGTCGTCGGGAGCTGGCGGCACTCTGGCGACACTGCGGCATACTCCCGCCCCCGGTGCGGAAGATCTCTACGTTCGCGGCCAGTATTTCTGGAACCTGCGCACCGCCGATGGCCTTGCCAAAGCCATCGATTTCTACACCCAGGCCATCGTGAAGGATCCGCAGTACGCCGAAGCGTATGCGGGGCTGGCCGAGAGTTTCGACCTGTTGCCGCAGTTCGGTCGCGCCGAACTGGGCGAATCCCTCAGCAAGGCGGAAGAGGCCGCCGACCGCGCCATTGCCCTGAATCCCCATCTCGCCGACGCGCACGCTGCGAAGGCCTTTGCGCTCTTTTATTGGGACTGGGATGTTGCCGGCTCGGACGCCGAGTTCCAGCGCGCCCTCGCTCTGGACCCAAACTCCGCACGGACGCACCACTGGTATGCCAGCACCCTGCAGAACAGGATGGAAGGTACTGCATGTCTCAGGCAAATCGACCAGGCGCTCCGTCTGAACCCAACGTCGGCCGCAATCGCCACGGATGCCGCGTTCTTCCGCGCCGATTTCGGCGATCTCGATTCCGGCATGAAAGCTTTAAAGGAGATCGAGCAGACCCAGCCGACGCTGGCGACCCCTCCGGACTTTCTGGGATCTATTGACTTCGCGAAAGGGAATTTTCCCGGTTACATTGCGGATCTGCGCCGCTACGCTGCAATTACGCACAGCCGGGACGACGTGGCCCTGGCCGATGCTGTCGCGCGCGGCTGGATACGAGCCGGGAAGGTCGGCCTGCTGGAAGAAAGGGCGACGGTTCTGAAGGCGGAACTCGATCATGGCTCCGGCTGGGGCGTCGCGCTGGGTGAGACCTTATTGCTGCTCGGGCGGAAGCAGGAAGCGCTCCCCTATTTCAGGGCTGGTCTGACCCACCATGATGTGGGGCTCGTTATTATGCTCCAGCTCCCCTGGGCACAACAGCTTGCAACGGACCCCGGGTATTCCGCACTTTTCGCTCAGGTTCGCCAGCAGCTGCATATGGGCGACGTGCCTTTCGGTAAGGACATACCGGTTTCGCAGGGCTTGCCCTGGAATCCTTAGCAATTTGCCGCAAGCGGCTGCGACTCAAACGAATCATATTTCCATCCCTGCGATCGCACCGCTGTCCTCTTTTCCCGTTCGCAGAGCCCCCATGGGCCGTAAGGCCGTGCAACGCGGTCGTGAAGCACACACGCACGATCTCTCCGAACTGCAGCCAGTTTAAGAATTCACGGATGCAGCAACCGTTTCTGGTTCCTGCGATGGGGTTTTCTTCTCAAAGGCCAGGGAACTGAGCGCCACCAGCGCCCATATCTCCGCGCAACCCTCCAGCGTTCCTATGACGGCCCGGATCGAATCCCATCGATAAAAACCTTCAAATGCCTGCTGCAGCGCGCGAGGGTCATCCCCGATGCGATGCAAGCTCAGCATAATGGGAGCGGCTTGCGTAGTGGTGAGGATGACACAGATCGCCAACAGAGCCGATCCATAAAGGGGAATCGCCACAAACCACGGCCGCCGTGGACCGAGGCGAAAGGTGATCGCAGCAGCCAGAATCAGCAAAGTCCCGCCGATGCCCGCCAAAGGATAAAGAATTGTGCCATTCCCAAGGTCCGCGCTTCGGCTGAACGTGGCCCACGCCTGGGCCCCGAGATGCTGCCAGGCCGGCATCTCCACTAACGTCCGGTTCAGTGTGTCGACTACGGTTCCCAGCAGTTGTTCCACGACGATAAGACAGAGCGCCACGGCCAGCGCAGTTCGGGTTTTCATGATCGGTCTCCTTTCTTTCGTTCATACCTCGTTATGCGATGTATAAGGTACAATGACGGAGAGAACACTGTCAACCGAGCAATAGAAAATCGCTGTGCAGCCGGGAGACAGGCGCGGAAATCGCGTCTTGCTTCCGGGATCGCGTCGCACTACAATACTGTTTTAGCCGATGTAACGGAATGTCCGAGGTGCGCAGGAATGGGGTTCGATCGGGAATTGCTAAAAGGAAGCATCGCGCTCTTGCTACTCAGGCTCCTGTCCGAACGCGACATGTACGGATACGAGATCATCCAGGAATCGATGCGCCGCAGTCAGGATGCATTTGAGTTCAAAGAGGGCACGTTGTACCCGGCCCTGCACCAGCTGCACAAGCGTGGCTATATCCGCTCGGAATGGCGCACAGGGGAGAACGGAAAGCAGCGGAAGTATTACGGATTGACCGCCGCTGGCAAAAAGGCAGCGCGCCGCAGCGAACAGGAATGGTTTTCTTTCACGAAAGTAGTGAACGCCATACTTTCGAAGGCCAACACGTGACGCATTCGGATCGCATTGTTTCCCGGGTCATTTCGCTGGCCAGGCTTCCCGGCAGCAAGCGTGGCCGCGAAGTGGCGAAGGAGTTGCGCGCTCACCTGGACGATCTCGCTGAGGAGGCACGATCGCAGGGTTACGACGAAGAGGGCGCGGCCCGGATTGTCAGGATGCGCTTCGGCGAACCGGAGGAGATTGCCGCAGCGTTCGCTTCTGTTTACGCGCCGGAACGATGGGCGACGCGCATTCTTCAGTCGGCCATTCTGCTCGCCTCCTCCACCCTGGCCGTGATGGTTGTGGTCGGCACGGTGCAGTCCATCGCTGCCGTCTTTTCTTCCGGGTCGATCGTATCGACCTTGCGCGCGCTCCATCAGGAGAGTTTCGGCTTCGCCGCGATTACAGCCGGCTATTGCAGTCTCTATGCAGGGGAACGTCTTTTCCCGGCCTCCCTGGCGAAAGCCGTCCTGCCGAGCGTCGCTTTGGGCCTGTGTCTCGCCGCACTGTTCGTCTGCCTGATCCCTCAGCAGGCGGTACTGCCTTTGGCTGCATTTGCGTGTGCCGCTTGCGCCCGCCTGCTGCAACGCCGAGCGATATCCTTCCTTTGGTTTGCCGGAACCGCGCTGCCGCTGCTGATCGCGTGGGTGTTGTTTGGCCGGCTGATTCCCTGCTGGCAGTTCCCCTGCCTGGTATGGATCGGCCTGACAATTTCCTGCAAGGCGCTGCAGGAAATTGTTCGCCTCTTTGAACGAGTTTTTATGCTGCCGGCACACTAAATGTCCGGGCTCACTCACCCGGTAGCGGAGTTGTCCCCATCTTTGGCGCAACCAGCTAAGACTCGATCTTCGGCGAACGGAGAGAATCAGGGTTGGGACTGTCACGCAGGACATTCACCAGGGAGTTTAACCTGGCCGCTGTGTGGCGGCTGGAAGCCGGGGTTCGATTGCAGAAGTGGCGTCGACGGTGGAATTGAATCCCTGCGTGCTGTACGGCTGGCAATGTGTGTTCAGGGCCGTCACCGCGACTCCCCGGTTATGCAGGCGTCAGCGGTCAGCCAGGGGACCGTGCGCGGCGTTGAGCTTCGGGCGGTTGGGAGAGCGGTTCTTCTCTGCTGCGGGAAGTACCTGGATGGTTTGGGGTTATCGCAAACCGCTCAGGGCAGACAGTGGCGGCGGCTCCCACGGATTCTCCTCCAGCTCCTCATCGATCAGCGAGCCAATGTCGCTCCACACGCGAGGGTCGCTCTCGATTTCGATGTGCGTTCTGGTCAACAGGCGCGAGTACCACGGATATTCATCGCAGCGAACCGGATGCGCCTTGTAGCTCATTTGAAAATTCCCGATAATTTTCGTCCGTGCCGGGTCGGCCGCCCTGATGTCCCTGGCTCCATGCAGAAGACCGCGGGTCTGATAGAAGTTCACAGCACGGGCCACGTTGGAAGGGATGACTGAGTCGTGATGCCCCGGCTTGCCGATGCTGTCGATCTGGATTGTGAGCAGAACCGGTATGCCGTCCTTCCCCAGTTCGCGCGCCAGCTCGACCACTTCGGAGGCTCCCCAGCTGTGCCCGTACAGGATGACCCGCGCGTTCTGTTTTTCCGAAGCCGTCAGGATGCCATCATGATTTGTATCGAGGAGGGCCAGAATCCGCCGAAATGCCAGCGCGCCCTGGTGGTTGCTGTAAACCTCGGCATGGACGCGCGCGTATCGCTCGCGGATGCGGTCGGCGAATCGTATCTCCTCATGTTTCTGATCGTTACGCTTCACAAAGCCGCCCACAAAACCGATGATGATAGATTCGGGTGTCGGCGGGCGCGCCTCGATCCCGGCGCTCCCGGTCTCGGTCGAACCAGGATTAAGAGTGCCCTGGTTCTCCCCTGCCGCAATCCCTGTGAAACCGGCGGCGGGACTGGCAATCCTGGGGCGAGGGTTTGGCGTCGACTGCGCCGGTGCACGAAAGCCCGCGAGAGCCACGAGCAGCAGTGCCGGTAGCCAGCGCCAGGTGCTCCGGGGAATCCCGAAACTCCGGCGCTGGCCGGGTAGCGCAGCGCCGTCTATGGCGCAACCGCTTCCCGCAGGGATCCGACCCGCAACATTCGCTCTCGGTCGCTCAGCGGACAGTGCCTTCCCGGAGCTTGCCACCTCGTCGACTCCGGCGCGGGAAGTCCTGAGCACTGCAATTCACCGTCCAGTCCCGATCCGTCTTTAGGAAGGAGGTTACTCCTTTTTGGCGAGGATGCGTGCCTGCCGAAAAATCGGAAAATTCTGAGGCGCGGAATCCAGGTCGGCCTCTGAGGATGGCAACATTCCCGCATTTGTTGGGCGGCGAGAGTGCGGGGTGACCTCGCCTGTATACAGAATGGAAGCTGCTCCACCTTTAGAGAATGCTGCGGAGAAAGCGATTGTCGAACTTGCTCTCCCGATCGCACACTGGTGGAGGGCAGAGGACGCAGAAAACAGCGCATCCTGGTCAGAGGTTACGGATGCGGTCGCCACGAGCCAACGTGCCGATCCGACGCTTGACAGCGGTCCCCTGAACTCCTAGTGTGAAGTTGCGGTAACGTACACAATCTGGCGAGCTGGCGGCTTTTCACAGGAGTAACAACTCCGCCCGGCGAGCGCGAGGAGCCGATCTCCGATGAAGCAGCGAGCACAGGAACCCACCGGAAGCCTCGAAGGACCCTGCGTCCGAGACCGTCCTGCCGAGCTAAAGCTGCCGGAAGCTCCCGCCTCTGAATCGGGCCCCGTGAAAGCCTGGGAGCAGCCGGTTGTGCTGCGAACGTATCTGCCTGCCGAACCGGATCGCAACCCTCTCTTCCTGGAGAAGCGGGTGTATCAGGGCAGCAGCGGGCGGGTGTATCCGCTGCCGGTCATCGACCGCATTGCTACCGCAGCCGGCGATCGCGCATGGAAGGCAGTTCATCTCGAGAACGAATACATCCGCGTCATGATCCTGCCGGAGATTGGCGGGCGCATCCACGTCGGCCTCGACAAGCTGAATCGATACGATTTTTTTTATCGCCAGAACGTCATCAAACCGGCATTGGTGGGACTGGCCGGCCCGTGGATGTCCGGTGGCGTGGAATTCAACTGGCCGCAGCACCATCGTCCCGCCACGTTCATGCCGACCGAAGTTGCCATTGAACGCGAGGCAGACGGCACGGTCATCGTGTGGTGCAGCGATTACGATCCGATGACGCGCCTGAAGGGGATGCACGGCGTGTGCCTGCATCCGCACAAGGCTTATCTGGAGCTGCGCGTGCGGCTGTACAACGGCACCGGGGACACGCATACCTTCCTGTGGTGGGCCAATGCCGCCACTCACGTTCATGA
Source organism: Acidobacteriaceae bacterium (assembly GCA_030041435.1). Lineage (GTDB taxonomy): Bacteria > Acidobacteriota > Terriglobia > Terriglobales > Acidobacteriaceae > Palsa-343. The sequence continues at coordinate 59,560 of JASHNW010000064.1, forward strand.
GCACTATCAGTCCTTTTTCCCTCGCGACGCGCACTTCGTCGCGGACCATGCCCGGCGAGCCATTACGGAATTTCCGTTGAGCCAGGGAATCTACTACGGGGTGAACTACGGTGAGCGGGCGCGGGAAGGCGTGCCCGAGGAAGAAAAGCCTCGGCAATTCATTCCTGACGGCTCCTGTGCGCCCAACGATCTGAGCTGGTACGCGAACATTCCCGTTCCCACCAGCTATATGATCATCGGCTCGCGCGGCGATTTCTCAGGCGGCTACGATCACCGTCGCGATGCTGGCCTGGTGCAGTTCGCGAACCACCACATCGCACCCGGCAAAAAGCAGTGGACGTGGGGCAATCATGAATTCGGCTATGCATGGGATCGCAGCCTGACCGACTTCGATGGACCCTATGTCGAGCTGATGGCCGGCGTCTACACCGATAACCAGCCGGACTTTTCCTGGCTGGCGCCGGGAGAAACAAAAACATTCCGGCAATGGTGGTATCCGATTCGCGAGATCGGCATTCCGGACATGGCAAATCTGGATGCGGCGCTCCGCCTGGAGCCGGCAGGCGAGCACACCGTGGTGCATTTGCTGGTGACCAGTGCCTGGTCGCGCGCGAGCGTTCGTCTGTCGATCGATGGTCGGCCTTGCGGAACATGGCACGGGGATCTGATACCCGAAGCTCCGCTGCACCACACCTTTCCTGTGCGCGCCACGGATGGCGATCCTGAGGTTGTGCTGGAGCAGGAGGGACATGTCGTGCTGCGTTATGCGCCAGCCGAGATCGTGGCGGCAGACATGCCCACGGTCGCTGCCGAACCTCCGTCGCCTGCCGAGGCGAAGAGCAACGACGAGCTGTTCCTGATTGGGGTTCATCTGGAACAGTATCGGCATCCCACGCGTCGTCCCGAACTCTACTGGCAGGAAGCGGTGCGCCGCGATCCGGAAGACAGCCGCGCCCACCACGCACTGGGCCGCTGGCATCTGCGGCGCGGCGAACTGGCCGCAGCGGAGAAGCATCTGCGGGTCGCGATCGCGCGCCTGACCGCTCACAATCCGAATCCCGCAGATGGCGAGCCGTTTTACAACCTGGGGCGAACGCTCGCGTATCGGGAGCGCTTCGACGACGCGTATGCGGCGTTTTATAAGTCCACATGGAACGCGGCCTGGCGTGGGCCGGCTCACCAGCGTTTGGCGGAGATCGACTGCAGACGCGGCGACTGGAAGACGGCGCTCGATCATCTCGATCGCTCGCTGAGCGCTGACAGCGATAATCTGCACGCGCGCAATCTCAAATCCATCGTGCTGCAAAAACTGGAGCGCGCGGACGAGGCGGAGACGTTGCTGCGTTCCACCCGGGCTCTCGATCCGCTGGACGCGTTGACTCGCTTTCTGGAATCCGGCGAGTTGCCCGGCGGTGGTCAGGAAAGGCTCGATCTGGCCTTCTTTTTTCTGCATGCAGGAATGGCGGACGAAGCCCTCCGCATCGCCGCGGCCGGAGATGTGCATGCGAAGGATGGCTCCGGGACGATGTTGCTTTACCTGCAGGCAGACGCGCTGCACAGGCTGGGCCGCGTTCAGGAGAGCACCCGAGTTGCCAGACAGGCGGCGGTCGCGGACGCCGGCTATGTCTTCCCGAGCCGGATCGAGGAAATGCTGCTCCTCGAGCATGCGATACGGAGAAATCAGGAGGATGCGCGCGCACCGTATTATCTGGGGAATCTGCTGTACGATCGCAGACGGCATCGGGAGGCGATTGCCATGTGGGAGCGCGCGGCAGAACTCGATCCCGGCTTTCCCACCGCGTGGCGCAATCTGGGCTTCGGCTATTTCAACGTTTTGCACGATTCTCGGCGAGCTCTGGCTGCCTTTGCGCGCGCGCGTCAGCTCGCGCCCGATGACGCTCGCATCCTTTACGAACAGGATCAGCTGGCGAAGCGCACCGGTGAATTGCCGGAGCGGCGCCTGGCAACGCTGGAACTGAATCTCCCTCGCGTGCAGCAGCGCGACGACCTCTCGGTGGAACTGTCGACACTCTACAACAATGTCGGCCACCCGGAGCGCGCCCTCTCGGTTCTGCTCTCTCGTCCATTTCAGCCGTGGGAGGGCGGAGAAGGGCTGGTGCTGGGCCAGTTTGTGCGCGCCCATGTTCTGCTCGCCCAGCGGGATCTGAGACGGCGAAATCCGCGCGCGGCCATGGACTCGCTGCATTCCGCGCGCAAGCCGCCGGAAACTCTCGGGGAGGCGCAGCATCTGCTCGTAAACCTCAGCATTCTCGATTACTGGATGGGCGTCGCACATGAAGATTGCGGCGAGCCCACCGAGGCCGTGCGGTATCTGGAGCGAGCAGCACGTGCCCAGGGCGATTTCCGCCAGATGCAGATCCAGACCGTCTCGGATAGGACATACTGGAGCGCGCTCGCGCTGCGCCGCCTGGGACGCGAGCAGGAGGCAGTCGATCTGTTTCGGAAAATTCAGGAATATGCGCTGGCGCTCCGCCAGCAAACCCCGGTGATCGACTACTTCGCCACCTCGCTTCCTGAGATGCTCCTCTTTGAGGAGGACCTGAAAGACCGGCAAACGGTTCACGCGTCCTTTCTGGAAGCCCAGGCACTGCTGGGGCTTGGCGCAACGCGGGACGCGCTGGAACGTCTGCACCAGATGCTTGGGATGGATCGCAATCACACCGGCGCCATCGATCTTCTGCGCGCGCAGGAAGTATAGGCGATGCGGCCTTCCGTTCCGCGGGACATGCCGAGCCGCATGGAAGGGCCTGCCGCCTATGTATGGTATGTGGCCGTGGCGGCGGCCCTTGGCGGGCTTCTATTCGGATGGGACTGGGTAGTAATCGGCGGCGCCCGCCAGTTCTACGAAATCTATTTTCATCTCACGTCGCCCACGGTCGTCGGGTGGGCCAACAGCTGTGCGCTGCTCGGCTGCCTGATCGGCTCGCTGGCTGCCGGTAGTTTCGCTGATCGCTGCGGTCGGCGCCGCGTGCTGCTGGCCTCAGCCGTTCTGTTCGCAGTCTCCTCTGTGTGCACCGGATTGGCTGGCTCGTTCGATGCTTTCGTTCTATGGCGCATTGCCGGAGGCACAGCCATTGGCCTCAGCTCCAACATCTCCCCGCTGTACATTGCCGAAATCAGCCCGGCGACGATTCGAGGCAGGCTTGTCAGCCTGAATCAATTTGCCATCGTGATTGGCATCCTGCTGGCGCAGTTAGTCAACTGGCGGATTGCGCAGTCCGTTCCTGACAATCTGACAGGGTACGCGCTTCTGCATTCCTGGAACGTACAGCACGGCTGGCGGTGGATGTTCGTGGCTGTCGCCGCGCCCGCACTTGTCTTCACCCTTGCGTCGCTCTTTCTTCCCGAGAGCCCGCGGTGGCTGCTCACCCGCCGCCGGAACGAAGACGCTCGCGCGGTCCTCAGGCGCGTGGGAGGAGTCTCCTATGCTGACAGGGAGACGGCTGCCATCGAGGAAGGGCTGGCTGCGGACAGTGCGAACCAGACCGCCTGGCAGGAGCTTCTGCGCCACGGCATCCGCCGCATGCTGCTGGTGGGCATTGGCCTGGCGGTGCTGCAGCAATGGACCGGCATCAACGTTTTGTTCAACTATGCGGGCATCGTTTATCGCAGCGCGGGTTACGGCGCGAACCAGATCTTTCTGGACATTGTGATCACCGGAACCATCAATCTCGTCTTCACGATCGTGGCCATGCTGCTGGTGGACCGGCTGGGCCGTCGCCGCATGATGCTGTTTGGGTGTCTCGGCATCGGGGTTTCCCACCTGCTCTGCGCGCTGGCGTATCGCCAGGGGTGGCCGCCGGTCGCAGTCCTGGTCCTGACGCTGAGCGCTATCGCCTGCTACGCAATGACTCTGGCGCCGGTCACCTGGGTGCTGATCGCGGAGATCTTTCCCAATCGCGTCCGCGCGCACGGCGTTTCAATCGCCGTTTGCTCCCTCTGGGCAGCATCGTTTCTCCTTACCTACACCTTCCCATTGGTGCGTGACTGGCTCGGATCGGGCAATGTTTTTCTTGGCTACGGGGTCATCTGTCTTATCGGTTTCGTTCTCGTGGCTGTCTTTGTGCCTGAGACGAAAGGGCACACCCTCGAGCAGATCGAAGCCGCTGTCCTCCGCTGAAGGATGCGGACACGGCCGTTTCCAGCTTTCGATCAACCAGCAGTGCTCACTCGGTCGGACCGCTCCCAGGCCGAAGAGCCCCTGCAGACAGCTTTCACGCGCCCCCTTCATCGGTTACACCCAGCCGATCGACGAAGAGAGGCAGATTGCTGCGCAGGACGATATGCGGAGCAAAGCGTGTAATCGGATCCGGCGCGATGCCGTCCAGCAGGTAACGGACCAGTGCCTCAAAGGCGGCTTTCCCCTGCGTGGACGGCCGCTGATACAAGGTCGCGAGAATGCGACCCGATTCCAGAAACGGGACCAGTTCCTCAAACAGATCGGTGGCCACGACCAGTGTATGGTCCAGCGCCTTGTGCTCCTCCAGAGCGCGCAGAACCGGAAGGCTGTTGGCCGTGCTGATATAAATGGCGCCGGGCCAGCCTTTGCGTTTCAGAAGAGCCAGGGTTTCGCGCCTGGCGTCCCTCGGCCGTTCGTGCGATTCCAGAGCGGGGAGCAAAGACAGATGCGGCGCGATGGTGGCCAGCGTTGCCGCGAATCCTCTCAGCTTCTCCGCATGGTCGTGGATGCTTAGATCGCCCGTAATCACGGCCACGCTGGCAGGCTTCTGCAGTGTGCGAGCAAACAATTCCGCCGCGATCCCTCCGCTGATCGCCGCATCGACCGCGATGGATGCCAGGCGGCCGCTCCTCGGCGCGTCGCTGGCGACGCAGACCACCGGAGTGCCCTGAGCCGTCAGCTTCCGAATCAGGGGATCGAATTTGGCCGGATCGCCGGGCGTCAGAATCATTCCGTCATAGTGCCGCCCGATATCCGCTTCCAGCAGCTCCATGTCTCCCTTCCCCATGTGGGGATAGGTACGGAAATCCAGTTCCAGATTGACGCCGACCATGGCTTTCGCCGCCGCTCGGATGCCGTCGCGCAGCGGGTCGAAAAAAGAGGTGATCTGATGCGGAAGGTGCACGCCGATCCGCAGGCGCCGATTCAGCTTCAGCGTGCGAGCGGCCACGTTTGGCTTGTAATTGAGCTTCTCGGCGGTCTTCAGTACCTGAGCCCGGGTCTTTGGGCTGATGCCGGGCCGCGCGTGCAGTGCGCGATCCACGGTGCCGATCGAGATGCCAAGATGCTTCGCGATCTCTTTGATGCCGGCCGCACGCGGATTGTCTGGCTTCTTCACGCAGATGATCGGTCCCCATTGTAGCGGATTGAGCCAGGCGTCAGGGATTCGCAGATCCCACCGTGCCCGGACAATCTCTCTCTCTTTTGACAACCCTCAGGGCTTGCGATTAAGATTCGGCGTTAACGTACACGGCGGTTTTGACCATGCACAGACTTCGCATACTGGGAATGGCCGCGGGCGCTGCCTTGATTCTGCAGGCTGTGCCGCCACTGACCGCACAAGCCTCACCACAGGTAGTCGTGCTCGACGGCGCCAGTCCCGGCCGCATCTTCGATGGCATCGGTGCGGTCAGCGCCGGCGCCTCCTCGCGCCTGCTCATCGACTATCCTGAGCCCTACCGCAGCCAGATTCTCGATTACCTCTTCAAGCCGAATTACGGAGCCTCGCTGCAGCACCTGAAAGTGGAGATCGGCGGCGATGTGAACTCAACCGACGGCTCCGAACCGAGTTCGATGCGCACGCGGATGGATCGCGACTACACGCGCGGCTACGAATGGTGGCTGATGAACGAAGCCCGCAAGCGTAACCCAAAGATCGTTCTCGATACCCTGGCATGGGGCGCGCCCGGTTGGGTAGGCGGCGGGAACTTCTATTCCGACGACATGGCGAACTACGTTGCAGACTTTATCGAAGGAGCCCGCAGCAAATGGGGCCTCGATATCGCCTATACCGGCATCTGGAATGAGAAACACTTTGCGAGCGCCGAGTACGTGAAAACTCTGCGCCGGGTTCTCGACGAGCACCACCTCGACACGAAGATCGTCTGCTGCGATGAGTATCCGCGCAGTGACGTGGACCAGTGGACCATCCTCGGCGCCATGGAAAAGGACCCGGCGCTGCGCGATGCCATCGCAGTGGTTTCCGTGCACTATCCCCGTATGCGCGGGAAACTGACCACACCGCCGGCGGCTCTCACCATCGGGAAACCCCTGTGGTCCAGCGAGGATCAGCCCCAATCGAGCGCGTCCACGATCCTTTCCCGCGACTGGGCCATCGGTGGCCGTTCCCTGGCGCAGCTTTATAACGAGAACTATCTGAAGGGCGGCTTCACCGCGACGGAAATCTGGAGTCCGATCACCTCGTATTACGACATCCTGGCTGCACCGAATTCCGGACTGATGTACGCGAACACCCCATGGTCGGGCCATTATGACGTGCAGGGAGCGATCTGGGCGACCGCCCATACCACGCAGTTCGCGCAGCCCGGCTGGCAGTATCTCCAGAAGTCCTGCGGCGAGCTGCCGGAAAAGGGCGACTACGTTGCGCTCAAGTCGACGGACGGAACCAACTGGAGCGTCGTGCTCCAGACAATCGACGCGAAGGACCCGCAGAGCGTCCATTTCATCGTCAAAGGGGGCCTTTCCGTCGGGACAGTTCACGTCTGGGAGACGAACAGCCGGCGCACCTTTGAGCATGTGGCGGATTTGCCGATGCGCGATGGAGGCTTCACCTATACGTTCGATCCGGATTCGCTCTACTCGCTGACCACAACGACCGGGCAAGGCAAAGGACGCGCCGAGCCACCCGCATCCGCTCCCTTCCCGTTTCCCTGGCGCGAAAACTTCCGAGACACTCCCCTGAACCGCAGCCCGCGTTTTCTGGCGGACCAGGATGGAGCCTTCGAGGTTCGTCCCTGCGACGGACGAGCGGGAAAATGCCTTGAGCAGGTGATTACGGAGCGGCCGATTCCCTGGGGCCCGCTGCCGGATCCGTGGACCCTTGCCGGAGATGTGAACTGGACCGACTACACCATTGACGCCGACGTCCGCATCGAGGCGACGGGCAGTGCCATGGTGATCGGCAGAATCGATTCGGCCGACGTATTTCGGAATGGAGAAGCGCGTTTGCCGAGCGGCTACACCTTCCGCATTCACAGCGACGGAATCTGGGAGCTGCTGGACTCGACCTACGGCAAGGTGACGCGGACGCTTGCCCAGGGGCAAACAGCTCCGGTCGTGGGGCAATGGCACCACCTGCAGCTGGCGTTCCACGGGCAGAACGTCGTCGCCCGGCTCGACAGCCGGCAGCTGGCCTCCGTGCAGGATTCCGGCCATGCCCATGGAATGTTCGGCATTGGCTCTGACTGGAACGTAGTGCAGTTCGACAACCTCGCTGTCCTTCCCGCCGGTCAGTAAGTTCCCAGCCGGATTTGCACTACCTGATGCTCGTGATGAAAGTTGAGCCCGCGATCGGTCTGATCTCCGTTCCAGATGCGCAGCGGTTTCCATGTCTCCCCGTCATAGGTTCCCTGCTCCGCCCGCAGAATCTGTATATGTCCGGGTGATCCCGGCGCCAGATAAAACGTGACGCGCGCCTCGATGCCGGTCACCAGAAATTCGTCGGGGCCAAGCTGCGCCACCAAAGCGCGCCCCAGGTGCTCCTCCGTGCCCGGAGGGTGTTGTTGACCGTCGCGCTGCGGGAAACCGAAGCCGACCTGCGCAATCCAGCGGCCGAAGGAGAGCGTTTCTTCCGGTTTGCCCTCCTCTTCGACGGCGGTCTTCAGTTTGCCTTCGTAGTTCAGCCGGGCGATCACCCGATCCAGAGGTTCGAGCAGGGCATAGTTCTCCGCATGCGCTTCGGGAATCTGGCCCGGCTGCAGAGTCCAGGCCGTCTGATCGGTTCCGAACGGAGATATGCCGATGCCGCCGAATGCAAGCGCATAAAAGAGGCCCGGAGCAAACGCGTCGCCCAGTCCGGTTTCCGGAATCCATAACGCGTTGTCCGGACGGGCATAGGTAGCCAGCAGTTCCTTCTGAAAACCACGATCGGCGCTGTACACGTCGGGCGCCAGAATATCGATGGACGGAGCTGCCGCCTTCCACAGATCGATCATCGGCTGGACAGGGCCGCCGCTGGGATAGTCGAATCCGGGCATCGGACGGCCGCGAATCGTATAGCCGCGCGGATACTCAATCCAGACATTGCAGTACATCGGGATCGACATTTCGGCCTTGCCCGCTTTCGCGACCTCATTGATGTAATGAGCCACCGAGTACGCCTGAAAGGTTTCATCCGCATCGGGACCGAATACCTGAGACCACGTTCCCGGCGATTTGTGCATCGCCTGCAGAACCTCGCCCGGCACCTGTCCCTCGAACTGTTTCTGCGCGAAAGCGGAGTGATCGCGGATCGCTCCGATTGCGCCCGATTCGTTCTCCACCTGCATCATGATGACTGTGTGCTCGGTTCCGTCGATTGCACGCAGGTGGCGCATCAGAGCTGCGAAAGCAAGCTGGTCGGCCTGCAGGTTCGCCGCTGAGTTCGCGGACAGCACCTGAATGGGCTCGCCGCGCTCGTCGATCATCCGAGGATATTGCGCAGTATTGGTTTTGATCCACTCTGGAACGTAATGCATCTCGCCGTTCTTCCAGGTGCCGAACCACAGAAGGACTAAATGCACGTGATGCTGGCGCGCCTGATTGACCAGCATGTCCACAGTGGAGAAATCGAACTGCCCCGGCTGCGGCTCCATCTGCTCCCAATACACGGGGGCCTCGACAGTATTGGCGTGCATGCCCTCGATCGCCGGCCACACATCCGGCAGCGTGGAAGGCCACGAACTGGAGTTGTTGATCTGTCCGCCAAGGATGAGAAACGGAGCGCCGTCCACCAGCAAAGCGTGGCGGCCATCCTTCTCCACAAGCCTCGGAGCCTCCTGCGCAGGGATTTGCGGCAAAACGACAACAGCAGATAGCAGCACAGCAAGGATCGCGAAGCGTTTCAACCGAGCACTCTTCCTTTCTGAATTCCCGGACGTCATCGGGCCTCCGGACTTTTCTCCGGACCATGAAGTCGCGGAAGTTTCCTCACGGATGGGAACCGGTGAGAAAGACCGTCATCTCCCGCACACGGGCATTGACCTCATCTTTCTCCTGCTGGCTGTACATCTGGAACAGAGCCAGTTCGCGTTTGCGGTCCTCCGGCCGGTGCAGGTGCTCGTCGGCATGCGCAAGCTGGTAGTGGGCTGCGGCAAACGCCGGCCGCAGGGCGATGGCTTTCTCCAGCATCTGCGCGCTTTGCTCCCATTGCTGGCGCTCCACATCCGCCACGCCCAGCTCATACCAGGCATCCGCCAGCTTTGGATTTGCGTCGGTAGCACGCGTCAGCAGTTTCTGCGCTGTCTCCACATCGGCAGCCGAATGTTCGCCCTCGAGGACTTGCCGGGCCGCATAAACGGCGGCTGACGCATTTTCAGTATGCTGCTGAGCGAAGCTCTCCAGGGCATCGCAGTCCGGGTTACCGCCGGCGAATTCCCCGCAGGTGCGCCCCAGCATGTCGGCCGCCATGCTGTCGTTGGGGTCGGCGTGGAGCAGATCCGCAAAGTCATGCGCCGCCTCCGGAAATTTCTTGTCACCATAGAGCGCAACCCCCAGCGCCAGTTTCAGCGGCACGCTGCCGGGATACTTCTCCGCTCCGTAGGTTGCAGTCCGCTCGGCTCCGTCCCACGCCCAGTGGCGCAGGTATTCCACACACAGGGCATAGAGATTGGCTTCGCTGGGGTTTTTCTCGGCTGCGTTCTGATCGTGCTGAACTGCGGGCAGGAAATGGCCCAGTTTCTCCTCGACTTCGCCTGCCAGCGATTCAGCCTGATCGGACATTTGCGACCGTGGAATCTCACTCAGCACCTGTTCAGCTTTTGCGTTATCGCCGGTCTCGCTCAATGCCAGAGCCCAGTTGTAGAGCAGGCCGGGATCCTTCATTCCGAGGGACGACGCCTGCGAGAATGCACGCGCGGCAGTCGTCGCTTCCTGCAGCGACATGTAAGCCTGGCCCAGATCGGACCAGGTCTCCGCAGTGCCAGGATCGAGCCGGGCAGCAATCCTGAGTTGTTCAGCTGCTTCGCGCGCCTTGCCGAGCTTCAGCCACGCAGCGCCGAGATTCGCGTGATCCAGCGCTGAATCAGGTGCGTCCTGGCACGCCCGTTGCAGCCAGGGCAGCGCCTGGGTCATATCGCCGAGGTCGGCATAAACCAGCCCCATAGCTTCATTCACCTGATCGTTTGCCGGGTATTGGCCGGCGAGCCGGCGCAGGATTGGTTCGGCTGCCTGCGACCGGCCCGCGTCCACGTCGGCCAGGGCGCGGCTGAACTCCGATCTGTCTGCGGGACTCATTGCCGTCTGCGCTGTCTGAGCCTGAGCCACGGCCGCGCACCAGGCAATGCACGCGGCACCGAGGCTCGTCTGCAGGCAAAGGCTCAGGAGTGGTGCGAGAACACGAACGCGCGAGGATCGCCGATTCACCGGCGACACAGAATGGTCGTCGATGGGCACGTTCTCCACGGGCGCAGAGGTAATCGGCATTGCAAAAAATCCAGCATGCCGGCGCTCTGCGAGGGAGCCCCGGCGTGCCGGCCACGGCCTCTCCGTATCCTCCTAGAAGTAATACTTTAATGCCAGCTGAAGAAATCGGGAGTTGGGCGTGAACTGACCCATGCTGTGCGTGCTGGTAATCTGCCCGCCATTGGAGTTGATGCCGTTGCCCGGATTGTTAAAGGCCGGGGTATTGAACACGTTGAAGGCATCTGCGCGGAACTGCAGATATTGGCTCTCAAAAGTAGTGAAGTTCTTGAAGACCGACATATTGATGCGCTCATATCCGGGGCCGACAACCTGATTCCGTGCGCTGCCCAGATAAGGAAGAATCGCGCTCGGTGCGGTCAGCGGCGAACCCACAGGGTTGGTTGCTGTCTGCGAGTTCGGAATATCGCTTCCCGGCAGCGGGTTGGCAAAAGCGCAGGGATTGTACCAGTGCGTAATGTTCCGCGTGCTGCTGGCGCAGCTGGTTCCCGGGTTGGAAGGATCGGGAGACCCTCCGGCCGCGAACGGATCGCGCACCAGGATGGCTCGGCGCGTATTGGCACCATTCGCTCCCGCATTGTTCGGTCCGATGTTGGTTGGTTCGCCGGTCTGCGCCGTGAAGACCAGATCGGTGGACCATCCGCCAATGACCTGGTTCTGCCACCCTCCCTGATTAACGTATTTCCTGCCTTTCCCAAAGGGCAGATCGTACTGGCCGTTGATGTTGAAACGCTGGCGGACATCCCAGTCCGAGCTTGCGTACTCAATCCGCATGGGCAGGTTGAGCGGCATGCGATAGAGATTCGACCCTCCGTTCAGCGGGGTCTGCGTGTCGTCCATCGCGTGTCCGTAGGTGTAGTCGGTCAGGAACGACAAGCCATCCGCATAGTGCTTTTGCAGCGTCGTCTGCAGCGAGTTATAGCTGCTGACGCCCTCGTGCATGTCGAACTGCGACCCGCCAAAATCCGGGAATGGCCGGTCGTGATTGGCGTTGTCGCTGGGGCCCACCAGGCCATCGGGAGCATTCTGGTCCGGGAACCCCTCCAGGTGACGGGAATTGTTGCCCACATACCCAATCGTCCACGTCATCGTGTTGGTAAGGGCATACTCGGCCGAGAGATTCCACTGTTGCGTGTATGGCGTGTGGTAGTCAGCCTGCGTTCCAATCAGGCCAGGAGTAGAAGGGCTCGGGTCGTCCGCGAGTCCATTGTTCCAGCCGGGCTGCGTAGAGAACCCATTGCCCAGGTTGATGCCGTAGGTTTGCCCGATGCTTTGGCAGTCATTCGAATCGAGCACGCAGGATGGACCGTAGAAGTTTACCGAATACTGGAACGGGTAGCTGTAACCCAGGTTCGGCGCGCCGCCAATGCTCTCCAGTCCGCCATAAAAGAGCCCGTAGCCGGTGCGCACCACCAGTTTGTTGCTGAGCGAGAAAGCGACACCGGCGCGCGGGGCGAACTGGTTGTATTGCGAGTTCACCAAGGATCGTGTGGACGTATACGACAGGTTAACGTTGTCTTTGTTCAGAATTGTCAGGAATCCGGGAGCCAGATAGTCGTTCCGCTGGCTGGTGGCGAGCAGGTATTTTCCCGTGCCGGCGCCGGGAGCGATGGACGTCGGATACCAAAGCGCCTGGTGATCGTGACGCTCTTCGATGGGCTGGAAATACTCATAGCGGAGACCGAGGTTCAGGGTAAGCCGCGGAGTGATCTTCCAGGTATCCTGCGCGTATCCCGCCTTGTACCAGCGAACGTTGTCAATGTTGAAGAACGCTGTCAATTCGGCGGAACTGATAGAACCGGGTGTCGATCCTGCCGGCGCTCCCGGAGGCGTATCGCTGTCGGCCAGAAAATCGGCGACGCCCGAGCCGGTAAAGCTCACGCCCGGCGCTCCGGTATAGAAGCCGCTGAAGCTGTAGGCGCCATGAGGTGCAATGGGGGCCTGCGTGGCGACGCGAACGTGCTGGAAGTCAACGCCCATCTTGAAGGTGTGCTTGCCCACGACTTTGGTGACATCGTCGAGGAACTGAAAGACGTTTTCGTACTCAATGGCCGGATACCACTGCGGTCCGCCAATGCCGCTGATTCCACTAATAGACGTGCTGGGCAAGCCACCGTTGCCCGGTGTATATGGAATGCCTCCCAGACCTTCCTGGGACGAGACATTGGTGTCGTAGCTCAGCGGGACCCACTGGGGATGTCCCCAGTTGTAGCCGAAGCGGAACTCGTTCACCAGATTCGAGCTGAATTCGTGCGTTTCGCTCAGGTCGTAGTTCTCACCCATATTGACAAAGGAACCGTCGCCGCCGTAGCCGCCGCCATCCAGAATAAATCCGAGCGGTGGGTTATAGGTCCCGCGTTCGTTGTAATAGCTCGCGCGGAAAAATGCCTGATCGTGCTGGGTGGCGTTCCAGTCGAGCCGGGCATCCCACTGCACGGTGTTGTCCCCGGTGCTGGTGTTCACCACGTAGTTGTTGTAGGTCTGCCCCGCCACCCCGTTATTGGGCTGCGGGTAGAGATTGAGCAGCCGCTGCGCAATGGCATCGATCTGGCCTGAGCAGAGGACGTTCGCCTGCCCGTTGCAGGTGAGCGGCGTAGCTCCGCCCGAACCGGGCTCATAGAGAGTAATCGGTTTGCTCTGTCCCGTCAGACTGGTATTCAGTAATTCGCTGAAATTCCCCTGGCGCATCAACGCCGTTGGGACGGTATAGGTGCCGTTGGTGGGAGATACAACGCGAAGAGCTTCGATATCCGCGAACCAGAACAGCTTGTTTTTCCAGAACGGTCCGCCCAGAGTCCCACCGAACTGATTCTGGTGGTAAGCGGGCTGAATCTGTGGCGCCTGGTTGAAATAGTCGCGGGCCACTCCAAGGTCGTTGTTGCGGATGTATTCCCAGACATCCCCATGGATCTCATTGGTGCCGCTCTTGATGGCAGCGTTGACAACAGCGCCGGCTGAATGGCCGAACTCGGCATCGTAATCTCCGGTTTGCACCTTGAACTCCGCCAGCGCATCGGGCGGAGGCTTTACTACGAAGCTGGCGCCGTTGAGAAAATCGACCTGGTTGCTGTTGTTATCGACTCCGTCGAGGATGAAGTTGTTCTGTTCCGCACGGAGCCCGTTGGCGTCGAAATCTCCGCGGCCCTCGCCGCGTGATCCCTGCGATTCCGTCACGCCTGCTGCCAACTGCGCGATGAATACATAGTTCCGGAGCGCGAGCGGAGTGTCATTGATCACGCGCGAGCTCATCACCTGGCCGGTCGAGGCCTCTTCCGTCTGCATCAGCTGCGCCGCACCACCCTGCACCGTGACCGTCTGCGAGACGTTGCCGGGATGCAGGGTCAGGTTGACAGTGAGGGTTTGATTTACGTTCAGCGTCAGCCCGATCTGGTTCACGCTGGCAAATCCGGGAGCGCTCACCGAAATCGAATAATTCCCGATTTGCACGGGCGAGAAAACAAAGATGCCGTCGTGATTCGTCGGCGCTCGCAGCGCGAACCTCGTGGCCTCCTGCGTCAGCGTCACCTGAGCATTCGGAACCACCGCGCCCTGAGAATCCGTAATGGTGCCGGTCACCGTGCCCTGGTTCGTCTGGGCAAAGAGCGGCCGATACCCAATGATCAGAGCCAGCACCGGAAGCGTTCTCCAAATTGCCTTGACGATCGACCGCGTAGCGCCTCTGCGTCTGAACTGAAAGCCTCGAAAATGCATAAGCTTAGCCTCTTATTCTTTCTCGACTGTGAGACCGATTACAGTGCCTGGAAGATGCTTCTCAGCGTGTGTGAGGATGATGTTTCCACAATCGCGTGTACGTTAACGCAATCCGATCCAGAACAGTACGTCTCCGCACGCACGGTTGTCAAGACCCGGTACCCGTAAAAAGCCCGAGCCTTCTCATTCGGACTGCTGGGAACTTTCGTGGGCGCACTCGGGAAGGGGTATCCTGCCGGCATGAAATCGCGCAACCAGCCCTCTTTGAACAGGCTGTTTGCGGATGTGCAGTATAACCGTCTGGACGCAATTCTTCGCTGCCTTTCGGGCAAAGATGCCGTGACCCTTGAGGAGATGGATCGATTCTTCGCGGCGCTCGTCAGCGAACCGGTGACGGTTCCTCCGAGCGTGTACCTCAACGGGATTTGGGGCGAGGGACAGTCCCCGTTTGCCACGGAGTCAGATCTCGGGGAGCTTCTGAATCTGGCCATGCACCCCCGGAACTTCGTGGCCCGAACGATGGGCAGTGGCTGGCATAAAAACATCGCGCCTCCTCGCGGCCCGCACCGGGCGTAATGTCAGTTGTTGAATGGAAAATCGGTGGCCAGGGACGGGATCGAACCGCCGACGCCGGCCTTTTCAGGGCCGCTTGCCGATCAGGGTAAGTGGTTTGAGATCAATGAATGCTACGGAAAACAGGCACCTTAGAAGCTTTCTGTTTGGGATCGCTTGGGATGGATCAGGCCCTTTTCGATCCCCCGGTGTTCCCTTATTGTTCCCACGCGCTCGGCCAAACGGTTGCGAGAATGGATTGGTCTTTCCTCGTTCGTGGGTCATTTCGAGTACGAAACGTAGCTCGCGCTTAGGAAAAAGGTGATCTGCGGCCCTGGGTATTTCGTGATTTCCTCCTCGGTTCCGGCGGCCGGGATCTTTCCTGCCCGCACGTCCGCGTACTCGCGGGCGAGTTCGGGCAGGATGGAGGGTGGCGCGATGGGCACGTTGTGGCCGCCGAGCACGAGGCGCACTTTGGCCGCAAGGGCTGCCAAACGCTCGACACTACGCTGGTAAGCGATGGGGTCCGAGCCCGGGCCGAAGACGTAGACCGGCCCTGGATAATAGGTATCTCCGGTGAAAAGCAAACCGTTCTGCGCGTCGAAGAGGCAGATCGAGTCGGGTGAGTGGCCTGGAGTGGCAAGGACCTGGAGTCTGCGGCCGCCAAGGTCGATGAGGTCGCCGTCGTGCAACCAGCGGGCTGTGTGCCAGGGACGCGTAGCGTAGGTCGCTGGGTTGAAGTCTTTTGGCAGCGCGCCGCAGATCTTGCCCGGTTCGAGCTCGGCGCGGATCTCCGTCGAGCCTTTGGCATTGTTACGGGCGTAGTCGCTGTCGAGGTTGTAGATCGTATTGAATTGCCAGTTGCCACCCGTATGGTCGGGATGAGTGTGGGAATTGACGACGATGACGGGGAGCGGGGTGAGTTCGGAAACGAGCGCGCGGAGGTTGCCGATGCCCATGCCGGTGTCGATCAGCAGGGCGCGCTGACTGCCGTCGACTAAGTACATGACGGTCTCTTCCCACTGGTGCGGCTCGTAGATGGCGAGCACGTGCGGGGCGACACGATAAACCTGGAACCAGGAATCATGAACCGGGATGCGCTGGAGATGGCTGTATTCCGGGCGCGGTAGCTTACGGCACCAGTCGGGCGTCACCAGAGCGGCTCCGCTGGAGTGATTCTGAGCGGGGGCCGAGAGAATGGCCGCGAACAACAGGAAGACGACGAGTGTGCATGGTCGAAGGATGCGCATTTGCGAGGATTCCAGTAGAAACAACCGCAGAAACACTGACAAGGCGACGGTTACTCCGGCTGATATTCGGCGAGCGGCGTGGGTAGAACAACTCAAAAGGGCAGCGCGCCCTGAGCGCTCTGATACCTGCTTACTGCGCATCATCCCTTAATTGCCCTCAGCGTAAACACCGTATAAGGTCCGCATCGTCGGCTACTATGCTCTTAAAATCCCAGATTCCGGTTCCGATTTCGGAGAATTGATGACTCGGTTCGCCTCTGCATTCGTCGCCCTCTGCCTCTCTGTCGCGGTAGCAAAGATCCCAGGCCAGTCCCAGGATCATCAGAAGCTGATCGATTTGGCGCTCTCTGCCGCACCCGCCGGACTTGCGGCGGAGGCAACAGTCTCCGTGCATCAGGGCGGCAAATGGATCGAGCTTCGCCACGGTAACAATGGCTGGACCTGCATCCCCCCAGGCAAAGGCGACCCGCAGCCAGAGCCAGCATGTTTCGACACGAATGGCATGGCCTTTCTGGAAGCGATGGCGGCGGGTCGCATCCCCGATCCCGCGAAGCCCGGGTACGCGTACATGCTGCAAGGGGGATCGGCGTGGAGCAACCTCGATCCCGACGCGACCCGACTTCCACCCGGACAGAAGGATTACATCCATATTCCACCGCATTTCATGATCCTTGGCGCAAAGCTCGCAAACTCATCGGGTCTCCCGCTCCACGAAGCACACCCGAATACTTCGCGCCCCTTCGTTATGTTTGGCGGCACCAGATACGCGATTCTTATCATCCCGGTGAAGTGACTCGGCATCGAGCTCTCCTTCGGAAGGCTTGCCTGACTCTGGCTCTGGTGCGCGATCGAATCCAGCGCCACGGGGGTATCAATCACGCCTGCATCACCTCCGCGGAAGCAAAGGCAAGTGTGAGCACCGTGATATCGTCCTGTTGGCCGAAAGCCTGCGCGGCGGCAGCGATCAGTTCGGCAGATTGGGTGCTGATCTGACGCGTGCGCTCGAAGCCGAAAAGTTCGCCCGAAGCAGACTGGGCTTCGACGACGCCATCGGAGAGGAATGTAAGGCGTTCGTTCGGGGCGAGCCGGAGCTCGATCTCGGGGTACTCGACCTCTGTGGCAATGCCCAGTGGCAACCCGCTTTCCAGCGGGACTTCCTCGCCGTTGCGATAGGGCGCGAGGTGACCGGCATTGGCGAGGGTTAGCGTGCCATTGGGCGCAATGCGGACGCAGAGGCAGGTGACAAAGCCGCCGTCGGAAGGAGCGACAAGCTGGCGGTTGAGGCGCGCAAGGATCTCTCTCGGCGACGGATTCTCCTGCGCGAGGGAGCGGAGCGCGCCGAGGACGAGAGTGCCGGTCATGGCGGCTTTCAGTCCCTTGCCGCTGACGTCGCCGAGCACAATCAGTGTCGAGCCGTCGGCTTGCGGCAACACCTGATAGAAGTCGCCGCCGACCTCAGCCGCCGGCCAATACGAGGCGGCCATGGTGCAGCCGGGGACGGTTGGCAACTCCACGGGGACCAGCCTGCGCTGCATCTCGCGAGCGGCCTGCAGCTCCGCCGCGGAGCGCACCTGCACCTGCGTAAGCCACGTGTGGCGCAGAAAAAGCACGATACCGATGGCTACGAGAAAGAAAAGGTCGCCGACGGCCTCCAGACGAAATCCGACGCGGCCGATATGGAACCGCAGAATGGGGAACAGGAAGTCGAGGCTGCGGGAATTCAACCCGACCGTGGTGATATCCCAGATTTCAAAGAGACCGCCGGCCAGTATGGGGCAGATACTCGGCAGGATCAGCCACCCGGCCTCACGATTGCCGCGGCGCAGCCAGACGACGAGCAGCACCAGGAGCCCGATGGCGGCGGGCAGGGGGGCCAGCGCCTCGGATATGCCGTAAACATACGCGAACCGACCAAACCAGTTGCAGAAGAATCCCGCCAGGAATCCCACGGCCAGCGCCTCCTGGTATACGCGCCACGCTCGCCCCACCCGCTCGCCGGCGAAGGCAAAGATGAATTCAATCTGCAGCATGGTGCAGAACCAATCGAGCGGATCGCCGCCGAGCGCGTTGACGGAAAATGGCATCCATTTCTGGGAGAGGCACCAAAGCAGGTCCGAGAGGCCAAGCGCCAACAGATAAGCGCTGACCCACAGGTATTCCCGCCGTTGGCGCTGCGCCAGAAACAGTCCCAGCGTGGCCAGCCCGCCGAGGCAGATGGCCAGGTCGATGGCGAACGACGTGATCTGGTCGAGGAGCGCATGGGAGTCCGCGACTTCGGCCGCCTGCTGCATGACGGGCAGGAGCCCGACGGTGGCCGCAGACAAAGCGTCGCCCCGAATCACGTTGTATTCATATGGCGTCTCGCCGCAGCGTATTGCGATCACGAGGTCGGTGATGCCGTCCGGCAAGGGAACGAACTGCTCTCTCGGATAGTAGTAGCGGAAGGTGGATCGAATGCGGGAGCGATTCGCGGGGATGCCGTTAATAAAGACCTGAGAGGCATTCTTTCCGATTTTTAACAACAAACCCATAGGCGGACGCCAGGCAGGGAGCCTGAGGTGGATGCGGTACCAGCGCAGGCCCGCAGGCGCGAGCGGTTTTGCGCCGGTCAGGCTCACCACCCGCCAGGCGCTGTCGTCGAATTCGGGTTGCGCCCAGGCGGAGTTATCCCCCGGCCGGAAGCGCCAGCCGTCGTCCATCTGCACCATACCCGCCGGCCATGCGACGATCTTCCGCACGACGGCGGGATTTTGCTGCGCATGAGCTGCAGAGACTACGAACACGAGCAGGAGTGCAAGCTTATGCATGGAGCACCCCAGCAGGAGCGAAGGTGAGGGTGAGAACGGTGATGTCGTCCTGCTGGCCGTGGGCCTGGGCGGTCGCTGCGATTGCTTCGGCGGAGTGGGTGCTGATCTGGCGAGTTCGTTCAAAGCCAAAAAGCTCGCCGGAAGAAGATTGGGCTTCGACGACCCCGTCGGACAGGAGGGTGAGCGTGTCGCAGGCGTCGAGGCGGAGTGTGGACTCCGCGTAATTGGTGTCCGCAGTGACTCCCAGGGGCAGGCCGGAGTCGAGCGGGACTTCTTCGCCGTTGCGGTAAGGCGCGAGGTGACCGGCGTTGGCGAGGGTGAGGGTGCCATCGCCGAGAACGCGGGCACAGAGGCAGGTGACGAAGCCACCGTCCTTTTGCAGGCGGACCATTTCGCGGTTGAGCCTAGCCAACAGTTGCGCGGGGCCGGGGCACTCCCCTGCCAGGGCACTGGCTGCGCCGATGGTGAGAACGCCTGTCATAGCCGCCTTTAATCCCTTGCCGCTCACATCGCCGATGAGGAGCACGGTGGCGCGGGGCTGTTCGATGATGTGGTAAAAGTCGCCGCCGACATCCGCGGCGGGGTGGTACGCCGCATCGACGCGCCAGCCGGCAATGGCGGGCGGCTGGGCGGGAACCAATTGCTGCTGCAGCTCGCGGGCGGCGGCAAACTCGACACGGAGTTGTTCGCTCGAGCGCCAGGCCAACCACGTCTGCCGCATCAGCAGCACGGCAATGAAGAGCGTGCAAACATAAAAGGCCAATGTGAAGAGACTGATGCCCGGCCAAGCGAATTCGACTGGGTGCCCGGCAACACCGAGGAAGTAGCCGACGCTGATGAGGATCGTGGCCGCGGCCACGAGCCGGTTCTTTCCGCGGCCAGCGAGTGCCACGACGTTTGCCCCGCTTCCGATCACGTTGTACGCGAACAGGAACCAGTTCAATGCGTACATTCCAACCAATGTAAGGGAGCTGGCGTGCATCGTGGTTCCCACGTACATGGCGGCAACGGTCAACCCGATCCAGCAGAGGTGGTAAGCGGCGCGGAAGATGCGATCTCGGAAACCCTGCACCGTCCAGGTGAACTCAACGACGACCCACATGCCGATCGCGTTGAGGATGAAGAACGTTATGGCCTCCCGAGTCGCGGAGATTCCCGGCAGAAGCAACGGACCGAAGACGAGAAATGCGGGTAGCGCCACCAGCCAGAGGGCACAGAGCAGGAGGGTGCGGTTGCGCGCCCAGATGCCGAGCGTGAGCACGGCGAGTCCGAGCATCATAAAAACGAGAGCCAGCAGCAGCTGGGGCCCCAGGCGCAGCAGGGCCCGATCCTGAGCTTCCGTGGCCAGCGCATGCAAAAGGGGCGCGCTGCCGATGGAGAATGCGACGCTAACCGGAGCGGGATGACGCAGCACCAAACTCTCGCTCCGGTCGTAAGGCACATCCCAGGTGCGCACAGCAACGACGGCGACCGAGCCGGGCTGCGCAACGCCTGCGGGAATATCGAAGACCAGCATCTGCGGGTGGTCGAGCGGCCTGGCGTGCGGAGGAAAGTCGCCGTAGCGGCCGACCACCCGACCGTTGACCCACAGTTCCTCAACACTGGGGAAAGCGTCGATGGTGCGCAAGCTAACGGCCAGAGGAGGAGCAGCGCCATCCGGCACGGCAATTCGGGCGCGCACCCAGAAGAAGCCGTCAGACTCATAGCCGGGCGCGGGAAGGCTGCCACTTTGCGCCTGCGGCCACGCGCCGTCGTCAAACGAGGGTGAAGACCAGGCGGGATTGTCTCCGTTGTGGTAATGGATAACAGGTTGCGTGGCAAGCGCGGGCTGGGCGCGCAGGATATGAGGCGCGATTGCGCAAGCGACGAGGAAGAAGGTTAGCGCAGGCTTACGCATGGGAGACCCCGGCTGGAGCGAAGGCGAGAGTGAGGACGGTGATGTCGTCTTGCTGACCAAACGACTGGGCGGCGGCCGCGATTTCCTCGCCAGTCCGGGTGCTGATCGCACGGGTACGATCGAAGCCGAAGAGCTCGCCGGCGGGCGATTGGGCTTCGACGACGCCGTCAGAGAGAAAAGTCAGCGAGTCGCCGGGGTTGAGCCGCATCTGCGATTCCGTGTACGCGGTATCGAAACTGACGCCGAGGGGTAGGCCGGATTCAAGAGGGACTTCTCCGCCATTGCAGTACGGAGAAAGATGGCCAGCATTGGCAAGCGTGAGCGCACCGTCGGGACCGATGCGGGCGACGAGGCAGGTGACGAAGCCGCCGTCAGCGGACGCGGAGAGCTGTGCATTGAGGCGAGACAGGATCTGCGACGGAGGCAGGGCTTCCTGCGCCATGTTCCGGAGCGCACCTAGGACGAGGGTGCCGGTCATGGCGGCTTTGAGGCCTTTGCCGCTCACATCGCCGATAACAAGCAGGGCCGAGCCATCCTGCTGCGGAATGACCTGGTAGAAATCGCCGCCGACCTCCGCAGCCGGGAGATAGGCCGCTTCGAGGCGGAGGCCCGGCAGGGTGGGTAGAGTTGCGGG
The DNA here is from genome assembly GCA_030041435.1 of Acidobacteriaceae bacterium. Lineage (GTDB taxonomy): Bacteria > Acidobacteriota > Terriglobia > Terriglobales > Acidobacteriaceae > Palsa-343. The sequence goes on from JASHNW010000064.1 coordinate 81,029, forward strand.
AACGAGCTGAGACTGAATCTGGCGGGCGGAGTCCATTTCGGAGGAGAGGCGCTGCGCCTGCCGAGCAGATTCGGTGAAGCGCAGCACCAGCACGGCTCCGATGGCAAAGAAGGAGAGCAACAGCGAAAGGTCGTCCCAGGTGATCTGGAGACCGTGTCCGGTGTACATGGTCCACGATCCCTGCGCCGCAGTGAGGCCGGCAGCGTGCAGAGCGCTCCTTGCCTCGCTCAGGCCCAATACGGCCGAATTGAGGAGGAAAGGCGCCAGCAATAACTGCGCGTCTCGGTTCCCGCGGCGCAGCATGGGGAGCAGTTTCATCAGGATGATGACGCTGATGGAGAGATGGGCGACGGTCCCGAGGAAGAAGGCCTGCGACACAGAAGCGTGGAAGTTCAGGACCCAAAACGGCGCAGTCGGGCGAATCCAGTTGACGACGAGAGCCGCATAAAAGAGCCGGTCATATTTCGATCCGAGGAAGCTCCAGATGAAGAAAAGCCACGCAGTTTCCACCAGCGCGCTGACGGAAAGCTGAAGGTAAGTGGAGGGCCCGCCCTGAATCGGGATGGTCCCCAGCCAGAGCAGAAAGAGCGTCTGGGCCGCGGTGCCGAGTAGGAAAACAGCGGCCCAGGCATATTCGGTGGCCTGCCGCCGGAAGACAAAGAGCCCGAGGCTGAAGAGGCCGATGACAACGGCCACCACGCTGAGCAGCCAGCTGTCAGCGTGGCCGAAGGCGCTCTGCATCCGGATAAGGCGCACCATGCGCGTCAGATCCGTGCGGGTTCCCAGGACAGGAGAATGGCCCGCGCCCCAGCCGTAATAGGGTGCATAGATCGGGGAGGTCCATGCACGGATGGCGACCGAGACCGTACGGTCATCCGCCGCCGCCGGAAGAGTCAGAACCTCGGCTGTCTCGTTCGCGAGTTTTGTCAGCGGCGGCCGCATCTGGCCGATGGTGCCGATCAGCTTCCCATTGGCATAGACCTCTTCCGCATCGGCGAGCGGGTAGACCAGCAGAGCCAGTGGTTCGTCCGTTGCCGGAAGTTTCACGCGAAGGCGGAGCCAGCTATAGCCGGAGTATTCCGGCAGACCCTGATCGGCCCAGCTCTTTTCGATCGGATGCAACGCCCAGTGCGAATCGTCGAAGCTGGGCGAAGCCCAGGCCGGGTTGTCGCCGGTATGGAAGCGCCAGGGCGCCGTGATGACGAGAGGGCCGCCCGCGGCAAAGGCGTCAAAGGTTTGTGCGTGAATCGCGGGCGCAGAGACCGTCGCGATCAGACTGAGCAGAAGGAGCCTACGCACGAAGCACCTCCGCAGGCGCCAACTGGAGGGTGAGCACGGTGATGTCGTCCTGCTGGCCGAACTTTATGGCCGCCTCGGTTGCGCGATGCGCATCCGGCCAGGAGGAAATCAACTCCCGAAGGCGGTCAAAGCCGAAAATCTCGCCACTCTCACTACGCGCCTCGAGTAATCCGTCGGTGTACAGGGTGAGCCGGTCCTCGACGTCGAGATGGAGAGAGATCGTTTCATAACTTGCGGCAGCATCCAGTCCAAGCGGGAGCGCGCCCGGCAGGTCGACCTCGCTCCCGTTGAGCAGCGGAGATGGATGTCCGGCATTGGCGAATGCGCAGCTTCCGTCCGCGCCGAGCCGAAGCGCGAGGCAGGTGACAAATTCATGCTGCAATCGTCCATACACACGCCGGTTGAGCCCGGCGAGAATTTCCGCTGGCTCAGTGACAGTTTCAGCCAGAGTGCGAACGGCGCCCACGATCAGCGCGACCGTCATAGCAGCTTTGAGCCCTTTGCCGCTTACGTCTCCGAGAACGACCAGTGCGGCGCCGTCCTCGAGAGGAATGATCTGGTAGAAATCTCCGCCAACCTCCTGCGCGGGACGATAGGCGCTGGTGACCCCGTAACCTGGGAGCGAAGGCAGCGTCTCCGGCACAAGAACCTGTTGCAGTTCCTGGACGCTGCGCAGTTCCTGCTCGATCATTTGCTGGCGGTCAAGGGTTTCGCGCGAGTAACGGTAGACGGCATAGACGATGGCGACCAGCAGAGCGGTATCGGCCACCGTTTCTGTCGAGAGGGGATTTCCATAGATCGTGAACAGGGGCGCTGAGATTGCACCGGCGAGGGTCGAATGAGTGAACCGGCTGCCCTGCTCGGCGATGCCATGGAAGACCTGGACCATCTCGGCGATAAAAGCGAAAACCGCGACTGCCCAGCGCGCGGGATCGAGGCGCTTGCGGACAGCGAAAGCCAAGATGATCAGGGGATACACTTCAGCAAGTACGAACAGCACAGTGAGCAGCGCATCGGCAAGCTGCAGTCTGAAAGCGACCCGCGGCGCGCCCAGATTAAAGAACGCCAGCAGGCTATCTGCCGATGCATCAATCCAGTAAATCCAGGCGATGATTCGCGTGGCGCGCATGAGCCGTGAGTTCTGATTCAGCTTGAGCAGCCACAGCAAAAGGAACCACACTCCGATATCCCTTAGCGCCAGTGCAAGTTGCGCCAGAAGATAAGAAGCGCTGAATGCGATCGGAAGATGACGCCCCTGAACTAAGCTTGCTGCGAGTTCTCCGCCGCAGAAAATGGCCATCCACAGGAGCGCACTAAGCGAGCGGTCGCGGAGCCAGGCCAGCAAGCTTAACCCGAAGAGCGCCGCATAGATCGCCTGGATGGCAAAAAAATACAGGTTTTGCAGCAGCCAAATGTTGACCAGACTCGCTTTTTGGCCGGCGATAGCCGCAGGACTACCGATGAATGGCGCCCCGACGATTCCCCCCTGAAGTCCGTTGTCATAGGAGAACAACGGCCGCGACCAGACGCGGATGGCCAAAACCCCGTCGCGGAGAGAGCCGAGGTGGAAGACTTGCGCTGACCCGGATTCTCGCCAGGAAGGGTAAGGGGGCATCTTTCCGTCGTGGGCCACAAGCGCGCCGTTCCAGTAGATCTGGTACACATCGTCAATTTGTGGAATGAGCAGAGCGAAGTCCGGGGAAGCGCCGGTCGCGGGCGTGAGATGAAGATGGAGCCGATACCACGCGTACCCCTGGTAGGAGCGATGGCCTTGCGCGCCCCAGGTTTCGGCGGCCGAGATCTGCTCCCAGCCGTTGTGGCCGGTGGAGTCGTCGAGCGAGGTCGAGGCGAAGGACGGATCGTCACCGAGATGGAATTGCCAGGGGCCGTCGAGGGCGACGGCGCCGCGGCCGAGGTCGTAGATGGCGAGCGTGGGCGGTGCGGGTGCAGCGGCGCGAGCCAGCGGGGCGGCGAGGGCACACGCGAGGAACAGGAGAATGAGCGCGTGCTTACGCATGCAGCATCTCCGCGGGGTTGAAGGTAAGAGTAAGGACAGTGACGTCGTCCTGCTGGCCGAAAGCCTGGGCGACAACCGCGATTTGCTCGGCGGACTGCGTGCTGATCGCGCGGGAGCGGTCAAATCCGAACAGTTCGCCGGAAGAGTTTCGGGCCTCGACGACACCATCGGAGAGGAAGGTGAGCATGTCGCCGGCAGCTAACTGGAAGGGGGGCTCGGAGTAGTCAGTTTGATCACTAACACCCAGCGGCAGCCCTGAATCGATCTTCAGCTCGGCACCGTTCAGATAGGGGGGCAGATGACCGGCATTTGCGATCGTTGCCCTCCCATCCCGCGCCACGTCCGCGCACAGGCAGGTGGCGAACCCGCCGAGACGCATGCGGCACAGGACCTGATTCAGGTGCGCGAGGAGTTCGTGTGGCGAGTCGCCACCGCGCTCCTCGCCGGCGCCGAGCAGCAGCGTTGCCGCCATGGCAGCGGCCGCGCCTTTTCCACTCACATCGCCAATCAGAATGCGTTGACGGCCGTCAGGAAGAACCCGACAGAGAAAAAAATCACCACCCACCTCGCGCATGGGATGGAAGGCGACCTCAACACTCAGGCCTGAAGCGCTCTCGATGGTTGCGGGCGCCAGCATATGCTGAATCTCGCTGGCCGCCTGCATTTCGCCGGCAAGCGAGGCCCGCTGCACGGCAATCTGGCGCTGGTCGCGCAGGATGAATGCAATGATGGCGCCCACCGCGCACAACTGCGCTATGCTTTGTGCCGGAAACAGTGTGGATTGCCAGGCTTGAAAGAGTCCCGACAGCCCCGGGAAGGGCTCGGCCGCAAGCGCGAGGAAGAAAACGATGAGCACAGCACCCCACGCTGCCGACAGTGCGGCAACGGCCCGCATCCGATGCGGAACCTGTTGGTACGGCCAAAAGGCGATGAACGGACCACATCCGAGAAGGACAGCCAGAAGAACGTAGGAGACGGGGGCAATGACGAAGAAATGAATCGCGTCCAGGCGAAGGGCCGGTTGTGGGGGCAGCAGAAGCTCGGCCAATGGCCAGGCCGTGCACACAAACCAGGCTCCGATGAGCAGCCGGAACACGTTGGGCACGCGCTTCCGGGCCAGGGAGAAATAGAAGAACGTTTGCGCGAGCGTGTTGGCCGTGCCCGAAAGAGAGTAAAGGGCGAGCTGGGCCCAGACGGGCTCTTTCGTCATCAGCGTCCCACACAGAATGTTCACGAACATCAGGCCGACAAAGGTACAGGACAGCCCCAACAGGATCGGTTCGAGGTGGGATCGGTCCCAGGCAGAGAATCCGAGGAGCAACAGGCCGACGATTCCGATGACAACCAGGGGCAGAAACGATGTTGCTTCGTCAGAAAGCTGCCGAACGAGCACGCCTGCCCGGTTGTCGCGCAAGCTGTTGGTATCCCCAAGACGAAACTCGGGAGCCTCTAGGCTGCCTGCTGGATCCGCCGTAACCATGCGGAAGACGGCACGCAGCGAAAGGACGTTAGAACGGTTTGCGGCAGGCAATGGCGGGAAGGAAAAGATGCGGATCGAGTCCATGCTGAAGAAACCGTTCTTCAGGTCGCCATTCCGGCCGATGGGCACTCCATTGAGGAAAAGCTGGTAGGCGGCCAAAAAACGCACCTGCACGGCGGGGTGGTCGAACGCAGCGAACCCAGGCGAATCGACACGGCAACGTACCCAGAAGCGGGACTGACCGGGCGGTGCGTGCCACTGGGCAAGCGGGCGCCAGCCAGATTCGTCGAGACTGGGGGCGGACCAGGCGGGGTTATCCCCGGCGCGCCACACGCACTGCTGCGGGGAAAACGCGAGGATACCGGGAACAGCCTGTCCCCGAAGCGCTGGCGCGGTGAGAGCCAGGAGCAGCAAAGCGGCCAGTTTATGCATGGGTCAACTCAGCGGGGGCGAATTGAAGCGTGAGGACTGTGATGTCATCCTGCTGGCCGTGAGCCTGCGCGGCAGCGGCTATCTGTTCGGCAGATTGGGCACTGATGGCCTTCATGCGATCAAAGCCGAAGAGCTGGCCGCCAATGTCCTGGGCTTCGACAACGCCATCAGAGAGAAATGTAAGCGTGTCGCCCGGATTCAATCGGAGCCTGATCTCGAAGTAGTCGGCGTCGCGTGTGATGCCGAGAGGTAAACCAGTCAACAATGAAACTTCATCTCCGTTGCAATAAGGCGCCAGATGGCCGGCGTTCGCCAGGCTGACGGAGCCGTCGACGCCGAGGCGCGCGCAGAGGCAGGTGACGAAGCCGCCGCCGGATGAAGCCACAAGCTGAACATTCAGCCGCGCGAGAATCTCCGCGGGCGAGAGGTTCTCCTGAGCCAGGGTTTGCAGCCCGCCGAGGACGAGTGTGCCGGTCATGGCGGCCTTCAATCCCTTGCCGCTGACATCGCCGATGACGAGGAGCGCAGAGCCGTCGGGTTGGGGGAACACCTGGTAGAAGTCGCCGCCCACTTCGGCGGCGGGAACGTAAACAGCGCGCAGGCTGAAGCGGTTCAGTCGTGGCGGCGCTGCGGGAACAAGACGCTGCTGCACTTCGCGAGCCGCGGCGAATTCGACGCGAAGCTGATCGCTCTGGCGCCAGGCGGCGAGGGCGCGCCGCACGAGCATGGCGGCAATGGCAAACCCGGAGAGAAGGAAGCCCAGATCGAAGAGATCGACGTAGACATTGTGAATCAGCCTGTATTCGCGCCAGCCAAAGGCAGCGAGGCCGGAGGCGACAGGGATCACGCTCATGGCGGCGGCGATGGCACGGTTATAGCGGCGGACCAGAAGCACCCAAAGATTGGCCGCGAGCGTGATGGCGTTGAAGAACTGAAGGAAGACGATTTCCGCTGTGTGCGACCACCATACGAAGGAGGTAGCAACGAGGCCGGAACCGACCAATAAATGGGTACCGTTGTACAGCATCCATGCGAGATGACCAAGACGACGCCAGATGCGGGCGTGCAGGCCGTGAACGGTCCAGATCAACTCAACCGTCGTCGCCATGGTGGGAATGCAGAGCAAAACACAAAGCAGAGTCCAGCCCCGGTAAGGGATAGAGAGGAAGCCCAGGTCCGTCGCATCGAAGAAACATTCGAATAAGGGATAGGAAATCAACAGCAACGCGCACCAGAGCAGCTCGCTTCTGCGAGTCCTGAGCCAGAAGATCAACAGGCCTGCGCCCACCACCATCAGCAGGGCGTTCGCCGCCAGGTTGGGAATGCGGCCGAGAGCTTCGGCCAGCAGGCTGGCACGCTGTGTGGCGTCGGCGGTGTCGGACTCCGCGATGCGGAACTCGAACTGGCCGCGCCCTCCGGAGAGGCGCATGGCCGGCAGATACCAGAGACGCAGGGCGACGACAGCGGTGGCGCCGGGGGCCGCGGTTTCTGTGGAGAGGCAGAAGACAGCGGATGAGCGCAGATAAAACGGCTGGCCGCTGGGTGGGAATCCACCCTGGCCGCCGAGATCGCGGTTATTGACAAAGAGACGGTATGCATTGGCGTAAGACTCCCGTTCCACCAGGCGAATCGCGAGCCGCCTGGACGAAGCGGAGGCCATCGGCACGCGGGCGCGAAGCCAGACGAAACCGTCGGAATGGAAGGCAGGGACAGGCCAGGATCCATTGGCGGCTACGATCCAGGAGCTGTCATCGAAGGCGGGCGAGGCCCAGGCGGGATTGTCCCCATAGTGATAGCGAACGATCGGCCGGGAGGGATCTGCGGACTGAGCAGCAGTTGTCTGCGGCGCGATCGCCCCGACGACAAGCAGCAACAGCAGCGGCAATTTACGCATGCACGACCTCCGCGCCGGCGTAGCCCAGGGTGAGTACCGTGATGTCGTCGTGCTGGCCGTGGCTTCGCGCGGTGGCGGCGATCCGCTCGGCAGACAACGTGCTGATCTGACGGGTGCGATCGAATCCAAACAGTTCGCCTGTAGCAGACTGGGCTTCGACAATGCCGTCGGAGAGAAAGGTAAGTGTGTCGCCTGGGTTTAATCTGAGCGTGGTCTCGACGTAGTCGGCGTCGCGTGTGATGCCAAGAGGGAGTCCCGGCGAGGTAGAGACTTCTTCGCCGTTGCGATAGGGTGCGATGTGGCCCGCGTTGGCGAGTATGAGAGTGCCGTCGGGCGCGGTGCGGGCGACCTGACAGGTAACAAAGCCGCCATCCCGGCTGGTCGACAGTTGGGCGTTAAGCCGGGAGAGAATCTGCGACGGAGATAACTGCTCCTGGACCAGAGAACGCAAAGCCCCAAGAACCAGAGTGCCGGTCATGGCGGCGCGCAGACCCTTGCCGCTGACGTCGCCCACGACGACCAGCGCCGAACCGTCTTTCTGCGGAAGGACTTGGTAAAAATCACCACCGACCTCGGCGGCAGGCAGGTAAGCGGCTTTGATGCGGAAGCAGTCGAACTGCGGCAGCGCAGCAGGGACCAGCTGTTCCTGCACGGCGCGGGCGGATGCGAGTTCGGTCGCAAGCCGCTTTTCTTCCTGGGCGGAGCGAGTAAAGCGCAGGATCAGCGCAACCGCGATGGCGACAAGGTTGAGGGCGTCGAACACATCGTTCCAGTCGACTGCGACAACGCCGTTGGACCAGAGGATAAGCGGATTCAAACTACGCGACCAGCCAGCCCAGTAAATGGCCTGACGAGCGCCTTCGATAGAAACTCCGAAGCCCTGCAGGACGATGGGGAGAAGCAGAAGTCGCGCGTCGCGGCTGCCCTCGCGGAGCGAGAGCAATACACGGACGATGACCAGCGCGAACACCAGGACGTAAACAACGGTGAGAATCGCCTGCCCGACGGGCAGCGGAAGGAAGCCGTGAAAGCTGAGTGCGTAGCAGGAAGAGGCGACGACGTCCAGCAGGACCACGCTCATGAAGAGCCAGCCGCGACGGGCCCTCAAAAACCCCCAGAGGAAAAGATTTTCCGCGATGTAGAGCGGCAGCGCGAGCAGTTCCCGGTCCCCCACGGCGAACGTGACGCTGCCCTGGCGAAGCTCGGAGACGGAGACCAGGAGGAAAAGCGCTGCCGAGCCGATGCCCCAAAGCGCAAACCATGCGTATTCCGTGGAGCGGCGGTCGAGGAGAAAGAGGCCAAGGCCAAAACAACCGAGGACGAGGGTGAAGAGTTGGACGATGGCCGGTGAAAGCAGGCTGGCGGCGCTTTCCGCAAACGCAATGCGGCTGGAGGCCTGAATGAGAGGCAGAGAGCCGACAACCGGATGTTTCCAAAAGCCGCCGCTCGAGTAGCTGGACGCGACGGGACTTTTCCAGACGCGGACGGCAATTTCAATCCAGCGGCCGTTGCAGGCAAGCGGCAGGGCAAAGGTGTTGTCATCGTTCTGTTCGCTCCAGTCGGGCCTGGGACGCATGATGCCGTTCTCTCCGAGTAGCCGGCCATCGGCGTAGATCTCGGCAGCGCTGTTGATGTGGCCGATGTCGATGGCAAGAGGCTGGTTGGTGGTAGGGAGTTTAAGACGCAGCCGGTACCAGGCGTATCCACTCAGATCGGGATAGCCCTGCGATCCCCACTTTTGGCCCGTCGCAAGAAGCGGCCAGGAGGAGTCGTCGAAGGAGGGCGATGCCCAGGCCGGGTTGTCGTCGGGATGGAAGCGCCAGAGCGCATCGATGGTCGTCACGCCCTGAGTCCATTGCGAGGCGTCGAAGGACTGAGCGCGCAGGACGGGTGCGAGGACAGTCGCGACCAACGCAAGCAGAAGGACCTTACGCATGGAGCACCTTAGACGGAGCGTAGTGAAGAGTCAGCACGGTGATGTCGTCTTCCTGTCCGAACTGCTGAGCCGCACGCGCGATTTCTTCTGCGGATTTGCCGCTGATCTCTCGCGTGCGTTCGAAGCCAAAGAGCTCGCCCTCGGCGTTGCGAGCTTCGACCACGCCGTCTGAAAGTAAGGTGAGAAAGTCACCCGGATCGAGATGCAGAGAGATGCTGCAGTATTCGGCATCGGGGACGACGCCGAGGGGGAGGCCCGGAGGCAGTGGGATCTCCTGTCCATTGCGATAGGGCGCGAGGTGGCCGGCGTTCGCGATCAGACATCCTCCGTCGGGATCGATGCGTATCGCGATGCAGGTAGAGAAGCCGTCGCGCAGGCGCTCGTGGAGGCGGCGATTCAGTGCAGCGAGCAGGGCCCCGGGGTCACTGGTGGTCTCCACAAAGGCGCGCAGTGCACCCACGATCAGCGAGACGGTCATCGCGGCCTTCAGGCCCTTGCCACTCACATCGCCAAGGATGGCCAGCGTGTCGCCGCCGGGCAAACCAATGATCTGGAAGAAGTCGCCGCCGACGACCTCCGCCGGCCGATAGACGCTCGACACGGAATAATCCGGGACTTCCGGCAGCGACTGCGGCACCAGAATCTGCTGCAGTTCCTGCGCGTTGCGGTACTCCTCGTCGAGGTGCGCCTGCCGCGCGCGCTGCTCGGCTTCATAGCGCCAGACAGCATACAGAATGGCCACCAGCAGCAGCGTATCCGCGAACGACCGCGGGGTGAACGTGATGCCCGCGATCTCGAACAGCGGCCGTGCGATCAGGCCTCCGACCGTCGAGTGGGTCCAGCGTGCTCCGGCATCGCCCCAGTCGCTGACCGCCTGCACTACGTCCACCAGCGTGGCAGCAATGGCCAGCAGCCAGCGGGCGGCATCCAGCCTGCGACGGAAGACGAAGGCCACCAGCACCAGCACCCAGCCCTCCACAAACAACGCGGGGATCGTCAGCCCGATATCCCAGGCGAGAAAGACATGGCCGGGCCAGGTCGTCCATCGGAAGAGCTGCAGCGCGCCATCCCCAAAATTGCCGACCATGGCCACCACGGTCATCCAAAGCGTCCACCGCACCAGCCCGCGATTCTCCCGCAGGCGCAGGAGGTACAGCAGAAGGAACCAGAGTGAGACATCCTCCGCGCACACCACAGGCGCAATCAGTCCGTAGCCCCACCGGAAGCTCAGCAGCCCCGGTACTTCAAAAGGCAGCAGCAGCACCGCATGCGCTGTATAGACGGCCAGCCAGAACAGCATCCACTGCCGGCGGTCCCGCAGCCAGGCCAAGAGGGCCAGCAGCGCGACAACGCCTTCCACGAAAGCCAGCCCCATCCAGTACAGGCTGCTCTCGAGCCACTCCGCGCTCTGCCGGCCGACTTGGTCGCGGATTGCCTCTGCACTGCCGATCTCGGGCACCGTTGTCAGCCCGCCCACCGCCGGGCCGCTGAAGAAGACATACGGAGCGGTCCACACTCGGATCGCCAGCACTCCGGACTCAGGCCGCCCCAGCAGAATCTGCCCGCGCTCGCACGCAGGGCACAGGACCGCCATCTCCAGAGGCCATGCCAGGTCGTACCACACCGGATCCGGCGGCACCTTCCCGTAGCTACCCACAAGCTGACCGTTCCAGTAGACTTCGGCCGCATTCTGCACCACAGGCAGATAGAGCGCCAGCGTCCAGTCAGGATGCATGTTCGCGTCGAGGACGATCTTTCGCCGGTACCAGCCGAAGCCCGTCAGGTTCCGGAATCCCTGCTCTTCCCAAGTCTTCCCTGTCTCTATGCGCATCCAGCTGGAATCGTCAAAGTCCGGCGATGCCCAGACAAGGTTGTCGCCGGGATGGAAGGCCCATAGCCCGTTGATTGCTGCATACCCTTTTCCGAGATTGTTTGCGACAAAAGGCATTGGAGGATTCGCGGGGGATCCGACAGGCATCTGCGCACCGCAAGAGAGAGTCGTCGCTGCTGCCGCTGCAATTAGCAAACACACCCGGTGCGAACGACTATGCATGGAGCACCTCAGACGGAGCGTAGTGGAGAGTCAGCACGGTGATGTCGTCGTGTTGACCGAAGGCCTGGGCTGCAGCGGCGATCTGCTCGGCGGATCGAGTGCTGAGCGCGCGAGTGCGCTCGAAGCCATAGAGCTCGCCCGATGGGGACTGCGCCTCGACGACGCCATCGGAAAGGAAAGTGAGCGTGTCACCCGGGGCAAGCACGAAGGTGAACTCCGGGTAGTCGATATCGGTGGTCACCCCAAGTGGCAGGCCGGATTCCAGCGTGAGCTCTTCGCCGTCGAGATAGGGGGCGAGATGGCCTGCGTTGGCAATCGTTGTGGTTCCACCAGGAGCAATATGAGCCATGCAGCAGGTGACGAGGCCGCCCTGGAGCCGTCCAATCAGCGCGCGGTTGAGAGTGTGCAGAAGTTTCGCGGGCGGAACGACCGGCAATGCCCGCAGCGCACCGAGGATGGTGGAAACCGTCATGGCAGCGCGCAGGCCTTTGCCGCTGACATCCCCCACGGCGATCAGCACGCCGCTGTCCGGTGCGGGCAGAACCTGGAAGAAGTCTCCACCGACTTCGCCGGCGGGCATGTAGACCGAGTCGATCCGAAGGCCTGAAAAAGAAGGCAATTCGGCACCCAAAAGAACTTGCTGCATGGCGCGGCCGGCCTCGAACTCCGCGGCCAAGCGCTGTTTTTCCCGCTGGTCGTCGATGAGTTCGCGGACGAAGATCGCAATGGCCACCGCCCCAAACAAAATCATTGCGATCGGGCCGAAGTTCCAACGCCAGCCTCCGATCCGGAAGCCCATGGGAATGTATCGACGGACGAATGGATCGAGGGGCGCGCGGGTAACCCAGAGGACGGTGAGCGCAGCGGCGATGAGGCGTTCGCGTGCATTGCCGCGCCTGAATCCTGTGACGATGAGTACGAGAACAAACAATTCCGAGAGGTCGATGGTACTGCGGTACAGAAGCGGCAGGAGTGGAGACCATGCGAGCAGCAGCGCGAGAGCGCAGGCGATTCGGTTGACCCAAACCCACCAGCCCCGACGGATGCCGAGAGCATCGGCGGTCATTTCCGGCATCAGCAAAGAGGTCAGGATCAGAAGCGTGCTTTGCCAGGACAACGGTTCCCGCAGAAAGGCAATGAAGAAGACAGAAGAGACGGAGAGGAGATAGAGGCCGACCGTGCGAAATGCCCGGAGGTTTCGTGCGTTCCACCACAAGCCAATACAGGCCGCGGCCATGAAGAAGAGCAGCACAGCGGTGACAATCGGCCCGATGTAATTGAGGGGGACGCTGGAGGACGCTGCCGAATTCGCGATTGCGTGGGCAGACGTCTCCGCGCAGCAACGCGAGGTCGCGACGACTACCGCAGCAATCGGCGTTACCATGCACTCTCGAATGTTAGGCATGTAGCGCCTCGACCGGAGAAAACGTGAGGGTCAGGACAGTGATGTCGTCCCGTTGGCCGAAAGCTTGCGCCACAGCGGCGATCTGTTCGGCGGATTGACTGCTGATCTGGCGAGTGCGGTCGAAGCCGAAGAGCTCGCCCGACGGAGCCTGAGCCTCGACGACACCATCCGAAAGGAAGGCGAGCGTGTCACCCGGGGCAAGCACGAAGGTGACCTCCGGGTAGTCGATATCGGTGGTCACGCCAAGTGGCAGGCCGGATTCGAGCGGAAGCTCTTCGCCGTTGCGATAGGGAGCAAGATGGCCCGCATTGGCGGTGATTACCTGCCCGTTGACTGCGATGTGCGCCAGAAAGCAGGTGACGAAGTCACCTGCAATCCTCTCCACAAGCATGCGATTGAGGGCACGCAGAAGCTCGGCGGGCGGAGCGAACGGTAAAACACGCAGCGCTCCGAGGATGGTGGAAACCGTCATGGCGGCGCGCAGGCCTTTGCCGCTGACATCGCCCACGGCGATCAGTGTCCCGCCGTTCGGCGCCGGGAGTACCAGAAAAAAGTCGCCGCCGACCTCGCCGGCCGGCTGATAGACCGATTCAATGCGCAGGCTCGGAATGATGGGTATCTCCGCGCCGAGGAGCACCTGTTGCATGGCGCGGCCGGCTTCCAGCTCGGCGGCCAAACGTTCCTTTTCCCGCTGATCCTCGATGAGTTCGAGCGCAAAAATGGCGATCGCAACCGCCCCGAACAGAACCATCGTGATGGGGCCGAAATACCACCGCAGACCGGCAACGGTGAAGCTGTAGGGCAGAGTAACGAAGGTGCGGATATGCGGGTCAAGCGGAAGCCGGAAGAACCAGATGACGGCGATGGCGGGAAGAATGAGCCGAACCTGCCGAACAGGACGGCTCAGGCGCACAAGCATCAGGACAAGAACCGCAAAAGCGGAGAGATCGATGGGTACCAGTTGATACCAGCCAAGTCCGTGGTTCCAGTTGAGAGCGAGACCGGCGAGGCAAATGATACGGACTGGAATAATCCACCGGCGTTTGGACAGGCGCAGCGCATCGGCCGTCATCTCCACCAGAAACAACGAGGACAGCGAAGTAAAAAATCCATCCCATGGCCGCGACCCGAGATAGTCGACGAAGAAGACGCAGGAGACAGCGCCAAGGTACAGGCCGACGCTGCCGAAGGCGGGAAAGCGGCGCGCATTCCACCAGAGCACGAGGCAGGCAATGGCGATGGGGAGCAGAAGGGCGGCAGTGATGAGATAGCCGGTCGAATCGATTCTGGCGGTCAGGGTTGTGATCTGTCGCTGGAGACGATACACATCCGGGGAGGCTGTCGAACCTGGCTGCGCTCCCGCCGACGGACAAGCAAGCATACAGAAGAGCGCCAGAAACACGGCGGGGCCCATGCGGGAGAGATACCGCCCAGCAGCGGGAATCAGAGCTTATCTCCTTCTGGGGAAGGTGGAACGATGGTACGGCTACAACTGCAGAAATCTCAACTCAGGGGCCATTGCCGCGGCCGATGCCGTCGTCCGGAGAATGGGTTCACCCACCGGCCCGACAACCGTCACTGTATGGTCTCATCGAGCCACGCCAGGACCTCCGTCTCCAGTGCGATCGGGTGGTCGCTGAAGCCATGGTCTGTATCTATGCGCAGAGAGGTCACTGTTCCAGTACCTCATGCGACTGCCAGCGCCGCCGCTTCGTTCTCGTAGATCGTCGCGTATTTGCTAATCCCAACCATGTTGAAAACCTTGTGGAAGTGGGAACTCAGACCGAAGATGCCGATGCTCCGCGATTCTGCCTTACTCGCTTCTAAGAGCATCTGGATAATAATTGCGATTCCCGATGAGTTGATATAGTCCACCCCAGTGAAGTCGAGCAGGACTCTGGAAACCGTACTGCCCACTTTGTGATAAGCACCAAGCATCGCCTCTTTCGAAGCCGATGAGATATCTCCCCTGAGGCAGATAAGGGAGACCGAGTCTCCGGAAGTAGTTGCTGCTGTCCGCTCACTCACTGTAGTCACTGCCTGCATCCGCATTCTCCTGAGCAATGATAGGTTGCTGACTGCACGAGCCCGCGTTTCGGAGTTCCTGCAACTGCTGAGCCCGGTAATGACGAAACCGCGCATCAAGGGGTGCGAATTCGCCTGGAGAGCGCCTGCGCTATTCATGTAGGGAGCATCCAGTCTGTTTCATCACGAACATCGATTGCAAACCGATTTCGTTCGAATCCCTGGTCTCACGGCGCGAAATCGACAAAGAGTGCCACCCATTCCTGATTCCCGAGAACACGGAAAGTATGCCCCTTCCCGGTCAGGTCCTCAGTAAGATAAAGGCTCCCAGGCACGAGCCTGACCCTTTCGCCGTCTGTGGTGGTCACTTCAGCTTCCCCGCTGATCACCACGATGTATCGCTTCCTGCCAGTGTCGTGCCAGGTTTCGAACATCCCCGGTGCACCTCGAGCGAGGTAAGCGCTGCTTGTTTTTACCGCCGCGGACACCTCGTCCGGCGCTCCATGGAACACGACTGATACCTTATCGATATGGCTTTGTCCGTCAGCGCCGGTGTAGAGGCGCGTGACCATCACCGGATGATTCTGAGCGGATGGAGTCGCTCTGGCATTCTGGCCATTCGCCTCGACAATGACTGCGCAAAACAGAAACCCAACCGCCAACGGGAGCAGTCGAGATACCCTCTGGATCGCGCCCGCTGATGAAGATCCGACACGCATCATACCCCCTCATTGCATGATCAATGTATGCAGCTTCCTCTGCGCAAAACCGAGTCGGGGCACACCACAGGTATAGGTATGCGCGCCTGTCCCGGCGCTCGTAAACCTCTGGGAATCTGTTATGCAAATGATTATCTGCGGTAAGGCGGTGAGCAACAATCCTACTGATCAGTAGGGGTTGAGGAAGGAGCGAGGCGGCGCAGCCATTGTGACATTAGTTCCACGCGGCTGTGCGCGCCGAACTTGCGAAGAACCGCAACGACATACTGGTGCGTGGTGGCCGGAGTCAGGCCCATCGCCTGGGCGATCTCCCGCTCCGAGGCTCCGGTCAACAGCAGGCGCAGCACTTCACGTTCCCGCGGGCTCAGCGGCTGCTCGGCCCCCAGCAGTCCATGCGCCTGCAACAGTTCGCGATGCAACATCGCGCTGCCGCGCAGAAAAAACGCGAGTAGATCGCGTTCTCGCGCGCCGAAACCCCGTCCGTTCTCGCGATCGAAGATCAGATAGGACTCTGCTCTCGGTGCCGTGGCCGAAGCACACATCAGACGGTGGCTGATGCCGAGCGGTATGAGTACTTCCTGGTAGATCCGGTCTCGCTTCCATTCGCGGTCGCTCACCAGCTCTTCGCGCAAATGGCTGCGGTTCTGGCCGAAGCGGCTCGCCAGTGCGACCGTGTGCGGATCCATATAGTTATTGCGGACAGCGTCCATCGCCACCTCATGGGCGCGCTGCCACGCCTCCGTCGGATGAAGAGTTATGCAGATCCGCGGCTGCCAGCCAAGCAAGGGATCGGAGGGCCGGCTATGCTCCCACTCTTTGTCGCGGATCGCGCCGACCCAGGTGGCGTTGATCGCGCCGACCTGCCGGCCCAGCGTACGGAGACAGTGGTCGAGCGCCTCTTGGGGAGACGAAGCCGGAAATTCCGCCAGCTCGTGCCACAGCCGGATGATCGCGTCCTGATCCCGCCAGGACAAGTGGGGCCTGGCTCCCGAGGGTTTCACAGGCATAGCGGCTCCGGGATCAGGACGGACGACCACGAGGCCAGAGCGACGCGGGCATCTGGGGAAAAAAGAACACCGCGATACAAGGAGCGAGAGCGGGCGGTGGAGCGACACACCAGAGGGGTCATTCTGAGAATCCTGAGGGTGGAGCGGCGGACAAGTGGTGCGGCGCCGCGCGGGGACACGGCCTGCAGGGAAACTCAACCCAGGGTGGCCGGAGCGGACGGGGTCAGCGGACCGGGGCCCTGGCTGTGGGGGCACACCCGAAAATCCGGAAACCGCTCCGAAACAGACGGCTGCGGCCTGCCTCCGCAAGTGAACATTGGGCAAGCGGCTCTACGCCAGCTTTTTGAACTCAGAACCAAATACCAACGTGAATTTTACCCCTACTGATTAGTAGAATTGTGCGCTCCTGCCCGGTGGCGCAAAATCATTTGCGCAGGTTCTGCCCGGTCCCCTTCCTTCCCCCTCGACAGTTTCGTATGCGTGACCACAGCTCGTGTCACATCGGCCGTGGTCGGTCATTCTCCCTCTGTCCGCTGTTCCCCATTTGCTGTAGGTTCCGCCGTCCATCTTGGTTTCTGGTTGCGAGGTCTGGTCAATGCGCTTTCCTAGTTGTCTGGTCCGCCGCGCCGTTTCGGCTTCCCTTCATTTCCTGGTCCCCTCCAGTGCCCGCACGGGCCGCTGCAGGCTGGGTTCGTTGGCGGCCGCGGCCGCCTTGCTTTGCCTCGGCGCGACAGGGGCGTGGGCCCAGACCGTCTGCATCGTCTCACGACCCTCAACGACCGTGGAACTGGATCACTGTGCCAGGCCATCACCGACGCCAACACTGCGGGCGGAGCGAACACCATCAACTTCTCCGCCAGCCTTACCGGAACCATTACGCTCGCCGGCGACCTTCCGGCGATCCAGGACAATGGCCTGACCATCGACGGCTCTGGCGCCAGCATCACGATCAGCGGCAACAACACGTACCGCTGCTTCCTCATCGGCGCGTTGACGCCGGGCACGAGCACTCAGGTTGCCGAGAGCGTGACCATTGCGAACCTCACGTTTTCCGGCTGCAAGGCACAGGGCGGCGCGGGCGGTTCAGGTGCCCCCCGGGCGGCGGCGGCGCTGGACTTGGTGGAACTATCTTTGTGGCAAACTTGGGGAACGTCACAGTTTCGAACGTTAGCTTTTCCGGCAACGCCGCTACTGGCGGTGCGGGGGGGCGCAAGCGTAAGCGACGGCGCTTTCGCCAGTGGCGGAGGCATGGGCGGAAACGGCGGGTCCCAGGCCGTCGACACCTCAGGTGGAGCGACCGGCGGCGGGCTGGGCTTAGGGGCAAACGGGGGCACCGATACTCCTTTTGCAGGTGGCTCATCCGGGATTGCCATCGGAGCAGCCGGCACTGGAAGCGATAGTGGACTTGGAGGTTACTGCTATTCAAACTCTGGCGGTGCCGGAGGTGCCGCCGGCGAGGGGCCGGTGACTGAGGCACCGATTTGCGACGGTGGCGGCGGCAGTGCCGAGACCGATTTCGACTTTGGCGGAAACGGTGGGTTTGGCGGTGGTGGAGGGGGGGCTGCGAACGCGGACGCGATGTAACCCCGATAACGGCCATCGGCGAGACTAGCGCAGTCGGATGTCTCTAGGCATAAACGGGAGTGAATCCCGAGTCAATCTTTCGGCAAGCCGAGACTCGCGCAACCTTGATCGCTTCATCTTGGCTCCCATACGCGCCGCTGCCGAAGAATCCGGTGATCAACAAGCTGCCGCCCTCACCCTGGCAGAGGTCGAAGTCAGCGCACCATTCTCCGCTCTGTCGCTGGTACGGGTGAAGAGGATTTGAACCTCCGACCCCCTGGTCCCGCGCTCCGTCGGGGTGCCTGACCTACGGCCAACATGACGGAAGAATGCCAATCCAGGTTTCGGAAAGTCTGTGCGAGCCGTTCCATCATCCTCCCCATTATTCTTGCCAACACGACCGCGTTCCTGATCTCCCGCAGTCTCCAGCCAGTAGGTGTCTTCGAGATCTTCACCCAGCAGGATGGCCTGGATTTGCCCTCCATGGAAGAACAGCGCGAAGGATCGATCCTCCGTATCGAAGACGCGCTACAGCCCGTCACGGTTCCGGTAGTCGACGCCAGCGACACTTTCCAGTGGGTATCCCAGGCTGTTTCAGAAGCTCATGCCATCGGGTGCCTGGTTCGCCTCATCGACGGTTCCTGGTACGCCCTGAGCGCCGACGAGCTAAGCTCCGCCTCGGCCACGGTTACCTCCGACGCGCCCATTCAGCGCGCCGTCAAAAGGGACCGCACGCCCCTGCTCTTTCCCGATATGCCGCTTGATGCCGCCCTGCATTACTTCCCGCGGTGGCCGCTGCCCCCAATCCTCAACCGCGCCAGCCGTGGAACCTTCGAGGGAATGGTCACCTTGGACGATGTGTTGCGCCGCTACCGAAGCGCGGAATAGCGGGGCTTCGTTTGCATCACTCCCTTCAGCGCAAATCACTACACGTTCTGGAGGGGCCACCGATTCTCGACAATTGCGCTATTGCTGCAGCAGTCGAAGCCGTTCGGAGCGAACCGCCCTCCGATGCAGGTGGTCCATTAGGCGCCGCCCTCTTTGTGGTTTTTTCGCTAAGACTGCTGAATGGGATCATCCGTCATAACGGCTTGATAGCCTGTGAACGGAACACCCATGTCTGATCTTTCCGCATTCGCCGAAAGCATTTGGATCGTCGACGGCCCGACGGTCCGCGACATGGGTGTTATGTTTACAGCCCGCATGACCGTTGTGAAGCTCTGCAACGGTTCACTTTGGGTGAATTCTCCCGTGCCTGTGGGTTCTGCGACGCTCGAACGCATCATCGAGTTGGGGCCCGTAGGATACCTGGTGGCAGCGACACCGAGACATGTCTGGCGGCTCGCGGCATGGCACAAGCTGTTTCCGGAAGCGCAGGTATGGGCCGCGCGCCCGACTCCATTTACGTTGGAAAACGGCAAACTGCCATTCACCGGAATTCTGGGGGACCTGGCGCCCGAAGGCTGGGCAGACAACCTCGACCAGTTGGCTTTCAAAGGCAATCCGCTCATCGAAGAAGTGGTTTTCTTTCATAAGCGGTCCCGCACCGTCATCCTCGATGATTTGATCCAGGTCCACCCGATCCTGGAGGGCAGGCCGTTTCGGAATGTTTTGATCAGGCTGGGAGGAATTGCCTGCCCGCACGGTGGCGTTGGATTGGACATCAGGCTGTCCTTCATCCGTCGAAATCTCGCGCGACAATCACTGCGCAAGCTGCTGTCTTGGGATTTTGACAGATTGGTCATCGCCCATGGCCCCTGCATCGAGAAGAATGCGAAAGCGTTCGTCGAACAAGCCTTCCGCTGGCTAGCGCGCTGAGGCCACAATTCTATCGTTACGGCGACGCTGAGGAACGAGTTCTGAGAGAAAATCGACAGTCACCGCACCGCCGTTGCGCTGTACTTCATGTATTACAGCTTTTGCCGGGATCTCCACCAGGCGTGACGCCCGCCATGGAAGCCGGGATCGCGGACCATGTTTGGAGGTGGAGGAGATGGTAGCGTTAGTGGAGCGGAAGTTGATTCTGGACGGACTCAGTCAAGCCGTATAAGGATCAAGTCTTGTTCTCGAACCCTGTCCATCTCCATCCTCCGCGCCGGTGCACACCCATGCTCCGTGCGCTCGTCGAGATCGGCTTCATCATTTTCCTTTTCTATTCCAATTTGCTCATGGGAGAATTCAATCGCTCCACCGGCCACGACAAGACGCTGGCCGCAGGCTTGTATGACATTCTTACCCCTACCAGCCTGGGCATTGGCCTAATCGCTGCCCTTATCGGCTATTGAATGTTTGAATTTCTGAGAAAGAAGCTCTGGCCCACTTTGGGTTCGAATTGATCCACTACCTGCAGGTCTCATAGGCGAGGCGGAGCCGTCGCGCCATCGGTGATTTAGGCACGCCGGAAGTTCTTTCGCAGGATGGCTATAACGACCAGAACCACCGCGAGCAGGCGGAGGATGTACGTCCAACCGACCGCCAGATTTGGGTTCGCGGCGGAAAGGCCGAGCGCCCGCGTCGCTCCCTGTATGGCGAAGAAGGCGGCAAAAGCGAGGAATAGGAGATCACGCGTCTGCTTCCAGAAGCGCAGGAAGAAGAGCGCAGCGACGGCGGAGACGGCGGTGATATACCCGAGGAGAAAGAGATCCAGCCTGGGGTGCGCCATGGGGGCCAAGAGAAGTTGATGCGCGTTCATTGGCGCTCCCAGATCAACCCAAACAGGAGCAGCGAGATGGAAATGGCAGCGGAAGCCAGGCGGTAGGTATAGAGATCGATCGAAGGAAACAGAACCATGTCGCCAAGGACAAGGATGTTGTCGATGGTGAGCCCGGCGAAGCAGAGGCCACTCCAGAGGAGGAGTCCGTTCCTGACGCGGAGCCAGGAGCGCAGCAGCAGCACGGAGCAAACTAGGGTGGTGAGAATCGTGAGAATGTACAGCGTCGCGGCCACGCTTACTTCTTCTCCTGTTTGAGCTGAAAGGCCCGGGCAAATTCACGCACGCCGGAAGATGTCTTCGAATGTATCATTGTCGAAATCCGCACCAGATCTTTGCGGTAGGCATTGTCGAGGGAGACCAGCAGTTCGTTCTGCTCTTCAGACTTTGGCAGGTAGGAGAACTTGAAGGGTGAAGTGATCGATTCAGCGATGAGCTGCATGCGGACGAGGTCGCGGAGCAGCTGAGAGACCTGGTGGAGAGGGACGTACAGGCGCGAGGCGAGCTCCTCGCAGGTCCACCAGACCGGGCGGCTGTTCCACAGGAGGATCAGCGCTTCAAGATGAGGCACGCTGTCGATGTTGTCGTAGATAAACTCGTAGGCATCGATGCCGGGATTGGGAGCTATCATTTTTACGACTGGGAGTGGGATTCACCGATCATTCACTATAAACGGTTCGGGGGCCTTGAAAACAGCGTGATTGGGCGGTGAGGGGAAGTCTCGCCGATTCTGAACATGTTACCGGCTTTCCGGACGTTTCGGACTAAATCGTCCGATGCGGAGTAAGTACGGTTACGTCCTCTAAAGTCGGCCCACGTTCCGGGATCTGGCAGCAATTGAGCGGTGCGCTGAATTTTTGCGATCGTTCCGTGGACCGTGAATACCCGAAGATTCTCTCCGGCTCCAGGCTGCTTCTTGTTGTTGCGTTTTGCGCACCAACCGCGACGAAGAAAGCCTTGGACATATAGGTAAAACGCGGCCATGATCGCGTCATCGGAGGTCACGATGACGCTTTCCCTCTTATCCCGTTCTGCTCAAACCGCTGCTCAAAGCCGCTTGCCGGTGATTGAATTCGAGCCGCTGCTCGATACGATCGAAGCCGCCGCGCTTCTGCGCATGCACCCCAAGACGCTGAAGAAGAAGGCCCGACTCGGCGAGATCCCAGGGCTGCACATCGGCAAGTACTGGCGCTTTCGCGTCTCAGATCTGAACGATTAGGTGTGGCGTCAGGAACGGGGCGGCAAAGGCCCGCGAGTCCTTTGAGGAGTCAGCGTTGCGCGTACTGCCGCTGCGCGTTCGATCGAGGCCATCAGTGCATGGTCGCAGCGAAGAGGGTTGGCTCTTTCCATGCCAAAAATCGGATGGGTGACTTTGGTCCAGAGGGCGTCTGCCGTTTGGTATCCCGCTTTCTGCTCGGTCACTGCTTCGCGGCGTAACCGGCGCCCGGCGGCAGCTCGCTCTTCTGCTTCGACTGACCACCCCAACACGTCAAAAGCGGACCGGTCGGGGACCCCGGAGTACGTCGCCCTTCGGGTTACGGTTTCCGCTCGAAATCTCTTCGCAAAAAGCGGCGCAGAGATTTCTCCGGAGCCTCTGTAAATGCAGAGCTTCGGCCTTGGGAGCCGGGCCCCTCGCTGGCTTCGCTGGGCGTGACCCGAGGAAGATGCGGGAATTTCAACAAAACGGAGACGAGATCATGTACCAGAACAAAGTCAGCCTCATCGGATTCCTCGGCGGTGATGCAGAAGTTCGCAACGCCAACAACCGCAGCTTTACAACCCTCTCGCTCGCGACCAAGTCCTCCTACAAGGACAGGAAGAGCGGCCAGGACGTCGCGCAGAAGATCTGTTGCCACAGGTCTTCGGTGGATCGTTTGGCAGCTTTTCGGAGCAGTGTCTTGAGTTTCGAGAAGAGCTTCTCGATGAGATTCAGATCTGGCGAGTAGGGCGGCAGATAGAGCACGGAGGCGTCGGCCAGAGCGATGGCCTGCTGGACACCGTCGACTTTATGGCTGCTGAGGTTGTCGAGGATGACGATGTCGCCTCTGTGCAGACTGGGGCAGAGGAACTGCTCCACCCGGGCCAGGAACAACTCGCCGTCCATGGGTCCGTCCACCACCATGGGAGCGGTCAGCTGATGGCGGCGCAGGCCGGCGATAAAGGTTGTCGTTTGCCAGTCGCCGAGGGGCGCCGAGCCGATGCATCGAGTGCCTCTGGGGGAACGGCCATGGCTTCGCGTCGTGTTGGTCGCGGCCCAGGTTTCGTCAATAAATACCAGCCTGTCGAGATCCATCGCCGGCTGCGCATCAGTCCATGCGCGGCGCGCCGCCTGCACGTCCTCGCGCTCCTGCTCGCTGGCGTGCAGGGTTTTTTTGAACGTCAGATTCCACTTGTTCAACTGGTGCCAGAGCGCGCCAATTTTGATCTCCAGACCCTGCGACGCCAACCGCTCCTGCAGCTCCGCCAGGGTCAGACCAGGCTCGGCTGCGATCCAGGCGCGCAAAGCCGGCTCCGCTTCCTCCAGCCGGGATCACCGCGGCAAACGCCTCGATGAAGACAGTCCCCTTCTCCACGCGCAGCTGCCGGATGGCAGCCGCATCGCGGCCGTCATTCCGCCCGTGGTGCGGCTTGCTCCGGCGGTCACGATCAGGAAGTTTACAAGCCGTCGCTTCACTATCGATGACCTGATCGCTCGCGGCACCTTAAGCCGCTCGCTTGCGGACTACCTGCGGGGGTGGATTCAGTTCAGCCGCTTTTCAGTGTTGAGACGATGGAGGAGCGGGTTGCGGACACCGTAGCGCAGCGCAGGCTGGTGATGGTTCTTACGGCCTGTTTTGCCGAGCTGGCGATTATCCTTTCGGCGGTTGGGGTCTATGGTGTTTTCGCATATTCGGTGGGCCAGCGCCGTCACGAGATGGGCGTTCGGCTGGCGTTGGGCGCTTCGCGACGACGGGTGATGTCGGTGGTGCTTATGGAGGCGATGCGGCTCATCGTTGTGGGAGGATTTGCAGGCGCTGGCGCAGCTTTGCTGCTATGCCGGTTACTGGCCAGCATGTTGGTAGGGGTGTCGGCCCACGATGCGGTGTCTTTCAGCGCGGCGCGCGGATTAATGGTAGTGATTGCGATCGTTGCCAGCACGATTCCCGCAGCGGAGGGCCGCACAGATGTGGCATCGGTGCTTCACTCCGAATAGACAATGGACTCGCGCTCGATCTTTCCGAGTCGTGGCGTCCCTCGCCGTGACGGTTCCTGTCCACTGAAACCTTCAAGGCCAACCCGCTCATCGAGCACGGTCACGGTGGCGTGGGTCTCAAATCGATATTCGGCGATTTGGCATAAACCGAGATCCTGCGGTCCTTGCCAGCGTTTTGCTGATGCAGAGCCCGTCTCCCAGTACCTATTCTCAAAACCGCGTATAAACCTCGCGGGTTGAGAAGATTATGGCGCTGATGGCGTGATTGGAGTCCAGGTCGTCGCTGATGGGCACACTTGGCCTTCGAATGCCAATTGAAGAGTTCCGCGACAGAGTTGAAGTACTGCGTTGGCATTCGGTGCTTGCCTGCTGTTCAACACCGGGCAGGCACATTCGATCAACATGAAACCGTGGCCGAACCAGCGAACTTCCCCATGAACAGAAATCCAGCACCTGCCATCAGGCTTCGCCACGGTGGTGATGATGCCCATCCCCATGCGTGTGCGCCTCGGCAGCCAGGTGAAGCGGCTCCTGCACGCTACCCAGAGTTCGCCGGTCTCCGGCGTTCAGATGCGAGTCCACCCATGCCACCACGCAGTCCAGACCTTCCCCGCTCTTCAGGTTCGTGAAGAGGAAGGGACGGTCGCCGCGCATCCTGCGCGTGTCACGATCCATCACCTCGAGCGACGCGCCCACGTGCGGAGCGAGATCAATTTTGTTGATGACGAGCAGGCTGGAGCGGATGATGCCCGGGCCGCCCTTGCGGGGAATCTTCTCCCCGCCGGCGACATCGATGACGTAAATCCATTCATCGACCAGTTCCGGACTGAAGGCAGCGGACAGATTGTCGCCGCCGCTTTCCACGAGAATTAGTTCCAGGCCGACGTGGGCCGACTCCAAATCCTCAATGGCCTCGAGGTTCATTGAGGCGTCCTCGCGAATGGCAGCGTGCGGGCATCCTCCGGTTTCGACGCCGCGGATGCGCGCCGAATCGAGCGTTCCCTGACGAATCAAGAACTCGGCGTCTTCAATGGTGTAGATGTCGTTTGTGATGACGGCGAGACTGACTCGATCTTTCATGCGCCTGCTCAGCGCATCCACCAGTGCCGTCTTGCCCGATCCGACCGGACCGGCGATGCCAATGCGGTAGGCACGATTTTCTTTTGCGAATGTCATAGTTCTCCTTAAAACAGGAAGTAGCGCTGCGCGAGAGGAAGCTCGGCAGCCGGTTCACAGGTCAGCAATTCGCCGTCGGCGCGGACCTCATAGGTTTCCGGATCGACTTCGATTCTGGGCATGGCGGCGTTGTGGATCATAGCGGTCTTGCCGATGCTCCGGCAGTTCTCGACGGCAACGGGCCGCTTGCGCAGTCCAGGCATGGGCAGCGCGCTGGATTCCAGCGCGGCGCGCGAGGTGAAAAGAACGCTGGTGGAGGAAGCGGTCCGACCGAAGCTCCCGAACATCGGCCGATAGAGCACCGGCTCCGGTGTGGGAATGGATGCGTTCGCGTCGCCCATCACGCTGCAGGCGATAAACCCTCCCTTCAGAATGAGCTCCGGTTTGACCCCGAAGAATGCGGGCTTCCAGAGCACCAGATCGGCGAGCTTGCCTGGTTCGATCGAGCCGACTTCCTTCGCAATGCCGTGCGTGAGGGCCGGATTGATGGTGTACTTGGCAACGTAGCGCCGGATGCGGAAGTTGTCGTGGCGCGCCGTGTCCTCGCGCAGAGCGCCGCGCTGCGCTTTCATCTTGTGAGCGGTCTGCCAGGTGCGCATGATGACTTCTCCGACCCGGCCCATCGCCTGGGAGTCGCTGGAGATCATCGAAAACACGCCGAGATCGTGGAGGATATCCTCGGCGGCAATGGTTTCCGGCCGGATGCGGCTCTCCGCAAAGGCCACGTCCTCGGGCACCAGCGGGTTCAAATGATGGCACACCATGAGCATGTCGAGATGTTCGGCGATGGTGTTCACTGTGAATGGCCGCGTGGGATTCGTGGAAGAAGGGAGGACGTTCGGGAACGAAGCGATGCGGATGATGTCCGGCGCATGGCCTCCGCCTGCACCCTCCGTGTGGTACGTGTGGATCGTCCGTCCCGCGATTGCCGCGATAGTGTCCTCCACAAAGCCGCCTTCGTTGATGGTGTCAGTGTGAATCGCAACCTGCACGTCGTATCGGTCCGCCACGCGCAGGCAGGTGTCGATAGCGGCAGGCGTGCTGCCCCAGTCCTCATGGAGCTTGAGTCCGCACGCGCCCGCGCGGACCTGCTCTTCGAGCGGACCTTCCAGGGTCGCGTTTCCTTTGCCGAGGAACCCGAGGTTCATGGGCCAGGTCTCGGCGGCTTCGATCATCCGCGCCAGGTTCCAGGCGCCCGGCGTGCACGTGGTGGCGCAGGTCCCGGTGGCCGGGCCCGTTCCTCCGCCGATCATGGTGGTGATGCCGCTGGCCAGAGCTTCCGGGATCTGCTGCGGAGAAATGAAGTGGATGTGGCTGTCGATGCCGCCGGGGGTCGCAATCAGGTTCTCGCCGGCGATCACTTCCGTCGATGCGCCCACCACCAGTTCCGGATCGACGCCGTTCATCGTATCGGGATTGCCGGCCTTGCCCACCTTGACGATGCGCCCGTCGCGGACGCCAATGTCCCCCTTCACGATGCCCCAGTGATCGACGATCACCGCATTGGTGATGACGAGGTCGAGCGCACCGTCGGCGCGCGTGGCGCGGGAACTCTGCCCCATGCCGTCGCGGATGGTTTTGCCGCCGCCGAACGCGATCTCGTCGCCGTAGACGGTGCAGTCCCGTTCGATCTCGAGAATCAGCCCGGTATCGGCGAGGCGGATGCGGTCGCCCGTGGTCGGTCCATAAAGATCCGCGTAGGTCCTGCGCGCGAGCGGCCGGCTCATGCCTTCGCCCCCTCGCGTGCGAGTCTTTCATTCACCAGGCCGCGATGACCGAACATCGTGCGGCTCCCGCCGATCTCCACCAGCTGCACTTCCCTCTCGTCGCCCGGCTCAAAGCGTGCCGCCATGCCGGAGGGGATGTCGAGCCGCATGCCGTACGCCTGGCTGCGGTCGAACTCCATCGCGCGGTTCACTTCGAAGAAGTGATAATGGCTGCCGATCTGGATCGGCCGGTCACCCGTGTTGCGCACCGCCAGCGTGACGGTGCGGCGTCCCGGATTGATGGTGATCTCCTCTTCCGCCAGAAAGTACTCGCCCACTCTCATTGCGCACCCTGTTGTGTCATGTGTTATTTCACTGGATCGTGGAGCGTCACCAGCTTGGTGCCGTCCGGGAAGGTGGCTTCCACCTGAACCTCGTGAATCATCTCCGCCACGCCGTCCATCAGGTCTTCCCGGGACAGAATCTGCGTGCCCGCGATCATGATGTCGGCCACCCGCATCCCATCGCGAGCGGATTCAAGGATGCCGTCGGTGAGAATGGCCACTGCTTCCGGATAGTTGAGTTTCAGCCCCCGCTCCCTGCGTCTGCGCGCCAGGTCGGCGGCCACGTGGATCAACAGCTTCTCCTGCTCCCTTTGGGTCAAGTGCACTGCATCGTCTCCAACTAATAAGTCTTGCGCGGCAGGGCAGCGGTCCGCCCGCAAATCTGCCGTCGCGCCGTGTTCCACAGCCACTGCAGTCGATGGGGCAGCCGCAGTGGCGAGCGAAGCAGCCCCCGCACCAGGACGCCGTGCGCGGGCAGCTCGGTCGCCGCCCATACTTCGCCGTTGTTGTCCTCCTCGGTCTGCATATGTTCGGTCACGGCCGCCATCTCCTGCTCCAGCAGCCGCACCTCTGCGTCCGAGGCGCCCGCGCGCAGCGCGATGAACGTAACCATGTATAGATAGCCGCCCAGCGCGGCCGGCGCGGCTGGACGAAAACGATCGGGTTCGAAGAGCAGCCGGTCCTGCAGAATCGGCTTTCCACACACGCGAATCTCGGTCGCCAGTTTGATCTGCCGGTAACGGAAAAGCTCTCCCGACGCGGCGCGGCCGGGGGCGACGACATCCCATGCCAGCAACGACGCCCCGCACTCCAGCAGGCAGGAGGTTCTTTGCAGCAGGCGCGCGCCGCCGAAGGGGATCAGCGGATCGGGAAGGTATTCGAGCACGGCCTCCCGGCCCAGAAAAAACTCGCTCTCCAGCACCGCCTCCGGCGCGCTTGTTCGCGGCCGGTAAACGCGGGTCGCGCCGCTGGTGGTTACCATGGCATGAGCGCCCGTTTCCAGCCGTGCGCGCAGCTGCAGGCGATCGCCGCCAAAAATTCCCCCCGAGACATTGCCGAGGTGGACCAGGCTCTCTCCACCCTGCCGCTCAAACCCGCGCACCACCTTCCAGGGCGGGAACTGCTGCAGGAGTCGGCATTCGGTCCTGGGACCGTTCCGCGAGAACTCGAGCTGCAGTCCGGCGTCCATCGTCGTCAGCTGATGAACAGTCGCGTGGAGAGACGCGGATGGCGCATGGACGCCATTTCCAGCAACGGCTGAGGATTCCACAGCTCGTCCAGTTCGCGGCCGGCCGCATCTCCAACTGCCTCGAGGATGCGCGGCTTCAGGTTCCACAGAAGCGCGGCCGCCGCCGACTGCCCCAGCGGCAGAAGGCGCTGGCACACAGAAATCGCGCCGTAAAGCGACTGATGCAGACAGGCCGCGGCGCCGGCCGCCCGATCGATTCCCAGAACACCGCTCACCAGGCCAAACGCCGTCGCGGTATGAGCCGGTCCTGCCAGCGTCAGCCGCGGATCGGGAATCAGCGATGCGGCGAGCCGCAGGAAGCGCCGTCCCAAGGCGAGGCTTGCGTTGCGGCTCTCGCGCGCCGGCTTTCGCGCCGTCAGTTCCGCGTTGAGCGCGGACCACGCCTCCGCGTTGTTGGCATCCCAGGCCCGCATGCAGAACACAGCATCGACCATCCCCGCGCCGGCCAGCCAGTCGCGGAAGAATGCTTCCAGGTCCGCAACCTCGAGGCCCTGTTCCGCGATCAAGCTTTCCAGCCCGAAGCTGTGCGCCATAGCGCCGATCGGCAACGCGCTGTCCGCCAGATGCAGCAGCTGCAGCTGAGCCAGATGGTTTGCGTCGCAGAATGCCGAATGGGTCATCAAATCGATCGAGTGCCTGTTCCGCCAGGCTGCCGCCATTCATTATGCGATTTCCTGGAGACTTCGTGCTCACACACTCAGCAGGTGATGGACGCTGGACGGGTCGGATTCGCGGGGGTTGCCTTCCAAAACGATCTGGCCGCGCCGCATGACGTAGAACCGGTCGGCAATCGACCAGGCGAAATCGAGATATTGTTCGACCAGCAGAATCGCCACTTTGAGCCGCGTCCGTATCTCGCGGAGGCTCTCTTCAATCTGCTGCACGATCGATGGCTGAATGCCTTCCGTGGGCTCGTCGAGGATGAGCAGCTTCGGCTGCGCCACCATGGCTCGTGCAATCGCAAGCTGCTGCTGCTCCCCTCCGCTCAGCACGCCGCCTTTGCGCTGGCCCACGCGCTGCAGTACCGGGAACAGCTCGAAGATGTACGAGGGAATTGCCTCCGCGGTGCGTGACCGCGGCGACCCTGCCGCCCCAAGCCGCAGATTCTCATCGACGGTGAGGTGCGAAAAGATCCCCCGCCCCTGCGGTACATACCCGATTCCCCGGCGCGCGCGCTTGTAGGCGGGCTGCGCGGTCACATCGTCGCCGAGAAACGCAATCGATCCGGAAGCCGCCGCGTGATGCCCGACGATGGTGCGCAGCAGCGTCGTCTTGCCCACGCCGTTGCGCCCCAGCAGGGAAACGGACTCGCCCGGGCCCACCGATAGATCGATGCCGCGCAGCACCTGGCTCTTGCCGTAGGCTGCGGAAACGCCGCTCAGACTAAGCAACCGCTTCCTCCTTTTCCCGTCCCAGGTACACCGCAATCACCTGCGGATCGCGCTGAATCTCTTCGAGCGTCCCTTCCTTCAGCATCCGTCCCATGTGCATGACGCTGACCGGCGCGCTGAGCTGCTCCACAAAGGTCATGTCATGATCGATCACCAGAAAGCTGTGGTCGCTGGCCAGGCTGCGAATCAGTTCGGCCGTCTGCGCTGACTCGTCGAGAGACATGCCGGCGGCCGGTTCGTCCAGCAGCAACAGATCGGCGTGGGAAGATACCACCATGCCGATTTCCAGCCATTGCTTCTGCCCGTGCGACAACTGCCCGGCCATGGTGTGCCGCTTTTCCTCAAGACCAATGCGTTCCAGCACCCGCTCTACGCGCGCGCGCACGCTCGAATCGATCCCCACCCCGAAGGACCTCCACGATTCCCGGCGCGGCCGCGCCGCCAGGCTGAGATTGTCCAACACGCTCAGATTCTCGAGGATGCCGGGTGCCTGGAACTTGCGGCAGATGCCGCGCCGCACGATCTTGTATTCGTTCAGTTCGGTGATATCCTCACCCCGGAAAACGATTCTGCCTTTCGTGGGGCGCACGTTGCCGATGACGGTGTCGAGCAGAGTGGACTTGCCGGCGCCGTTCGGGCCAATCAGCACCCGAATCGACGTGGGCATCAGCCGCAGGCTGATCCCGTCCAGCGCATTGAAGCCATCGAAGCTGACCGTGATGTTTTCCACCGACAACAGCGCGTTCTGCATCGCTCCTCCTTCGGACATCAGTTCTTCTGGGTTATTGCCAGCACCTCGGGTTCAACTCCCCGTCTTGCGGTGCGGCGTCTGATTCGCTCGGTGATTTGTCGCCCCAGCTCCGGAATTCCCGCCAGGCCTTTGGGCAGCAGCGTCACCACCAGGATAAACAGCAGCCCGATGGAGAGCTGCCACATCTCCGGCATAGCGCTGCTGATCCAGTCCTTGCCGAAATTCACCAGCAGCGTGCCCAGAATCACTCCGGTGAAGCTGGAGCGTCCGCCGACCGCCACCGCCACCACCATCTCGATCGACGGCATCACGCCCACCATCGCCGGTGAAATGACGCCCACGTGCAGCACGTAGAGCGCGCCGGAAATGCCGGCAAACGCGCCCCCAATCGCAAAGGCGATCGTCTTGTAGCCCGCCGGATTGTAGCCGAGGAAGCGGATGCGGCTTTCGCCGTCGCGGATCGCCAGCAGCACCTTGCCGAAATTGGTCTTCCCCATCCAGCGGCAGAACAGGAACGCCGCCGCCAGTGCGCCGACCGTGATCCAGTAAAGCGCGCGCTGAAACGATGGGTCGACGATGTAGTGCCCGAGCACAGTGGTGAAATCCGTGAGCCCGTTGAAGCCGCCCGTATAGGCCTGCTCGCTGATCAGCAGCGTGGCGAAGGCCAGGGCCAGCGCCTGGGTGATCAGCGCAAAGTAGATGCCGCCCACTCTCCGGTTGAAGACCAGCCAGGCCAGCCCGGCGGCGGCCACCGTCGGCACAATCAGAACGCCGGCAAGCGCAACCGCGGGATGGCGGAAGAGCGTCCACCAGCCGGGCGTGTGGTCGAGGCCGCTCCACAGCATGAAGTCCGGCATGTCGCCGGGTTGCAGTCCGACCAGCTTGAGGTGCATCACCAGCACATATGCGCCCAGCCCCCAAAACACCCCCTGCCCGAGGCTGAGCACCCCGCTCCACCCCCACACCAGACACAGCCCCAGCGACAAAATCGCCATCGCCAGGAAGCGCCCCAGCAGCGAGAGGTGGTAAGCGGAGAGATACAGCGGAGCCGCCACCAGGGCCGCCAGCAAGGCAAGATCGAGCGCAGGACGGAGCCACTTTTTCACCTCAGGCCTCCTTCATGACCCGGCTGCGCTGGAAGATGATGCCCCGGGGCCGGAACTGGATGAACACGATCACCAGAACCAGGAGGAAGACGTCGGACAGGCTCACGCCGGTGAACATCTGTACGGTCGACGAGAAGAGTCCCACCAGCAATGCCGCCAGCGCCGTGCCCAAAAGGCTGCCCAGCCCTCCTACGATCACCACCAGGAAGGCGTAGACCACGTAGCTCTGGCCCACCGTGGGCGTGACCGGAGCGATGAGCGCGAGCGCCGCTCCTGCCAGCCCGGCCACTCCGGTTCCCGCTGCGAAGACCAGCAGGTCCACCCATTTCGTGTTCACGCCCAGCGCCTGCGCCATTTCCCGGTCCTGATGGACGGCGCGGAGGAAAAGTCCCCATCGCGTTCGCGCAATGAACAGGAGCAGCAGCGCAAATGTAACGATGGTAAGCAGAATGATAAAAATACGAACGTAAGGCAGCGTGAGGCCGGCCAGAACTCCGTGGTTGATGGCCACTGAACCGCTCAGCCAGTGCGGTGCCACCACATCCACGCCGATGGCCCCGAAGAGGCTGCGCGCCCCCTGCTGCAGGATCAGGCTGACTCCCCAGGTGGCGAGCAGCGTGTCCAGCGGTCGGCCGTAAAGCCAGCGGATCACCGTGACTTCCAGCACGCCCCCCAGCACCGCTGCGCCCAAAAAAGAAAACAACAGGGCCAGCAGGAAGCCCGCCGGCCCGTGGACGAATCTGCAGGTCAGATACGCGACATATCCGCCCACCATCAGCATCTCCCCATGCGCCATGTTGATGACGTTCATGAGGCCGAAACTGAGGGCCAGACCCAGCGCGGTGAGCAGCAGAATCGATCCCACGCTGATGCCATTGAATAACTGGCCTGTAAGAACTGCTAAGTGCCCCATTGCTTTACTCCATAAATCAGACTGCAGTCGAGGGCCGGAGTTCTAACGAATAACACAGCTCCTGCCTGGGAAGGCCAGCGCATCGTACGGCTCGGGCCGCAAAGGCTCCTTCGATTTCCACAGGATGTTGAACTGTCCGTCCGGCTGCAGCTGCCCGACGTACGCCGTCTGGTAGAGACTCTGATTATCCGCGAATTGGATGGGCCCCATCGCGGTGCCCGTCCACCCCAGCTCGGTCGCCGCTTTGCGAACCGACTGCGGATCGAAGGAGCCGGCCTTCTTCACCGCTGCCGCCCAGATATAGACGTCGATGTAGCCGTGCACCATGGGATCGTCGATCACCGAATCCTGGCCATACTTCTTCCTGTAAGCGGCGATAAATTGCTTGTTCATCGGATCGTTGAGGCTTTCGAAGTAGTTCCACGCGGCATAACTGCCGTTCACCAGCGACGGTCCCATCGCTTTGGCTTCCTGCTCCGCGATGCTGAAGGACATGACCGGGATCTGCGATTCGGTGATGCCCGCTGCCGCCATCTGCTTAAAGAAGGAGACGTTGCTGTCGCCGTTCAGCGTATTGAAAATGATGTCCGGCTTCGCGACCCGGATCTTCGTGATGATCGAGCTGAAGTCCGTGCCGCCCAGAGGAACGTATTCCTCCCCTGCCACCGTGCCTCCGTCATGCAGGATGTGCTTTTTGAGGATGAGATTCGCGGTGCGCGGAAAGACATAGTCCGAGCCCAGCAGGAAAATTCGCTTCTTGCCTTTCTCGAAGGCCCAGTCCAGAGCCGGCAGGATCTGTTGATTGGGCTGCGCGCCCGAATACATGATGTCGGCGGAGCATTCATTTCCCTCGAACTGCACCGGGTACCAGAGCAGCGAGTGGAACCGCTCGAAGACCGGCAGCATGGCCTTGCGGCTGGCCGAGGTCCAGCCGCCGAAAACCGTCACCACCTTGTCTTCCTGAATCAGCTTCTGCGCCTTCTGCGAGAAAATCGCGGGATCCGAAGCGCCGTCTTCTACCACCGGAACGATCTTCCGGCCCAGCACGCCGCCCTGCGCGTTGATCTGATCGATGGCCAGCAGCGTGGCGTTCTTCACGGTCACTTCGCTGATGGCCATCGTGCCGGAGAGGGAATGCAGCACACCGACTTTTACGGTGTTGTCCTGGGCAGGGGACGCGGGACTGATCAGCAACCCGCACAGACAGGGAACGGCAGCTTTCATGGCTCCTTGCAGCAGTCGATTCATAGTTCCTTCCTGATCTCCTTTGTGCAGCAGCGTTGAGTTTCAGGCTCTATGGCAGAGCCTCCTGCGGATGCCGGCTAGAAAACGATCTGGGTCTGGACCCAGACGCGGTTGGCGGAGAAGGACTTATCCGCGAAGTTGTTGCCGTGGAGATACGAGTACTCGATCTGGAGCTTTGCATTATGCCCGTGGAGGTAGTAGTTCGCGTCGCCGGAGTCCTCCTGGACGCGGTGATAGGAAAAAGGCGGACCGGCAAACCACCCATTTTCGACCGGCAGCGAACCGGTCGCCGGAACCGGCGCACCGGCAGCGTAGTCAGCAGCGCCCCAGTTCACGCCGGAAATGCGCTCCGCAAGTTCGAACTTATGCGGGACCAGATACTGGCCGGCCTGTTCCCCGTACCCCCAGGAGTTGTTCGCTGGACCGCCCGCCGCAGGATTGGTCTTTCTGTAGTAACCGGAGGGTTGCAAAGTGAAGTACTTATATCGGAATCCGATAGTTGCGGTGGCATTTCCGGTAGTGTCGCCTGACGTGACGTTCTCGAATCCTGAGCTGTAATTCACGGGGTTATACGCGGCGGCCGTCCAGACGGTCAGCTCCGGCTTCGACGCTCCTGCCGGATCGGACTCGAGATAACCATAAGGAGCCATGAGGTCGAACTGAAATTTGCCGATGTAGGCCAGCCTGGAGTTGAAGTTCTCCTGGTTTCCCGCGTCGAGCGCCGGGACGCTGTTGGCGACCATGAAAGCCCATGATGATCGCCCTGCCTCGCCGGAGGTCTCCACCCCGATTGCGCGCTGCAGAAGAAACGCGTATTCAGCAGTCGATAAGTCGGGGAAAAGGTAATCGCATGGATTGTCGTAATACTCGTAGGTGTAGGGGGCTACGGTTCGCCCCACCTGAATCGTGAAAGCCTTTGCGATCGTGTCCGCGGTAAACCAGTCCAGCATACTGATGCCGCTGCCGTTCCCCGCCGTGCTTCCCTGGAACTGGAGGAAGTACTTCAGGTTCGGACGAAAAACCGATCCGGAGAGGGCGAGACGCCCCAGATAGACGTCGAAATTGTTGGTGCCCTGCGAGCTCTCTCCCAGCGCCTGCACGCTGTCCGCCGGCTTGAAGCCTGTATACCTGACCTGAAAGAGGCCATTCACAAAGAGTGAAAACGTCTTGTCCGCCGACTCGAGAAAGAAACCGCCACGGTAGATGTCAGAGGGACTCAACTTGCCTGCCGGGGCAGAGACACCAGCCTGTACCGGCCCGCTCTGGCGGGTAGCTGCTTCGTCCAGTTGCTTCTGGATCGCCTCCAAATGTTGCCGCTCTGCATTGATTTGCTGGCGAAGCGACTCACTGGCCTGATGAGCGTCGAGCTCCTGCTGCATCTCGTTCAGATGATTCATCGAGTTCTGCACTTCCTGCTGGAGCTGATCGAGGGTGGGTGTGCTGGACGCGGGCGAGTCCTGCGCGAGTAACGGCAGAGACATCGCGATAACGGACAAAGCGACGAGCAGGAGCGATCTCCTGATCTTCCGAATAGGTGCGTGCGATTCACGGATTCGTAGCTGTGGCACACTTCTCCCCTTGTGTCAGAGTGAACAGACGGGTGACAACGGAGAGGCGACAGGGCCTGCTAAGCAGGAAGGCGTCGTGGCCTGCGGAGAAACAGAGTCCCGTTTGCCGGCGTTCGCCGGAAACCCGAGACACGAGCACGCTACTGGGGTGCTCGATTGATTGTCAGAAATCGCATGAGGAAGACCATCCGCACGACGGGGGCGGATAGCTCGAACCACCTGGGGGACGGACGAGCCCTGATCTGTATACAAGAGAGTATCCCGATCTCGCGCGGTTTGTAAAGCGATTTTTCACATACCCGGCATAGTTTTTCGCGAGCCAGGTGATTTTTCACGCCTTGCCATCAGTGCAGTCGCTCCAGGCAGGATTTGAGGCCAAAGCAGACCGTCCGCTCTCCCCAGGCGCCATTGCGCTCCTCTGCTTCATGTAGAAATACTGCATGCACTGCACTTCTTCCTCGAGCGACCTCACCCGCCGGAGTGCACCTTGTTCTCGAAAGTTCTGATCGCCAATCGCGGAGAGATCGCCCTTCGGGGGATGCGCACACTTCGGCGGATGAACATCCGCAGCATTGCGGTATACGCGGACAGCGATCGCAACGCGCGGCACGCGCTTGAGGCCGACCAAGCCCTCGCGCTCGGCGGCATACGCCCGGCCGACAGTTACCTCCGCATCGATCGGCTCATCGATGCCTGCCGGTGCTCGGGTGCCGACGCGGTCTTTCCCGGTTATGGCTTTCTTGCCGAGAACGCGGAATTCGCCGAGGCCTGCGCAGCCGAGGGGGTGGTCTTCATCGGACCGACGCCGGCCCAAATTCGCGAATTCGGGCGCAAGCACCGCGCGCGTGAGCTGGCGGCAGCGGCGGGCATTGCCCTCACGCCGGGCTCGCCTCTGCTGGCGAGCGAAGGCGAGGCGCTCGACTGGGCCCGCCGGCTCGGCTATCCGGTCATGCTCAAGAGCACTGTCGGCGGAGGCGGCATGGGACTGGCCCGCTGCTCCAATCCCGAAGAGCTCCGCGCCGCATTCGAGCGGATCCCCCGGCTGGGGGAGCAGATGTTCGGGGATCGAGGCGTCTTCCTGGAAGGGCACATCGCTCATGCGCGTCACATCGAAGTTCAGATCTTTGGAGATGGGGAAGGCCGCGTGGCAGCGCTCGGCGAGCGCGATTGCTCCATTCAGCGCCGTCATCAGAAGATCGTCGAACAAAGTCCGGCGCCGCGGCTGACCGGGACTCTGCGCGAGGAACTGCTGGACGCGGCGGTGCGGCTCGGCCGCTCGATCATTTATCGCTCCTCCGGCACCGTTGAATTTCTCTGCGACGCTTCCGGCAGTGGATTCCATTTCCTCGAAGCCAATGCGCGCCTCCAGGTGGAGCATCCGGTCACGGAGATGGTGACGGGTCTGGATCTGGTGGAGTGTATGGTGCGCCTCGCCGCCGGCGAGGCCGTGGACTGGGACCGTCTCGAGCAGAAACCCCGCGGCGCGGCCATTGAGGTTCGTATTTATGCCGAGGATCCCGCGCGTAACTTCCGCGCTTCGCCCGGCACGATCGCGGCTGTGCAGTTTCCCGAGGGCGTGCGCGTCGACCACTGGATCGAAGACCACACGGAGGTGTCTTCCTGGTTCGATCCTCTGCTCGCCAAAGTCGTGGTCCACGGCGACTCGCGCGAACAGGCGCGAACGCGCCTCTCGGCAGCGCTCGGGGCAACACGGATCGACGGCATCGAAACCAACCTCGACTATCTCCGGCAAATCGCTGACCATCCCGCCTTCATTCACGGCGAAACCACCATCCGCTTCCTCGATAGCTTCGCATTTGCGCCGCGCACCATCGAGGTGCTCGATCCCGGCACGTGGACCACCCTGCAGGACTATCCCGGCCGCCACGGTTACTGGAGCGTCGGTGTCCCGCCCTCGGGCCCCATGGACGACTACGCCTTTCGCCTCGCGAATCGCATCGTGGGCAACGCGCCTCAGGCTGCTGGCCTGGAGTGTACGCACCGCGGACCGACGCTGCGCTTCGATCGCGAAGCCGTAATCGCCCTGACGGGGGCCGACTGCGCGCCCACTGTCGACGGCGTTCCGATCGCAATGTGGAGCCCGGTGCGCGTCCGTCTCGGACAGGTGCTCGCTCTGGGTCCGGCTTTGAGCGGATTCCGAACGTATTTGGCGGTGCGCAACGGTTTCGATGTCCCCGTGGTTATGGGCAGCCGCTCCACATTTGTTCTGGGGCAATTTGGCGGCCATGGAGGACGCGTGCTCCGCGCCGGTGACGTCCTGCGGATCTGTGATCCGAACCTGCCCGCCTGCGAAACGCCGCCGCCCATCGCCGATCCGCGTGCGCTGCCGGTCGCGATGATTCCCGTCTACGGGAAGCACTGGCAGATTGCCGTTCTCCACGGGCCGCACGGGGCGCCCGACTACTTCCCGCGGGATTCGATTGCCGGCCTGCTGGCGGCCGAATGGGAGGTGCACCACAATTCCAACCGGCTCGGCGTGCGGCTTACCGGCCCGCGGCCCGGGTGGACGCGCAGCAGCGGAGGCGAAGCCGGCCTGCATCCCTCCAACCTCCACGACTGCGTTTACGCGGTGGGCAGCGTCAACTTCACCGGCGACAGCCCCGTCATCCTCGGGCGCGACGGCCCCAGCCTCGGCGGCTTTGTCTGCCCCTTCACCGTCGCCCAGGCCGAATTCTGGAAGATCGGCCAGGCGCGGCCCGGAGACACAATTTGCTTTCTGCCAGTGCGCTGTGAAGATGCCCTTGCGCTTGAGGCGGCGCAGCGGCAGTCGATCCGCGATCTGGTGCCGCCCCCTGCCTCCGCGCCGGTTCCGGCTTTGCCCCCCGCACCCATTCCCTCCGCCGCCATCCTCGCCGAGCGCGCCGCGCACGATCATCATCCGCGCGTGCAGTGGCGCCAGGCAGGCGACTGCCGCATCCTGCTCGAGTACGGAGAAGACGTCCTCGATCTCGCGCTGCGCCTGCGCGTGCACCTCCTCATGAACGCCATCCGCCAGGCGCAGCTCCCGGTTGAGGAGCTCTCCCCCGGCGTCCGCTCCCTGCAGATTCGCTATGACAGCTCCAGGCTGCAGCAGATCGAACTCATCCGCCATCTGCGGCGAATCGAGGAACGTCTGCCCGACGTTGCGGATCTCAAAATCCCCACTCGGGTCGTGCATCTGCCTCTCGCCTTCGACGATTCCTCAACCCTGGCCGCCGTGCAGCGCTATCGGGAAACGGTGCGCGCGCACGCGCCGTGGCTACCCGGCAATGTCGAGTTTCTTCGCCGCATCAACGGCCTTGGTTCACAGGCCGACGTCCGCAACTCCGTCTGCGCGGCCCGCTACATGGTTCTGGGCCTTGGCGATGTCTATCTTGGCGCGCCCTGCGCTGTCGCCCTCGATCCCCGCCATCGCCTGCTTAGCTCCAAGTACAACCCCGCCCGCACCTTCACTGCGGAGGGAACCGTCGGCATCGGCGGAATGTATTTATGCATCTACGGCATGGATTCGCCCGGCGGCTACCAGCTCGTAGGCCGCACCCTTCCCATCTGGAACCGCTTTCTGCACAACCCGCAGTTTCATCCGGAAAAACCCTGGCTGCTGCGCTTCTTCGATCAGATCGCGTTTTATCCCGTCGGGGAATCGCACCTGGCGCACCTGCGCGAGGAGTTCCGCCGCGGACGGCATTCCATCCTCATCGAGGATGAGGTCTTCGATTTCGCCGCGTACCGGCGTTTTCTGCGCGACAATCAGTCCAGCATCGCAGACTTTCGCGAGCGCCAGCACGCCGCGTTCATGATCGAGGTCGCTCACTGGAAACAGCAGGAAGCCTTTTCCGCGACTGCCCAGGAGCCGCCCACTGCAGTGGAGGAACCCCGGACTCCCGGCGGACACCGCGTGATTGCTCCCGTGCATGGCAGTGTATGGAAGCAGCTCGCGAACCCCGGGGAGCGCGTGGAGGCCAATCAGACCCTGTTTCTGGTCGAAGCCATGAAGATGGAGATGGCGGTCGCCGCTCCCATTCGTGGTGTGGTGAAAGCCATCTGCTGCGCTGTGGGCCAGTTGGTAGCTACTGGTGATATTTTGGCAATAATCGAACCGTACCCTTCCTGATGGCAACTCCCACACCATCCCGGCCGCGCGCACAGAACCTCGCGGAATCCGTTTATCGGCAGCTGAAGTCGGAGCTCTTCGAATTCCAGTTGCTGCCGGGG
Source organism: Acidobacteriaceae bacterium (assembly GCA_030041435.1). Classification (GTDB taxonomy): domain Bacteria; phylum Acidobacteriota; class Terriglobia; order Terriglobales; family Acidobacteriaceae; genus Palsa-343. The sequence goes on from JASHNW010000064.1 coordinate 120,426, forward strand.
GACCGCTTCACCGAAGGAGAAGTCGCGGATCGTACCGGCGCGAGCCGAACCCCGGTGCGCCAGGCGCTGTACCGGCTGCAGCGCGAGGGCTTTCTCGCCGTTAATTTCCGCAGTGGCTGGGAAGTTCGTCCTCTTGATTTCGAGCAGCTGGACGCGCTGTATGATCTGCGCATCCTGCTGGAGCAAGCCTCCGTGCGGCGCATGGAGAATCTGGACGACGAGAAGCTGGATCTCATTCTGACTCCTCTGGAAAGACGCTGGAATGTTCCTGCAGAGGAGCAGACCACAGACGGGCGCCAGGTGGCCTCCTGGGATGAGGACTTTCACTGTAGCCTTGTGGCTGCCTCAGGTAATTCGGAATTTGCGCGCGTCCACGCGGAGGTCACGGACCGCATCCGCATCGTGCGCCGCCTTGACTTCACCCAGCACGCTCGCATCGTGGCAACGTTTCGGGAGCATGCCTCCATGCTCAGTTCCCTGCGCGAGCGCGCCTTCAGCAAGGCTGCGGAACAACTTGCTCGCCACATCGAGTGCTCGCGAGACGAGGCTCGCAAGCTAACGCTCCTGAAACTGCAGAGCGCCCGTCAGAACCTGGCGGTCCGACATAGGTCGTCGGGAGGGGATTGACAAGCTTTTCGAAACTTAGGGGAAGCTCACTGTTTGTCGGATCCCGGGCGCTCTGTGGGTTGGTACCTTTAACGTCTTTGGGTTGTATCTGGAGCGCTCGGACGTTGAGCTTCGTCGTGGCCGACCGTTGTGCGGGCGCTGCAGATACAGCGACTTGAAGGAATCCGCCGCGGATGTAGGCACCTATGTCAATTCAATGGGTGTGAGCGGTGCTACAGGGTTAGCAACTGCGGTTATGGGGCAGATGAGTGGCGCCGCGGGATGGGACGGAGGCAAAGAGTGCATGACCGGTGGTCCTTGGAGGCAAGGCGAAGCCTGCGATCGGGGTGATGCCGCGGGATCCGGGCAGGGATTTGCCGGACGCGCCGGCGGGCGCGGAGTGAGCTTTGGTGGAGACAGCGGTTCATGCGGCACACTCGACAGTTGGTGGAGGAGCGCGGAGCAGGAGTCGGGCGGAGGAGATGCGTTCGATGAAATGCATGGCTCCGCCACACATCGGGCAATGCCACTTTGGTGTTGAGTGAACCCCGCGTCGTGGCGGGATCGGAGTACCTTCCGCGGAAGCATGCAGCAGTTGACGGCAGAGGGGCAGCAGGGTTGCGCGGCGGCGGTTGGCGAGGAAGCCGAAGTTGCGGATGCGGACGAAGCCGCGGGGGAGCAGATGCAGCAGGAAGCGGCGCAGGAACTCATCTGCGGGCAGGGTCATAAGTCTCTTCCTGTTGCCATGCGCGGAGTCGCGCCAGCGGAAGGTGACGTTGCCGTGCTCGAGTGCGATGAGTCTCGAGTTGGAGATGGCGACGCGATGGGTATAAGCGCCGAGATAGCGCAGCGCGTGCTCAGGTCCGCCGAAGGGGCGCTTGGCGTATACGATCCAGTCGTGACGGAAGAGGGTTCGCAGCCAGGCGCGAAAAGCGCTTGGCTCTGCGAGGTACCGCAGGCTGCCGTGGAAGTGGAGATCGCCGCGATGAAAAGCAGTTCTGAGTCCGGTGAAGAACTTACCACGGAAGACGCGGCTGAGCACGGCGATGGGCATGAAGAATCGGTACGAAGAACTGATCCATCTGTCATGATCGGGAGCCAGTCCGCCGGCAGCCACGATGCAATGGACATGGGGATGGAACAGCAATCGCTGATCCCACGAGTGCAGCACGCTGAAGAAGGCGATCTCGGCGCCCAGATGGCGCGGGTCGCGGGCGATTTCCAGCAGCGTTTCGGCGCTGGCATGGAACAGCAGGTTGAAGATGAGTTTTTTGTTCTGCAGCGCTACCGGAGCGACTTCGCGCGGCAGAGTGAAGATCGCATGCACGTAGCGTGTGGGCAACAGTTCCTCTTCCCGCGCCTGAAGCCAGCGCAAGTGGGCGTTGCCCTGACAGCGCGGGCAATGCCGATCACCGCACGAGTTATAAGAGATGGCGACATGGCCGCAGTCGGCGCAGCGGTCACGGTGACCACCCAGCGCAGCGGTCCGGCAGCGCGGGATAGCAAGCAGGACCTTGCGGTGCTGAAAGGTGATCCAGCGATGGCTGCGGTCCAGGAAGGAGTCTCCTGTGCTGCGGATGATATCGGCCACCTCAGGAGGCGGCCAGTTCAGCTCCGCGCGGTTCGCCCTCGCGGTTCAATGAGAGTGAGCGCATCCAGAGGACTGGCCGTGGCGCTGAGATGTCGGCTGGACAGATGCAAGTAGATGGTCGCTCTGAGGCGCGGGGTTTGCAGGGGCATATTACATCCTGATCGAAGAGTTTTCTGTGTTGACGATGTTGGAGGAGACGCCGAGCGGGCTAAAGGAGAGAAGCGGCTTTTCCATCTGCTTGTAATCAATCATTCCAACTGTTTCGTTTGACTCTTCTGACTCGACCGCGCGATCGCGAGTCAACATACCGAGGATGCGGGGACCGAAGCGGATTTTTCATGCGCCTTCTGATACGCCTTCTCTTCTTTGCAATCCGGCGGCAGAATGTGCATCTGCCGCAGCATATAGGAATCCTCGGCGGTAAAGGAATCCGTTTCCTGCTGTTCAATCCATCGCTGCCATGGTTCCCGCCATGCGCCAATGTAGAAGCGAATCGTCACACTTATTTAGATGTATTCTGGCGGAATTTGTCGCGCCTGCGCGCATTCTGCTATGTTCTTGCAACAACATCGGTTGCGGGGATATTTTGCCCTGTTAATGGTCCGCGCCGCTCAGGGGAAACCTCCGTCAGACTGACAATGTCCTTGAACAATACTCGAACGAGGTCGAATCATGTCCGGGCTAGTTCGAGCGCTCTTCGTAGTGAGGTTCTTCACGTCACGACCCTAAGCCGTCAGGCTTAGGATGGTGTCTTGCTCCACAACGAGCGCAGCGAGCCGGGAACTTAGTAGGCCGAGCCAAATCTACGCTCGCAGGATCAGGCCGCGCAGACGGCAATGCGTGCAGAGCGGGAGCGGGGCTTCGCCTTCACTACGATCTCAACATCCTGGCCGAGAGCCACCAGAAAACGCATCAGCCGCTCCACCGAAAAGCCTTCCAGCTTGTAATGCAGCAGGGCAGAGACCTTCGGTTGATTGTGTCCTTTCGGCAAGGGTGCATGATTTGAGCGGGGCGGGGCTGGTAGGTTGAGTCAGTCGCTGAAGGGGCGGCTGACGATGAGACCCAGGAAGGCTGCTGTTCCGGATTCAGTTATCCAGCTGGAGCGTCAGTTTGAGCAGTTCAGGAGCGCGCGCACGGGGCGGGGGAAACTGCCTGCGACGCTGTGGCAGGCGG
>JASHNW010000065.1 GCA_030041435.1 Acidobacteriaceae bacterium
AGAGCCGGGGAGAGCAGGCGTGGACAGGCCGGTCCCTGCGATGGTGAGGGTGATGGCATTGTCGTCGAGATGATTGCACGCCAGGGTGAGGCGGATGCAATCTTCGGCGAGGGCGCGCATGTCGACGGGGACGCGGACGTGGGAGCGGGCGCGCTGGCCGACTTCGCCGGCTTTGAGCACCTGCTCGACGGTGGCCATCAGGCGGTCGCTGTCGGCGAGCATGCGCGAGTAGAACTCGCTGCGCTGGGCGTCGTCGAGTTGGCGGCGCTGCAGGGTTTCGACGTAGAGACGGATGGAGGCGACTGGGGTCTTAAGCTCGTGGGTAACGGCGCTGAGGAAGGCGTCGTGGCGCTCGTTGCGGCGGACTTCGCGGACGAGGAAGATGGTGTTCAGCGCCACGCCGACGATGAGCAGGGCGAAGAAGGGAATGCCGAGGGCGAGGGGGACGATGCGGCGCCAGTTGAGGAGGATCCAGCTGACGTTGAGGGCAACGGCAACGCCAATAAGGCACACCCCGAGCAGGGTGAAGAGGACCATATTGCGACGTCGTCCGCTCAGGCGCATGGGGATTGCACGGCTCCCAGGTTTACGATACGCCGCAGGGTCAGGGGCCAGAGGAGGGGCGCGCGTCCGGACGAGGCCGCACTGACGAAAAATGCGGCTGTGAGATAATCGCGCATCATCCAACCTCCCCGCCGGGAAACCCCATGGCTGACAGCGGCAAGACTGCGTTCGCTTGGCTTCTGGGCATTTTGCTCGTCCTGATCGCGGGTGTCGTTTTCGTGCGGCATGTGATCACGGTCGATCTGCCCGAGTTATCTGCGCGCCTGGACGAACAGAAAACGGCGGCTCGCTGGGAGGAACTCCGGAAGGCGGCGATCATTGCCGGAACTCCGCTGATGGAGAACCCTCAGTTGCAGGCAATGGACTACGATGCGCAGTCCGCTCGCCTGCTGGAGCTGTATAAGAACCGGTCGCTGAACTTCGACGACCCCGAACTGGGAAAGGCCTGGACGAGCATCGAAACGGATTCCAGTGCCGGTCTCCTGATTCTGGAAGAGATAGGCTACATCGACAGAGTGAAGCCCAGCGGTTACCAGATACTGGCCAATGCGTTCCAGAACGACGATCAGGCGAATCGGCAGGCGTGGAACGAATTTGTTCAGCGGGGGTTCAGTGAGGGGGAAAAAGCAGACCTCGAGCAACAACTTCGCGGAACCGAAGATCGGCTGGATGGGTCGATCGGGAGTCTGCAGACGATTGCCGAAAACCTGACTCGCAACGAAATCCCGAATGCGGTTTCGGTGCAATACCTGCCTTCCTGGGACGGCACTTACCAGGGAGACAATCTCCAGATAACGAATACTTCCGGCAATGCACTGCAGGGCGCCATCGTCGTGACAACCGTCCGCATGAACAGCGGTATGGCGAGGGTACACGTACACTACGCGGATCAGTGGCCGGCCTATTCAACTCTGAAGGCCGTCTATTCCTATTGGGGCACGGAGTACCAGGCGCCGCAGACGGCGGGCGATCCGCAGAACATCGATGTCGCCGTGTACCTGCCCTCCGGAACCGCAAAGGCGAATTACGTTCTTACTTCCGAGACATGGGAAAAGATCGTGCAGTCCTACTGCTCTTCGCTGACCTATAGCGGCGACTATCTGGCGGCGTACTCCGATGGATCCGGGAACTACGACGCCGGATTCAAGTTCCAGTTCCATGGGCTTCCAACGCTGCCCGTCACCTCGGTGGAGGTGCAATTTACCGACGACGACGGCAGCGCATTACGGGACTATACGTGGACGCCGAACGAGAGGCTCGTCTCCGACCGGGACTATCCGATGCGAGGGCCGGCGCTCAATGGTCCAACTCCAGGCCACATCGATTTCATTTTGAGGTTCTCCGAGACGGATTACGCGCAGCGTGTCCACCGATATTAGAAGTGGTCTCAAGCTGCCGCGCCCGGGTTTCGGCAAAGAGCCGGACACCCGCTTCGGAGGCGGGTTTCACCCGCGGCTTCCCGGTCATCCTGGTTTGTGAAACCAGCTCCAGGCGCGGATAGGCTTCGCCGTTTGCCTCTCGGATGTCCGGCTTCTAGGCCGCTCCGGCAGGGCGCGGGTTGTGCGGATCGTATTGGGCGATTTTGACTTCGCGCGCCAGGCGAAGTTTCTTCAGCAACCAGATGCCATAGTAATTGGGGTCGAGCTCATACCACTTGAGGCCGTGGCGCGCGGAAACCGGATGTGCGTGGTGATTGTTGTGCCAGCCTTCGCCGCCGGTGAGCAGGGCGACCCACCAGTTATTGCGCGAGTCGTCGCGGGTCTGGAAGCGGCGCGAGCCCCACATGTGGGTGGCAGAGTTGACGAGCCAGGTGGCGTGCAGGCCGAGCGTGGTGCGCAGGAAAATTCCCCAGAAGAGGCCGGGCCAGCCGGCGACGGCGAAGCATACCAGGCCGGCAACGACAAGCGGAACCCAGTGGAATCTGCTGAGCCAGACGTAGAAGCGGTCGCGGGTGAGGTCGGGGACGTAGCGGGCAAGCGCGTCGGTTTCGGCGTTGAGGGAATCGCCGCTGAGGATCCAGCCGACGTGCGCCCACCATCCGCCTTCATGCGGGGTGTGGGGGTCGCCTTCGTGGTCGGAGAGCTGATGGTGCACGCGGTGGAGCGAGACCCAGAAGATGGGTCCGCCTTCGAGGGCCAGCGTGGCGCAAACAGTCATGGCATATTCCAGCCATTTGGGAACGCGATAGCCGCGATGCGTGAGCAGGCGATGGTAGGCCATGCCGATGCCGACATTGTTGGCGAGCACCCAGAGGACGACGGCGCAGGCCAGAGCTTTCCAGGTAAACATGAAGAGCGCGGCGATGGCTCCGATGTGGAAGAGCACCATGAAGATGGTGGTGATCCAGCTCAGTTTGCCGCCCTGGGCTTTGCGGCCAAGCCTGGGCATAACGGGCTGCGGTGGGAGAGCCGGACGCGCAACGACGGAAGGCGAAGAGACAGGTGTTTCCAGTAACTGAGGCGCCATGGAGCGATCGATTCCGAAGGAGGATTTAAAATCCGCGCGCGTCGAAAAGCGGCGTTTCTTTCACCGTATCAGCGAGGACCGGGGCATTGATGTAACACTTTTGTAAGCCGGTTGCCCGACGGTTGAGGCCGTCCCGGCCGGTTTACGAATTGTTCAACCATGTCGAAGAGGATGAAGACGCGATGAAGGCTTCCCTGTTCCTGCGCCCAGCCTGTTTCTCGTTTCTGTGTCTTGCGGTGTCGGTTTGTGCGGGGCAAACGATCCATCTGCCCAGCAGCAAGCAGATCGAGGGGCCTGTGCCAGGTTCGCCCCAGCGGCTGAACAGCCTGCCGATGGGCGCGGCGTGGTCGCCGGATCACCGCTATCTGGCGCTGGTGAACGCCGGGTTCGGCACCGTGGAGTCGAACTACGAGCAGTCCATCGCTATTCTCGATACGCAGACCGGCAAGCTGACGGATTATCCGATCGCGCTGACGGAAGTGCTGGCGCCGCAGACGCTGTATTCGGGGATCGCGTTCTCCGCGGACGGGAAGCACCTGTACGTCAGCTTCGATTCGATCAGCGAGCCGGAGGGCGGCAAGCCGGACCAGACGGGCAATGCCATCGGCGTATACCGCTTCACTCCGGACGCTGCAGGAGCGGACGCGCTGACCGAGGAGCGGCTGATTCCTGTGCCGATGCGGAAGCTGGAGGAGGGGAAGACGCAGCATCATGGGCCGATGAAGCTAACCACGGACGAGGCGATTCCGGCGCCGGCGGGGCTGGCGGTAGTGCAGGGCGCGGATGGCGCGGAGAAGCTGCTGGTGGCCGACGAGTACTCCGACGATGCGCTGCTGATCGACGCCGCGACGGGCAAGCTGGAGACGCGCTTCGATTTGTCCGATGGGCCGGTGATTCCGACGACCTATCCCATCGCCGTGGTGGCGAGCGCCGACGGGCAGCGCGCGTGGGTTTCGCTGTGGAACGGGTCGGCGGTGGCGGAGCTGAATTTGAAAAGCGGCAAGGTGGTGGGGCAGTTGCAGTTGCTTCCTCCGCGGTACGACATCGGTCCCAGCTCGCATCCGGTGGCGATGGCGCTCAGCAGCGACGGCAGGACGCTGTACGTTGCGCTCTCGAATCGCGACACGGTGACGGCGGTGGACTTGTCGGGGCCGAAAATGCGTTTGGGCCAATCGTTCGACACACGGCTGCCCGGGCAGGCTTATTTTGGGGCGATGCCGGACGCCGTGGCGCTCTCCGAGGACGGAAAGTCGCTCTACGTGGCGAACTCGGGGTCGGACGCCGTAGCGATTTTCGTTCTGAGCGGGACGGTCCTGGGGAATGTGCCGGGGATTCCCATCGGGTTCATCCCCACGGAGTGGTATCCGACGGCGCTGGCGGTAAAGGGCGACCAGCTGTACGTGGCGACGGGGAAGGGCGAGGGGACGGGACCGAACGCGGCGCCGCAGCCGAAACCGGCGAATCCGGCGCCGAGCCTTAAGAATCGGCTGAATCGGCCGCACACCTACATTGCGACGCTGCTGCACGGGTCGCTGGCGACGATCGATCTGACGGATGCACGGAGCAACCTGCGCGAGCTGACGACACAGGCGATGACGAACAACCTGATGTACGCCGCACAGAAAAAGATCGAGTTCCACGGTGGGGACAACCCGATCAAGCACATTATTTACATCATTAAGGAGAACCGGACCTACGATCAGATTCTCGGTGACCTGGGGGCGGGCGACGGCGATCCGGCGCTGACCATGTACGGCGAGGACATCACGCCGAATCTTCATGCGCTGGCGCGGCAGTTCGGGGTGCTGGACAATTTCTACGATTCGGGCGAGGTTTCCGGCGACGGGCATGTGTGGTCGACGGCGGCCATTACCAGCGACTACACGGAGTTCACCTGGCAGGTGGGCTACCGCGGGAAAGAGCGGCCGTACGACTTTGAGGGCGTGACGGAGGAGGGGTATCCACTTCTGGAGCACATTCCGGACGTCAACGAGCCGGAGAGCGGGTATCTCTGGACGGACCTGGCGCGGAACGGCAAGTCGCTCTATCACTTCGGGGAGTACATCTCGACGCAGTTCTGCGAGAAGGCGGGAACGCCGCCTGCCAACGCGCTGCCCGAGGAGGGCACTCCGGAGGGGACGCATTACTGCCCCCATCCGTACATCCGCAAGGGCGACCCGATTCCCGCGAATTATGGAGGCGGGATTAGTCCTTATCCGTGGCCGATTCCGCTGATCTACAAAAACGTGGCGACGAAGCCGGAGCTGGTGGGGCACTTCGATCCGCTGTACCCGGATTTCAACCTCAGCTTTCCCGACCAGCTGCGGGTGAACGAGTTTCTGGGGCACTTCAACCAGTGGGTGGCGGATCTGAAGGCGGGGCACGACACGATGCCGAACTTTGTGATGCTGCGGCTGCCGAACGATCACACGGCGGGGACCCGGCCGGGATCGCCGACGCCGCGGGCTTCGGTGGCGGACAACGACCTGGCAGTGGGGCGCGCGGTGGATGCGGTTTCGCACAGCCCGTACTGGGACTCGACGGCGTTCTTCATCCTCGAGGACGATGCCCAGGACGGGGCGGACCACGTGGACGCGCACCGGTCGATCTCGCTGGTGGTGAGCAAGTACTCGCCGCGGCAAGGCCAGCCGTTTGTGGACCATACGTTCTATACGACGGTGAGCACGGTGCATACCATGCTGACGCTGCTGGGCTGCCCGCCGATGAACAATAACGACGCGCTGGCGCCGCTGATGGCGCCGGAATTTACGGGGGCGGGTGACCAGCCGGCGTTCGATGCGGACTACCGGAACCGGGACAACGGGCTGATCTACACGGCGAATACAAAGAAGGCGGTGGGGGCGAAGGAATCGGCGAAGATGGACTTCAGCCATGAGGACCAGGCGCCGACGCAGGCCCTGAACATCATCCTGTGGAAGGACGCGATGGGCTCGAAGCCGGTGCCGGCGATGCTGCTGCGGCCGGTAGCCCGGGATAAGGATGGGGACGGGGATTAGCGGACAGCGGTCAGCGATCAGCGATCAGCAATCGGGGTTCGGGCCGCGTAAATTTTTTCTTCGCGATTTCGCATGTGTGGGGAAGACAGTACTTCATGTGGTCTTAACACATATGTGTGGCAAGCAGGGCACTTACAGCCAGATAATAGAAGGCAAAAGGCTTAGAACAGTCGCTGTGTGCGTTGACGGCTGCGAATGATCAGGTGATCGCGATCAGCTATCAGCGTTCGGCGATCAGGGTTCGGGCCGCGTAAATTTTTTTTCCGCAATTTCGCATGTGTGGGAAAGGCAGTACTTCATGCGGTCTTAACACGTATATATGGCAAGCAGGGCACTTACGGCCAAGTAATAGAAGGCAAAAGGCTTAGAACGGTCGCTGTGTGCGTTCCCACACAAGCCACGAGAAGACTTGTATGGGCCATCTGCCTGCCCCCTGTTCCCCCCTGGATCGCACTGCGGGATGGTCGTTCATTTCACGAGACTTGGGCATGGGTGGGGTGTGCTGACAACTTTGAGACCGGCAACTCCTGCCCGCATGCTGGTTCGTTGGTCCGGTCATCTCAAAGAGCGATATCCCTCCGGTTTGGGCCGGGGTGAGCACGAGCGTTCATGGTGCCGAGCGCAGCGTACCGGAGCAGTTTCGGAATATACGCAGACTTTTTGAGGCTGGTACAGAGTGGCTTTTTCTCGATTAAAGAGCCACTTGAGCTTATGCCTTCGGTCTACACCAATTCCGAAACTGCTATAAAAACCGCGACCGCAGCCGCGAAAGCAAAAGCCCTGTCGGCATGTCGGGCCAGACAGGGCTTTCCTTCTTCTCAGAATAAGGAGGGCGAATAATTTGAGGCAAGGAAAATCGGCTGCGGGCACGGTACGAAGGTCATAAGGAGCAGGGATTAGGGGTTAGGGATTAGGGATTAGGAGCGCGGTGCCGCTGTGAGCGATAGTACCGGAAGGCCGACAGACCGTCCTGCACCGCTGCACGATGACAAAAGGTGGAAATTCGCACCGCCGGCTCCCTACCTATTGGATCACCTCGTCCTTCTCTAACTGGATTTTTGTGCTTACAAGTTGCAGGTTGATGGGTAGACCGCCTACAGCGGGAGCAACTTGGCGCGCGATGGCTTCAAAACTGCTTACCATTTTGGGATTGTCCCAGCCGTGGTTTAGGACGAATGCGAGAGTCGTGCCATCAGCATGCCTGATCAGAATTACGTTGGCTCCTTTGCCGCTAAAGAAGCCCATCGCTTCGAGGCCTTGCCCGAGCGCCTGCGCCTTGGCCTTGGTCGCCGAACCTTCGTAATAGACTCCGTCAACGCCGCCGAACTTCACCTCGCCCACCATCGATGTCTCTTCCACGTCCATCTGGCTGTCGAGAAGACGGACCTGAACCGGGAGCCCGCCTACCGCAGGAGCTACATCTCGTGCCAGTTCTTCAAACTGAGAGAGCATCCCCGCCTGGTCCCAGATACCGTCCTGAACTACGAACGAGATGGTTGTGCCGCCAAATCCTCTGGTGAGCAGAACGGCCGCTCCGCGATCCTGGAAGTATTCATCGTTCTTGAGCGCATTACCGAGCGCGGTGGCTTCGTTCCTGGTGGCCATGATGCCTGCGTAAAGCACCTGGTCCCTCGTTCCGATGATCACCATTTTGTGATTCGGATTTTGGTAGAGGGCAGCGGCAGTCACGACGATCAGGCCTGCCAGAGTCGCTATGCCGATGAAAAAGGCGGTCGATTTGGCGGCCAGTTGGCCGCCGCGCGCGATGTGCTCTTCAACAGCCTTCCCCTGAATCTTTTTTGCGATCTGCCACGTGCAAATGATGAACAGGACAGCAAGCGCGTCCGAGACCAAGGGGCCCAAAGGTGAATGCAAATTCCACCTGGTCAGAAGGAGGAGTGCGGTAGCAGTCAGCCCGAGGACAGCGGCAAGAACGCCTTTGCCGTCTTTCCCCATCCTGGCGTAGTTGATCGCAATGAGAACAGCGCCCGGAAGAGGGCCGCAAATGAACGCCACCAGTCCAACGGCACCGGAGTCGAACAACCGGTATTCCGGTCGGTATGAAGTTACTCCTTGAGATGTGCCCATCTGAACCCACCAATCATAAGCGGTTTTGCTGCCATATTACTGATGAAGACCACTGAAATCTGCCAGATTCCAGCACTCCGGATGTATCGCCGGCGTCTCGTAAATAACCGGGCAGAGTCCTCTCTGCCGTCCGCAAAGGTCAGGTGCAGGCGGAGACTCGGCCCGAAAACATCGAGGGTTCTCTCTATTCCCTGAGTTTCTGCGAATTCCTGTTGTCCGCTCAGGATGAGATGGCTTGCTGGGCGGGCTGGGCTTTGCGCTCCCAGGGCTGGAGGATGCGGATGGAGGCCATGCCGGCGGCGGTGGCGGATTCGATGCCGAGGTCGGTGTCCTCGAAGACCAGGCAGGCCTGGGGCGGGACGTTGAGGCGCTCGGCGGCGAGGAGGAACGGGTCGGGGGCGGGTTTCGCCCTTTTGTAGTCGCCGGCGCAGACCATGACGTCGAATTTGTCGAGCAGGCCGATGGCCTGGAGGGAGGCCACGACCGTATCGCGGGTGCTGCCGGAGACGACGGCGAAGGGGATGCGGCCGTGGGCGGCTTCGATTTGCTCGAGGACTTCGGGAACCGCGGTTAGCCTGGGAAGCAATTCAAAATAGAGGCCTTCTTTGCGGTGGGCGACGGCTTCGACGGGCATGGAGAGCGAGTGCATCTGGTTCAGCTCGGCGATGATCTCGCGGATGGGCTTGCCTCCCCACTGGTAGAAGAGGTTTTCGGGGTAGTCGCAGTTCCACTCGGCGAGGGCGGTCTTCCAGGCGATGTAGTGGAGGGGCATGGAGTCGGCTATGGTGCCGTCGCAGTCGAAGAGGTAAGCCAAGAAGGGGCCGGGGGGAAGGGTGAGGGGCATGGTTACAGGGTATAGGGGATAGTTGACAGTGCACAGTGCACAGGAACCGCAGGCGGCCGATCGGGGGGCCGGCTATCGGGCGCATTCAACGATCATGCTGGTAGCGCGGCGGGTTGATGGGCCGCCTGAGGACGGGCTATTCTGTGGGCCGACGATGTATTCCGGAGGGTGGCATGGTCTTCGCCCGGACGGTTCGTTCGCGTCTCATTCTTGTGGGCCTGGCGGCCGGTTCTTTGCTGGCGGTTCCGCAGGCGCCGGCGCAGCGGGGGCGGGGGATCTTCGTCACGCCGATTCCGGGCGCGCCGTTTGTGGGCGAGGTGAGCGTGGAGCGGACGGTGATCCAGGCGGACGGGAAGACGGTGACTGTCCACACCAGTCACATGATTGCGCGCGACAGTGAGGGGCGGATCCGCAACGAGGTGCGGGCGTTTCAGCCCGCGGGGGCGACAGGAACGCCGCCGCTGATACGGGTGCACCTCTACGATCCGCAGACGCGGCTTACCAGCTACCTGAATCCGAGGGATCGGACGTTTTGGGTGGACGCGGTCGACCATCCTCCGGCCACGGACGCGCCGGATGCCTACGCCTCGCCCGCGGGGAGCGATGCACCGCCAAGCCAGTTTGCCGGCGAGAAGGATCTGGGGACGCGCACCATTGCGGGGATGGAGGTGCACGGCGTGCGCGAGACGCAGACCATCCCGGGCGCGGCCAGCGGCACGGGGCAGGACATGGTGGTAACGGACGAGTACTGGTACTCGTACGACCTGAAGATGAACCTGGCGGTGACCCACACCGATCCGCGCACGGGCAGCGTGACGATGACGGTGACGCAGCTGAGCAGGGCGGAGCCTGATGCTTCGCTGTTTACCGTGCCGGCGGATTATCAGTCGGCTGTGGGGCGGTGAGAGAAGGTCGAACTCATGAAGGATCCAGATGCGTCACGGCACCTGCGGCAAAAACTGACTCGCGCTGCGGGCGCTTACCGTGCGGTCACACGGCGATTCCTCATCGCGCTCCCGAGACGAGCAGCGGAGGAATTTTGAGCCTGTGAAAAAGTGGGGACGCCCGGATGCCGGCCAGCGCTTCGTCGGTAATTGGTGGAAGCGGAGTCGATGAGCAGATCGGCAGATATCCCGAGTCCGGACCGCACGCGCCGAATCATTCCAATGGTGAGCTTCCGCTTCCCGGTAAGCACTTCCGAAACCCGCGCACGGCTCCCGAGCATCGGTTCCAGGTCTTTCCGAGTCAAGCCCTGCTGTTCCATACGAAACTGAATTGCCATGACTGGGTCTGGTGGGTCGATGGGATGGTTCCTGGCTTCCCAGGCGTCTGCCAGGGTGGCAAGCACATCCAATTCGTCGCCTTCCGGAGTTCCTGGCACGGCTCCCATCAGTTCGGTGATGCGGGCGACGGCGGCGTCGTGATCGGCCTCAGTTCGAATCGGGCGAACACGTATAGCGTTTCTTGTCATAACGAACCTTCTCGACATCGATTTTGTCGTATTCCCGGTGTGTGCCTATCCAGATGATGAGAAAGACCTGAAATTGATAGTTGACCGCGGCGACCAGCCGATAATCGTTCCCTTTGATGTTAAAAACCACGCGTTCGGAGGAAACAATACTGGCTGAGCTGTATTGCCGCTTCAACTCGGCCGAATTGCCCCACGAGGCTTTCGCGACCTCGGCGTACCACGCGTCCAGATGACCTTTGACGGCGCTGCGGAGGCTCGGCGCGACTCTGTTTCTAACGAACTGGTTGAGGGTGCCGCGTGCGATCACTCTCACTTCTTGAGAATATCGTGTTCCCAGATTGGGAGCAAGGGGCGCCCGTTCTTACCACTCCATGGCGTATTGGGGCATGGAGTCGACGACTGTGCCGTCGCAGTCGAAAAGGTAGGCCGAGAAGGGGCCGGGTGGGGATTTCGAGGCGCAGGGCTCTAGGGTATAAGGTGAGAGCGATTGGTTTCTGAGCCTTGAGCTAATTTGTCTTTTGGCTACGCTTGGTTCAGCGCCGTAATCAGCAGTAAACATGACGGGAAAGAAATTGGAGGTCGCCGTGGGACGCTGCTCTGCGGTCTGCTGTCGGATATTCCTGTTTTTACTCTGTTGCGTGTCGGCCCCCTGCGCGATGGGGCAGGGATTCCAGAACATCAACATCGATATGCTTCGACGAAACGTGGTGTTCATAGAGGTGCCCTGCAACCAGCTCAATCCAGTACCGTCGGATTGTACGTCCGGCAGCCTCCGACCTTATGGAACAGGGTTTCTGGTTAGCGTCCCTCACAAGGGCGGAGGGGACTACGTTCTTCTCGCGACTGCTCGCCACATGGTGGATCCTGGATGGGTCGGTTGCCCCGCTGCTCCGATGGAGCTGCATGCATACTTCAACAAGGCCGTGTATGACCCCAATAAGGACAACGAGGGTGTTGTCGACGTGATCATTTCGAATTCGCCTGCCATGTGGAAGTATCCGGAAGACGATTCAGCGGATGTGGCTGTGATTCCCCTGAACGGACGCCTTTTGGACGGCTTGGGTATCGAAAACCAAGCTGTAAGTATCAGGTATTTTCCTTCCGACGAAGAATTGAAGCAAGTAAAGACCGGCGATCAGGTCGTCTCGGCGGGGTTGTTAGTTGGTGTTTCCGGTAAGAGGAGAAACTACCCAGTTTTCAAGTTTGGGTATGTCTCGAGTATTCCGGGCGAAAAGATCGGCGTGCCCTGTTGCCCAACTTGTGCGGCTAAGGACTTGTCGGAGTGGTTGATCGCTGCAAATCTCGTGCCGGGCAACAGCGGGTCGCCGATATACTTCGTGCCGTCGGCTTTTCTCTTTAGCAATAATCCTACAAATCGAAGGGCAATTCTCTTAGGGTCCCAGTCGATAAGCCTCTTGGGCTCCGATGTGGCTGGAATGACGCCGGTTTCGTTCTTGATTGACGCGATTCGGCGAGTTGGCTTGCCGGAAGCTGACCTCGATGTGCTCGGCAGGCCTGCGCCTCCCTCCCCGCCCACGCAGCCAGTTCCTCCAGGATCGGAAAAGAAGCCAAACTGAGGGGGCCATTTGGCGCATGTCCCAGCGAGCTTTGCTCGCGGTGCGCGCTCACCACTCCATCGCGTACTGGGGGGAGATGGCGGTGAGGGCGGAGGGTTTGGGGTCGGAGGCTAGCTCCAGCACCAGGCGCTCGAGGACTAAGCGCTTGTCGGGGGGTTGGGAGCGGAGCTCCAGGTCGGCGCGGGCGATGAGGCGCAGGGCGCGCATGAGGTCGCGGCGAGATTTGTAGCGGCGGGCCTGGCGGATGACGTCTTCGGCGGCGAAGGGGGGCATGCGGAAGCCCTGCCAGAGGGCCTGCCAGATGGCGCGTGAGTCGCGGACGTTTTTCTCGAGGATGACGAGCATCTGGCGGAAGGTGCGGGCCAGCATGTAGAGGTGGCCGATGGCGGAGTCCTCGCCGCCGTCGCTGGCGTTGAGCAGGCCGTGGAGCAGGGAGACGGCGCGGGCCTGGTCGCGGGCGGAGATGGCGTCAGTGAGCTCGTAGAGGGAGCGCTGCTTGGCGGCGAGGACCATGGTTTCGACGTCGCCGAGGGTGATGCGGCGTTTAGCTGCGACAAAGAGGACGAGCTTTTCGAGCTCTGACGCAATGAGCATCATGTCGGCGCCGAGGGCGTCGGCCAGCTCGCGGGCGGCGTCAGGGTCGACCTGGATGTCGCGGCGCTTGGCTTCGGCGGCGATCCATTTGAGGGCGTCGGCTTCGTCGACGCGGGCCAGCTCAACTACGCCGCACCAGTCGCCGAGGGTTTCGCGGATGCGCTCGTAGCGGTCCTTATCCTGCATGTCCATGCGGCGCGGATCGGAGGGGATGCGGATGTGGTCGGCGACAAAGACGAGGAGCGCCTGGGGGTTGGGGGAGCGGAAGTAGGCCTCCAGGGCGGCGAATTCTTCTTTTTTTGCGCCGCGGGTGTAGAGGGTTTTGAGGTTGCGGACGAAGAGGACCTGGAAGGGCGCCATGAGGGAGGGGGTCTGGGCGCGGTCGAGGGTCTCGAAGATGGTGGTTTCGGCGAGGTCGATGTCGGAGAGGCAGAAGTCTCTCAAATCGGCGGGCACGAGGGCGGCGAGGACAGCCTTGCGGCAGCGCTCGTAGAGGAAAACGTCGTCGCCGATGAGGATGTAGCCGGGGCGGAGTTTATTTTCTTTTACTTCAGCGAGGAAGCGGTCAGTGGATGCGAAGCCGGCGCCCATTCCTTACAGGGTACAGCGATCAGCGATCAGCGTTCAGGGGAAAAACGTCAGGGAAGGCGGTTGGGGGTAGGACGGTCAGGGGTAAAGCGGTCAGGCGAAAAGCGGCCAGCGGCCAGCGGCCAGCGTAAAGCGGTCGGCGAGATAGCATCACCGCAAGAACAGTCCAACGGGCCCCGTCTATTCGCGGCGTTCCTGGAGGAAGTCGGGGGCGACGGGGTTTTCGTAGAGGGAGTAGTCGCGGGTGACGACGGTGAGGCCGCCGGGGGTGACGAAGTAGTTTTTGCGGTCGTCGCTGGGGTCGTAGCCGATGACGGTGCCTTCGGGCAGGTGGACGTCGCGGTCGATGATGGCGCGCTTGATGCGGCAGTGGCGGCCGATGTTGACGTGGGTGAAGACGATGCTGGAGTCGACCTCGGAGTAGGAGTTGACGCGGACATCCTGGGAGAGGACGGAGTCGCGGACGACAGCGCCGGAGACGATGCAGCCGCCGGAGACCAGCGAGTTGATGGACATGCCGGTACGGCCGGGCTCGCCGAAGACGAATTTGGCGGGCGGGTACTGGCGTACGCGGGTGCGGATGGGCCAGCTGTTGTCGTAGAGGTTGAAGATGGGGGAGACGGCGGCCACGTCCATGTTGGCGTCGTAATAGGCCTCGAGGGTGCCGACGTCGCGCCAGTAGAGAGCTTCTTTGCGGTTCTCGTCGACGAAGTTATAGGCGTACATCTTGTACTTGCCGAGGATGGCGGGAAGGATATTGTGGCCGAAGTCGTGCTGCGACTCGGGATCTTCGGCATCCTTGATGAGCGCGGGGAGGAGGACGTCGGTATTGAAGATGTAGATGCCCATGGAGGCATCGACCATGTTGGGATTGAAGGGGGAGCGCACATCGGTTTGCTTCGGCTTCTCGAGGAAGCCGACGACTTCGCCGTTGCGGGCCACTTCGACGACGCCGAAGCGGGCGACCTCCTGGGGATCGACAGGCAGGGTGGCGAGGGTGACGTCGGCGGCGGAGTCAAGATGCTGCTGGAGCATCTTGCCGTAGTTCATCTTGTAGATGTGGTCGCCCCCGAGGATGAGGACGTGCCGGGGCTGCTCAGAGCCGATGGAATAGATGTTCTGGTAGACGGCATCGGCGGTGCCCATATACCAGTTGGCGCTGACGCGCTGCATGGGGGGGAGGATCTCGATGAATTCGCCGAGCTCCTGGGCGACGACGCTGGTCCAGCCTTCGCGGATGTGGCGATTGAGGGAGAGAGCTTTGTACTGGGTGAGGATATAGACGCGGCGGAGATCGGAGTTGATGCAGTTGGAGAGGGTGATATCGATGATGCGATACTGGCCGCCGAAGGGGACGGCCGGCTTGGCCCGGTCGCGGGTGAGGGGAAAGAGGCGCTCGCCCGCTCCGCCCGCCAAAAGCACGCCAAGAGTATCCTTCATCGGCATGACCATCCCTCGCGGATTCTGCCCGCCCCGTCTGCCCTGCTGCGCTGCAACAGCGAAGGCCAGATATATCACAAGTTGGTTGCGTTGCGCGCCCGGAAGGATGGGTCAGGCGTCTTCCTGTTCGCCCTGGCCGTCTGCCACGGAGCCCTGCTGGGGATGGGCATCTCCGCTGAGGGAGATGCGCAGCGATTTGAGGAAGTGAAGGTCCTGGGGAGTGAATGTGCCCTCCTGTTCGGGACCGGGAAGATCGTTTGTCCGCGTGGCCTGGAGGGCGCCGGCCGGCTGCTGTTCCACCTCGTTGAGGCCGATGGTTGCCTCCAGCATGAGGAGCACTTCAAAGCCCTGCCGGCGGATGTCGGCGACGACGCCGGCGATCTGGGACGACTCGGAGACACTCTCGTGGATGGCCTCGCCCAGTTGCTGGACCAGCTTGCGGAGTTTTTGATTCAAGTCAGGACCTCGATTTCCCGGGAAACGGAGCGCGGGGGCGCAATCCCCGATTTCCTTACCTTATCTTCTGATGTGACTGGCGGGCAATGCGACGCTACGGTTAGCGGGCCAGGCCGAAAGTGGCAGGCGGAAATGCGGCGATTGGGTTCGGGATAAACTTTGGGCATGGAGCCGAATCGCGTGGGGCGGGTGCTGGGGATAGGAACGCGCATCGCGGCGGGAAAGATTCGCGATGGCGCGGCCCGGGCGGCTGCGGCGGCTGCGCAGGCCGGCTCCGGACAGAGCGAATTGGGGCAGGGGCAGGCGGGAAATCGGGGCGGCGCCGCGGGGATGCCGGGCACAGTTGCGGCAACGGCGCCGATTTCCGCGGAGAGCGCCAGCGCGGTGGTGGCCGATGGCGGGCGGCGGCTGGCGCGTGGCGCGGGACGGTTTGGGGCCGCGATGTTCCGGCCGGTGGCGCATGCGGGCGGGATTCTGTGGCTGCAGATCTCAGGAGTTTTCTTCGCGACCTTCGCTTTGTTTTTCCTGAGCCATGCATGGCAGACGATTCGGGCCGCGGGATGGCGGGATCGGCATGCGGAGATTTATACGGTGCTGGCGGCGGCGTTCTGCTGGTTCACGGTGAGCTCGTTTTGGCGGGCGAGGAAGAAGCAGCAACGCGGCTAGCCCTGGCTGCCTTACAATAGCCGGTTCTTATGCCGGGTGATTCCAAACCTAAACCGCTCTACACGGCCGACGATCTCGCCGGGTTCGTCGCGGAGCGGGACCTCGGATTTCCGGGGGAGTTTCCGTTCACGCGCGGCATCCAGCCGACGATGTATCGCGGGCGGCTGTGGACGATGCGGCAGTACGCGGGGATGGGCGATGCAGAAGAGAGCAACGCCCGGTACAAATTTCTGCTGGCGCAGGGGACGGCCGGGCTTTCGGTGGCGTTCGATCTGCCGACGCAGATCGGGTACGACTCCGACGATGCGATGGCACTGGGCGAAGTGGGTAAGGTGGGCGTGGCCATCGATTCCATCGAGGACATGGAGCGGCTGTTCGAGGGGATTCCGCTGGATCGGATCTCGACCTCGATGACCATCAACGCGACGGCGAGCATTCTGCTGGCGCTGTATGTGGCGGTGGCGCGGCGGACGGGCGCGGATGTGAAGAAGCTCGCGGGGACGGTGCAGAACGACATCCTGAAGGAGTACATCGCGCGCGGGACGTATATCTATCCGGTGCGGCACGCGATGCGCATTGTGACGGACCTGTTTGCGTGGGCGGGCGAGCAGGTGCCCGAGTGGAACACGATTTCGATCTCAGGCTACCACATGCGCGAGGCGGGGTCGACGGCGGTGCAGGAGGTAGCGTTCACGCTGGCGAATGGAATGGCCTACGTGCAGGCGGCGATGGATGCGGGGCTGGAGGTGGACGCGTTCGCGCCGCGGCTGTCGTTCTTCTTCAACGCGCACAACAATTTTCTGGAAGAGGTGGCGAAATTTCGCGCGGCGCGGAAGATCTGGGCGGGAATTATGCGCGAGCGGTTCGGGGCGAAGAATCCGCGCTCGTGGATGCTGCGCTTCCACACGCAGACGGCGGGGTCGACGCTGACGGCGCAGCAACCGGAGAACAACATTGTGCGGACGGCGATCCAGGCGCTGGCCGCGGTGCTGGGGGGCACGCAGAGCCTGCACACCAACGGCTACGACGAGGCGCTGGCGCTGCCGACCGAAGAGGCGGCGCGGATTGCGCTGCGGACGCAGCAGATCATCGCGTGCGAGTCGGGCGTGGCGAACAGCGTCGATCCGGTGGCGGGGTCGTACTGCATTGAATCGCTGACGCTGCGGATCGAGGAAGAGGTCGCGGAATATTTCCAGCGCATTGAGGCGCTGGGCGGCATGCTGGCGGCGATTGAGCGGGGATGGGTGCAGCAGGAGATTCAGAACGCGGCGTACAAATACCAGAGAGCCGTGGACACGGGCGAGGCGACGGTGGTGGGCGTGAACCGGTTTACGCGCGACGAGGAGCCGGGGATCCCGACGCAGCGCATCGACGAGGCGCTGGAGCGGCGGCAGGTGGAGCGGGTGCGGGCGCTGCGGGCGAAGCGGGATGCGGCACGGTGGCAGGCGGCGCTCGACGGCGTGCGCGACGCGGCGCGGAACGGGGCGAATCTGATGCCGGCGATTCTGGACGCGGCGGAGAGCTATGCGACGGTGGGGGAGATTGCGTCGACGCTGCGGGAGGTTTTTGGGGAATACGAGGAAAGCGTGCGGATCTGAACGGGCGCTGAAGCGGAGAGCCGATCCGGCTGGCCTTCTGCAGGGATGGTCCGGGGCTCGGCCCGCAGCCATGCCTTTTGCGTGAGGGCCGCGAACGCAGCGGGCGCAATCACGCTGCCTGCGATACGCGCCCAGCTGATTACTGCTTGTTGACGTCCACGTAGTACAGATCTGTCGCCACCTGGAATTCGTCCTTTGTCAGGGTGGTCTGCATCCATTGCCAGTGCGTGGTCGGGTGGATGATCTGCCAGTGGTCCGGGGTACCGACCCTGACCGGCATGGCGAAATCGTCTTCATCGGCGCGCCACTTGTACATCACCATACCGGGCGCTTCGCCGAAGAGCAGTTCCAGACGGGGAATCCGGGATTGCCGCAGATACTGATTGAAGATCGGCGTCAGGTTCAGGCCGGTGTGCTGGTTGAAGTACGCCACTACGTCTTCGGTCATGATGTTCTGATACTTGAAGTGCTGATAGAAGTCGTGGAGGAGCTTCCACCATGCGGCGTCGTTGTTGACCACGCTGCGCAGGGTGTTGATCATCAGCGCGCCTTTGAAGTACTGGTCCTCGGTGGGCTCGGCATTCACGCCGCGTTCGGCGACAATGGGGCGCAGGTTCCTTACCTTGGACTGATAGCCGTTCAGATACTTCAGGGCGTCGGCTTTGCCCCAGCGGTACTCGACGTAGAGACTTTCGAGATAAGTGGCCCAGGCTTCGTGAATCCACATGTCCGAGGGATCGGCGGCGGTAATGCTATTGCCGAACCACTCGTGGGCGCTCTCGTGGATGATGATGAAATCGAAGCGCGGGCTGATGCCTACGCCAGTCCAATCGCGCCCGAGATAACCATTCTCGAATAAGTTGCCATACGTTACCGCGCTCTGGTGCTCCATGCCGGAGTAAGGCGCTTCAATCAGCTTGTAACCATCCTCGATAAATGGATACTCGCCGAAGTAATGCTGGTAGGCCTCGAGCATTCCTTTGGCCTGGGAGAACTGCGTCTTCGCCTTGTCCAGGTCCTCCGGCAGCACATAGAAGTCGAGGGGCAGATTGCCGAGCTTGTCGCTGAAGTGGACATAATCGCCGATGTTCATGGAGACGTCGTAATTGTTGATGGGATAGTGCACATGCCAGTCCCAGCGGGTGTATCCATCGCCGAGATCGGTCTTGCCGACGAACTTGCCGTTGGAGACGTCGACCAGACCATTGGGAATCTCGACGCTGATGTCCATGTCCTGCACTTCATCGCGCCACTGATCCTTGTTGGGCCACCAGATGCTTGCGCCGATGCCCTCGCAGGCGGTGTTGATCCACGTACGGCCGGCGGGGTCGGTCCTGAAAGTGATGCCGCCGAAGCGGCCGGTGGTGAGCGGATGACCGGAGTAGTAGAAGTCAATGGAGTAGACGCGCCCGGCGTGCAGCGTCTCAGGGAAGTCGATGAAGACCGCGCCATTGTCGCGCTCGTATTTGAGCGGCGCGGCGTCGTAGAGGATTTTGTCCACCTGCAGCGGTTCCTGCAGGTCGATCTGGATGCGCTTGCCATCCTGCAACATGCGGAAGCGGATGGTGTTTTTTCCGCTGAGAAACTTCTCGCCGGGATTCACGCGCACATCGAGGTGGTAGTAGAGCAGATCGTTGTTGGCCCGGAACGGACCGTAGGCTCCGCGCAGCATGGCGGTGCGATCCGGCAGCGCGGCCTCGGCATCATTCCGGCGTACACGCTGTGCCGCGTTCGCCTGGCCGCTGCGGTTTGGTGCGGTCTGGGTTTGGCTCTGGGATTGGCTCTGCGATTGGCTCTGAGGAGGTGCGGCGCTTTGCGCGGCCAGAGGAGCGGCCATTAACAGGGCAGCCGCCAGGAGCGCGGCATGCCGCATGGCAAACGATGGGGAAGACATGCCAGCTATCGTACCGTGATCGTGGCGAGAAAGGATACAACAATGTATGCAATCCACGCGGGAGCGTCGGCGCTATCCTGCTGCCGGCTGCGACGCGATTCTCTGAGCAGGAGCGAGCGTGCGCCGGCTCACAGCACTTCACCCAGGAGGCGAATTCCCTCTCGAATCTCTCGCTCGTTGAGCCGCGCGTAGCCGAGGAGGAATGCCGGGGGCGACGGCTGCTTCAGGTAGCAGTGAGAGATTCCATAGATGCCGACGCCGCGTGCGGCGGCCTGCGCGACGATGGCCCGTTCCGAAACGCGCTTGCGCGGCGAGAGCAACACCTGAGCGCCGGCGCCGTCTCCCGTGACTTCGACACGTCCGCCCAGGAATCGCCGGATGGCATCGAGAAGCGCTGCGCGGCGAGCGGTGTTTCTGCGCCGCAGCCGCTGCAGATGGCGCTCGTACATGCCGCTGGAAATGAATTCCGCGAGAGTTTGCTGTTCGAGCGTGGCGGAGTGCAGATCGCTCAGCCACTTGGCAGCCGTGAACGCCGGCAGCAGGGATGGCGGCGCGACGAGGTAGCCGATGCGCAGCGCGGGAAAGATGGTGCGGGAGAAGGTCCCGATGTAGACGATGCGCCCCTCGGTATCGAGGCCCTGCAACGACTCGAGGGGGCGCCCGTCGTAGCGGAATTCGCCGTCGTAGTCGTCTTCGACGATGACCGCGTTGCGGCGCTGGGCCCAGTCAAGCAGCGCGAGACGGCGATCGAGAGCCAGGATGGCCCCGGTTGGGAACTGGTGCGACGGGGTGACGAAGGCGAGGCCGGCGTCCTCGGGCAGAAACGCCGGATCCAGTCCATCGCGGTCAACAGGCACGGGGCGCAAGCGGGCCCCGGCGGCGCGAAAGGCTTCCCTTGCGCCGTCGTAGTGCGGATCCTCGATGGCGACATGATCTCCCGGCTCGACGAGCACGCGGATCACGAGGTCGAGGGCCTGCTGCGATCCATTGACGACGATGACTTCGGACGGATCGCAGACCACGGCGCGGGAACGGCGTAGATGGGCGCAGATGGCGGCGCGCAGATCGGGATGGCCGAGAGCCGAACCGTAATCGAACTGGCGCGCCGATGCCCTGCGCGCCTGGCGCAGCAGCAGACGCCGCCACATTTCGAAGGGGAAGGTCTCGAGATCGCTGCGCCCGTAGACAAAGTTGTAGCGGGGAACGCTGGGCGGGAGCTGGGGTGTGTCGACTGTCGCCATTGACCCGGCGACTGCGTTGCCGAAGCGGGAAAGCCTGAGCCGCACCGGCCTTCTTTTTCCCGGCGCGGACTTGCGCGCCAATCCCTGGGAAACCCAGGTGCCTGAACCGCCACGAGCCGCGGCGAAACCCTCTGCGAGCAGCTGTTCGTAGGCAAGAAGGACGACGGTGCGCGAAATGTGCAGCTGCTCGGCCAGATCGCGCGTCGAAGGAAGCCGGTCGCCGGGCCGGAGCGAGCCGGCGAGGATTGCCTGGCGCAGGCCGCGGTAGAGCTGGCGAAAAAGAGGTTCGCGTCCGCGGGCAAGTGGTATCGCCAATTGCATAAGAAGTGGCTCTTCAAAAGTACCACGATGCGCGTCAATCTGATGGAGCGGAGCAGCGCCGCCGTGGCTGCTCCGGGATCGATGACGGGGGAGGCGTTCATGCGCCGTTTATGGATTGCAGCAATCGTTTCTTTCCTGCTGGGGATCGCGCCGGGTGCAGCAGAAGCGTTGGCTCAGAGCGGGCCCACAACGGCGCAGAAAGCCGCGGTTCGGGACGGACAGCACGATTTCGATTTCGAGGCCGGAAGCTGGAACATCCATCTGAGAAAACTCCTTCATCCGCTGAGCGGATCGACGGCCTGGGTGGATTTCGACGGCACCAGCGCCACGCGCAGCATCTGGGGCGGCCGGGGTTTTCTGGAGCAGTTCGAGACCGACGGCGCAGCAGGACACATTGAAGGGCTGACGCTGCGCCTCTACGATCCGCAGTCGCAGCAGTGGCGGCTGTACTGGGCCAACAGCAAAGACGGAGTCATGGAAACGCCGATGATCGGCGCATTCAGGAACGGGCGCGGCGAATTCTTCGATCAGGAACTGCTGAACGGCCGCGCCATCTACGTGCGCTTCATCTGGTCGAAGATCACTGCGAATTCGGCGCACTTCGAGCAGTCCTTCTCAGATGACGGAGGGAAAACCTGGGAGGTGAACTGGATTACCGATCAGACGCGGACCGGGCCCGAGCCCTCCTGGTCGCAGGCTCAGGACAACCGGCCGAGCACGCCGGATTCCGGCGACGGCGCGGCGCCCGACGCGGCGCAGCAGGCGTTCGCCTTCGACGCGGGCAGGTGGACGATGCAGATGAAGCGCCTCGCGGATCCCCTGAGCGGCTCACAAAGCTGGTACGAGATGAGCGGACGCAGTGTGGTCGAGCAAGTCTGGGGCGGCCGCGCGAATCTGGCCCTCGTGGAGGCCGATGGACCGAAGGGCCATCTGGAGCTGCTGGCGCTGCGCCTCTACCAGCCACAGGCCCGCCAGTGGAGCATCTTCTTCGCCACCAGCGACGGCGGCATTCTCAGCGTGCCGTGCGTCGGCCGGTTCAGCGGCGGCCGGGGCGAGTTCTACGACCAGGAGGCCTTCCACGGCCGGAGCATCCTGGTGCGCTTCAGAATCTGGCCGGTCTCGCCGGATTCGTTCACGTCCGACCAGGCGTTCTCCGATGACGGCGGCAAAACATGGGAGACGAACTGGGTGAACACCGGGACGCGCGAGGGCGACGGAGAGGCGCGATGAGGCCGGCGCAGACTGAGGCGCAGACGGGAGGGCCGCGCGTTCGCACCCTGGCTGCCAGCGACGGATTTGGCCCGCTCGACGAGGCGAGCAATCGTGTGGAACGGCGGGCGGCGTGGATGCCCGACTGCGCTCGCGCCTGGACGCGGCAGAGAGCGGCTTCTTCGCGGTTGGTTCCGATGCAGGGGCAGGGAGAGAAGCGCGAGCCATGAATGTCGTGCTCCCCCGCACGCTTCGCAGGGTGCTGCCCGCGCTGAGCCTGATTCTCGTGCTGGCCGCGGCATTCTCCAATGCCTGCGCCTCCGCCGGTGAGGCGGAGCCGACGCCCTGCGGCGAGCGCCATCCCATGAATGACGCATGGTTCACCGGCCCCATGCTGGCGAACACGGCTGCAACGGCGCCGCGCGGTCATTCCCTCGTCGAGCCCTATCTCTACGATGTCACCACGCAGGGGAGCTACGGCGCGAACGGCCAGCGCCACAGCGTTCCGCACGCGAACAGCTACGGGTCGCTGACCTACGTTATCTACGGGCTGACGGATAAAGTGGGATTCGGCGTGATTCCTACAGCGGGCTACAACACAGTGAGCAATGGGCCCAACAGCACCGGCCCGGGCGTGGGCGACTGGACCCTGCAGCTGCAGCGGCGGCTCATGCAGTTTGAGCCGTGCGGCTGGCTGCCCACGATCTCCGTCGCGGTGCAGCAGACCATGCCGACCGGCGAATACGATCGCCTGGGAAACCGGCCGAGCAACGGGCTGGGTGCAGGCGCGTGGACCACCAACCCGGAGATCCTCTCGCAGATGTACTTCTGGATGCCGCATCATCGCATCCTGCGCATGCGCCTGAATGTAGCCGACGCGTTCTCTGCGAGGGTGAACGTGCAGGGCGCCAGCGTGTATGGCACGGCTACGGGATTCCGGGGCACCGCGCAGCCCGGCAGCTCGCTGTCTATCGACGCTGCCTGGGAATACAGCGTGACGAGGAGCTGGGTGCTGGCGCTGGACGCGACGTATCGGAACACCGGCAATACGCGGATCTCCGGAAGCGATGCGCCGAGCGCGGCGCAGGCCGCTGCGAACGTCTCCCTCAATTCCGGCTGGAGCGACGCGTACGGTCTGGCGCCCGCTGTCGAATACAGCTGGAAGCCTTACCTCGGAGTGCTGCTGGGAGTGCGCCTGATTCCGGCAGGGCACAACACGGAGGACACGATTACTCCGGCGATCGCAATCAACTTCGTTCATTAGCGTATCGGGGGAAGGCGAAGAACGCATTGTGTCAGGGGATGACATTCCTGGCCAGCACCTGAAGCGGCTAAATCGTGCGCCAGAGGTTGCCACGCTGGGCGGTTCTTCGGAGAGTCATGGTTGCTGTACCGTGTCGCCACTCTGCTTCATTGGTTTGGATGGGCGGTCACGGGTTTGCCGCGTTCATTTCTGATCGAGCACGAGCACCTGAATGGAATAGGGCGGCATGGTGTGGTGCAGCACGCCGGCTCCAGTTGGCACGGTGCTGTCTACCGGCACGATGTTGGTGGGATCGGCGATGCTGTTGGTGGCCTGGGTGTCGGGAGCGCTGAGGGTAATGAGCCTCGCGGAGGCGGTGAGCGATGCTCCGGTGAAGCGGATGTCGATGGGTTGTGGAGCAGAGGCGGCATTCACCAGCTTCAGATAGAGCTTCTTCTTCGCGGAATCGTGGGTGACCGAGTAGAAGAACTTTGCGCCGCCATTTTCCAGGGTCGATGCGGGTGTCTCATTCCCGAGATGGTTCGCGAACATCACCTGTGCGTAGTAGCTGGGCGACCCGTAGCTCTTTTCCGCGTTGTAGCCGATCAGGTCGGTGTCCCACTGCAGGCCTCCAGGGTTGACGTTGGTGAACAGCGGCGCGTAGGAAGCCATGACGATAATATCGCTGTTGCGCTCGAGGCCGGTCATCCAGGCTGCGTCGCCGAGAGCGGCGCCGAAGTTGGGCGTAGGCACCCCTTCACGCGTGGCCCATTCGCCGACAAAGATTTTGGGGCCCTTGCGGTCGGTCTTGTCGTAATGGGTCGCGTCGTGAAAGAACTCGGTGGCGCGCAGGTAGTAGTGCTCGTCGAGGACATCGGGCTGCACGCTCTTCACCGGGGCGGTCGCGATGAGCTGGAGATCGGGATACTTCGCTTTGATGGCTTTGTAGAACTGCGCGTAGCGGCCGTCGTAGCTGCCGGAGCGGTCGAACCAGTCTTCGTTGCCGATCTCCACATAAGTGAGATGGAAAGGTTGCGGGTGGCCGTCTTTGGCGCGTTCGGCGCCCCACTGCGTATCCGCGGACCCAGTGACGTATTCGAGCTCATCGAGGGCGTCCTGCACGTAGGGATCGAGGTCGGCGCCGGGATTCACATGCTGGCCCATGAGCGAATAGCCCGCATACACGGCGAGCACGGGCTGCATCTTCAGGTCCTCGCACCACTCCAGATATTCGAGCAGGCCCATGCCGTCGGTGGAGAAATAATGCCAGGGGCTGGGGTGGCCGGGACGGTCGACGAGGGGCCCGATGGTCTTCTTCCACTGGAAGCGATCCGCAATGCGATCACCTTCGAGATAGTTTCCGCCGGGGAAGCGGAGGAAGGAGGGATGCATCGCGGCGAGCTTTTCCATCAGGTCGATGCGGTTGCCGTTGGCGCGATCGTGGTAGGTGGGAGGAAAGAGAGAGACGAGCTGCAGCCAGAGGGTGCCGGGGCGGGCGACAGTCAGCTCGAGGTGGTTACGAGGGCCAGCGGCGATGGCGCCGGTTTTGAGCACGAAGGTGTACTGCTGCCAGGCCCCGCCGATTCCGGTGACGGTAGCGGTGGCGAGAGTGCGGCCGGTGGGGTTGCTGACAAGGCTGGCGGTGACCGCGTCCGGGCCGTCGCTTTTCGCGTAGAACGAGCCATGGTAGGTGGTGTTGGGGCGAAGCTCCATGCCCCAGTAGCCATCGTTCAGGACGCCGGCGGGATCATGCGCGTCCGCGGTCTGCACTTCGAGTTTGAGGCTGCGGGGGAGCGCGTCGCTGGGCCCGGTGGTCTGGTCGAGCGATATGGCGGCTGCAGAATCGCCTTTCTCGAGCAGCAGCCAGTCGTTGAGTCCGGACCAGTCGGCGCGAAAGGTGCGATTGCGAACCATCTCCGCGTAGAGGCCGCCGTCGTAGGAGTAGTTGATCTCCTCGGTCATGAGACCGTAGAGGGTGGGACTGACGGGAGAGACAGGCTTATCCACCTGGATGGTAAGGACGGCGGGGCGGGGTGGCTGCTGGGCGGTGCCGGCAGCAGCACAGGCGGCAAGGAGGGCGGCGGAAGCAAACGTTTCCCATTTCATTGCGGCAATCGTCCTTGTTGCTCTTGAATTCGATGAACGCGCCAGTATAGCGCAGGGTCTCGATTGAGGGGCGGCAAAGAGACGAGGGCAGGGGGTTCGGTGGAAACAGGGGGTAAACCTTTACCATGGGCGAGCATTTTGTCCGGAGCCGATGGAACAGGCCGGCCCACCATCGCGACGTGCCTTTTTCTGTCGCTCTGGCTGACGGGCATTTATCTGCCTCAGGGACAGTGCTGAAGAATCTGGAAGGATCCGGACTTTCGAACCGCATTGGCGATACTCGCGCGCCGGCGAGCCAGAATTGGAACCCGCGCGCGCCAGAGTCTGACTTCTATAATTCCCAACAGCGGAGTGAAACGTTTGAGGAGGTCGGGAACAATCCTCCGCTCCGGCGCAGCTTTAGATTAGGGATGGCCATTTGATACAGGGACAAGCAGGGCAGAGGGCCGCGCTGGATCGGCTGCGCGCGGCGGGCGCCGGATGGATGCGCGCGAAGGAGCGCGTCGCACGGAAACGCGAAGGAGGGGTGCGGCGACGGCCGGTGTGGCTGCCGGCGGTTGCACTCTGCGCGGCGCTGGCGATTCCGGTGGGGGCGCAGGAAGCGGCGCAAACGCAGGCGGCCGCGGCGGCCCCGATTTCGACGTGGAGCGGGATGGTGCGGACGGTATCGGGCCAGGCGGCGGCCGGGGCGACTGTCACGGTGTTCGAGGCGACAGGCCGGCGGAAGCATCGTCAGACGGCGGTAGCGGGGCCGGACGGGCGGTTCTCGATGGCGGGGGTCGCGCCGGGACCGCATTCGGTAACCGTGCGCTTGCCGGGACGGCCGGCGACGGCGGCGGTGACGGTGGAGGTGACGGGCGCGGCGGTGGTGCTGGCCGTATCCGACGAGAACACGCTGGCGGTGGGGGTGGCACCCGCGTTACCAACGGGCTTGCCGACGGTTCCGGTGGGGGCGCAGGCCAATGCGGCCAGCGAGACCACGGGCGGAGAGAAGCTGTCGAGCCAGGCAGTGAGTTCGCTGCCGCTGAACGGACGCGACTTCAGCACCCTGCTGCTGCTGGCGGCGGGCACGATGACGGACGTGAATGGAGCGACCAACTTCACGCAGCAGTTCGCCATCAACGGGCAGCGGGGAGTGGAGGCGGTGTTCGCGATGGATGGCGCGGACATCTCCGATCCGGAGATGGGCGGGAGCACGTTCACCAATTTCAATGTAGACGCAATTCAGGAGATCCAGTCGAGCTCGGGGTGGATGCCGGCGTCGATTGGGCGCGGGGCGGCGGGGTTCACGAACATCGTTACGCGGTCGGGGAAGAGCGGCTTCCACGGATCGTTCTTCGAGTTTGTGCGGAACTCGGCGCTGGATGCGAGGAATTACTTCGACCATCCGTCGATTGCGGAGCCAGGGCGGATTCCGCCTTTCCGGCGCAACGAGTTCGGGTTCACGAATGGCGGGCCGGTGGTGTTGCCGCATTTGTACGACGGGCAGGGGAAGACCTTCTATTTCGGGCAGTATCAGGGATTCCGGCAGGTGCTGGGGACGACCCAGGTGCTGGCGGTGCCGACGGCGGAGGAGCGGGCGGGGCTGGACACGGTGACGTATGCGGACGGCAGCACGGATACGCTGATGCCGCCGGTGAATGCGCAGATCGCCCCGTTGCTGGCGCGGTATCCGCTGCCGAATAATCCGACCGGGGCGTATGGGGCGCGGACGTATGCGGCGCCGTCGGATGTGGCAACGGATGCGGACCAGTTTTCGATCCGCATCGATCAGCAGATGGGAGCGAAGGGGCAGTTTCTGGGGCGGTTCGTGTATGACAACCTGACCGGGCCGACGACGAATCCGGACCAGACCATACTCGATCCGAGCTTCGGGGTGCAGTATGTCGACCGGCAGCGGAATGTGGTGTTCACGTATACGCGAACGGTGTCGCCGCGGTATGTGTGGGATGCGTCGCTGAGCATCACGCGGACGACGCCATCGTTCCCAACGCCCAACCACACGGATCCGGCGCTGAAGTTTACGGATGGGCTGTACGAGGGGTTCGACACGGCGGCGGGGTCGGTGATGTCGGCATTCGGGAACCTGTTCCAGGGGCAGCTGAACGCAACGTGGACGAGGGCGCGGCACGCGGTGAAGGTGGGCGGCGAAGCGCGGCTGAATCGGGACACGACGTATTTCGGGATCAGCCCCAACGGGGAGTACGACTTCGGCGGCGGCACGGTGTATTCGCCGGTGTTTATTCCGTCGCAGAGCGGGACGCACGATGTGGAGCCGGGCGATCCGCTGCCGGACACGCTGAGCAGCCTGCTGATCGGGTATCCGTATGGGTACACCATAGCGGTGGCGCCGCCGTACTTCTCGAACGGAGCGCACATCGGGCCGGCGGCGATCAATCGGAACGACGTGAACGTGTATTTCCAGGACACGTGGAAGATCAACCAGAGGTGGGCGCTGGACTACGGGCTGCGCTACGAGCTGTACACGCCGATTACGGAGCGGGCGCACCGGACGGCGAGCTTTCTGAATGCGTTTCAGGCAGCGGGCGTGGGACAGGAGTATCTGATCAATCCGCAACCGGGGTTCCAGATGGGGTGGAACGGCTGGGGGCCGCGCGTGCAGGTGGACTGGAATGCGCCGCGGCAGGTGCGGGTACACGCGGGCGGGGCGATCACGGTGATTCCGCCGAATATCTGGCAGGACAATTTTCTGACCGGATCGACGCCGTTTGCGGTGTATCCGCGGGTGAATGCGTCGAAGAGCGGAGAGGTTGGGTACGGGTTCCGGATCACGCCGGACGAGCTGCCGCAGACCTATACGCCCGCCGGACAGAACGTGTTTGCGAATGGCGGCTCGAAGAAAGTGCCGGCGAATACGGTGATGGACGTGAACCGGTACCAGCAGGAGCTGGCGGCGCTGGCGCCGGGGCACCAGCTGTCGCTGCTGAATCTGAGCGCGATCGACCGGCGGTTCGGGGACGGATATCTGCAGACCTGGACGGTGGGGGTGGAGCGGACGTTTGCGGGACTGACGGCGGACGCGGCGTATGTGGGAACGGCTTCGTTCCGGCTGCCGCGGCTATCGTATCCGAATGGGTATCCGGGAGCGGGGCCGGGGTTTGCGCCGTTTACCGATTTCGACAGCTCGGGGGCGGTGACGGGGGGCTTCGGGTACGAGTCAGTGGTTACGGATACAGCGCACTCGTCGTACCACGCGCTGCAGACCTCGCTGGCGGGGACGCTGGGCCACGGCGGTCCGGGGCTGCAGGCCGGATACACGTGGGGCAAGTCGCTGGACGACGTAAGCGGGGTAATCGGTGGGACGGGATCGACGGGAGCGGTGACGGTGCTGAGCCCGCAGAACCCGTTCGACAACCACGCGGAGAAGGGACCGTCGAACTTCGACGTGGCGCAGGCGTTCACGGTGAGCGCGGCGCAGGATCTGCACCTGCAGGATTTGGGATTTTTACCCGCGGGCAGCCATGTGCTGACGGCGGGGTGGGAACTGCTGAGCATTTCCACGATCACCAGCGGATCGCCGTTCACGATTTATTCCGGGATCCAGCAGACGGGAGCGGGAACGGTTGGGGCTGATCGGCCGGACCAGATCGGAAAGCCGGATTTGTCGACGGCGCACAGCGCGACGCGGCGGCGCGAAGACTATTTTGGGCTGGGCGCGGCGAATGCGTCATATTTTTCGATCCCGATCGGGGTTCCCGGAGGGACAGGGCCGAACGCAGGGCGTTTCGGTACGCTGGGACGGAATACGTTCCGGGGGCCGGCGTACTACGACTTCGACTACGCGCTGATCAAGACCACGCCGATCGGGCGGCGGAAGAGCGGCCTGGAGCGGGCGGATGTGCAGTTCCGGGGCGAGTTCTTCAACCTGTTCAACGTGGTGAACATGGGGCTGCCGGCGAATACCATCGAGGGGTCAGGGTTCGGGGTGATCAGCAAGACGGCGGGGACGTCGCGGCAGATCCAGTTTTCGCTGAAGCTGATCTATTGAAGGCCGGCGCCGGAGGCGCGGAGGGGCGCCGCCGGGATGGGCCAAAAGAACCTGAGAGCCAAACCAGCCGGTGACCGTGGATTCACGCCGGGATGGCCGGCCAGGACGAGAATTCCGTTGGCACTGAGCGCCTCCCAGTTGCCGGTGAACCGAATTCGGCAAAGTAATTGGCCCAAATAAGGAAAGATTTGCGACAATGGTTCGCCATACGCGCAAGGTCTCCCGTAGAATGCGGTGCGCGTGGCCGATGGGTTGTCGAACCGCGAAACGAACGAAAATCTTAATCCGTTGATCTTCTGAAGCGATCTCAGACGGTTCGACCACTCGCCGGCCACGGGAATTGGCCTTCGCGCCTCGGTTGACGCTGCGCGTAAGCGCACTGCCATCGTCTCGGCTGTTGGGGAGGGGATTCGGCTATGAAACATTCGCTTCGCTCATCGACCCTAGTTCTGGTTTCACTGTTTTGCGCGAGCGCCTGCATCCCGGCGAGTGCGGAAGCTGCCGAAGGAGCGCAGGGATTCCCCGAGCAGGCGGATATACAGGCAGGGCATCCAGCTCCGTCTGCGCCCAGGGCGATGGCCACCATTCCCGGGCCGCTGCGGTCCTTTTTGCGCATGGCCGGCATCAGCCAGGAAGCGAGGCCCGAGGAAGTACTGCCGCTGCTCGCGCGCAACGTGTCGCTGCTGGGATACCAGGCAGGAGGGGAGACAGAGTACCTGATTCTGCTGCGGCGCTACGTGGAGTTTGCGCGTGAACTGAGGGCGCAGGTGGACGCGCAGGACACGATCCATGTGGACAGCTGCGACGACGCCGGCAAGCTGATCATTGTGCTCGGTTATCAGTTCAAGGGAAATTGTGGAGATAAAGACGCATATCTGGTGACGGCCAATGCGGAGCGGGCCTTTCTGACCGTGGATTCGGCGTTTCCGCTGACGCGGCTTGAGGAGGCGCTGCAGAATCACACACCGTTCTCTTATTCATTTCCCGCGACCGAGGCTCCGGTTCTGTTCCGGGAACAGGATTGGGTGGGGGCGAGCAGTTGGCGGCACAAGGGAGCGGCGACCGTGGTCGATGTTCTGCTGCACGACGTGGATCTGGACCGGCTGTACTGGGCGCTTTCAAAAGAGGATGACGAAACCCAGATGGCGCTGCACCGGTCGCGCGGATTGAGGTCGCTGATCCCCATCGCCACGGCGCTGGAGTTTTACGGAAGCCAGATCTCCGTTCGCTCGGGACGGGTTCTGGTTCCCGGCGGCCCGCGCGCCGATGCAGCCTGGGAGCAGCTGGTGGGGGCGAGTCCGCATTCTCCCGGCGAATTTGTCGAACATTTGTGCGAGCGCGATCACGGCTGGCTGGCGGCGTATTTCGATGCCATTTCGCGCGTGAACCGGGAGCAGCAGCGTCACCTGACCGAGGTGCCACGGCTGAGACTGATGTACGACATTTACCGGCGGGCGGGCAGCAGTTCGAGCGCCATGAGAGGGGTATTTCCGCGCAACGGGGATCTGCTGGTGCTGTTCGACGGCCTGCGATGGCAACCCGACGGCACTCTGTATATTCCGGGGAACCTGGAAATATGGAAAGAAATCTTCAATCAGGATTCCAGTCCGAAGTTAATCCGCGACTGGGTCAAAAACGCGCGCCGCTGGGACAGCCCGGAACAGTTGCTGATGACGCTTGTGGCGTGCTCCACATTTCAGAGCGACGAGGGTCCGCTGCAGATCTACATGACCCTCAGTGCGGTCGATCGCGGGCGCCAGACGCAGAACCGGCTGGCCGATGGCACGGTTCGGCTGATGGCAGCAAAGTTTTCTCGGTACCACAGCTGGTATCTCGCGTTTACGGAATTCAGCGCGCTCAACGACACATCGGTGACGCAATTTCTGAAGGCTGCCGACGCGGTCACCGACATTTCTGCTCCGGCGCTGCGCTCGAATGCACTGGGCGCTCTGCAGGCAAACATCGGGCTGTGGGAGATCCTGGCGCGCCAGCAGGAGATCCCGGATGCGGCGATGAACACGTCGTGGCAGAGCATGGTTTCGCCGTTTATCGGCGTATCCACATCAGTTCAGCTGTTCGACGCGACGCGAAGCTCGCTGGGATCGATGCTGAACGTTGCTTCCGGCGATGCGAATCTCTCCCAGGATCAGATCATCGACCTGCTGGCCGGCCCCGCGCAGCAGAGCGACGCGGGACGGCGCGCGCATGAGGAGATTGCGGATCGGATGCGAGGGGTGCTCGACGACCAGCGTCTGGTGTCTCTGGATACACTCTTCGCGCTCTACGACGGATTGGATCAGATGGCCCATGGATCGGCGGTGAAGGACCAGCTGATTCCACTGGCGGGAAGCCTGCGGGAGTTCGAGATGCCGCGCGCGATTTTTACCGCCGGGGAAAAGGCGGCCTGGGCGCCGCAGATTTATACCAGCCGCCACGCGGAGCTGCAGGTTCGAACCGATCTGACGAGGGTGATCCAGTCGGGTTCGGCCGCGCAGCTGGAAGCCGCGCGCGGCCAGCTGACCCCGTTTCTGCGGGACACCCTGGTGGGGCTGAATTATGCGTACTATGAGCCGCCGGGCGCGCAGATCCTGCGCAATAATCCACTGTTTGTCCGCTCGCACGATTTTGGAGCAACATCGATTTCCGGATACAGCGAAATCTGGGATCCTCCGAGCCTGGTGGGCATCGGTGTCACGGCGGGCGGCGGCGCTTATCTGATCGGCTCGTTAGCCAACCTGCCTTATGCCCTGGCCAGCGCAGAAGATGAATTCATCGCTCCGGAGAATGCCGGGGCGCTGGTGTGGCAGGGCGCCGCGCCGGCGCTGCTGGTGGACGCCGTCCAGCCGCGCTGGTGGAGCACCACTCCAACCGAGCTGCACGCGGCCACGCTGTATCAGCGCATGGGAGAGGAGCTGCTGGTGGCTGCGTCCGGCAATGCAGAAGTGCGGGGAAGAGTGACCGACATCCTTGCGGATCTGATGAACCCGCGGCGCATGGAAATGACGGATCGGGCGCTGGCTGACGCCGCAGACACCGTTGCCCTGATGCCGAGGATTACGCCGGCGGAGAAATTCTATCTGGCCGCGCAGTACCGCCGGCTGTATCCGGCGGACGCAGCAGCCTCGGGAGCGGCGGGCCGCGAACTTGACGCACTGGCGCGGAGCAATCCCGCCGAGGTGAGCGCGGAGCGACTGTCGAGAGATTTCGGGGTGCCGCATCCGACTCTGGAGCAGACCAATGCCTGCGCCATTCTGAATGTGAAACCGCTGCCTGCATTCGCCGGCGAAGACTACGGCCTTGTGGGAGAGTCGTGGGAATCCAGCAATCTCTACTGGGCGCGGCTGGCGGATGAGATGGGCTATGCTCCGGCGTCGCTGAATCTGCTCGTCCCGGAGCTGAGCCGCCTGATGATCGCGAAGATATTTGCCACAGATCTGGACGATTGGCCGGCGATTCTGCGCGCGATGGAACTTACCGGCGATGAATTTCGGCAAGGCGGCATACCCATCGCCGCCATGACTACTATTTCTCAGCGTTAACGCACAGGTGGGCCGTGCACGGGAGCAGTATGGCTATGAAATTCGTTCTGTTCGTCGCGTTCTGTTCAGGTCTGGTTGTTGCGGCGTCCGGCGGGCCGGCGACGCCAGCTCAGGACAAGTCCTCATCACGCATCTTCGTCAATGTGGTTCTGGTGCAGCTGAACGTTGCGGTTACGGATCGGCACGGGAACTACATCACCGGGCTGCGTCCGGAAAACTTCGATATCACGGAGGACAAGATCTCGGAGAAGATCGCAACGTTCGAAGAAGGTGGGGCGCCGGGCAGCGGCATGGGCAATGCGGCCGAGCCGGACCGGAGCTCGGTGAGCCCGGAGGCTGCGAGTCCAGCCGAAAACGCGAAAGACGAGGCGGGCGCGAATGCGGCGGGGGCATCGGTTTCGCGGCTGGCCGGAGCCAGTGTCTTTATCCTCTTCGATTCCAGCGACTATATGTATCGGGGTTTCGTCTTCGCGCAGGACGCGATCGCGGGATTCGTCCGTTCCATCGAGCAGGCCGACAGAATAGCCTATTACTCCTACAGCCGCAACCTGTCGCGGGCAACCGCGCTTACCACCGATCGCACGCTGGTGATGCAGGGTGTGCGCAGCACGGTGGCAGGCGACGAAGCTGCGCTCTACAACTGCCTTCTGCTGACGGTGCGGGACGCGGCCCAGTTACGGGGCCGGAAGGCGGTGGTGGTGTTTTCGAACGGCCCCGACAACGCCAGCTCGGTGCCGCCGGAGGATGTGGAGGAATTAGCTCAGTCAACCGGGACGATTATTTACATCATCAGCACCAGGCAGGCGCAGGACGATCCGCTTTCCAGCGCGGTGTTCGAGCGGATGAGCAAGGGCACCGGGGGCAAGGCGTATTTTGCAAAGGACTGGCGCGATGAGAACCTCGCCTTTGCCTCCATCCGGGAAGACCTGGCCCACCTGTATACGATCAGCTACTACCCAAAGCCAAATCCGAATCGCGGCTGGCGCACGATTTCCGTGAAGCTGGTGGGCAAGGATCTCGGGAAATATCACGTCCGGACCAGGGATGGGTATCGTCTTCAGGAGCAGATTCCGACGGCTTCCCAGGCGACGTCCGGACAGGCATCGGAAACAGACTTCAGCGGAAAGCAGCCTTCGACCGGCAGCAGCCAGGAGCATCCGTAGAGAATCCGCGACGGTCGGCGGTGTGGAGAAGCGACGGTGGGAAGGGTTTCCACTGACGCATCGGGTTTTGCTGCGTGATGGGGCGCACGAGGCGTGCGATAACTGCGAATACCAAGCCCTGTTACGCGATCATGCCTGGTTGCGCTGCGCTCCGGGTATGCGCCGCTCCGGCTGCGGCGGAGCCGGGCTAAAGCAATGGAGGCGCACATCGCCGGTGTGTCCCTCCAATTGCCGCAATTGCTCTTCGACGATCGCCTGCACCCGCGCAGGGGTTCCTTTTGCGCGAAGATTGACCAGCACTTCATGCCTGCTGACGGGAGACGCATCCAGGTTCCCTTCCACTCTCGGTTCTTCGCCGTTGGCGCAGATGGCCGCCTTCAGCCAGCCAGCGGGAGAACCATGAAAGAGCTTCAGATGAACAATAGAAATCCCTGAGGCCGTCAGCGCATCATCGAGGCGGTCCATCAACGGACCAACCACCAGGGCCGGAGAGAGGGGAGTCGTCGGCTCAAAGATGAAACTCAAATTCAGCCACGCCAGCGCCGCTTCTGCGCGGGCATAGCGGGCATAGTCAATGTCGAGGGTGGTCGTTCCCGGCTGGAGCACACCGCCGAGAATCTCGTCCAGCCATTCCTGAACGCCTTGCCCCGTTTTTGCGCTCAGGAACCTTGCCTCCACGTCCTGGGGCGCGGCTGCGTGAGGATAAAGATCGGCCTTGCTGAGGCACACCAGGTCGGCCTCCTGCAATTGCTTGTGAAACAGGAAAGACAGGTCAGGATCGGCATCAGCGCTCAGCAGCACGGAGGCGCGCGCGGGATCGACCAGGACCGTGAACGGCGCCAGCCGGCAGCGATCGAATTCCTCGCGCAGCGGGGCGAGGACGGTCGCCGTAATGTCTGTGCAGCTGCCGACGGGTTCGGCAAAGATCACATGCGGCGACGAATTCCGAAGTTCCTCGATGGCCGATGTGAGCGCGGACAACCTGCAGCAAAAGCATCCCCCGGTCACTTCCCGCGCCACCAGACCTTGTTGTTCGGCATGGCGCGTGTCCACCAGTTCGTCGCCCTGGTCATTGAGGATGACGGCGCAGCGCATACCGCGGTGCTGCAGCAAACGGGCAGCGGCCAGGATGAGGCTGGTTTTTCCCGACCCGAGGAACCCACCCACCAGGACGACCCATGGCTTGTTCCCGCTCGGCCCCGGGTTCACGCCTGCACCTCGATCCGGATGCGGTCCTTCGCGGCCAGGGGCAGGGTTTCGCCGAATATCACCTTCATTCGATCCTGGCTTCGCTCCACATGATTCGCGATGGGGCGGCCACCGTACTCCACAGCAGCGGCCGAACCCTGCGCGGCCATCTCGCAGGAACGGCAGGCAAGCGTTCCCGCCAAAACGTCGATGGTCAGGACGGTGGCCGCTCCCTGCCGGTCCAGCGAATACGTTCCCCATCCGGTCCCTGTCGACCAGAAACACTGGAAATTGTCTCCTGGTATTTTCGGCGCCGCTACAACGGCTGCTGCAGCGCCGTCATACAGAAAGCCGCTCAGGGCGACGAAGGTGGACCAGGAAGACATGGCGCGCGCGTAGTGGTGGCCGCACTCCGGCTCATCCCACGGATTGCGCTTCTCTCCGTCGTAGCGGGAACGAATATTCTCGACGCATTCGACACCTTCCTGGACCATGCCCCAGTTCATCATGAGGGCAGCAACCAGGTATTCCTGGCCGGTCCACGCTTCCGCATAGTAGGGAAAAGGAATGGCGGGCCGCGCGGCCTTGCCGTAATCGCAGACAATGACCGCGGCTTCGTCGTTCAGAGCGTATGTTCGCTCCACATTGTCGTGATCTGCGAGGGTTGGGCGGTAGTTGTATTTGTAGATGGAGCGCAGCGTTGCGCGAATGTTGTCTGCCGAGACCAGAGGCGTCATTCCGCCGATCTCGACCAGGTATTGGCCAATGAGCTGATCGGCCAGGCACCCGCCCCCCACCTGATATTCCGGAGCCTCGGTGTTCTCGGAACCCATATCGCTGCGCAGGTTGGCAGCGATCTGGTCTTTTCGAAATCCACGAATCTTCTGGACGTAGAACTCGCCGGTGAAAAGGTTGGCATCGATCCAGCGGCTACCGTTGTCGAACAGGCTCCTGCAGGTTTGTGCGGAGGCCGGGTCGCCGGCGGCGCGCGCCATCTCCTCAGCGGCACGCAGCGCACCGAGGTAGTAGATTCCGCACATCGGATTGGGGCCGTAGAACTCAACATCGTAGGTGTTGTGCTGCACGCCCTCCATCACGCCGTCCCGGTTGGCGTCCCACCCGCCCGGAACCCACGCAAACTCCAGAGCCTTCTTCGCGCGCGGCCACGTGCTGCGCAGCAATGCATCGTCGCCGCTGATCTTCCAGTCCAGCCAGGCATGGATGATCTGCCCCATCTGGCCATCCGCCGCGGCGAATCCGGAACGCGCCTTGCCATCGGGCAGCAGCTGCCGGAAATGGATGGCGCCGGCATCGTCCATCGAGTAGCCGAAGGCGCTGCGACGCAGCGACCGGGCAAAGGACGGAAACAGGAAGGTGGTCGCGGTTTCGTAGTTCCACACATGGGTGCAGTTGCCGAAGCAGCATCCCTGGGTGTCATCGCTGCCCTCCCATGCATGGAACTCGCCATCCGCGGTGCGGAAGCATGTCGTTGTGGCCAGGGTGGAAAGATTTGCGCTCGCCGCCTCCTTCACCGCCGCGGGCAGCGTGCTTTCCCCCAACGCATTCGCGAACAGACGCGTGCGCGCTTCCAGGCCGGGTAAATTACCGGCTGCGTACTGGACCGCCTCCCATCCGCTGCCGAAGCGAGCCGCGTAGAAATTACCGATGACGGTTTTGCCTTCGTCTGGAGGCGCCGTCCAGCCAATCCAGTCCGGCGTTCGGTTGGGGAACCACCAGCCTAAGAAAAACTCGAAGCTCGCCTTTTGCCCTGGAGAGATGGCCCTCCGAAGGCACAGGACACCGACCGAGTTGTGCGGTTCAGGTTGGGTGTCCAGGTCGCCAGCGCTCGAGAATCGATCCCAGAAATGCAGAGGAGCATTCCACCAGCGGCCCGCAGGCCAGCCCGTCCAGTGTGAGATCTTCGCGCCATCCTCTGTTCGCGCAGCGAGGACCAGTTCGCCTGCCATGGGATCGTCCGGCGCGAGCGAGGGATTGCTCATCGTC
The DNA here is from genome assembly GCA_030041435.1 of Acidobacteriaceae bacterium. Classification (GTDB taxonomy): domain Bacteria; phylum Acidobacteriota; class Terriglobia; order Terriglobales; family Acidobacteriaceae; genus Palsa-343. The sequence continues at coordinate 37,287 of JASHNW010000065.1, forward strand.
AGACCCGCGATTCCATTCCCGGTTCGATATGTGTTGGTTCGGCCTTCGCTCACCTTTTGTTGCGCGGCCCCGCCGTTGTCCTGCTTCGTGTTCACAGGGTTTTCGATGGAAAACGCAATGGCCACCTGCGCCGTCGCGGAGCCGGGATTGGTTACGCTGTAGCGCAGAATGGCGACCGGTAATCCCGAATCATCCGGCTCGTGCGGTATGAAGGGCGAAAACGCATCCAGTTGCACGCTCACCGGCAGCGAGCGATCTTCAAAGTCGATGTGCGCCAGCGGATACCCTCCGGTAAACGTGGCCGCCTCCAGGCGGCTCAGCCCGGGAACATTGTTCGAACCGAGGCCGTCCTGGCCCTCGTAGGGAGGCAGGATGCGGGACTCCAGCACGCGCGCCACCGGCAACCCGCTTCCCGCCTGAGCCCAAATTGCCGGAAACGCATACGGCGGGCGGAATCTCTTGTTGGGCCGATTGAAGATTTCCCAGTCCACCAGCTGACCGCGGCCGCCCAAACCGATGCTTCCCGCAGCCACGCCACCCAGCGGAAACGAGATCATGCGCAGCTGACGTCCGGAAAAGCGGCGCGGATAATTTATGTCGTCGATTGGCTGGCTGCGCTGTTGGCCGCCGGGAGAATCCTGCGCGGTCGCCCGCCTGGTCCAGGGATCGCCCTGCATCGCCGTACCCACCACCCCAGCCGCCTGCTTGAGAAAGTCCCGGCGATCCAGTTTGAGCTTGTCTATCAATGCGAATCTCCTCCGCGAACGGATGCGCTCGCATTGTAGCGCCGCGCCGGGGCGGATCGTCTGTTCGCCGGCCTGCTGCTGCTCATCCGGTGAAGCTTCGAATCGTTATTGCGGGTTCGCTGGCGTAGTGAGCTGGTAGCGCTCCCCGGATTTTTTGTTGTCTTCGTCCGCGAGCTTCGCTGCGGTAGCCAGCTCGCGTTGCGACAAGTCTCTGCGGCCGAGGCGGGCGAGGGTGAGGCCGAGGTAGTAGTGGCCGGGCTGGTAGTCGGGCGCGGCGGCGACGGCGCGGTTCAGGTAGTCGAGGGCCTGATCGTACTGCCTGAGGTGGAAGCAGGCCTCGCCGGCGCCGGTTAGGGCCCCGCCGTGACGCGAATTGCGCGCGAGCGTCCTGCCGAAGTCGGCGAGCGCTTCGTTGTACTGGTTCTGCTTGAGCGCGATGTCGCCGAGCTGATACCAGGCTTCGGTTTGCTCCGGCTGCAGGCGGATGGACTGCTGGAATTCCTGGCGGGCTTTGTCGAACTGGAGGCCGAGCTGGAAAATGCGGCCGAGTCCGTAGTGCGCGGTAGCGTCATCGGGGCGCAGCTTCAGATACGCAAGCATTTTTGCTTCGGCGGGGGCGAGCTGCTGTTCGTCAAGCAGGACGCGCGCCTGCGCGTAGAGCAGCGAGGGGCTTGCGAAGTGCAGCTTTTCCGCTTTGCCGAGCGATGCAGCGGCTTCAGGATAAAGGTGCATTTCGTCCTCGAGGATGCCAAGGTCATATTCGAGGCGCGGATTGTGCGGCGCAAATTGCTCAGCGCGCAGGAGCGTGCGCAGCGCATCGGCCATCTGCCCCTGCGCGCGCTGGTCGAGGGCGATGCGCTCGCCGGCGGCGACCTCTCCGGCCTGCGCGGCTTCGTTGCCTGGATTTGCGGTGAGGATCGACTCGAAGATGCCGCGTGCTTCCGCGGCTCTGCCCGCCGCCAGGAGGTCGCTGCCTTGTTGCATGGTCGGCGCCGGGGTCTGGGGGAAAGCGGAGGGCGCGGCAAGCAGGGCGGCGAAGATGGCGACAGAGCGCAGCATGGCCGGAATTGCCGCTCATTCTATCAACGTGGCGGCAGAGTCCGCGTCGCAGGAGACATCGCAAGGCTCCTATAATGAGCCCTCATATGCAGCGGATTCTGGCAGCGGCGAGCGGGTTGCTGGCGATATGCCTTGCGGCTCAGGCGCAGTCCGGCGATGCGTACCAGCAAGCGCAGACCGCGTTCGACGCACACCGTTACGCGGAGGCCGCGCCGCTGTTTGCCAGGGCCGAGGCGGAGAATCCCGGGAAAAGCGATGCACTGCTAATGGAAGGCAAGTCGCTGGCCAACGTGGAGCGATTTGCCGAGGCCGACGCGGCGTTGCGGACGTATGCCGCGCAGCATCCGGACTCGGCGGATGCTCGCTTCATGCTGGGCTATGTGCTGAACCGCGAGGACAAGCCAGCGGATTCGCTGAAAACCTACACGCAGGCGGCGCAACTGGCGACGCCCAAGTCGGACGACCTGAAGGTGGTCGCCCTCGACTACGTGCTGCTCGACGACTACGACGATGCGATTCGCTGGATGAAGAAGGCGGTGGAGTTCGATCCGCAGAACGAGAGCGCGTGGTATGGGCTGGGCCGTTGCCTCTACTCGCAGAGCGAGTTCGCCGAGGCGCAGCAGGCGTTGCAGCGGGCGCTGGCTCTCGATCCGCAGGACGTGCAGGCGGAGGCCAATCTGGGGCTCGCGTACGAGATGGGCAACAAGCCCGAACAGGCTGAGCAGGCTTACAGGGCGGCCGTAACGCTGGCCGACGCTGACGCGAAGTCGGACGAGTGGCCATACCTGGATTACGCCTCATTTTTGCTGGAGCACGACCGGCCCGCGGAGGCGATCCCGCTGCTGCAGCGCGCGGTGAAGGCAGCTCCGAAGTGCGCCGCATGCCACGGCAAGCTGGGGCGCGCGCTGGCGGAAAGCGGCGAGGCGCGACAGGGCGTCGAAGAGCTGCGCACGGCGGTCGCGCTGGCGCCGAAGAATCCGCAGCTGCACTACGATCTGGGGCGAGCGTATCGCGCCGCGGGGCAGATGGAGCAGGCGCGCGCGGAGCTGGCGCTGAGCGCAAGGCTCTACGGATCGAAAGATGCGCCCGGCGCGAAGCAGTGAGCAAAGGCGAGCGGGAGCCATGTATATTCACGAATGACTCGCGTCCGCGGCAGCGCCAGTCCGGCATGCCGACCTGCGAGCCGCAATCGCGAACAATCGAAGAGAGACGGGGAGTGAGATTCCGAAGCGGGCCAACGTTGCGCAGCAGATCTGGACGAGGTCTGTGGGTGGCGATTGCGCTGCTGGCGGCTTCTTGGCAGGGGCTGGCGCAGCAGAGCGGCATCGCCGCGGGAGCCGCGCAGCAGGCGGAGTTCGACGCGCAGCATCGTCCCATTACCGCGGGCGGTTTTGTGAAGAGCGGGCCGGTGATTTTCGAGGACGTCGCCGCACACGCAGGCCTGACGAAGTGGCGCAACGTTACGGGAACGCCGCAGAAGCGGGTCATTATCGAGGCGAAGGGCTCCGGCGTTTGCCTGCTCGACTACAACAACGACGGCTGGCTCGACATTTATCTGGTGAACGGATCGACCTTCGATGCGCGCGACGGCAAAGCGGAGCCGCCACATGCCGCGCTATTCCGGAACAATCACGACGGCACGTTTACCGACGTGACGCAGCAGGCGGGGGTGGCGAACGACCGCTGGGGTTTGGGCTGCGCGGTGGGCGATTACGACAATGACGGCTGGCCCGATCTGTACGTCACGAATGTCGGGAGCAACCGGCTGTACCACAACAATGGAAACGGGACGTTTACCGATGTGGCGGAGAAGGCGGGCGTCGCGCTCGGGAGCAATTCGCCGGATGTCGCCGTCGACCACACCGGGGCGACGTTTGGCGACTACGACGGCGATGGCCGGCTCGATCTGTTTGTCGCGGGATACATTCAGTTCGACTTCAAGAATCCGCCGGTGCCGGGATCGAAGGCCGCGGGCGGATCGATGTGCCAGTATCGCGGTGTGAACGTGATGTGCGGACCGCGGGGGTTGCAGGGCGCGGGCGATCACCTCTTCCACAACAACGGCGACGGCACATTCACTGACGTGAGCGTCAAGGCGGGCGTCAGCGATCCGAATGGGTACTACGGGCTGGGAGTGCTGTTTGCCGATGTGAACAACGACGGCAAACCGGACCTGATTGTCGCGAACGATTCGACGCCGAACTATCTGTACATCAACAAAGGCGACGGCACCTTCGACGATCAGAGCTACATGAGCGGCTTTGCTCTCAATCAGGATGGGCGCGAAGTGGCGAACATGGGGCTGGCCGCCGGCGATTACGAAAACAACGGCCACCTGGACATTGTGAGCACGGATTTTTCCGACGATTACGACGTGGTCTTCCACAACGATGGCACGGGGAACTTCACCGATTTGAGTTACAGGACCGGCATCGCCGCGCCAACCATTCCGTTCGTCGGGTTCGGCGACGGATTCCTGGACTATGACAACGACGGCTGGAAGGACCTGCTGATCGTGAACGGCAACGTCTATCCACAGGCGGATCAGCATCCGGAGTGGGGCATGAGCTATGCGCAGCGGCCGCTGCTCTTCCACAATCTGCGCAACGGCACCTTCGAGCTGGTTCCGGCGGTGGAGGGGACGGGGCTGGCGGAGGTGGGCGTGGGACGCGGCGCGGCCTTCGGCGATCTGTTCAACGACGGCAAGATCGATGTGGTGATCAACAATCTCGATGGCGTTCCGATGCTGCTGCGCAACGTGAGCCCGGACCACAACCACTGGGTGGAACTACATCTTGTGGGAGGGCCGAAGAGCCCGCGGGACGCAGTGGGCGCGACCGTGTATCTGACGGCGGGCGGACTGCGCCAGCGCGGCGATGTGCTCAGCGGCGGCAGCTATCTCTCGTCGAACGACATGCGCGTGCACTTCGGACTGGGTGCGGCGGCGAAGGTGGATGCCGTGGAGATTCACTGGCCGAGCGGCACGGTGGAGAAAGTATCGCTGCCCGCGGTGGACCGTATTTTTACGATTGAAGAAGGCCGGGGCGTAACGGGCCAGCTATGCACGGCGTGCGCGGCAGGGAAGAAGTAAATGCGCATTCCTGCCCTGCCAGTTGCAGCCTGCGGTCTTGCGGCGGTTCTCGTATGCGGCTTTGCGCAGTCTGCGCCGCCCTCCGATGTGGTGCCCGCCGACTTTGAGGATGTGACAGCGCAGGTGGGGGTCAATTTTGTTCATCAGGCGCCGCACAGCTCGCGCAAATATCTGCTGGAGACCATGGGGTCGGGCGTGGCGCTGTTCGACTACGACAACGATGGGCGGCTCGACCTGTATCTCGTCAACGGCGCGCCGTTCGGAGACTTTGTGCCGAAGGGCACGATCCCGCAAAAGACGGGCCCGAAGTACTGGAACCGGCTCTATCACCAGAAGGCCGACGGCACGTTTGAAGATGTGACGGAGAAGGCCGGCGTGGCGGGCGTGGGCTACGGCATGGGCGTCGCCGTGGGCGACTACGACAACGACGGCTACGAGGATCTTTTCGTCACGTCGCTGGGCGGGAACCATCTCTACCACAACAATGGGAACGGCACGTTCACCGATGTGACGGAGAAGGCGGGCGTGGGCGGCAGCGGCTGGTCGACGTCGGCCGCCTGGGTGGATCTGGATGGCGACGGCTACCTGGATCTGGTCGTGCTGCGTTATATCCAGTGGGACTGGGACGATGTGTGGTGCGGGCCGAAAGACAATCGCGGGTACTGCCATCCGGATGTGTTTCCGCCGATTTCAATGCTCGTCTACCACAACAACGGCGACGGCACGTTCACTGAAGAGGCGCACAAGCTGGGGCTCGACAAGCCGGGCAAGGCCCTGGGGATTTCTGTGGCGGATTACGACCACGACGGGCATCCGGATATTTTTGTCGCCAACGATTCCATGGTCGAGTATCTGTTTCACAACAAGGGCAATGGAACATTTGAGGAGGTGGGCCTGGAGTCGGGCGTGGCCGTCGATGGCGACGGGCGAACCTTTGCCGGCATGGGCACCGATTTTGCCGATTACAACAACGACGGCTGGCCCGATCTGATCGTCGACGACCTGGCGAATCAGAAATACGCGCTCTATCGCAACGCGGGCGACGGCACGTTCAACTACGACAGCTACGTGACCGGCGTGGGCGGGATGACGCTGCTGCATTCCGGCTGGGGTGTGCGCTTCATGGACTACGACAACGACGGCTGGAAGGATCTGCTGATCGCGCAGGGGCACGACCTGGACACCATTGAGAAGAGCTTTCCCGACCTGCACTATCGCGAGGCGCCGCTGCTGTTGCGCAATGTGGACGGAAAGAAATTTGTAAACGTGGGCGCGGTGTCGAACGACGTCTTCCGGCAGCGGTGGGTGGGGCGCGGGCTGGCGACTGGCGACATCGACAACGACGGGCGCGAGGACGCGGTGATTACCGAAAACGGCGGGCCGGCGCACATCCTGATGAACCGCACGAAGACCTCGAATCACTGGATCGGCTTCAAACTCGTGGGGCACAAGTCGAATCGTGACGGGATTGGGGCGGTGATCCGGATCGACACGTCGAAGGGATCGCAGTGGGAAACGGTGACGACCTCCTCGAGCTACCTGTCGGCGAGCGACGTGCGCGCACACTTCGGCATCGGCAGCGACACGGCCGTAAAGACAGTGGAGATCCACTGGCCGAGCGGGATTGTGCAGACGCTCAGCAACGTGCAGGGCGGGCAGTATCTGCGCGTGGACGAGCCGGCTGCGACCGAGCGAAACAGGTCGCCGCGCTAGACAGCGCGAATTGCGGAGCAGTATAAGCAGGACGATGCAGAGCGCGTGCCGGCAGAGAATTTTTCGAGCGGTTGCCGCGTGCGGCGCGATGGTGCTGATCGCCGCGATCGGTTGCCATCGGCCGCCGCCAACGATTGCCGTCATCATGCCGACGGGAGGCCTGCACTACTGGGAGGTCTTCTCGCAGGAGGTGCAGAAGGACGCGACCGCGGCCGGGATCCATGTGCAGATGGCCGCGCCGCAGGCGGTGACCGATTACACGGAGCAGGCGCAGCTGGTGGAGAACGCGATTGCGCAGCATGTGCAGGGGATCATCGTGTCGCCGTCGCACCAGATGGTTCTGGCCTCGGTGCTGCGCAAGGCGGAGTTCCAGCACATTCCGGTGGTGGTCGTGGGCACGCCGATCGCGCTGCCGTCGCGCGACTATGCAGCGTTCATCGGCTGGGATGAAGAAGAAGCGGGGCGGCTGGCGGCGCGCCGGTTTCTGGCATTGCTGGGCGGACGCGGCGAAGTGGGTGTGGTGGGTGTCAGTCCGACCGTAGAAGGCAGCTCGCGCATCGAGGAGGGATTTGCGGACGAGATTGCGCGTACGCCGCAGCTGAAGCTGGTCGGCGTGCGATACGGACTGTCGGACTGGGCGCGGGCGCGGCAGGCAACGCTCGATTTGCTGGCGGAGCATCCGAAGATCGGGGGGATTTTCACAACCGCGGAGTTCTCCACGCACGCAGCAGCGGTGGCGTTCGAGTCGACGGGGAAGCGCAGGCCGGTGCTTATCGGAGTCTCGGAGGAAGTCGACGAGCTGCGCGCGCTTCACGATGGAGACATCGATGCGCTGGTGATCAGCGATCCGCAGGACCTGGGCCGGCGCGCCATGCAGGCAATGCGCGTGGCTTTATCCGGCGCGCCGGCCAGCGGATACTCCGCGCAGCTGCCGGTGCAGATTATCGACCGCGACACCATGGCGCGGAATCCGATCGTCAGCGTGCTGACCCAGGGCGAGATGCAGCTGAACGCATCAGAAGGCGTCAATCCTCACGTTGCGCCATGAGGCTTCGGCATAGAAGGAGCGCAGACCTGCGACGCCGGAGGTGAGGCAGTTCGGGTCCCGGTAGTGAATTTCCGTCGCAGGATGGTTGCTGAGCGGTTTGGCGAGGACATCGAGATCGCAGCCGTGGGCGGCGAACTCGAGGTGGTACCAGTCGCCGGAAGAGATAGGCGTAGCGAGCTTCGCCTCTGTCAGCAAGTGCCAGTCCCAGGACGCGCGGCCGAGGACGACAGTCTGGCTGTCGGGGCGCAGCCCTGCGTAATAGCCCTTGTAGGAGTCGACGCCGGGCTGCGGGTCGGTGGTGCGGATGATGAGGCCGGCGTCGCCGTAATGCGTCTCGGCAAAGAGCAGATCGAAGCGCACGTCGGCGGAGATGCGATAGTCGCTGCCGTGGGGATGCTGGATGATCATCATGTCGCCGCGGCCGTAGTGGGCGTTCGAGACGACATCGGCGTGGATGGTCCAGTTGCCGCTGATGGGCAGCCAGCCGCTGCGCTGCTGATGCGCTTCCGCGGTGCGCCCGCGCAGAAAGGCGAGGCCGAGCGCCGCGGCGATCGCGAGCGAGCCGACCACGATCCAGCGGTATTTGGCTGAACTGGCCATTCTCTGCCCGACAAGTATAGTGTTTTTGGCGTTGAGCTTTCCAGAAGCGATGCGACGGTTCAGACGAAGTGCGGAGGCAGGGCGGCGGACGATCAGCAAAGCGTGTCTGGCGGGACTTTTGCTGTGCTGTGCAGTGCCCCGGGTGTGCGCGCAAACGGATGGACTGCAGAACCTGCAGTCGATTGAGGCGGCAATTCAGAAAGCGCGCTCGACCAAGGCGCCGGCGCCGGTGGTGGTCCGCGGCATCGTCATCCTGAACCACGACGGGCTGGTGATCGAGGACCGCACGGCGGCGACACAGGTGCAGCTGGCCGCTCCGACGCCGACGGCGCTGGGCGACGAGGTGGAAGTCACCGGCGAGATGACGCTGCCGCAGCGTCCGCGCATCGAGAATGGGCAGCTGCGCCGACTGTGGAACGGGTCGATGCCTCTGCCGCTGGCGATTACTCCGGATGAAGCGGCGGAGGGCGAGAACGAGCTGTTCCTGGTGCAAACCGATGCGAGGCTGCTGAGCGCCGAGCCGGCCGGGCTGACCGGCGTCAAGCTAAACCTGACCGGCGGGCACCAGAATTTCTCGGCGATCCTGCCCGGAGACGGCGCCAGCGGCGATCTGCCGCCGAAGCTGATGCAGGCAGGGTCAACTCTGCGCGTCACCGGCGTGCTGTTTGTGAGCAACGACCTGACGGGGAACTTTGGCGACTCATTCACGCTGCGGCTGCGCTCGCCCGACGATCTGGAACTGGTAGAAGGCCCGTCGTGGTGGACGCGCGAGCACGTGGTGCTGCTGGCGGGCGGCCTGGCGATTCTGGTGCTCATTCTGTTCCAGATCAATGCGCGCAGCAGGCACGAGCGCTATCGCGCCGTGGCCGAGGAGCGCGCAAACATCTCGCGGGATATTCACGACACCCTGGCCCAGGGGTTTGCCGGGATCACGCTGCAGCTGCAGGCGGCGGAGCAGACGCTGGAGCGGGATCCGCATCAGGCGCGCGCCTATCTGCACGAGGCGCTGCATCTGGTGCGGCACAGCCGCAACGAATCGCATCTGTCGATTGAGATTCTGCGGTCGGCTTCGCGCAGCGATCGCCTGGACGCGCTGATCTCGCGCTGCATCGCGCAGATGCGCGTGGACAGCGGGTCCACGATCGAGCAGCAGGTGACCGGGACTCCCGTGCCGCTGTCGTACAACCTGCTGAACCAGTGTTTCCGCATTATGCAGGAGGCGATTGCCAACGCGGTGCGTCACGCGCAGGCCACGAAGATCCGGGTGCGCGTGCACTACGAGACGCGGCAGCTGTGCCTCGAAGTGGAGGACAACGGCTGCGGCTTCGATCCCGCCGGCATTCCCGGTCCGGAGCAGGGAAGCTTTGGTCTCACCGGCATGCGCGAGCGGGCTGCCAGCATTCATTCAGAGTTTCATCTGGAGTCGGGTTCGAAAGGAACGCTGATTCGGGTTATGGTGGCGTTATGAGCGAATCCCCTGTCGCCCTGCCGCGCGGTCCGTCATCCGCCGGCGCGCGTGCCGGCGAGCGTCTGCGCATCCTGGTGGCAGACGATCATCTCGTCTATCGCATCGGCATACGCAGCCTTCTCGAAGCGGACCGGGGCTGCCAGGTGGTCGGCGAAGCCTCCAACAGCACCGAGACCGTGGAACTGTATCGCAGGCTGCGGCCCGACGTCGTTCTGCTCGATTTGCGCATGCCGCACAAGGGCGGTATCGAAGCCGCGCGGACTATTTGCAGGGAGTTTCCCGGTGCGCGCATCCTGGTCGTGACCAGCTATCAGACCGAGGAGGAAGTGCTGCAGGTGCTGCAGGCCGGCGCGCTGGGTTACATCCTCAAGGACCTCGACGGCTCCATGCTGATGGAGGCCATCCAGGCGGTGTGCGCAGGGCGGCGGTGGTTTTCGCCGGGCCTGGAAAAGCAGATCGCGCAGGGCCGGGCGCATCAGCCGCTGACCGCACGCGAGACGGAAGTGGTGCGCCTGCTGGCGCGCGGCCTGACCAATCGCGAGATCGCGCACGTCTTCCATATTTCCGAGAGCACGGTGAAGAACCACGTCAATCACCTGCTGGTAAAACTTCAGGTTGCGGATCGCACCGAGGCGGTCAGTTTCTGCCTTGCGAAGGGCATCGTCGGCGTCGAGGACCTCTGACGCGGAGCCCGCAGCTGTGCGCGTTACGGATGCGGGAGAGGTGTGTTTGCCGGCGGCCGGGTGCGGCGATTGTGCGAGACAGGGGCAGGAGTTTGCTCCACGCGCGCGACGTTTGTCAATAGGCAATTCTGCCTAAGCCGAAGGTTGGGCAAACGCGATAGTTTGTTTGCGGCCCGTAATACGCGGTTTTCCCCAGAAGCAAATCCCTGGCCAATTTCGTTCGACTGCAACTTCCCCGGGGGCAGGAGTGAGACGCCATAGCGACTTTGAGAGCATAGGCGCTGATAACGCTTACATGCCTGCGCAGAGGAGCCCTCTGGCGCATCTGCTGTGCCTGCGGAAATTCAGGTTGCCGGCGGCGGCAGTCACGTTGCGCGCGACCGGGAAGTCCTGTTTGCAGCGCTCCGCCGGGCGAGGCGCGGAAGCGATCGCAATGTTCCACGGAGGCACCATGAGATCGATGATGAGAGCGCCGCTGTGCGCGCTCGTTTTGGCAATTCTGGCGCTGTGCCTGCCGACTCCCTCGGCCACGGCGCAGACCGTCTATGGCAGCATGGCCGGAGTGGTGACCGACACCACCGGGGCGGTGCTTGCCGGAGCGAAGGTCGAGGCAAGGAACGAGCAAACCGGCGCCATCACGAACACAGTGACGTCGGGCGCCGGTACCTATCGCTTCCCTGAACTGGCGCTGGGCCGCTACACGGTGACAGTGACCGCCCCCGGATTTCAGCAGACGGTGCTGACAGGTGTGGACGTGCAGATCCAATCCACGTCGGCGGTGAACGTCACGATGAAGGCCGGCGGGGCCACGACGACGGTGACGGTAAACGCGAACGCGCCAACCCTGGAGACGGAGAGTTCGGACATCGGCGGGGTGGTCGACACGAAGCAGATTCTGGATTTGCCGCTGGCCGTGAGCGTGGGCGTGGGCGCGCTGCGCTCGCCTGAGGAGTTTATGTTCCTGCTGCCGGGCACGGTGGGACCTGGCACGGCGAACAACGGAAACAGTGGCGTGTTCCTCAATAAAATCGCCGGCGGCCAGAACTACGGAAACGAAGTGCTGATCGACGGGGTGAGCCAGCAGCGCAGCGAGAACGGTTCGTCGTTCGATGAAGAAGCCCCCTCGGTGGAAGCGCTGCAGGAGTTCAAACTGACGACGGCGCTGCCGGAGGCGGAGTTTGGCCGCACCACGGGCGGCATCGAGAACTTCGTGACAAAGAGCGGCGGCAATCAGTTCCACGGCGACGCGTACGAGATCCTGAAGAACACGGCTCTGGACGCGAACAACTGGTTCAACGGCGGCAACAAAGCCCTTTGCCTCGGCAACCCGTCAAACTCAGCCGCGCACTGCGACACGACCTTCGCCACCCCGGTGGACATCAAGAACGACTACGGAGGAACGCTGGGCGGTCCGGTGCGGATTCCGCACCTCTACAACGGGATGGACAAGCTCTTCTTCTTCTTCTCGTGGGAGCAGATCCACTACAACCTGGGCGCGACGGTAACGAGCACAGTGCCGACGGCGCAGGAACTGGCGGGAGATTTCTCGAACCCGGCGATCTTCAACACGTCGAATGTGGTGGGGACGAATCCGTGCGATGGCACGCCGATCTATCAGGGACAGATCTTCGATCCTTCCACAACGCGGGTGGTGAATGGCTCGGAGTGCCGGACGGCATTCGCAGGGAACAAGATCAGCGGGGGACTTTCGGCGGCGGCCAAGGCGATTCTGGCGTATTTCCCGGGGCCGACGAACAATCTGGTGTTCAACAACTACCAGTTCAAGGGGGTCGCGCCGATTACCGATACAGCCGAGACGATCCGCATCGACTCCAACCTGTCGCAGAAGTCCAAGATCTGGGGGTCGTACAGTTCGCGTGAGAACGATCGCACGTCGGGGACGCCGGCTCTGCCCTATCCGATCGATCCGGGCAGCTGGGTGCAGGACTTTACGACGCATTTCGGGCGCGTGGGCTGGGACTACTCGTTCGGCCCGACGCTGCTGAACCACTTCATCTTTGGAACGAACCGGTCCAACAGCGTTAATTATGCGCAGGCCATCTTCGCGCACCAGAACTGGTCGCAGAAGTTCGGGATCGGCAATGCAAATTCGTACAACTTCCCCGAACTGACGAACGGGTTCACAGCGCAGGAAGGCAACGCGCCGCAGAACGACGACAACGTCGACAACGGCCTGCGTCTCAACGACAGCATCGCGAAGCAGGCTGGAGCGCACAGCCTGACCTTCGGCGTGGATATCCGCTACCAGCAGTATTCGCCGATCGACGGCAACTCTCCGGTCATCAACTTCTGCGGTGCGCAGACGGCGGCAGATCCGAACCTGACGGGGATAACCGGCAACGGCCTGGCCAGCGAACTGCTCGGCCTGGCCTGCAACGGATCGCAGAGCGTGATCCCGCACCAGTCGCGCTGGATCTCGTGGTACTCGGGGTTCTTCGCGCAGGACGACTGGAAAGTGAACCCGAATCTGACGCTGAATCTCGGCATTCGCTACAGCGCCGACCTGCCGCGGCACGAAGCGAAGAACGAGACGTCGAACTTCGATCCGGACGCAACCGATCCGGAATACGGCGTGAAGGGCGGGCTGGAGTTCGGAACGACGTGCCACTGCAACGCGGCCTGGGCCAACGATTACTGGAAGGACTTTGCCCCGCGCATCGGCTTTGCGTATTCGCCGCCGTGGGAAAACGGCAAGACCGCGGTGCGCGGCGGAATGGGCATTATGTACGGGCCGCTGCAGTACTCAGATTTCGGCGGCTCGATGAACACAGGCTATCGCGCGAATCCGTCATTCCCGTCGAAGAACGGATTCGATCCGTCGTTCTCGATCGACAGCGGCTATCCGGCGTTTGCGCAGCCACCCGATCTCGATCCGGGATACTTCAACGGCACCTTTGTCTCGGGGTCGTGGATCAGGCCGGAATACGGCAAGCCGGCTGCGATCTACCAGTGGGACCTGCAGATCCAGCAACAGCTGGCGACGGATCTGATTGCAACCGTCGGTTACATTGGAAACGAGGCGCAGAACCTGCACTCGAACCTCGAAAACCGCAACAACATTCCCCTGAAGGACCTGAATTACGGCGATGCGCTGAACCAGCAGCTCAGCGGGAACACCGCCGGGGTCCCGGTCCCGTTCCCCGGATACTTCACGTTGTGGGGCAACGGCATCACCGTGCAGCAGGCGCTGCGGCCGTTCCCGCAGTACGACTTCATCGACACGGGATGCTGCCTCGAAAACGTGGGCCACTCGTCGTACGACGCACTGATCGCGAGCCTGCAGCGGCAGTTCCGCAACGGATTCAACCTGCAGTTTTCCTACACCTGGTCCAAGTCCATCACCGATGCGGACAGCCTGCTGCCGAACAACGGCAACGGGGTTCCGCAGGACCAAAACGTGTGGGATCTGCACCGGGAAAAATCGATCAGTTTCCAGGACATTCCGCAACAGGCGGTGATCAGCTATCTCTACCAGTTGCCGTGGGGGCCCCAGCGTCACTGGCTCAGCCATGGTACGGCCGGCAACCTGCTTGGCGGATGGGAGATTGGCGGCATTCAGCGCTATATGTCCGGACAGCCGATGGGATTCTGCTGTTCCAGCGGCATTCCAGGATTTGAAAATGCGATCCGATTCAATCTGATCTCAGGCAAGGACGTGAAGAGCGCGGTCTACCACCGGGGACCCAAGGCGATTGACCCGTTCAACACATCGCATGGCACCGATCCGTCCATCAACAGCATGTTCAACGGGGCAATCAGCAACTCCGCCTACGGACCGGCAGGGCAACAGGTGGCGGCGTTCTACGACCAGAACCTGCCGACCAATCCAGGCGGCGCTCCCGGGCGCGGAAGCGGGCCGTTCACCCTCGGCGACACGCCGCGCGTGGACGGGATAGCCCGGCTGCCTGCGTTCTACGACGAGGACTTTAGCCTGCTGAAGAACACCGCGATTCACGAGAGCCTGGCCTTGCAGCTGAAGTTCGAATTCATCAATGCGCTCAACCATCACACCTGGAATTATCCGGACCAGGGGCCGGCGGATTACACGTTTGGCATTCCAACTTCGACGCTGCAGAACCCGCGCAACATCCAGGTGACGGGGAAACTCGAATTCTAGGCACCGTGGTCTCCTCCATGCTGTGCCAACCGGCGCGGAGCCTGTAAGGCCAGGGCTCCGCGCATTTTCTCCCGGCGCACGCGCTCTGTTCGCCCGGGCGCATTGATCTTCGTGGATCGCATGCTTTAACGTCTCGGTCATGCCCAGGACGCATATCAGTTGCGCAATCACGATGGCGCTCGCCGCCGGCGCCCTGCTGGCGGGCCATGCCCAGCAGAGCGGGCCCGGCCAGCAGCAGCTGCAGGCCATCTTCCAGCGCGGGTCGCAGGCCATGCACGCAGGCGATGCGGCGGCGGCCGAGGAGCAGTTTCTCGAGGCCACCCGGCTGGCGCCGGAGTTCGCCGAAGCCTGGCTCGATCTGGGACTGGCGCAGCTGAAAGGCGGCAAGCTGAAGGAAGCCATTCCCTCCATGCGCCAGGCGCTAAAGCTCGACCCTGCGACGCACGGAGCGCACTTGTTCCTGGGCATTGCCGAATACCAGACGGATCACATCGGCGAAGCGCTGGCCGATTTGCAGCAGGCGGTCGAGGACGATCCGAACAATCCGCAGGCGCTGATGTGGCTGGGCATTGTGGAGCTGAACACGGATCATCCGGATAAAGCGACGGCGCCGCTGGATCGCGCGGCGGAGCTGGCGCCCAACGACATCGGCATCCTCGACTACCGCGTGCAGGCGCACATGGCGGTGGCACGGGAAAGCTACACGCGCATTTACAAGCTCGACGCGGGCTCGTGGCGGCTGCACCGGCTCAACGCGCAGATCGACGCACAGGCACAGCAGCACACACAGGCTATCGACGAGTATCAGCAGGCAATCAAGACGGCACCGAAACAGGCGGATTTGTACGAGGGGCTGGGCTGGGAGTACCGGCAGACGGGTCAGCTGGATCTGGCGGAAAAGGCATTTGAGGAGCAGTTGAAGCTGACGCCGGGGAATCCGATTGCGATGTACAACCTGGCGAGCACGCGCGTGGATGCGGGCCACGGTGCCGAAGCGCTCCCGCTGCTGGAGCAGGTGGTGACGCTCTACGGCAGGCCTACGGTGGCCGATTATTATCTGGGACGCGCGTATGCTGAGGCGGGGAAGAATCAGCAAGCCGCTGCGGAATACGAGAAAGCGACAACGCTCGAGGGCGAGACGGCGAGCCGCGCCTGGTATGGGCTGGGACAGGTCTATAAAGAGCTGGGCAGAACGGCCGAGGCGCGCGCTGCCGTCGAGAAATTCCAGCAGCTGCACAACGTCGCGGTACAGGAGCGCGCGAAGGATATCGAGGACTGGCGCAAGCTGAACGCGACGGCGGAGAACACACCTGCAGCGGCTCCGGTGGCGCAATAACTTCATCTGAGGAGTGGATTTGAGACAACGCGTGATAGTGGGATGGGCGCGACGGGTGGCATATGCAGCGTGGATCGCGGGCTGCTGTGCCGCGTGCGGGCTGGCCGCGCAGGCGCAGATCGCGGTGAATCAGCCGATTCCCGCCGTAGCGACGGTGCACATCGATGCGGCGCGCTCGACTGGAGCGGAAATCCCGCGGACGATCTTCGGGACGTTCCTCGAACCGATCGGCAACTCGACCTATAACGGGCTGTGGGCGGAGATCCTGCAGAATCCGAGCCTCGAGATGGGGCTGTGGGACACGAATCACGTGCGCGACATGGTCGCCGCGAATCCCGCCCTGGCGCGCGCGACGGAGCTGGATGTGCCGCTGCCGTGGGAGCCGCTGAATTACGGGCAGGGCAATCGCTATGAGCTGCGCTACGGCGACGCGGCCAACTCGTGGATGTCGCTGCGCATCTTCGGCCTGCCCGGCCAGCCAACGGGCATTCGCCAGGAGGTGTATCTGCCCGTGCAGCGCACACTCGCCTACAACGGCAGCCTCTACGCGCGTCACGTGAGCGGGCCCACGGGGCTGGAGATTTCGCTGCGCGTACGCAACAGCACGGAGGTGCTGGCCAGCGCGCACGTCGACGCCGCGGCTGCGGACTGGACGAAGTACAGCTTCCAGCTAACGCTCCCCGCAGACAGACTGCATCGCCTCGACCCCGCGGATTTTGTCGTGCAGGTCGACGGCGACGAGGACGTGGACGTCGATGAGTTTTCGCTAATGCCGGCCGATGCGCTGGACGGGCTCGATCCCGATGCAGTCGCGATGGCGAAGGCGCTGGATACGCCGCTGGTCCGCTTCGGCGGCAACTTCACTTCCGGCTATCACTGGGAAAACGGCATCGGTCCGCGCGACAGGCGCGTGAGCATGCGCAACCTGGCGTGGGGCATCCCCGAGTACAACACCTTCGGGACGGATGAGTTCCTGCACTTTTGCCGGCTCATCGGCGCACAGCCACAGGTGGCGCTGAATCTGGGCAGCGGCACACCGGCAGAGGCGGCAGCATGGGTGAAATATATCGATGAGCATTGGTCGCCGCATAGCGGACTGCTGTGGGAGTTAGGCAACGAATTATGGGGTAACTGGAACTTAGGCTACCCGACGCTGAACCAGTTAGCTGCGAGAACCCTTGCGTTCAGCAAGGCCGTGCGCGCGGCCGATCCACAGGCGCGTCTGATTGCGACAGGCGAAGATCCGGACAACTTTAAGCAGTGGAATGCGACGCAGCTGGCCAATCCGCCGGGAACATTCGACTATTTATCGGCGCATTTTGTCGTCACCAACACGGACACGCAGATGCCGCACGCCTCAGCGGATTTCATCGACGCCGCGGCCTTCGCGCTGCCGGTTGAGCTGGGCCGGCGTCTGGAACAGGAGCAGCAACAGATCAATTCATTTCCGGCATTCGCCAACAAGGCGCACATCGCCTTTACGGAATGGCTTTTCATCGGGCATCGGCCGGGAACCCCGAACTTCACCAACCTTGGCGGAGCCATCGACACGGCGGGATTCCTGAACATGCTGATGCGGCACGCGGAGATCACGCCTGTCTCCGACATGACCGGGATCATGGAATTCGCCGGCATATGGAAGAAGCGCGGGCAGGTCTATGCGTCTCCGGGATACTGGGCGCTGCGGATGTACTCGACGGCGCATGCGTCGCGGCCGGTCGCGGTGGAGACGCAAAGCGGCAGCTACTCTGTGGAGCACGGCGTGGGACGGCTGCCGAGCATTGCCGATGTGCCGTATCTGGACGTCTTCGCCGCGCTGAACGATGGCGGCGACCGGCTGACCCTCTTCTGCGTGAACCGCAGCCTGGACACCGATATTCCTGCAGACATTCGCGTGGATGGATTCAGCCCGGCGGAACGCGCGGAAGTGGAAACGCTGCGCGGCGACGGCGTCGGCGACGCGAACGACGAAGACGATCCGGACCATGTGATTCCGTCGCGTACGGGCGAGGCCGTGCAGAGCGGCGCGATGCATCATGTGTTTCCGCACGAGAGTGTCACGGTGATCACGCTGCGCAAAAGCAGCTAGCCGGTTATTGCATGAACAACACCTGATTCAGTGAGTGGAGAGCAATATGCAGAGCACGAGAAAGATGCAATCAGGTGGTGGAGACCCCTGGGGATGGCTGTGCGGGCTGCTGACGCTGGTGCTGACCGCATCGGGCGCGATGGCAGTCGCCCAGCAGCCGGTGACCGTGCGTACGCCGGCAACGCCGCTGGTAGTGCACGATCCGTATTTTAGTATCTGGTCGTTTGACGACACGCTCAATGGCGGCCCAACGCGGCACTGGACGGGCGTGGAGCAGCAGCTGAACGGGATCGTGCGCATCGACGGGCATCCGTTCCGCTTTATGGGCGATGAACAGGATATTCCTCCGCTGCCGCAGGTAGCGCGGGCGATTTGGCCGACACGCACGATTTACGAATTCGAGGGCCAGGGCATTCACCTGACGGCAACGTTCCTGACACCGGCGCTGCCGCAGGACCTCGATGTGCTGTCGCGTCCGCTGACTTACCTCACGTGGTCGGTACGCTCGACCGATGGCGGCCCGCACGCGGTGAAACTGCTGTTGAGCGCCAGCGCGCAGCTGGCCGTCGACAATGAGCAGGAGACGGTGGTGTGGGGCACGAGCCGCGTGGGAGACATGACGGTGCTGCACGTGGGCGACAACCAGCAGCCCATGCTCGAAAAGGCCGGCGACAACCTGCGCATCGACTGGGGCTGGGCGGATCTGGCGATCCCTGCGCAACCTGGCATGACAACCAGCATGGTCGGCGAAGACGCGTTTCATCGCGAGGCGGCGAGCGGAGTTGCCGGAGCGGAGGGCGACGATCTGGATATGCCGCGCGCGCCCCGTGCCGACCTGCCGATGATGACGGTGCGCTTCGACCTGCAGCAGGTTGCAGGATCGGCCGTGACGCGGCGCGCGATGCTGGCCTACGACGACCGCAAAGCCGTTGAGTATCTGTACCGCCAGATGCCGGACTACTGGCGGCGCGACGGGCAGACCTTTGCGCAGATGCTGGAGGCCGCGGAACACGATGAGGATGCTCTGCGGGCGCGGGCGGAGGCGTTCGATCGCGAACTGGCTTCGGATCTGACGGCCGTGGGCGGGGAGAAATATGCGCAGCTGGCGATCGTCGCATACCGGCAGACCCTGGGCGCCCACAAACTGGTGGTGGATATCGACGGCCAGCCGCTGCTGTTCTCAAAAGAGAACTCGAGCAACGGCTGTATGAATACGGTAGACGTGACATATCCGGCGTCGCCGTTCTTTCTGCTCTTCAATCCGAAGCTGCTCGAAGCGGAGCTGCGTCCGGTGATGGAGTACGCCGGCCTGCCGCGCTGGCGCTGGCCATTCGCGCCGCACGACATCGGGACCTATCCGCTGGCGAGCGGTCAGGTGTACGGCGGCGGCGAGATGACCGAAGAGGATCAGATGCCCGTCGAGGAGAGCGGCAACATCCTGATCATGTTCGATGCGCTCGCCAAAGCGGAGGGGAATGCCGATTTCGCCGCGCAGTACTGGCCGCTGCTTTCGAAATGGGCCGCGTATCTGCTGAAGTTCGGCATGGATCCGGAGAACCAGCTGAGCACGGACGATTTCACGGGCCATCTTGCGCACAACGCAAACCTGTCGATCAAAGCCATTCTTGCGCTGGGCGCCTATGCGCAGCTCGCCGACATGCTGCACAAGACAGACGAAGCGGACCGTTACCGCCAGTCCGCGCAGCAGATGGCAGGCCAGTGGCTGAAGATGGCCGCTGATGGCGACCACACGCGGCTCGCCTTCGATCTGCCGGGCACGTGGAGCCAGAAATACAACCTGGTATGGAATCGCATTCTTGGCCTGAATCTGTTTCCGCAGTTGCTAACCCGGGAAGAGCTGCACTATTATCTTCGGCACCAGAACGCTTTCGGCCTGCCGCTCGACAACCGGCACACCTACACGAAGCTCGACTGGAGCGTGTGGACGGCTACTCTGTCGCCGGACCGCCAGCAGTTCGACGCGCTCATCGATCCCATCTATAAGTTCATGACCGAGAGCCCAACGCGCGTGCCGCTGAGCGACTGGTTCGACACGGTCAGCGGCGCACAGGTTGGCTTCCAGGCGCGCTCGGTCGTCGGCGGCGTCTACATCAAAATGCTGACCGACCCGCAGATGTGGAGGAAATGGTCCACGGGGGAGCGTTGAGCGGCCTGCAGCGTTGGCTGCGTCTGTGTGAGAGCGACACATCTTCCATTGCATGCGTATCCTGTCCGCGACGATCAAGGATATTAGAGCAGTTTCGGAATACACGTAGACTTTGTGAGGCTGGTACAGGGTGGCTTTTTCTTGATTAAAAAGCCACTTGAACGTGTGCCTTCGGTCTATACCAATTCCGAAACTGCTATAGCTGTCCCGCGATACTCATTCGGAGAACAATAATGAATGATGTCATCCGTCCGGCAACTATGGGCTGCGGAAATCGAATCGTCCATCCGGACAGGCGACTCGAGGTTGCGCTGAAACTCACCCCGGGATGGAAGGATTGCTCTGCGTGAACGCATCATCCGATTGGGATTGGAATTGCAAGTCCGGCGAAAATACATCGTTGCCGGGCCAAGGCAGCCTCGCGGCATCAGGCCTACCCTGGCGGAGCTTCGACCGGCGCAATAACAGTGCCTCCCGACAGGCTGGGTTCATAACGGCCTGCCTTCTTTTTTGTGGCTTGCTCGTCT
The DNA here is from genome assembly GCA_030041435.1 of Acidobacteriaceae bacterium. Classification (GTDB taxonomy): domain Bacteria; phylum Acidobacteriota; class Terriglobia; order Terriglobales; family Acidobacteriaceae; genus Palsa-343. The sequence continues at coordinate 57,952 of JASHNW010000065.1, forward strand.
GCTCGCGCCCTGCTCCCGCTTTCGCGCAGAAGGAGGGCTCAGTCCTCTACCGCCAGGCCGGCGCTCCGACCGAACAGCGCGTCGATGACCTGCTGAGCCGCATGACGCTGGAGGAGAAGGTCCGGCAACTCGACATGTATTCCGGAGCTACCGGCATCATGAGCGCCCATACCGATTCCACCCACGCGGCTCCGGACGCCGTCTTTGTCTCCGAAAAAGCGCAGCAGCTTTGGGGTGCCCTGGGCGTCGGTTCGATCCACGATCTTAACCCCACCCCCGAGCAGTACAACGCGATCCAGAAGTGGGTGATCGCCCACAACCGCCTGGGAATTCCCGCATTATTCATCGAAGAAGGGCTGCACGGCTTCAATAACGGGACGGTGTTTCCGGCCCCGATTGGCCTGGCTGCAACCTGGGATGCGGAGATAGCGCGGGAGACTGGCGCAGCGATTGCTGCGGAGGCACGCTCGACGGGCGTGGATATGATCCTGGCTCCGGTGCTGGATCTGGCCCGCGATCCACGCTGGGGCAGAGTTGAAGAGGATTTCGGCGAGGACCCTTACCTGACCGGGCAGATGGGTCTCGCATACGTACGAGGGGCGCAGGGAGAGAGCCTGGCCAGCGATCATACGGTGGTGGCCGAGCCCAAACATTTCGCGGGTCACGGTTCGCCGGAGGGCGGGACGAACACGTCGCCGGTCCATATGGGTGAGCGCGAATTGCGGACCATGATGCTGCCGCCCTTTGCCGAAGCGATTCGCGAGGGACACGCGATGGGGGTGATGGCCGCCTACCATGAGATCGACGGAATTCCGATCACCGACGATCCGCTCCTGCTGAAGACGATTCTGCGGCAGGAGTGGGGCTTTCAGGGGTTTGTGCTCTCCGATCTGGGCGCGATCGAGCGGCTCTACTCGGCCCACCATGTGGCCGCCAATCCCCAGGATGCCGCGTGTATGGCGATTCGCGCCGGGGTGGATATGCAGTTTTACGACTTCGATCACGCGGTCTTTCAGAACGCGCTCATCGACTGCGTTCACGAACATACTCTGCCTCTCGCCGATGTGGACCGCGCGGTGCGCTCGGTGCTGCGGGTGAAGTTCGAGCTGGGGCTCTTCGATCATCCCTTTGTCGATCCGACCCTGCAAACGAGGGTATACCGCTCTCCCCGGCACCTCGCGCTCTCGCTCGAGTCGGCTCGTGAGTCCATGACTCTGCTCAAGAATGAAGGGCATCTGCTGCCGCTCGCCAAGTCCACGAAGCGGATTGCGGTGATTGGTCCAAATGCGGCCGTGGCGCGCTACGGGGACTATGAAGATGAGAAAAACGGAGAGCGCATCAGCATCCTCGAGGGCATCCGCGACCTTCTGCCCGGATCGACTGTCACCTTCGATTCCGGCAGCAATATTCCGGCAGCGGTGGAGACGGTTGCCCAGGCCGATGTCGCGATCGTGGCGCTGGGCGAGCGGCAAGGAATCTCGGGCGAGGGCTTCGACCGCTCCTGTCTCGATCTACCCGGCAATCAGGAACAGCTGCTGGAGGCCGTGGCGGGCACCGGGAAACCTGTGGTGCTGGTCCTGGAAAATGGGCGGCCACTGACGATCGACTGGGCGGAACAGCACGTTCCTGCGATTCTCGAGGCGTGGTATCCGGGCGAGTTTGGCGGAAAGGCTGTTGCGGAAACTCTGTTCGGCGACAACGACCCCGGCGGCAAACTGACGATCACCTTCCCGCGCAGTGTGGGACAAATCCCGAATTTCTACAATGCCGATCCGTCGCGAGTCTGGAAATATGTCGATAGCAGCGGCGAACCGCTCTTTCCTTTTGGATTCGGCCTGAGCTACACCTCCTTCCGCTACGATCGGCTGGCCGTTGAGACGCCGGCGCCGGGCAGCCACGGCGACATTCATGTCACCGTCGATGTGACGAATACCGGCGATCGGGCTGGGGATGAGGTAGCAGAGCTGTATGTGCGGGAGAACGTGAGCAGCGTGGAGACACCGGAGCGCGCTCTGAAGGGCTTTGCGCGCATCCATCTGCAGCCCGGAGAGACTCGCACTGTGACCTTTCTCGTTCCGCAGAGACAGCTTGCCGTGTGGAACGCGGAGAAGAAGTGGGTCGTTGAAGCGGGCCGCTATACAGTCTGGGCGGGCGGGTCTTCCCGAGCCAGCCTGAGCACCGAGTTCAATCTGCAGCCATGATGGTGTGCGTTGAGACGGCCGCGATGGAAACTATCAACAGCTTGAGCAACGATGCATCAGGGGTGAGATGAGGATGAAGGGTGCAGGCGGCCTGGCTCTGGCGGGCGTTCTGGGAATTGGCGTGGCAGCGGCTGCGGCACAGACCGCGAAACAGCCCGTGGACTATGTGGATCCCAACATCGGAGGCATCGGCCAGCTGCTGACGGCGACGGTTCCGTACGTACAGTATCCGTACGGCATGGCGCGCGTGGCTCCGGTCACGACGCCGGGGATCACGGATCGCTATCTTGCTGACAGGATCTACGGATTTCCCGCGGGGCCAGCGCTGCTGATGGCGTCCGATGGACCGGAAGAGACGAAGCCGGCGGATTATGCTTCCGACTTCGATCACGACTTCGAGAAGGCGACTCCGTATTATTACGAAGCCGATCTGCAGACATGGAAGATCAAGGCCGAGGCCACGGTAACCCGGGAAGCCGCGTATTACCGGTTCACTTATCCGGCCAGCCAGCACAGTCATCTGGTGCTGAGCCTGCACAACCATGCGGAGTTCAACGTCGCAGGACCGAATGCGGCGGAAGGCAGCGAGCAGGTGGGCGGGGATGTGGCGGAGCTGGCCGGTCCGCACAGCGAAACGCGTGAGTACTTCTACATGGAGTTTTCCTCTCCACAGAAGTCCTGGCAGACCTGGCAGAACGGTACGTTCGGCCACGAGGCGAAAATCAGCGGCGACGATATCGGATTTGTCACCGACACGGTGACGACCGAAGGAGAGACGATCGAGGTGCGGGTCGGCCTCTCCTACATCAGCACGGATCAGGCGCGGCGCAACCTCGAGCGAGAGATTCCGCAGGGGGGCTTCGATGCGGTGAAGGAACAGGCGCGCGCCGTCTGGAATCGCACCCTGGGCGCGGTTGCGACTACAGGCGGCACGGCACGGCAGCGCACCATCTTCTACACAGCGCTCTATCGTTCGCTGGGCCGCATGACCGATATCACCGAAGATGGGCGCTACTTCAGCGGCTATGACCATCAGGTGCACTCGTCCGAAGGCCACGATTTCTATGTCGATGACGGCCTGTGGGACACCTTCCGCTCACTCCATCCGCTGCAGACGCTGCTCGATGCGCACCGGCAGGAGGATATGGCGCGTTCCTATATCCGCATGTATCAGCAAAGCGGATGGATGCCCTCCTTTCCGTCGGTTGCAGGCGAGCAGGCGGTGATGATCGGGCACCACGCGGCGGAGTTCATCCTCGATCTTTACGCAAAGGGCTACCGGGATTTCGATGTCGAGCAGGCGTATGAAGGCATCCGCAAGAATGCGACCGAGGCCACGCTGCTTCCGTGGAGCCGCGCGCCGCTGACGCCTCTGGACAAAATCTATTTTGAGAAGGGATTCTTCCCGGCGCTGGCGTACGGTGAGAAAGAAACCGTCCCTGAAGTGACGGGCGAGCGCCGCCAGGCGGTTTCCGTGACGATTGAAAACGGCTACGACGACTGGTGTGTGGCCCAGCTGGCGCGCGCGCTGGGCAGAACGCAGGATGCCGCGTACTTTAGCCGTCTGGCACGCAATTATCAGAACGTCTTCAATCCGGCGATCGACTTTATGGCGCCGAAGAGCGCCGACGGCCAGTGGGTCGAGCCCTTCGATCCCAAATTAGGAGGAGGACAGGGCGGGCGCGACTATTTTACGGAAATGGATTCGTGGATTTACACCTTCGGCGTGCAGTATGACGTGGCGGGGCTGATCCATCTCTTCGGCAGCCGCGCTGCCTTCAATCAAAGGCTGGACCGGCTCTTTGTGGAGCAGTACGGGACTTCGAAGTACCGGTTCCTTAATCAGTTTCCTGACGCCACGGGTCTGGTTGGGCTGTATGCGCAGGGCAATGAGCCCAGCTTCCATATTCCCTATCTGTACGACTTCTCGGGGCAGCCGTGGAAGACGCAGCGGCGGGTGCGCCAGCTAATGGAAATCTGGTACGGCGACGGGCCTCTGGGCATTCCCGGCGATGACGACGGCGGCGAGACGTCTTCCTGGTACGTGCTCAGCGCGATGGGCTTTTATCCGGTCTGTCCGGGAAGTCCGGTTTACGAGATCGGCAGCCCTATTTTTGCGAAGACGACGATCCGCATGGGGAACGGCAAGGAGTTCACCATCGTCGCCGATCACGTTTCGGCGCAGAACAAGTACATACAATCGGCCCAGCTGAACGGGCGGCCGCTCGAGAAGCCGTGGTTTCGACACAGCGATATTGCCAACGGAGGAACGCTCACCCTGGAGATGGGCCCCGCGCCCAATCCGCAGTGGGGCAGCGCCGCCGACGATGCCCCGCCTTCTATGTCGACGGAGACGGCTGCGGAGTAAGGACGGCGAGGGACGCGCACTTTCGGCGAGCGGCGCTCGCGGAACTCACGAGTGCGCGCCGCGGGGGCTGCGGGGTGATGACGGAAACGCGTACGAGGATCGATTCGGAGCAAACATGACAGGAACGTCTCTTCGCTTGTCGGCAGGGTTGCTGGCCGGACTCTGGGTCGTCCACGCACTGGCCGCTCCACCTCCTTCGGCTTCTTCGACGGCCTGGCACGATGGGCGCTTCCACATCGACGTGCCCGGCGTTCTTCATCGCTCGGACATTTTTCCCAGCGGCATGGCTTCGCTGGTTTGTCCGCCCATGAGAAGACCGGCCGGTGAATCGAACATTCAGGTCAGAGACTCGTCCATGCGAAATGGCATGCGGTGAAGGCGTTTGCCGGTTGCGGCAAAGATGGCATTGGCGACAGCGGGGGCGGTGAGACCTACGGCGGCTTCACCAAGACCGTGTGGATCGGCATGGCTTTCGATGAACCAGGTTTCGAACTTCGGCGCATCGGAGAAGCGCAGAACGTCGTAGCCATCGAAGTTCTGCTGCTCGACGGCCCCGTTCCTGACCGTGATCTCTTCCTTCAGAATCGCGCTCAGAGTGAAGACGGCTCCGCCCTCTAACTGTGCTCGCGCCCCGTTTGGATTGATCACCTGTCCGCAGTCGACCACGGTGACGAGGCGGTCAACGCGAATGGCGCCGCGCTCGACGGTGACTTCAGCGACCTGAGCGAGATACGCATACACATTGGTGCACGCGATGCCGCGACCGCGGCCCGGAGGGAGCGGTTTGCCCCAATCGCCCTTCTTTGCAGCCAGGTCGAGGACCGCGACGAGGCGTTGCGGCTCAAAAGGGCGCTGATCAGAGGTCGCCTTTCCTTTCGGGATCGGGGGAAGCTCAAGGAGGCGCCGGCGGAACTGGTATGGATCCTGCTTTGCGGCGCGGGCCAGTTCGTCGATGAACGACTCGACCGCGAAGACGTTGAACGAACTCTCAACGGAACGCCACCACGCCCGCGGTACAGCGCTCTCGGCCAGGGAAAACGAAGTGCGGATATTCGCGATGGGATAGGCGAGATCGCCGGGAAGTTCATCGCCGCTCGGTTTCCATTTGCCGGGCTCACTCCAGAACGCGCCGATCGCGGTGTCGACAAGATAGTCGGACCAGGCGACGATTCGTCCTTTGTCATCGACCGCACCACGCATGCGGCGCATGCCGGTCGGCCGGTAGAAGTCGTGGGTCATATCGTCTTCGCGTGTCCAGACAAGCTGCACCGGTCCGGAAACGTGGCGGGCGATTTGCGCAGCTTCGGTTTGGAAGTCGTACTGGAAGCGCCGTCCGAACCCTCCCCCCATGAAGGTCGTATAAACCGTGATGGCGGACTCGGGCAGCCGCAGCTCCGTGGCTATGACGGTGCGGCTGCGGTTGGCACACTGCGAGGGGCACCATACTTCACAAGTTTCGCCCCGCAGGTGCATGGTGATGTTCATCGGTTCCATGCAGGCATGCGACAGGAAGGGAAATTCGTAGACCGTCTCGATGCGCGTTGGCGCAGGGATTGTATCCGGGTCGGGTCCGTGCAGTTCGGAGGTCCAGGCCGGCGTGCCGGCCAGCGAGTGCTGCATTTGCCGGCGCAGCGATTGAGTTGATTCGTTCGCGTTGGGGCCCAGGTTCCACGTGATGTTGAGCGCGTTGCGGCCCTGGATGGCAGCCCATGTGGAACTGGCGACGACGGCGATGCCTCCGGCGGTGAAGACGCGGTATGCCCGAGCGGGGATCTCGAAGACCTGGAGAACGCCGGGGGTGGCGAGGGCTTTGGAGGCATCAAAGCTCGTTGGCGTTCCGCCAAATGCAGGACAGCGAGCAATGACGGCATAGACCATGCCGCGCAGCCGGACATCGAGGCCAAACCGTGCAGTACCCGTGCATTTGTCGGGAATATCGAGGTGTTGCGTGTCGCGGCCGATGAGCCGGTATTGCCGAGGATCCTTGAAGTGCAGCTGGGCGGGATCGGGCAGCGGCAGGCGGCGGGCAGCTTCGACGAGTTCGCCGTATGTGGACTTCCTCCCCGAGACGGAGTGGAGAACCTGGCCTTCTGTGGTGACGCACTCTGCTTCGGGGACGCTCCATGCGCTGGCGGCCGCGGCAATCATGAGCGCCCGCACAGTGGCGCCGGCACGACGCAGCGGGACGAAGTTATTCACCACGCTGCCGCTGCCGCCGGTGTCACGCGAAAAATCGGACTGAACGACTTTGACTCGGGTCCAGTCGAGGTCGGCCTCTTCGGCTAGAATCATGGGGAGGGCTGTGTAGACTCCCTGACCCATTTCGGATTGGGCTAGGACGAGCTGATAGCTGTTGTCCGGACGGATCCAAACCCAGGCATCGAAGGGGTTTTCCGGCGATGGGGCGCCGATTTCCCCGTGGTGCGGCGGCCGCAGGGTAAATCCAAGCACGAGCGCGCCACCGGCGGCGGCCGAGGAGCTGAGAAAAGCGCGACGGCTGATCTTCACGGGTGCATCTCCTGCGCCGCGCGGTGGATGGCCTTGCGGATGCGGAAGTAGGTTCCGCAACGGCAGATGTTGCCCACCATGGCGTTGTCGATCTGGGTGTTGGTGGGAGCCGGATTGGTCGCGAGCAGAGCGGCCGCCGTCATGATCTGGCCGGACTGGCAGTATCCGCACTGGGGAACCTGCTCGGCGATCCACGCCTTCTGGACGGAATGAAGGCCGTCGGGGCCGAGGCCTTCGATAGTTACAATGCGATGCCCCACCGCGCTTTGCGCGGTGGTCTGACAGGAGCGGACGGCTTCTCCATCGAGATGAACGGTACAGGCGCCGCACAGGCCCAGGCCACAGCCGTATTTGGTTCCGGTCATCTGCAACAGGTCGCGCAGCACCCAGAGCAGGGGCATGGCCGGCTCGGCGTTCACCGTGCGAAGATGACCGTTGATTTCGAGGGTGAATGGGGACATGAGACGACCTCCGGGGCTATCGTGGCCTCGCGCGAGAGCGGAGGGAAGTGTCGTGCAGGGAAAGCCTGCCATGGTGCAGGGAAAGCGAAGCCGGAGGGGCGAATCCAATGCTGGCCGAATGAAGGCGATTGCCGGGGATCTTTCGCCGTGAGAAGATTCGGCTTCGCTGCAAAAACCGTGGAGGCGGCGGAGTTTTGGGGCGAGTCGTGCCGTTCTTGCGCCATCCTGAAAGCCCGGCCCCGATGGCTGTAGAATCTCAGTACTTCGGGTCCGGAATCGCGAACTGCAATCGTGAGGTAGACAATGAGTTTGCTGCCTGCGGTGCCCGCGCGCCCCCTTTTTCCCACCGCCATCGCCAACGGGCCACGCCGTCTCTCAGCTCCGTCGATCCAATGGCGAGGAGCGCTGCTGATTGGAACGGCTTCTCTGATTCTGGCTCTTGCCACGGCGACGGAGTGCCGGTCGATCACGCACCTGCCTTCCCTGCTCTACGGCCTGGTTCTTTGGGGCTGGTGGGGTGTGATTGCCAGCGCGTTCTGGCTGACCGGACTCAAGGGTGCATCGGTTGCGCATCGCTCTTTGCCGCGCATGGCGGTGCAGGTCCTGATCGCCTGTGCCGCGGGAGTTGTTCATCTCATGTTGCTGGGCAGCTTCAGCCTGTTCATCCCCGAGTGGGAGACGCATGCCCCGCCCATCAGGGTTCTGACCGGGATGCTCAATCTGAACCGATTCGGTCTCGAGATCCTGATTTACGGATTCACGTTCGGGCTTATCGGAGTGATTCAGGCGCGCATGCGTGCTCAGGGCGATGCACTTCGATCGCTGGAGTTACAGCGCCAGCTGTCGGCCGCGCAGCTCAAGGCCCTGCAGATGCAGATTGAGCCGCACTTTCTGTTCAATACGCTGAACGCCATCACGACTCTGGTAGAGCTCGGGCGGCGGTCCCATGCCGCAGAGATGCTCGGACATCTGAACGTCATCCTCAAGCGGACGCTTGAACGTTCCACCCCCGAGAAGGTTTCTCTGGCACAGGAGCTGGAGATCGTCGAGAACTACCTGGCGATCGAGCAGGTGCGGTTCGCTGATCGACTCAGCGTTGACATCAAGGTCGATCCGGGCGCGCTGCACAGCCTGATCCCGTGCTTCCTCCTGCAGCCGATCGTCGAGAATGCGATCCGCCATGGCATCGCGAACAGCGAGAGCGGGGGCACGGTCCGGGCATCGGCCAGGCGGGAGGGCGACCGCCTCCGCATCACGGTCCGCGACAGCGGCTCGGGCGGGAGCAGCGACCCATCCGGCAACGGAATCGGCCTGAAGAACACACGCGAACGGCTGGCATGGTTTTATCCGGAACGGCATCTCTTGCAGGCCGGTCCACTGCGATCCGGAGGCTTCGAGGTCGTCATCGACATTCCCCACGAGACTGCAGGATGAAACTGAAGGCGCTCATCGCAGACGATGAACCACTGGCGCGTGAGCGCCTGAGCTTCCTATTGTCCGGCGATGACGATATCGAGATCGTGGGCGAGTGCCGGAACGGGCGCGAGGTGATCGCGGCTCTGCGGGAGAAGCTTCCGGACGTGCTTTTTCTGGATATCCGGATGCCCGCGCGTGGCGGCTTCGACGTGATCGAGCAGATCGGCGCAGCCAGGATGCCGGTGACGGTGTTCGTTACGGCACACAACCATTATGCGCTGCAAGCCTTCGAGGTCCAGGCGCTCGATTATCTGACGAAGCCGATCGAGCCCGAGCGGCTACAGCAGACGCTCGCGCGCGTGAAGGAGCGCGTCGCCTCGAAGTCTGCTCTGCTGGCGCAGGAACAGCTCCGAATTGTGCTCGACAACCTCCGATCCGCGTCGGCGCCGGAGAACAGGCCGTATCGCAAACGCTTGCTCGTTCGTAACGGAACCAGGGACGTGCTGGTTTCACTCGATGAAGTGGAGTGGATCGAAGCGGCGGATTATTACTCGTGCCTGCACGTCGGGGCCAGGAATTACCTGCTGCGCGAACCGATCAGGCAACTGGCGGAGACCCTCGATCCCTGCCGATTCGTCCGGGTGCACCGCTCGGCGATCGTCAATATTGGACGGGTTCGAGAGATCATTCGCGAGGGACGGAGCGAGGGGGCCGTTGTGCTGCACAGCGGACAGCGGCTGAAGATGAGCAGGGCCGGCTGGCAGGCGCTGTTGGCAGCCACACGAAGCTAAAGCAGGAGTACGGCTCTGCGCCAGGAGCTCCCAGCGATGTTGCGTTGCAGAAGATCCAAGCGAGATACCCGTCTTTCAGGACTGATTCTGAGAATCGCTGATGACCTGTCGTGAATGAGTGGGTTCGTCGGCTATTTCCACAGCGAGTCACTTCGAACCTGACACGTAGCCCGTCTGCACGAAGAAGATAATCTGCGCCCGTTGAGCCTTTGGCGTTCTTGCGGGCGTAATCGCTGTCGAGGTTGTAAATTGTATTGAATTGCCAGTTGCCGCACGTATGGTCGGGATGAGTGTGCGAATTCACGACGATTACGGGAAGCACGGCGAGTTCGGAAACGAGCGCGCGGAGGGTGCCGATGCCCATGCCGGTGTCGATCAGCAGAGCACGCTGACTCCCTTCGACCAGGCACATGACGGTCTCTTCCTACCGGTGCGGCGGCGCGAGGAGATTGAGCCCGGGGCCAGCGAGGCGCAGCGCCTGCGTTCGCTGGAAGATGAGAACTCGCGTTTGAAGTGGCTCGGACCCGCGTCAGAGCGAATCTTTCACCGTGCGCGTGGATGAATCCCAGAACACCTGGCGCTTTTGAAAGTACGACAGATTCGCCATGTGGCAGGCAATGGCTGCGTGATTGCCAAACACCGCATTCTCCACATTCGGCCTGCGTGTTTTTACCGACTCGAAGAAGGTCCAGATGTGTGGGCGCAGATCGTCCCAGTCGTCGCCTGCGTACAGCGTCTGCTCGGTCAAAGGCTCCTTGCCGGGCGGCGGATCGTGCTCCTCGTGCCACTCCTTCACGTATTCCTGACGCATCTTCGCCGGGTAGCTTGAATCGTAATAACTCGGGTCGGTGTCGATGCCCGCCTGCGGAGAATAGTGGATCCCGAATTCTGTCGTGTCCAGAACTCCCTTCGGGCCCATGTAACGCGCGGTCTCGGGCGTCTCCGTGCTCAAGCCGAGCCGGATATAAACCGGGATTCCGTGATAGTCGAACAGAACTGTCTGCAGATCGGGCATGTCGCGGCCATCTTTCCAGCGGTAGATTCCGCCGAGCGACAGCGCTGAACGCGGAGGCTCATTCCAGTCGAGAGTAAACAACATGGCGCTGATCAGATGCACCATCAGGTCGCCGGCCACACCTGTTCCATAATCGCGCCAGCAGCGCCAGCGGGCAAAGCGATCCGGGTTGAAGGGAATTTTCGGCGTGTCTTTCAGCCAGGTGTCCCAGTCGAAATTCGCAGCTGACAGATCGGGCGGCGGCGGATATTCCCACGCGCCCGTGGGGCTGTTGCGGCCCAGCGTCAGCTCCACCATGTTGACCTCGCCGATCGCTCCGCCGCGCACCATCTCGCGAGCCTTCGCGCAGAGGACGGAGCTGACCCGCTGCGCACCGACCTGCACCACTCGATTGTGCTGCTCGGCCGCCTGGACCATGTCGAAGCCTTCCGCCACGGTGTGCGACATCGGCTTTTCGCAATACACATCCTTGCCAGCCTCGCAGGCGTCGACCACGATCTGCCTGTGCCAGAAATCCGGCACCGCAACGAGAACGCAGTCGATGTCCTTGCGGTCGAGAATGTCGTGGTAGCGCCGCGTCGTCGGCAGATTCGGATTGCCGGTAATCTCTTTGGCGAGCGTATGGCGCCCGTCATAAAGATCCGCTGCCGCTACGCATTCAGCTCCGGGAAGAGAGAGCGCGCTGGCCAGTACATTCGATCCTTCCATGCCCACGCCGATAATGCCAAAGCGGATGCGATCGTTCGCTCCCACTGCCTTGCCTGCGCCAGGCTGCGGCTGCGGCTCCAGAGTGGCGCCCCGTGCATTCGGTAACATCAGTCCTCCGGCAGCGACAGCTCCGGTCTGCAAAAAGGTGCGGCGGCTCAACCCGATCTTCATTTCTGTTTTTTAGCTCCGCGTTTCTGGTCCTGCTTCGACCACCGTGTATTAGAACATAACTCTCGCGCCAAACTGGATCTGCCGCTCGCTGGAAGCCGTGGTCGTGCTGAGACCGAACACAGGGTTCCCCAGCGCGCTGTTCGGCGTGGCGAAGGTCGCGTGATTCAACATGTTGAAGAAGTCTGCGCGCAGCTGCAGCCTTCCTGTATCTCTGGTCAGGTTTGTGTTCTTCACCAGGGAGAAATCCAGATTCCACCAGGCCGGCCCCGTATAGGTATTTCTGCCCAGGTTGCCCGGCCCGGTTTGCACCGTGCCCAACTGGGCGCTCGTCGTTGTCGGTATCGACCAGTAGGTTCCGTTCATCCCTTCGTTTGCGACCGCGTCGCCGGAGAAGAACTGCGGATTCCCACGATGGTTGTTCCTGGGCGCCGTCTGTACATAGAACGGACGAGTGGCATTGCCATCCAGAATGTCTGTGCCGTATTGCAGCGTCCCATAGGGCGAGACGATCGTGAACGGAGAGCCCGACTGCAGCGTATAGATTCCCAGCGCCTGCCATCCGCGACTGATCGTCTTCGGCACGGCACCCCAGTCGCCCGCCACGTCGTAGCTGAAGTTACCTTCGAGCCGCTGCGCAACCAGATTATTGGCGCGGCCATATTCGCACGTCAGGCAGGTTGGGTCATTCAGCGACATGGCAGAGTTCGCCTGGCCCGTGTCCTGGCTCGTCCAGCCGCTGAAGACAGAATCGCTGTCCGTCAGGTCCTGATCCCAGGTGTAGTTCACCTGGAACTGGATGCCGTGCGCCGGAGAATCTTTGCGCAGCTGGGTCTGCAGGCCCAGATAGTGCACCAATCCCTGGTTATAGATGAGATAGAACTCGCCAAGGCCAGGAGTAATGGTGCTGAATGGCGTGTTCAGCGGGTCCGCTCCGAAGTAGGAGTTTGGGAAACGGGAGTTATACAGCGTCGCGCTGTCCGTCGTGACGCCGCTCACCGTAAAGACCATGTTCGAGGGCAGCTGCTGTTCGATGGTGAGATTCCCGTTCATCGTGTAGCCGTTTTTCAGCTCCTCCGATGCCCAGTCTCCGTTGATGTTGCCAATCACTGCCGCAACGGGCGCAAGATTCACCGGCGTGTTGGCCGGAATCAACCGCGTGTTGCCGTGGGGAGGCATTATGGCTCCCGTGGTACTGGTCAGCGCGGGCAGCGTCACACTCAGCGGCGTCAGAGAATACGGCGCGTTGTTCAGGAAGCTGCCCGTAGCCATCGGGAAGTCTACCGCGGACTGATCCGGATAGACCGTCGGAATCGTGTTGGTGAAGATCGCGTATCCGCCGCGCACTACGGTTTTGCTGTCCACGCGATACGCAAAGCCCAGCCGCGGCACGAGGTTAAAGCGGTCCGGCTGATAGAGCGGCTGCGGATTGATTACCATGTGCCCATAGAGCGGCCCCCGATCGACAATGGCCCCCAGTCTGTTCCTGATTTCGTAAGGAACAGACTGGTACTCGTAGCGCAACCCCAGATTGAGCGAGAGCCTGTCGTTCACCTTCACGTCGTCCTGGAAGTAAGCGGCCAGGTTCCAGATGCGCAGACCCCAGTTCACGAACCCGCCCTCCGGCCCATAGCCCGGCATCGGCGTGCTGCGGCTGTAAACTGTATCGGCCCCCTCCATCATGCTGATCTTCCCGCTCGGGCTACCCGTACCGGCCGCGATGGTCGGCCCGCCGTTGGTGGAGACCAGGGATGACGGCAGAGGCGCGCCGGGCTCGAAGCTGTACTGCCCGCCGGGACCGCCGCCGGCAACACCCGTGCCGTCATCCTGTCCGTAGCGGTACTGCACGCCCGTCGTGATGTTCTGGCGGCCCCTGCTCCAGGCGATCCTGATCGAAGGATCGTAGTACGTCTCCACATACTTCGTCATGAAGCTGTCGGGCCCATAACTGGCATAGCTGCCATCGGAGAACGTGGTCTGCGTCGTCGCCTGCGTTTGGGGCTCATAACCTTCCACCTGCCGGTTCACCGAAAAAAGAGCAATGCTGATCAGATTGGGCGTGAAGATATGCGTCTCGCCGATGGCGTAGTTCCTGGGATCGTTGAAGATGCCTGCCGAGAATAGCGGGTTTTCAATCGCCGCAGTGGGGTCGGTGTCCTGCTCGCTGTTGTTGATGTACGAAGTGCGCCCGAACAGGCTGTCATTCCCCGAAATGCGGTCGTCGATCCGGACAGACCACTGATTCATCGTGGTCGGCTGCGAAAACTGGAAGTTATAGGTGTTCGCACCATACAGCCCGTTGGGCTGGTTGGGCAGAGGATAGGCCTTGAGCACATTCGCGGCGACCGAATTGAGCGGAACCTGATACTGATACCCGTTCAGCGTCACCAGCCCCGATCGCTCATCGGCTGTGGGCACGGCGATAATGGTCGGCTCGCCCAGTGTCTGGCGCAAGCCCGCATACTCGCCTTCGAAGAAGAGATTGTTTCTGACGATGGGGCCGCCCGCCTCCGTCCCGAACTCGTTCCGGTGAAATGGCGGCACCGACGTCGAGAAGTAGTTGCGGGCGTCGAAGTCGTTATTGCGGATGTACTCGTACGCGGAGCCGTGGAACTGATTTGTGCCCGACTTGCTCACAATCTGCGTGATAGTGCCGCCGCCCTGGCCGAACTCCGCCGAATAGTCGGCCTGCAGTACCTTGAACTCGGCAATGGCGTCCAGGTTGAAATTCCAGAATTGCACCGTGCCCATCTCGGAATCGGTGGCATCGGCGCCATCCAGTTGCGCAACTTCTGTTTCGCCCCGGTTGCCATTGCTGGCCCACTGCGGCGACAACCAGCCCATCGCTCCCTGATCCGCAGCCATACCCGGCTGCAGCATCACGAGATTCTGAATGCTGCGCCCGTTCAGCGGCAGGTTCTGTACCTGTTGTTCCGTTACCAGACCGGAGAGCTGCCCGCTGGTGGTATTCAGCAGCGGCGGAGCCGCCGTGACTTCCGCTACCTGAGTCGAGCCGGCGACCGTCAGAGTGACAGACAGGTCCCGCTGCTGGCTAACATCCAGCGTGATATTCGGAACCGTCTGCGGAGCAAACCCCGCTGCCTTCACCGTGATCGCATACGTGCCCACCACCAGATTCGAGAAGGTGAAGATGCCGGACGCATTGGTGACCGTCGCCTGCACGGCTCCGGTATCGATACGCAGAGCTGTGACACTGGCGTTGGGGACAACGGCTCCTGTGGTATCCATCACCGTGCCGGAGATCGCGCCGACCGCCTGGCACCACGCGGTCCCGGGAATAACGCAAAGAATGAGCGCAATCGTCCGCGCGATCAATGTGAGGCCCCTGTGTGGGCAGGTCTCGCGCATCCTGAAGTCCTCCTGAATTTACACGAGATAGGAAAGCGGTTTCCTAAATCGGTTTCCGATACTAGTGGAATCGCGCACTCCTTGTCAATTCGATCGTGCCGTCGAACCTGTTCTTGGCTCGCTGAAAGTGGGCTGTCGCGATAGAGCGGCGTGTCAGGGAAAGGCGGAGGGTCACTCAGGAGCAGTTTGCCGGCGGCGCATTTACTTCGAGGTAAGATTATTGCTTCTTATAGCCGCACTCAATCCGGGGGCGCGTGCCCATTCACGCAGCGCAGGGAGCGCGCGTTCCGGGATAAAGCGAACTCACCTGTGCGAAGAGCCCGCTGCCGCCGACCGAACATCACAGCGTGCGGGCGTCGTTCGGGACGCCCGCACCTCGCCGTGGAACGATCAGAGCGCCGGAGTTACCACAATGTTGCGGAAGGCGACGCGGCCTTCTTCGGTGCCCTGAAGATAGATCGGTCCTGGCATACCTTCATGGCTGTCGAGAGCACCACCGGTGATGCCCGGAATCTCTTTATGGTCGATCACGGTGATGCCGTTCTGTACTACTGTCACGATTCTGCCAATGAGCGTGATGTCGTAGGTCTGCCACTTATCGGCCACGCGCGGCTGTTCCGGAGTTGGGTCAAGGAAGCCGTAGATGCCGCCGGTGTGATGGCTGTTCGGCTCCGAGATGGAGTCCGTCTCGATCTGCACTTCGTATCTTCCTCGCAGGTAGACGCCGCTGTTCGACTGCGGCCCGGCGTTGAATTCAAGATGCAATTTGAAATTGTCGAATCTGGGAATGCTGACCAGTTCCGAACCGTGGCCGGTGCTGACTAGTGTGCCATTTTCGATCTTCCAGCTCGGCTTGCTGGGATCTGCCAGTCTCCAGCCCTTCAGATCCTTGCCATCGAAGAGGCTGACGGGCTTGCCCCACCCGCTCACTTTGTCATCGGTCAGCGCAGGCGCGCGCCTTCCGCTCACGGTCCACTTGTTTTCGCTGTTGGTCACCGTGCCGGTGAGGCGGTCGCCGACGCGCTTCAGCGTATAGGTCGTGTCGACGGGGAAACCCTCCTCGCCCTTGGGGGACACGAAGACCAGCTCGCCATTCCGGATTTCGGCCTGTTTCATCGGAGTCGCATGATCCGTCAGACCTACGAAGACCAGCTTTAGCTGTCCATTGGCATTCGAAACGTCGATCCAGGACGGACGGCTTCCGTTTGCATTCGTCAGAGTAAGATCCCACCGCCCCTCGAAGGGAGCGATGTCGTTCTCTGCCACAGCTTTGACGGCCGGCAGGAGAATCCCAACAACCAGGGCCCAGAGACAAATGGAGTGTAAGTGCGACGGATGTACAGCCCGACGACCGGCGCGGCGAGCTGTCGCCCATGGTGCGCCATCCTGTTCAGGCGCTCTGCGTGAATGAAGCATCGAAAATCCCCCTTTTGCAACTTAAATGACAGACTTCGCAATTTACTCGTCACCGGAAACGTCCATCTTCCAGGCTGCTCCCCTCAGGCAGAGAGCAGCACGACCGCGATTAGCGCGCAAACCACTCCCACCCCCTGCAGCCTGGTGATCGATTCATGCAGCACAAATGGCACAAGCATGATCACCACTAAGGGATAGAGTGCTGTGAGCGGAGCCACAATAGACGCCTTGCCCCCGCTCTTGAGGGCCGCAAACAGCGCCCATGCGCCCAGGGCATTCAGAACTCCGCTCAGCAATGCCCATGTCAGATTCCATCCCGAGTAATGAAATAGAGCCGATCCCGGATACAGCAGCGGCTCAAGTACAAGAAACCCGACCACAAGCCAGATGAGCGACGATTCCGCAGAGATATGGTTGGTCGAGAGCTTCTGCAGTAGGCCGACGACACCCCAGGCGAGCACAGTGATTGCGGAATACCAGAGCCAGGGTGGGAAATGCATCTGTTGGCCTTCCTATAGCGAGAAGATGACAATGGCAATCGCGGCAAACACCAGCCCCAGCGCCTGAATGGGACGAAACCGCTCCCGCAAAATCGAAATCGCCAGAACCACCGTGATCATGGGATAAAGCGCCGTGGCCACCGTGATGAGCGACGTGTTGCCGTTCGTGTGGTACGCAGCAAAAAGGGCAAGCCCGCCCACACCGCTCAGAATTCCATTGAGAACGCCGTAGGTGATGCCGCGCGGGCTCTTCTCCAGCTTCCCGCGGCGGCCGATTAGCAGCGCAAGGCATACCGGAATGGTGCCCACCGTAAAGAGAAACTGCATGGTCCCCGGCGGGATCTCACGCGATCCGAGCTTGGAGAGCAGCGCCCATCCACCCCAGCACAGCACGCAGATTATCGAATACCAGAACCAGCGCGCATTCCACCGTTGTCTCGGCGCCGCCACCACCGCTTCTCCCTGCATCTCCCTTTGCATCAGGACACCTGCCGCTGGCCAAAGCTGGCCTCGCCCACAGCGACCTGGGGCGCATACCGGAAACTTCCTGGCCGGATCCCGCGCAATTCCGCCATGCGCAGCGCGGCCGCCTGTACCGGCACGATTTCGAACAGCGGAGCCAGAGGCTCCGGAACCGCGGGGACCTCGCAACCCTGCATTCCCGAAGCAAAAACGTCGAGGGATGGCCCCATCACCCGGATTTGCCCGCCGAATTGCGCCAGATCGTGCGCCAGAGCCAGGTTCAGCTCCCGCGTTTTCCCCTGCGGCGCAAAAACCAATCCACGGAAGTCGGGGTCGACCACTTCGACCGGCCCATGTCGAAACGATGCAGTTGCCATGCCCACAGCCGCACTCTTGGCGACCTCGTTGAACAGCAGGGCTCCCTCATACGCCGACGCGCAGGAGGGCCCCCTTGCAAGCAGATAGACCGGGGAATCGGGACTGAGGAAGGCATCCCACTGGTTGAGACCGCTCATACTGCTCTCAACCAGCTGAGAAAATGCGGGCAGCAATGCTGTGAGCGTTTCTTTGGCCGGCTCAAGGCCATTGCTCACGGCACTGGCCAGCAGATGCAGCGTCAGTAAGGTCCCCGTATAAGTCTGGATCGCTACCATTTCATCCGCCAGACTTCCGACACAGATACTGACATCGGCATCCCGCGCCAGCCGGCTTTGCGGTTCGTTGCTGACACCGATGATGGACTGGCGGCCCTTCAAAAGCTTCAGCAACCTGGCGACCTCAATAGATTCGCCGGATCTGGAAACAACAACCGCAATCGCATCGCAGAACCCCGCATGCCTGTAATGCAGCAACTCGCCGGCCTCGACCGCAACCGCGTCGATGCCAAGGGAGCAAAGAGAGTATTCCAGCGGAATCGAGGCGAACAGCGAAGCGCCAATCCCGGTAATCAGAACGCGCCTGCCCGACTGAAGCAGGGAAGCTGCCTGCGCCAGCGCCGATGCGCCGTCCCCGCACTGATGTTGCATTACGCCGGAGAGCGACTGCGTCTGGGAGAGGATATTGTGGGCGAGGTTCGACATCGTCATGATTCTGGTCCGTTTTTACCCTTTAGCGTGTGCGTACCCGGCGCCGTTCTGTCATTACGGTTATGGCGATAGAGCGAGCATCGCGGCGCACGTGCCCGTCGAATTCACCGATGACGAAATAACCACGCCTGCGCGGCCCCGAGTAGCCCGGCCTCAGAACCAAGTGACGAGACATTAATCCTCGTCTTTTCCGCAGGCACCTGCGTGCATAATCCGCGAACAACCTTGACCGCGTCATCCAGAAACAGGGAGCTGCTCCTCATCACGCCTCCGCCCAGAGCAAGGACATCGGGCGTGAACAGCGTAACCAGGTTGGCCATGCCGAGTCCGAGATAGTAGCCCTCCCGCTTCACTGCGAGCAAAGCTGACTCATCTCCCTTTATGGCAAGCTCGCAGATCTCTGCAGCGGACATCGGACCCGACTCCGGCGACCTCTCGCACATCCATGCGGCCATGGCCGTGCCGCTGGCCAGGCTCTCCCAGCAGCCGCGCGCCGTGCAGTAACACAGAGGTCCGGAGTTATCGATCGTCTGATGGCCCAACTCCGGATGCGATCCCGCGACGCCCCGATAGAGCTGCCCGCCCAGGATGATGCCTCCGCCGATCCCGGTACTGACAGTAATATAGATAAAGCTGTCGACCCCGCGAGCAGCTCCCCAGACATACTCCGCCAGCGCTGCCGCATCCGCATCGTTCTCAACCGCAACCGGGGCTCTAAATTCCGCATCGAGCTCCTCGACCAAATTGCCGCCCTGCCAACCAGGCAGTGTCCCAACCTCGCCAATGATCCCGGTGAAGGGATTCAGCGGTCCGGGACAGGCAATGCCAATTCCGTCGAAATCGCCGCACGCGTCGACGACCTCATGCAGCATCCGCCGCACCCTCTGCATCGCGTCCGGGAATCCGAGCGCCGGAGCGGTCCGGCATTCGCTCAGGTGCGCAACGGTCCCATCCTCGCGCACTGCGCCCACGGCAATCTTGGTACCGCCTATATCGACAGCTCCAATCATTCTCATCTCGCCCGCGCGGTATTTCGTCTTCCCAATCCGGAGTACTTATCCTTGTGCGTTACCCTTCTCGTAGACGCGCTCTTTCTCCGCGTCGAAGTAATACACCGCGCCGTTGCGATAGGAGCGAACCGAAAGGTCGATGGTCGCCATCACCTTGTAGCCAAGATCGACGGGACAATTCGGCTGTTGTCGGCTTCGCACGCAATCGAGAAAGTTATCGACATGCAGCAGGTCGCCCTGATTGCCTACATTCTCGACACGCACTCGCTCGTACCCGTATTGTTTCGCAAAGTCCGCAACATAAGGACTCTCCGGGATGATATCCGCGTAGTCATACTGCCGGGTCGGTGGACCCTCCCACTCGTCGCTCAGATGAATCGTGGCCTTAGTGCCGCGAATCATCGTTGTTGGTCCATGCTCGTTCACCTGCGACGACTGGATGGTCATGGAATACCTGCTGGGATAGTCGGCGGCGGTCAGGAAGGTATCCGGCGTCTCGCGTCCGTCGTTGTAAACCCAAAGGCCACCCATCCCGGCAGAGCGGGTCGGGAAGTCGTTGGCTACGGCGAGATGGAACGGCGCCACGATGTGGTAGTGAAGGTCGGTGGCAATGCCGCCGGAGTAATCCCAGTATTTGCGGAAGCGGAAGAATCGGTCTGCATTAAAGGGAATTTGCGGTGCCGGGCCGAGCCACTGCTTCCAGTCGATATGGTCGTCTCCCGTGCCATCCGGTCCCGCGCCTGGATCGATCGGCCAGTTCCAGTCGCCCTTCGGATCGTTGCGGCTGTAGGTGCCCTGCACGGCAACCACCTGGCCGATCATGCCTGACTGAATAATCTGCCGCATCTTGTGCCAGCGGTTCCAGCTCAGCCCCTGCACTCCAACCTGCACCACACGATTCAGTTCCTTCGCCCGATGCGCAACGACCTTGCTTTCCTCCACCGTATGGGTCATCGGCTTTTCGACGTAGACGTCCTTGCCGTGCTCCAGGGCCATCAGCGTCATGGGAGCGTGCCAGTGATCGGGCGTGGCGATGATGACGGCGTCTACATCCGGCCGCTGCAGCACCTCTTCATGACGCGTGTAAGTCTTCGCCTCCGGGAACAGTGCGGACGCCTTCCTCAGACGCCTCTCATAGACGTCGCAGAGAGCGACAACCTCGATATCCTGCTTGTTCTTTCGGTGATCGAGCAGCAGGTGCATATGGTCGTTGCCGCGCAGTCCGAGCCCGATGACTGCCAGATTGATCCGGTCGTTGGCGCCAATCGCCTGCGACCAGGCGGGGCGAACAGCAGCGGCGGCCGCCGCCGTATAGCCGGCATACTTGACAAAGCTGCGCCGCGTTACCGGCGCTGCCCCCGGGTTCTTCAGTCCGTCCACGGCCATTCCTTTCGGGATATGCGTTTGCAGTGCCTGCCTGAGCTTTGTGCCGCGGGCAGGTAGATTTGAAGTAAGGAAAGCGGTTGCAGAAAGCGATTGCAAAGCACTTGTATATAGATCGCGTGATCCTATTGTCAAGCCCGGACCCCGCGCATCGCTGTCTTCGGCGAAATCGCGTCGCGGCTTCGCCAGCCCAGTCCGGCGACGCGGCCGGGAAGACTGCAGGCAGTTGGCTTGATGTCCGCGTTCCAGGGCCTGCCTGGGACAAAACATTGCTGCTGGCGTTGAACCTGGGCTGCGCTATCATTGTCTCTTCGCTGCCGATCTCATCTCGCGCTATCGCTCGCCATCGCAGAGAAGAGTCCGAAGAGCCAGGCAAGAAGAGACCGAAGACCGATGATGAGGTTGCGGAGGGCCAATGCCGTATACCATGAAAGAAGTCGCGAGACGAGCGGGGGTCTCTCCAGCCACCGTTTCTCGCGTTCTCAACAATATCCACTACATCTCCGATGAGACACGGCAGCGCGTCCTCGAAGCCGTTAGCGAGCTGAATTACTACAAGAACGTCCACGCCCGTCGCCTGGCGACCGGCCAGAGCGATCTCTTCGGCCTGGTGATTTCCGAGATTGCGAACCCGTATTTCCCTGAAGTTATTCGTGGCTTTCAGGCGGCTGCCTGGGATCGCGGGCTCGATGTCCTGCTGCTCAATACCGAATACGATCTGGCCCGCACGCAGTCGGTCATCCGCAAGCTGGTGGAGAGCGATGTTCGCGGCGTCGCGATTATGACTTCTTCAATCGACGACTCGGCAACCTCGACTCTTACCGAAGCCGGCATCGGAGTCGTTTTTTGTAACTTATGTCCGCCCAATAAGCTGGTCAGCAATATCACCATCAACTACCGCCGCGGCGTGCTTCAGGCTATCGAACATGTTGCGGTTTTGGGCCATCGCAGGGCCGCGGTCATTTCCGGACCTGAAACCAACGGGACCGCCATGAATATCCGGCAAGCCCTGGTGGCCGGGTTGAAGCAGCGTAAGATGGCGCCCTTTCCGGTGACCAGTTGCGATTACCGGGTGGATGCGGGAGCCTCGGCCGTTGACGATATCCTCTCGGTCCCGGATATTCCCACTGTGATCTTCTGCGGCAGCGATCTCATCGCTATGGGCGCTATGAGCACGCTTGAGGAGGCTGGCGTGCGGGTGCCGGAAGAGGTTTCCATCGTCGGCATCGACGACATTTCCTTTGCGTTTCTGGCGCGTCCGCCGCTGACCACGATCCGTGTGCCACGGGAGCAGTTGGGCATGCAGGCCTTTCAGGCGCTGGACAAGATGCTCAAGCTCAAGCGGAAGCTTGGTGCCGAATACACGCTGGAGACGGATCTGGTTGTGCGATCGTCCACGGGGCCAGCCCGGAAACACAAGCTCAACCTCCGGCCTGGCAGGGTGTCGGCTGCGGCCGCGGAGCATTGATTCCGGAGTGGAAGTAGCGCTCAGTCCCTGGCGGGCTGTGGATCGGCCGGATCGCTTTCACTGCCTTAACCGCCGAACCATTCACCCAGGCGTTCGGTGCGCCGGGCGTACCGCGGAGCCGTTGTTACGAGCAGGTCTGTGAAAACGCGTTGCCCGCATCCGTCGTTGTCGCAAAAGAAACGGCGGACATGCAACTCGATGCTGACCGGTATGCGCTCCCAGGGCAGATCGCCAAGCCGCCGACTGCACCAGCTATACGTGCGCCGCGAAATCTGCCAGCACGCTGGGCAACAGTTTCCCTTCGCCGCGGGGCGCAGCACCATCACGAGCCGGTCTCCCCGTAGATCTGCAACCGATCCAGAACGACGTCGCCCGCATCCGGCAACAGCGCGCCGCCCCATGGCCGCCACCGCACCTCGCCAGAACCTGATCCCGTTCTAACGCCGATCGTCTCGCCGGCAGAGTGCCAGCCCCGGTTCATAAAATGTGACGAAGAACCCCTCCTCATCTCGCTATTCACACCTTAAAACACAAGTAATATCGCGAGCCTGTATAGACTGTCGTTTCTCCGCGGGGATATGAATGATGGGCAACGGGCGATCAGTTCGTGAAAATTGCGACGATCGAAGTCACGGTGACGCTGACTCTCCTCTGGTTCAGGTCTTCCCAGCGCAAACCCCAGCAGAGTCCGGCTGCCGCCGTTCAAACGCTAATTTGGACATGTGCGGGAGGCGGTAATGAAAACCGGAAACGTGATCGCTGTGGTGATTGCCGGGCTCGTAGCGACAGGAGGCCTTTTCACAACCCAGCTGGATGCGCAGGGTCTCTTCGGAACCATCGGCGGAACCATCACCGATACAAGCGGGGCTGTAGTTCCTAATGCGACCGTCGTCGTTACAAACATCAACACGAACGTGAAGATTACGCTTACCACGAACGGAGCTGGTAACTATACCGCGCCCGATTTGAACCCCGGAACCTACACCGTGGAAGCCAGCGCAAAAGGGTTCAAAAGTGTGGTGCAGAACGATATCGCCCTTCAGGTCGACTCCAATCTCCGGGTCAGTCTTGTACTCGAGATCGGTTCGACTTCCGAGACTGTCACAGTCGCCGGAACCAACATATTGCTGCAAACGCAGGAGTCGTCACTCAGCCAGACCGTCGACGAGCAACAGTTAACTGAACTGCCTCTGTCAGGGTTGGCCGGTACCGGTCACAGCGCGTACAGCCTGGTCCCATTGTCTGCCGGTGTCACCCAGCAGGTGGGAGAAGGCGGTTATGCGCTGGACAACGCACGTCTGAATGGTGGCCGTCCTCGCATGGACGATTATCTGATCGATGGCACGAGTACAGAGCAACCCACCTTCGGCGGTCCCGATGCAAACCCATCGGTGGATGCGATACAGGAGCTCCGCGTTCAAACCAACGATTTCTCAGCCGAGTACGGCAAGGTAAGCGGGGGTGTCATTGAGATCACCACGAAGAGCGGCACCAACAAGTTTCACGGAACTGCCTACGAGTATTACCAGACCGATAAACTGGATGCCAATAACGACTTCAGCGATCTGGACCATATTCCGATTCAGCCCTCGCACTTTGATGAGTTTGGCGGCACTGTCGGCGGCCCGATATTGAGGAACAAACTGTTCTTCTTCACCGACTATCAGGGGGTGCGTGATGAATCGTCCAGCACAATAACGGGAGACGTTGTGCCTACGGATGCGTTCAAGACCGGCGATCTCTCTGCCCTCTGCACCGCAGGATTCACGGCAGGCATTTGCAACAACACATCGCAGCAACTTTATAATCCCGCAGACGGATACACTCCGTTCCCTGATGATCAGGTTCCTGTCAGTCCAATCGCCAAGGCTCTGGAGACCGTCTTTCCAGAGGGGAATGCGGGACCGTCACCAACTGTGACCGGTGGGAATGTTTGGAATGGCATCTCCACAAGCGGGACTACTGTGAACAGGATCAATCCTCGCGTGGATTGGTTCCCAGGACAGAAAGATCACATCTTCGGCGCCTATCACTATGAAACCTCTCACCTTCACGGCAACACTCTGGGCTGGATTGATTCGGCGAACTATACAAATAACCCTCTCAGCACCATTACGATTGGCTGGTCGCACACGTTCAGTTCCAGCCTGCTAAACGATTTCCATTATGGTTACGATCACCGTCATCCACTTCGGACGACGAACGGATACGGAGAAGCCGGTCCGAGCGACTTTGATATTCAAGGCATTCCTGCTTGCAACTATCCAGGTTCCAATGGTAAGTGCGGACCTCCGGGAGTCAGCATTACTGGATTCACCGGCTTTGGAGCCGGTGGAGCGATGCTGATTGAACCTGCCGGCTATAACGAGTTCCTCGACTCAGTCACCATGGTTCGCGGCAACCATACATTGAAATTAGGCGGGGAGATTCGCCGCGCATCTATCAACAACATCCAGCCGAATGACGTGGCCGGAGCCTTCACTTTCAATGGGAATGGCACCGGGAACGGGTATGCCGACTTCCTGATCGGCTATCTGGCCACGAGCACAGTTCAGGTGCAGAGCGAATATCTCCGAGTCCGCACGTGGGCTGACGCGGCTTACGCTCAGGATGATTGGAAAATACGCAGGCGGTGGACGCTGAATCTCGGACTTCGCTGGCAATACGATCCTTCATGGACATCCGCCAACAACGGATTGGCCAGTTTTGATCCGTATAACCTCACCTGGACCGTGAATGGATTGAATGGAGCTCCGCAAGGCTCGGTTCAAACTCACTGGAAAGAATTCGCGCCGCGCCTCGGATTCGCATGGAACCCGCGCAGTGGACTGGTGGTGCGTGGTGGTTATGGCATTACCTTCCCGGGTTCTCTTGGCCACGGGCGTGGTGGAGACGGCAACCCGTCGCCTGATGTGCTGGCGACGACAACAATTCAACCCGGAACCTATATCTCGAACCTGCCCCCTGTCATTGAGCCTGACCCTACCGCACCGCTCACTGATGCGCTAGCCGAATACTCCACTTACACACCGTACCATCAAGCCTCTCCATACTCCGAAATGTGGAACTTTACCATCCAGCAGCAGATCGGACCGAAGTCGGCTCTGACTCTTGCGTACAGCGGAAGTCACGGAGTGCATCTTCCGGTCAATTACGCGTACAACCTGTGCCAGCAATCTGCCGCGAGTATTGCCCAGTATGGCAATCAGATCAAGAATGGCACGGTAGACAGTCCCTATTGCGCTCCCGGCAACATTACTGCGCTCGGGGGATTTTACAATGACTATGTGTATCCTGGCTGGTGGGGCCTGTCCAGTTCGGCATACAACGCATTACAGATAACATACGACAAGCGCTATTCTAACGGCCTGGCTCTCCTGTCCGACTTCACCTGGAGCAAGCTGCTCGACGATTCATCGTCTGATTGGAGCGGCTTCGGCTCACTCGATGTGTCTGGACAGGACTTCTACCACCGCGCAGCCGAACGATCTGTGAGCGCGGGCGACATTCCCCTCCGCTGGATATTCTCGCCCATTTACGATCTGCCGATTGGCCCGGGTCATGCGCTGCTCAACCATGGCGTGGCGAGTCAGATCCTGGGAGGCTGGCGAGCGAGCGGCATCTACACCCTCACGGCCGGAGATCCGGTAGGGATCAACGATGGCGGATATCTGTATTGCAATCCGTCGATGACCATTGCGACGCGCCCCATGCAAGTTGGAAATCCAGGAACAGGATTTAAGCGCAGCATCAACGAGTGGTTTAACACCAACGCATTTGACTGGTCGGGAACCTGTGCCTACTACAGCAATCTGCGGGACGATTCCGGATCGCCGTACTCGGGAGAGCCGTCGCTCTCCTTTGGAGATACGCCGCGCTACTCAGACGACGTGCGCGCTCCCGGGGTCAATAACCTGGATGCGTCGCTCCAGAAGGATTTCAACCTCCCGTGGATTGGCGAACAAGGCCGTCTGCGTCTGCAGTTTGACGGCTTTGACATCCTGAATCACCCGGAGTTTTCGCCGCCAATTGGCCTGGCGAGCGCTCAGTTCGGCCAGGTACTCTCGACGCGCAATTCCGGCCGCGTGGTGCAGCTTGGAGCGCATTTGACCTTCTAGACGGGGCTACCTCCTGCGGAGGGACATCCCGGGATGCCTCTGTGCGAGCTTGCCGCTGCGTTCGTGTGACTGCTCGATAGAATGCCATGCCGATCCTGCGTGAGCCTCGCGCTCAGAACGCAGGCATGGAGGGCCGAGAATGAAAACATCCGCCTGGTGCCTGTTTGCGAGTGTTTGGCTTGCGGCTGCATGCGCACTGTCAAGCTTACAGGCCGGTTCCCGTGACCAAGTGTGGGCTGTTCCCAACAGCCCGAACCCTTTGCCTCACTTTGAGGAGATAAACGGTCACGAACTGCTGTTTGTAGATGGCTCCCCGTTCGCCATGCTTGCAACCGAGATTCCATGGTGGGATTTGCGGGTGGGCTCGTATCGTCAGGATGAGGGTGTCTACGACTCGCTGTACCCTGCCGCAGTCAGGTTGGGGTTAAATACCCTCAAGGTGCCCGTAAAATGGTCCATGATTGAACCGGAGAAGGATCAATATGACTTTTCCTATGTCGATCACGCTCTGTCGCAGGCCCGGCTGAACCACCTTCATCTCGTGCTTGACTGGTTCGGGCATTATGCGAGCGGCGCCGGAACGATCTATCAGAATCTCAGCGGGCAGATGTTTGCGCCCAGATACATTGTGGACGACGAGGTCACCTATCCTCGCGCTGTGGATGGCAATGGACTGGTGCACCACGATGCGGTGTCATACGACTCGGATGCCGTCATCGACAGGGAGACAAAAGCCTTCCGGGCATTCATGCTGCACCTGAGGCTGACAGATTACGACCACGTCGTCGTCGGCATCCAGCTTGAAAACGAGATCGCTGTGTTCGGGTCCGACCGCCACAATCCGGCACTCTTCCGCGATCATTCTGCAGCCTCCAACCTGTTCTTCAAACAGGGCGGCTTTACCGACGACCTGAAGTACAGCGCCTGGAGTCTTAGTTGGCGCTGGATTCGTCCGCTGACCGAAGTTGCGCATGCAACCTATCCGATTCCGGTCTTTCTCAATTTCGTCAACGGATCCCTTGAACCGCAACAGATTGGAGGGTCCCCCGGCGAAGATGTCGCTGCCTATCTCGCAAATGCTCCCGACCTGAGCTTTATCGCCGTCAACGCTTACTTCTGCGGTGCATGGAAAGACACAACATGTCCCGTTCCCTCGAGCGGAAAGACGGAAGAGTTCCGAGACGTGCTCCATCGCTTTCAGGTTGGACGCAACGTCGCCGCAGTGACCGAAACAAACAGTGGCAACACGCTCATTGCGCCGCGGTTTGCATTTGTTGCGCTCGGCGAATTCGCAACTCCGATCTTCTCGCCGTGGTGTCTCACGGTTTCATATCCGGAGACGTACCAGCCCTATCTCGCCGCCGATGGCGAACTGGCCAACGGCGCTGCCGCATTCCATGAATCGGTGCAGGCACTCTCGCTCGCGCTTCCTCCAATTCTGACGTATGCAGGCACAGACAAGCTCAGCGTATTCCAGGCGCCTGCAATCGGACAGGACTATTCCGCGGAAAGGACAGTGAACGGTCTCACCGTAAGCATGAACGAAAACCGCGATGGTCAGGCAATTGTTATTCATCCGGATGGGAAGCAGCTCCTGATCGTTGGCTATAGGACAGAGGTATCGATCAGGAATCAGAGAATGATCTGGCCCGCGGTGCGGAAGCTGCAGGTCACCAGAGTGCGGTGGTCGGGTTCAGGATGGGTGGATGTGGGAGCAGCCGACTACGGTGTGGATCAATCGAGCGCCAGCCTGTACGTCGATCTGGCTGATCCTCAGGCTGTGTTGATTTCGCTGCCGTGACAGGCGTCGCCATGAGACTGCATTCAACTGAAAGGAACGAAATATGGTAAGCAGGAGAGGATTCCTTCAGTGGATGTCTGCACTCTCCGTCCCGGATCTGGTTCAACACAGCTGCCAGGCTGAGGCTGTGCGCGAAATGGTTCTCTCTCCGATGCCGGAGAACCAGCGCAGCACCGGCGCGACAGAAGCTTCACAATGGGGTTGCGGTAACGCGCTCATCCATATTCGCATTGCCGGATTGGAATCCAACTTCTGGTCACTTGAAAACCGCGAGACGGGGAAGCTCTGTCGCTTCGCCTGCCCGGTCTTCCCGATCGCCGGCAAGAGCGTGGTGTCAGCGTTGGAAAATCTGAGCATCGACCGGCCAGCACAGCTTCTCTCAAACGGTGCGACAGAATACTCCTTCAGGGGAAACCTTGTCGCAAACCCCTCGTTGATGCTGCGGCTGACCTTTCGCATAGCGCCCGATAATCCTGTCGCCCGGTTCAGATATTCCCTGGAAGCCAATCAGTCAGAAGCATTTGTTCTAAGCAAAGCTGATGTCCCGCTCACTTATATCAGCACGTCCCTGGCTGAGAAGAGCTGGGTCAGGGAAGTGCGTTTGTCTGATTTCAATCTGATGCTCCACTCCGATACCGTCAGTACAACTGATATCCCGTTCGCGTGGTTCACTGACCGGCTTGCGGTTGCTGGCCCGATTCTGCTGGCAGGAAGCACGGACAGTGAGGTTCTTCTGCTCGCTTATGAACATGGCGCGCAAATGCCCGACACATTTCTGCGCTTTGAGTTCGATCCCCGGCGCACGGTCGCGCTGGCTGGGGTTAAAGGAAACTACATACCGGGTCAGGCGATGAAGGTCTTCGAGACGGTATGGATGGAAGCTGCGGTGTCACCCGCCGAGACCGTTGCCAGTCACTTTCGCGCTTTTGTCCGCAAGTACATGGAGCTCAACGGAGAAAGCAGGCGCCCCTATTTGTTCTACAACACATGGAATTTCCAGGAACGCAATAAGTGGTGGAACAGAAAGGGATACCTCACTTCCTATAATCAGGAAAGGATACTGCAGGAGATCGACGTCGCCCATCGCCTCGGCCTTGAGATCTTCGTCATGGACACCGGATGGTATGTAAAGACCGGCGACTGGGAGGTGAATCGGGAACGTTTTCCCGACGGCCTCAGGAGCATCAGGGCTCGTCTGGATCAATACGGAATGAAACTTGGTCTCTGGTTTAATCCCACCATGGCCGCTGTCTCGAGCAATGCTCTGGCGAGGCACAGGCCCTGTATTCTCTCCTGGAAGGGAACGCTCGCCGAACCTGGGGACATATGGGGCAGCGAAGCAAGCTACCCGATGTGTCTGGTCAGCGAATACGCCGATGCCTATGCTGACACGGTAATTCGCGTGGCCCGCGATACCGGAGCTCGTTACTTCATCTGGGACGCCGTTTCACAGTATGGGTGCGACTCGCCGAATCACTGGCATGGGACCCCAACCAACAGCCAGGACGAACGTTCGGAGTCATACGCTTTTCAGCTTCCTCTGCAATTGATTCGCATCGCGGAGAAGGTGAAGCTCGCGTACCCCGACGCGATCTTTGATTTTGACATTACCGAGACCGGACGCGCCGTAGGCCTCAGCTTCCTGTCGGCAGGCCGATTCTTTCTCATCAATAACGGACCCTACCTGGCGGATTACGATCTGCCGCATACAGAGGGAGCCCAGAACGACAATCTTTTCTTTTATCCCGGCCCCGCGCGCACGTGGATATGCCGCCAGCCCCTTACCTACGATGAGTGGATTCCCTCGAACCTTTTGCTTACGCACTATTTTCCCGATGACCCTCGCTCCTCGCAGATGGTCAACATCGCCAGCCTGATCCTTGGTCAGAATGGGATATGGGGAGATCTTCCCGGTGTCTCAGATGCCGGGGTCGAGTGGATCGCGCAGGTGCTGCGCCTCTATAAGCAAATCCGGCAGGATGTGGCAGAAAGCGATCCCATCGTGACCGGCAACACCGCCGGGGTTTACGAAGTTCGCGAAAAGATCTCCGTGGCCAGCCATCGAGGCCTCGTTGCTCTCTTTTCGCCAACCAACGGAAGAATCGTTTACGTGACCCGGCACACGCCTAACCGGTCTTTTTGGGCTACTCCCGACACGCGCGTCCGCTTTGATAACCAGGGACGAGCAGTTATCGAGAGCGATATGGAGTCTGGGGCAGCAATCGTGTTGTTTGGAGTCGACTGAAACGAGTGCCTTGATGAACTCGTTCCTGCATTACGGATGATGTTCCATCGTTGCAGCGGACGCGAACGGATGGGTTCCGGCTTGCCGGCACGGCTGCGGGTGCCGCTGAGGCCGGAGGTGATGTTTCCTGAAGAAAGCCGGCAGAGAATGGGAAAGGCGGAGTCGCCGTGAGGGCCATAAAGGACGGATTCGCGCATCAGTTCGCGGTTGTCACTGGGGCCGCGCGGGGCATTGGACGCGCCATCGCGGAACACCTCCACAGGGCCGGCGCTCGCTTATTCCTGGTCGATTGCAATGCCGCGGCCCTTGAGGAGACGACCAGGGTGCTGCGCGACTCGCATGGATCCGCGATCGACTGCGCAGTGGCAGATGTGGCCGATCCGGCAGCCATTGAGCGGCTGGCCGCGCAGGTCGCCAGTTGCGAGGAGCGCGTCGATGTTCTGGTCAACAACGCCGGAATTGAGTTTGATCTGCCCCTCGAGAAGGTCACGGCCGATATTTTCGATCGCGTGGTTGCCGTTAACCTGCGCGCGCCGCTGCTGCTCACCAAGGCCCTGGTGTCCCTGTTCTCCGAAGCGGGCGGCGCGATCGTCAACATCAGCTCCATTCACGCTCACCATGCCTTCCCCAATGCCATTCCCTACGCGTGTTCCAAGGCGGGCCTGGTCGCGCTGACGCGGAATCTGGCGCTGGAACTGGCGCCGCGCGGGATTCGCGTGAACGCAGTGTGCCCGGGATACATCGATACGCCAATGTGGGACGAGTGGCTGCGCACGGCGAGCGATCCCGAAGCGCTGGCGCGAGAGACAGAAGCGCTGCATCCGTTGGGCCGGCGCGGCAGGCCGGAAGACGTGGCGTCGGCGGTGGCCTACCTTGCGTCCACCGAGTCGGCCTGGGTAACCGGCACATGCCTGGTGGTGGACGGCGGGCTCACAATTCGCGCCCACCCCTGATGTCTGTGGCCGGAATTTCGACAGAAATCGTGGTAATCCGCTCTCGTCTGTTGATTTTTCGGTGTTCGAGTGTATGCGGCGATGCATAAAATGACACTGCCCAAAGCAGGAACCATTCGGCTCCCCATGAAAAAGCAACAGGCAGCCCTGAGTGATGCACTCAGGCAGGAATTCAAAAAAGACATTGAGCTGTTCGAGTATTTTCTCGTGCTGCTGAACAGCTCGAGCCCCATCCGCAATGTGGAACTGATGTGGGCGGATGATCTGGAACTGCCCGATCCCGGGCAGTGGCCGAGCGTCAAGACTGAAGATGCTCTGGTACAGTTGCAGCCGGCTGGTGCGGATGCTCCGGGGCGCAGCTCGCCCAGCCCGAGCACATACTTCTGCGATCTGGTACATGGCTTCAGCGCACACGAGGAGCAGACCTGCGCGCGCAGTGACAAGCCTGCGAAGGAGCGGTGCCGTGCCACCGGGCGGACACAGGTCTATCCCTGCCATGTGGGACTGACCGATATCGCCGTTCCTGTGATCTGCGAGGAGCGCTACCTGGGCACGCTGTTCAGCGGCCAGGTACTCACGGAACCACCGACAGCGGAGGGATTCGCTCGCGTGCGCGAGACTCTGGCAGGTCAGCCGCACATCGACATGGCCCGCCTTGAGGAAGCCTACTTCCGCATTCCGGTTGTGACCACGGCGCAGGTGGCTGAGATGGTGCGGATGTTGGAGGTCTTCGCTCGCTATCTGGCCAACGCATGGAAGCGTCTCGAAATCATGAGCGAGTTTCGGCAGATCCGGGAGCGGGAGCTGGCCCTGGACCGCCGTGAGTTCGTCGAGAAGCTGCTGTCGGGTCAGGCCGGAAGTCCGGCCTGCACTCTGGAAAGCCTGCATGGACTGGCCCGCAACCTTGGACTGGAGCGATTTCCGGATCGCGTCCTCCTGCTGCGCTTACAGGATCCTTTGGAGCGCACCATGGCAGAAAGTGCGCCGCGCGCCGGATCGGATCCTGTTTCCGCGGAAGCGATCGGCAGCCAGCTGCGGCTGCTGCGGGCAACGCAGGTGATTGAGGACCGCTGCAAAAGCTGGCCCAATACGCTCGCCACGGCGATCTCTGCGTCGGAGATTTGTGTCTTCACCAGCCAGCGATCGCGGAACTCCGGCCATGAGCGGCTGCTGCTCGATGAGATGGCGCACGTGCTGCTGCGGACGGCGCGCTCGCACGGCATGCTTGCAGCGCGCGTCGGTATCAGCGGGCAGCATCAGGAGCCAATGGAATTGCTGCGGGCCTGTCATGAGGCCGCCTCCGCGCTCGATGCCGGTCACGCGACCATGAGCTGGTTTGAAGCGCTGCCGGAGCGTCGCCATGATCCCACCCAAATGCTCGGCCGCGTGCTGAATGCCCTGCGGGCCGGGGATGCAGCCACAATGGCCTCAGCGCTGCGGGAGTTTCTTTCCGCTGCGGCGCCGGCAGGTGGAAGCGTTACTCAACTGGTGCAGGCACGCGGCCTGCTCACATGGGCCTGCGAACATCTGACGCGCGAAATTACCGAGCTGGGCGCCGGCATTCAGGCTGTTCAGGAAGCGCGCGAACGCGCTGTGCAGATCATCATGGTGTCACCCAGCTCGCTGGCCATGGCGGAAGCCTTTCGCAGTCTGGCCGAAGAGTTGCGGCAGCAGGTTGTGCAGCTCTTCAGCCAGCGCGAGCAGAAGATTGTGATGGAGATCCTGCGCCTCATCCGCGAAATCGGACCGGACAAAGCGACGGTTCACAGTCTGGCAAAGGAGATGAAGCTTTCTGCCGGGCATCTGGGC
Organism: Acidobacteriaceae bacterium; assembly: GCA_030041435.1. Classification (GTDB taxonomy): domain Bacteria; phylum Acidobacteriota; class Terriglobia; order Terriglobales; family Acidobacteriaceae; genus Palsa-343. The sequence continues at coordinate 91,207 of JASHNW010000065.1, forward strand.
CGGGTCTATAGCCGCACTACAGGACACACGCTGGAGGAACTCCTCATCCGGCAGAAGCTGGAGATGAGCAAACGGCTGCTGCTGGACCCGCGCCTGCATGTCGCCGAGGTCGCCGATCGCTGCGGCTTCTGCAACCCCGCTTATTTCGCATCTGTTTTTAAGAAATACATGCAGTGCACCCCGCGCGCATATGCCAAACAGCCGCAGCGGTGGAGCACGTCGGAAACCATGCAGCCGCACATCCTGATGTGAGTACCTGGGGGGAGGAATGCATGCGCGCATTGGTGTACACCGCACCTCGCCAGGTGGAGATGAAGGATGTCCCCAGACCTTCTTCGGTCCCGGGCGAAACCGAGATTGCTGTGCTGGCCGCGGGCATTTGCGGATCGGACATCTCGGGATTTCTGGGGCACAGTCGGCGCCGCACTCCTCCGCTGGTTCTTGGCCATGAGCTGGTGGGTCGCACGCACGACGGGCGGCGGGTCGTCGTCAATCCGCTCATTAGCTGCGGCCGCTGCGCGGCCTGCCTGAGCGGCGCACAAAACCTCTGCGTCAGCTGGCGTCTGCTGGGGCTCGATCGCACCGCCGGCTGCTTTGCCGAGTTTGTGGCTTTACCTGAAGCGCAGGTCTGCGAAATTCCCGATACGCTGACCGATGAGCGTGCGCTGCTCACCGAACCGCTGGCCAACGTTGTCCATCTCTTCCGCATCGCCGCCCCCGCACCCTTCTTCCGCATGGGTATCGTTGGCGGAGGAACGATGGGCTCCCTGTCGCTGCTTACCGCGCTGTACCTCGGCGCGCACGAAGTGCTGGTGCAGGACGTGAGCGAGGTTCGCCTGGATGTGGCGCGCCGCATGGGTGCCACGCTGGCTGTGAATGTCTCCACCGAGGAGGGCCGAGCCGAGTCACACCGCTTTGCCGCCCATGGTCTCGATCTCGTGCTGGATGCCTCTGGCACTGGCTCGGCGCGACAGGCGGCCTTCGATCTTTGCCGTCCAGGCGGGCTGGTGGTGCTGCTGGGTCTGAGCCAGGAGCGCAGCGAGATCGACTTCGTCGCCAGCATTCGCAAGGAACACCGCGTGGTCATGTCATTTGCCTATACGCCTGTCGACTTCGAGCGCTCGCTCGCGTTGCTGAAGGCGGGCGAGATCGATCTGACCCCCTGGACACGGGAGATGCCGCTCGATCAGGGCCAGCAGGCCTTCGACCGCATGGCGAACGCGCCCGGGGATACGCTCAAGATGCTGTTGCGCGTGCAGTGAAGAACACTACTGGACCACGCGGTAGCGCTCGATTGTCTCCTGGTTCAGGGTGACGCCCAGCCCCGGCCGCTGCGGAACGCGCACGCAACCGTCCTGCTCAACAGGGAAATGCTCGATGGTCGTTCGCCAGCGCAGGGGAGAACGGCTGAGCGAGAATTCCAGGGGCTCCTCGTCAGCCTGGGCGGCGAGAAAGTGCAGGTTGGCGGCGATCTCAATGTTCGTCTTATAACCGTGGGTAATCACACGCTTGCCGCGCGCGCCAGCCTCCGCTGCAATCCGCAGGATGCCGGTGAAGCCGCCCACCTGCGAGATGTCAGGCTGGCAGATGCTGGCGCCGCCGTGGTCCATCATCTCGATGAATTCGCGGACACTGGTCAACCCCAGATCGCCCACGCCAGTGGGAATTCCATGCCGGCTCATCTCCAGATGACCCTCCACGTCATCCAGCGGAAGAGGCGCTTCGAGAAACCAGATGCCGGCCTCGCGAAAGGCGGGGAACAGGCGCAGACCTTCGGCTGCGGTGCGATACGACAGCGCTGCGTCGACAATCAGATGTGCCTGGTCCCCGGCCTGCTGGCGCGCCGCTGTCAGCAGGCGTCCGGTTAGCGCGATGTCCTCCATCCACCAGGGGTCCGCGGCAAATTTGAAATTGCGAAGATTTTTCGCCTGCCCTTCTGCAATCTGCGCCCGCACTTCTTCCGCCGTCTGCGCCATGGGATAGATGGTCCCGTAGGCTGGCACCCGGTCGCGCCGAGCGCCTCCCAGGAGCGCATGGATCGGTTTGCCTTCGATCTTGCCGCGCAGGTCCCACAGCGCCAGATCGACGCCGCCGATGGCATGCATCATCAGGCCGCGCCGTCCCACATAGTCTGTCGACTCATACATACGGTGCCACAGTTGCTCCGGATCCGCCGGGTCAGCGCCGGTGAGGATGGCGGAGAGGGATCGTGCATGATTGTGTGCCGAGGGACCTCGGACAATGGCCTGAATTGCAGGAGCCATCGACTCCGTCTCGCCCACGCCGACGAGTCCACTGTCGGTGTGCACAACCAGGACGCAATCGTCGTACGAGCCGTCGAACAGCTCGATGAGCGGATCCTCGGCGCGCAGATGGATGGCTTCAATACCGATAATCTTCATAGGATTTTCCCGTCCGCTTTCGATTCCGGACGCGCCGCGCTGATGATAAAACCCCGAGGCGGGCCTTTTGCGGCGCAAACGGTCAGAACGAAAGAATGATCCTCAAAACAGGAGCCAGCACACCCCGCTGCCATTGCCCGCGCTTCTCTGCGGCCGGTATCCTCGGCTGGGTGTGAAAGAGGCTCGGTGAGCGCATTGAACCGATTCAGAGCGATGCCACTGTGGCTGCTGTGGTCGCTGGCAACGATCGTGCTCTGGGGCACGTGGGGGATGGTCTCCAAGATTGCCTCCACCGGCGTGGACGCATACCTGAACCAGCTGTTTTATACCGCTGGCCTCACGCCGCTGATGGCCTTTGTCGCGTGGACGGTGTACAGGAGCAAAGCTGGGAGAAAGCGTGAGGGGCAAGCTGCGGGCGTGTTCTGGGCCTTCTTGACCGGCATCCTGGGTGGTTTGGGAAACATCGCCTTCTTCGAGGCTCTGGTGAAGGGTGGCAAGGCCTCCGTAGTGGCGCCCGTCACGGCGCTTTTTCCGTTGGTCACCGTGCTGCTCGCGCTCGTCTTCCTCAGGGAACGGCTGAGCCGAGTGCAGTGGCTCGGCCTGGGTCTGGCCTTCGCTGCGATTTATCTTTTGAGCGCCTGAGTGCGGGAAGGGAAGAGGCGATGCACGCGTGGTTAGGGTTTGCCGCCCTGGCGCTGGTGCTCTGGGGCATCACCGGGGTGACACAGAAGCTCTCGACCAATCGCATCTCGAGCGAGCGTTCTTTCCTGTGGTTCTGCTGGGCGATGGTGACACTCTCCGGAGCCGTCCTGCTTGTGGAGCGCCCTGACTACACCCTGCGAGGCATAGTCGTGATCTGTTCGATCGCCGGCGGCGCCCTGAATGGTCTTGGCGCGTGGACCAGCTTCCGCGCCCTGGAGTCGGGCGGCAAAGCCTCCATCGTCATTTCGCTCATTTCGCTTTACCCGTTGCTGACTGTGGTCCTGGCCGTGCTCCTGTTGCACGAGCGCCTGACCTGGATGCAGTCCGCCGGCGCGGTCACTGCGATCGCAGCCGCGATCCTGCTGTCTCTGGAGCCAGCCTCGAAAACGGGTCCATCATCCGGCAGCAGCGCTGATTAAGTTTCGTCTCCAGGCTGGATGCGCCCGTTTTCTTCCACGCCTCCGATGGACAAAAGCCCTTCCTCGACCGAAAACAACACGGCGGTCTGCAGAGTTTCTCCGGGAGAGCGCGCGCGCGCGCGGCCCTCACGGATCACCGTCTGAATGCGGAACGGATAGCCTGTGGCCGGCTCCAGCACTGCGACATTCAGATCGCGCCAGCCGCCGTGGCTGGCAAACAGCCAGCAACTGGAGAAGATTTCCGGATCGAAATGCAGCCCCGCAGCAAGGCGATTCGCGCGGTTGGTCACGCCACACCAACCCGCAGCCAGTTCCGTGCCGTAGAAGAAATGCAGGGCTTTCGAGGATATCTCCGGGACCTGCCGCAGGTCCATCGCCCCGTCGCGTGCCGCGACGTATGGCCAGGAAAAGAGGAGCGGCGTACCCGCTAAGGTGCCCTCGAACTCCCGCTCGCGGACCACTGTCATGCCTGGAAAATCGATGCGATGGTTCGGCGAAACGGCAAAGGCCGGGTGCAGCTTAAACAAAAAGGGGAATGCGCGGGTTCCCTGGTTCGTGAGACGGTATTCGACTTTGAGGACCGGGCTGTCCGGCCGCAGGATCAGCGTCTTTTCCGCCAGGAAGTTGCTGAGCGGCGTTGTGTAGCGCAGACTCACCCCGGCATTCCCTTCATGGTGAAAGCCCTCGGCGTCCCATTCCCCGGTCCACAATTCTCCGTGATCGGGCAAATCGAGCCCCAGCACGCTGCCTGCCTCATCGTTCGGGAACAGCTCATCCCAACCGCCGCTCCACGTGTCGTCGTAAATGGCATGCAGAGGCTGGCGGGCGGGAGCCAGCACGGGATGGTTCCAGAGAAGCTCGGCGGCGAGAGGCTTGTAGGTGATCTGCCAGATTCTGGCTCCGGCCTCGGGCAGCACCACGATGCGGAGAAGGCTGTTCTCAAGGACGAAGGTGTGCAGTCCGTGCAGGCGAGGACCGGAAGAACAAGTCAGGAAGCTCATGGGAAAGTGAGGCCCCTCTCAGAGTACCTGGCAGAGCTCTTCGTTCTGCGAAGGAAATCGACAGTTTTAACGAGAATTGGGTTGATCTTTTGCTCTGCCGCAGCAGGCTCACCATCTGCTCAGGAGTGTGCGGCCTTCGTCCCATCCCAGGGTCCTTTCATACCAGTCTGTATCATCTTCACTGGTACAAAATTTGCCGGGCACTCCATCCCTTCGCGACCAGCGTTTTGTGGTCAATTCCGCAGGAGAGCAGAAAGCTTCCGATCGACGTGCAGTAGTCTGCGACCGTTCGTTCCTGACACCCACGCTTGCGCAGGGCGTCGCAAAATCGGAGGGATCGATCTCCTCAGAAGGGCTCCTTCTCTCCCCTCATACCAGCGCAGTTGATAAGCGCCAGTCTTGAGGATTTTTTTGCCTTTGGGTACTCGCAGGTCCTCGCCCCAGCCGCGGCCTTTGCGGAAGGGATTGACTCGCAGCCGGCGCCAGCCGGACTCGATACCGCAGTAGCGCAGCAGCGCCACTTTCACGTTCGCCATGCAGAAACTTCTCTTTCAGGCGAAGACTCGATTCTCGGATTTACCGGGCGACAACATGCTACGGCGTTTTCGAGTCACCAGGGTACTGAAAACAGGACGGTTGTAAAGGCTGGTGCCGAAGAAGGGATTAGCCAATCCCCTTTCGCAAGCTGCTGCAATCGTGGCACTTATTCAAATTCGCCCAACTACCATGCGGCTTACGGTCACTTCTGTTGCAGACGCTTATAGACGATGACCTACGCCAGCATACGCCAAAAGCGGGCCAAACGTTAGCCAGTCGTTAGCCAACCGGGGTTCCAAGGCTCATTTGCGCCGTGATTGACTGCTGTCGAGAAAAAGCCGTCTGATCCGCGCCAGGGAATTCGGGTTTGCCCCTGATATCGGTACCTCCTTACAGGAGGGCTTTTGTGGTGAACGTAAAGGAGACCTTGAATGCAATGACCGGCCTGATTCATGCTGAAAAACTCGCGCCGCTGCTTGGTATGAATAAGGACAAGCTGTACCAGAAGACCAAGAAGGGCGAGGTACCCCATTTCAGGGTGCTCGGACGGGTCAAGTACGACCCCAGGGTGATCGCAGCCTGGCTTGAAGCGCGGGAGGTGTGTTGAGGTGGCTGGTTGCGGGGGGACGCTCCAATCCTGGATCGACTCCTCGGTCTTCAGTGGAGGTCTAAAGGTGATCAGATTCCTGACTTTCTACACCAACCAGCGCTGAATGAAGGCCTCCGGCGTCCGCGCGACCCGGGATGGGCGCGTCTCTTCCATGTCCAGACACAGGTCCTCCCAGTGGCCCTATCGCTTCGCGAGGAAGTACTCGGGCTCGCTGATCCAGGCGGCACCAGCAGGGGATAGCGCACCGAGAGGTACTCCGCCACCCCGGCGAGCGGAGTGTGGCGCTGGCGGCTGAACGATCGTGGCGGCGGCACAGCGAAAAAGTCAGGCTGCTTGTACCGGTAGAACTCGTGGAGGAACTCCGACCAAACAAGCTCAGGGTCCCAGCGCTGGAAAAGCTCGGCAAGCTTGACATAGTTAGCCGGGTGGCCGGAGAGGACGAGGCCGTGCGGCGTGCAGGGATCAACAACTGCTTTATCGACGGTCTCCCACGCGATCGCGTCGAGCTTAGCTCGTGCGCTTGGAATGTTATCTCTGGTTTTGACGGTCAGTCCGGCGGTCTCGCCGCGCGCCGCCGGTTCGATTAATCCGACCCTATTCCTTGACGGTCGCCTCGCCCAAGAAAAGCATATTTCCGCGCTGCTCAAGGCGGCCCCGCGCGAGAAGCGAGTCGCGACGCCGCTCCGCGATCGTCTGCATGTCGTCCGTGACGCGGGCAAAGCCCAGCAGGCGGCAGGCCGCAATTGCGGCACCATCAAAACTGATCCCGTAGCTCTCGCCCGTGACAAGTTCAATGGCCGCGTCTATCTCGTCCGGGGCCACGAGCGAAAGCTTCTTCATCTGTCAGGGCAAGTCGGAACGGTCACGAATCGGGCACTGCCTCTGATTGGCGCTCTTCAGAAAATCACCGTCGGCGAGGAACCGGGCACTTCGCGTTCCGGCCTTACACGCCCGCTCGATCGAATCCTGGATGCGACCGCCAACCCGTTGGACGCCCGCGCCCATCGCGATACGCCGCGCAGCCTCCAGCCAATGAATGGGCCCTTCAGCTTCGACGACCCGGCAAAGCCAATCGATCAAAGTCACCGTGGGAACCAGATGCAGGTCCATGCCACGCAGTTCGACATGCAAACGGCAAATCTCGTACTTCGGTATTTCGCGGACCGGCTGAACAGGTTTCGCGTGTATCTCCTCGACAGCGTCGGCCTCCGGATCGCCCACGATCTCATTGTTGTCGGGGAGTATCGCCTGGCAGGTCGGGGTTTGGGGGGTACCCGGTTGATGCTTTGCAGCCTCGATAGCCGCCACGAGCCGCTCGATCTCTCGTTCTCTCTCACGAAACCATGCAGTGGACCAAATTCGATGAAGCCGCCACCCCAATCCCTCCAAAACAGCCTGTCTCAGCCGGTCTCGATCTCGTGCTGATCTCGCGCTGTGGTACGAAGCTCCGTCACACTCGACCCCAATGAGGTAGCGACCACGGGTGACCTCATCCAAAACGGCAATATCGATAAAGAAGCCCGCGCAGCCGACCTGCGTTTCGACGGCATACCCGAGACGCTGAAGGGTTGCAACCACCTGCTCTTCGAACGGGGAATCCGGCGTCTTGCCGGTCACAATGGGGACATCAATCTGGCCGCGTTCAGCGTATTGCAGAAAACTCTTGAACGCTTTCACTCCCCCGCCGGGGTTGTCACTGATGTCAATCTCGTCGGCGGAAAGCCCCGTAAAAACTTCACATCGCCTTCGAGCGCGGCTGAATAGCACGTTCAAACGGCGCTCCCCGCCGTTACGATTCACCGGGCCAAAGCCCTTGGAGAGATATCCTTCTCTTGTTCGGCCATAGCCGACGCTGATGAAGATGGCGTCTCTCTCATCGCCCTGCACATTTTCCAGATTTTTGACGAAGAATGGCTCATGTGGCGGTCCCGAAAAGAATTCCTCCAGACTGGGCTGTTTGCGCCTCTGGATTTCGATCTGATCGAGTACAGCGTCTCGTTGAGCGACGCTAAAAGTCGCTACTCCCAAGGTGAGTCGCGAGTCCGGATGGTTCTGTAACTGTTCCCCAGCGAATTGCATGACGGCTTCGGCAACCGCACGAGCTTCGACGGCATTCGTCCGGGTCCGCGAGCGGTCATATACCGCATCGGAAATCTTGCGATAGATCAGCCCCAGGTCATCGCGCGGTTTGTCGGGGCTTGGAAACACCACCAGTCTGTCGTCATAAAACAAGTGATTCGATCCGGCGATCAGCGATTCATGTCTGCTACGGTAATGCCACCGCAGCATCCGCTGATGTGCACTTCTCGCGCAGAACAAGCCCAGAACGCTTTCGATGTCCGTCGCAGGCCCATCGGGCGAATCCTCATCTTCTTCGCCACTCGACAACGAATCGAAGAAGCTGGTAGGTGGAAGCTGTTGGCTGTCACCCACAACAATGGCCTGCCTTCCCCGCGCGATTGCGCCGAGCGCGTCGGCAGGGCGAACCTGACTGGCTTCGTCGAAGACCACCAGGTCAAAGCGAAGTGAATCGGGCGGGACGAAGTTTGCGACCGACAAAGGACTCATCATGAAAACCGGCTTAAATGCCTGAATGGCGTTCCCTGCATTCTCGATGAGTTTGCGGATCGCAGGATATCTGGAGCGTCTCTCAAACATCATCCGCAGGTAGCCCAATTGCCCATTCCCGGTGCTCGCAGACGGTATCGATTGGCAGTGGCTTTTCGTGATCGCGGCCCGAGCCCACTGTAAGGCCTCCATATCGAGGTGTCGGAATTTCTCCGCAGATTCAGAATGGGATGACTGCTCGAAAACTGCCAGAATCGGGGACTGCTCAAAAGCCCCGTCAATGAGGGCTGACAGTCGCCAATAATCGAAAACGTCCAGCAGATAGTCAGAACTGGGTTCCCACTCTTCGGCCAAATCGACCACCTGCTTTAGATCGGCTGAGCGGCATTCATCGCTCACTTGCAAGTATGATGCGAGAGCATTCAGGCTTCCGACCGCTTCAGCGCAACCCATCCATACCCGCTCGATCGACTCAAACGTTTGCTCAACTGCCGTCGAGGTGGCCAGCGTTGCTGAATCGCCGCACTTGAGTAGTTCCAGTACTGATTTCTGCTTCGTCTCCATTTCACGCGAGGCAGTTTCAGCGCTGGCAATTGCACGTTTCAAGATGGAACGATCTTCACATCCCGCAATAAATTGAAGTGCCCAGGCAGGCATCGCAGATGGAGCGTTGACCCCGACGGCGTCCGAAATCCAAGTGAATTGAGTCAGCAACGTATCCCAGTTGGAGTCCTCACCCTTCCAGTTGGTTACGAACAGGTCTGCTAAAAGCTCACGGTGCAGATTGATTGAGTCTGTGCACATCGCTGCTTCTCTAATCGCGCAAGTTACCTCAATCAATTCGTGTGGTCGCTTGGGAGGGTCGCCGATGACCAGCGAGGCGCAACTTCGCTTCGCAGAACGCCACTCGGTCGAGGCGAATTTCCACCATTTGTTTCGAAGGCGCATGAGGTCCGCATGTAGCTTATCTATTTCCGCCGTCCACGCTTCGGCCCTCATCCGATTCGACCAGGAAGAACGGATTTCGGCCAGTTTCCTGCCAGCATTGAGCGCTTCCGCGATCTCCCTGGATTTCGTGCGCCACGATTGAGCCTGCAAGTTCAAACCTGTCACCGGCGGAGCCGTTACCAGTCTCTGCGCAATTCTGGAGATATTCACACCCTGATTCGCCGAAGCGGGCACCTCAGTCCCCAGAAGATTTGAAAGTTGCTGAAAAGCGTCTCTGCACTGCCTTGTTGCCTCTGCAGCGTGGCCGAGCGCTTGCCGCGCCCGCTCCTGAGTTGCAGGCAATATGACCCGCAGCTGACTTCCCCAAAACACGTGCCTCTTGGGGATACCTACACGCGACAACGAGGATTCAAGCCTCTCAACCAATGAACGCTTACACTCGATCTGTATCTCCGACCATTGGAAGACGTCCGGCAAGTCCAGATTCGGAATCTCCTTCCTCTCAAGACGGTCGAGAACCGGCAAAATCAGGCCGAATAAGTCCACTGTTCGCTCGCCGGAGGGTCCCACTATTTGATTCACGGCTCGGCAGTAATCGTTGAGCCTTGACCGCGAATCCTGCAACGCCAACCGATCAGAAGCTCGGGGTGAAAAATCGCGCACTTCCAAATCCATCATGCGCTTCAGTTCTGCTATAACCTCTTTCTTCTTCGCTTTGTTGCTGTGCAGTTCCAGACAGGCGTTGCCGAGACCGCACTTGTCAAGTCGTTTCTTTACGACATCCAGCGCAGCCTTCTTTTCTGAAACGAAGAGGACTGTCTTTCCCTTTGCGAGGGCTCCTGCAATGAGATTGACGATGGTTTGCGACTTCCCGGTACCAGGAGGACCCTGAATCACCATGCTCTTCCCGGTAGCCGCGTCCATCAGCGCCAGCGTCTGCGTGCTGTCGGCGTCCATCACGGGCATCTGGTCGGCGTGATTCGGCAGGTCGTCAAGGAAATCGCTGTCCGAGAACGTGCTGGCCTCGCCCGCGAAGGAACTCGAACCGAGGAGCCTCTGCAATACATCGTGGTTCAGAAGTCCGCTGCCATTTGGCCAAATGGCAGGGTCCAGGTCCCGGTACATTAGGAACTTCGAAAAGGAGAAAAATCCCAGCACGACCGAGTCCGTATCCACCGACCATGCGGAATCGACGGGGATCGCATTATTGATTCGCTGAAAATAGCGGCACAGATCGAATTCCTCATCCTCGGAAGGCAGTTCTACCTTTACGTTGAACTGCTTCAGGAATTCAGTGAGGCAGAAATTGGGGGATACGTCGTCGTTCGAGTAGCGAAGCCGAAAGCCTTCGGACGCGCTTTGCCGTTCCAGTTCCACGGGAATCAGGATCAGCGGTGCACGATGCTCATCGTCCGGCGCTGACGGGTCCCTCCAGGCAAGCATGCCCACAGCCAGGAAGAGTGTATTGACGCCCTGCTCCTCGATGGAAGAGCGTGCGGCGTAATACGTGGCGAGCAAGCGCTTATCAAGGTCTTGCGGACTGTGATTCGCAACGAAAAGGCCATCTGAAGCCTGATCTGGTGTCCAAAGGGTGTTCTGCCTGGCTGGCAGTTTCCGCCATGCCTGATCCTCCGACCCGGCGGATGCATTGCCGTCCTGAATCAACAACTGTTTATCTGCTGCATTGACGAGTTGTGCGGCAGAGAACGGAATCTCCCGCCCCTCACTCACCAGCGCCTCGAACAGCGGTACAGGGTCTCTCGGTACGCTTTCCACCCCCTTAGTCTTCAACAGGCGGTAATTCAGCAGGGGGTTCCGCATCCCAAAGTCGAGCAGGTCTTTGCGGACTTGCTCCAGAACCGGGCGCAGACTTTCGTCAACTGGGGTCTGTGTATTCGTGGCCATGGCAGATCAACGAGTTTCGTGCACCTCTACCTGATAAATAGCAATGCCCCAAAGAATAAAGGGAAAGGTGACGAAATGGCAGCAAAAACGCGCTGGGCTGCACTAATATTGCCGAGCACGAGCATTCCCGGTTGCGTCCCCGCCTCGCCGGAAGTAAAACAGTACTTTCCGCACAATTCTGCCGTTGGAAGGACGCTGTTCCGTGGGTACGAGCACTGCCATTGGGTTCGAATCGAAGTTGTGGGCGGCCGCCGACGCTCTGCGCAACAACATGGACGCCGCGGAGTACAAGCACGTCGTCCTCGGCCTCATCTTCCTTAAGTACATCTCCGACGCCTTCGAGGCGAAGCACGCCGAACTGGAGGGCCAGCGGGATCAGGGAGCCGATCCGGAGGACCCGGACGAATACCGCGCCGCCAGCATCTTCTGGGTTCCGAAGGAAGCCCGCTGGTCGCATCTGCGGGCCAGCGCTCCCCAGCCGAAGATCGGCACCGTGGTGGATGACGCCATGGCCGCCATCGAGCGCGACAACCCCTCCCTGAAGAGCGTGCTCCCCAAGGACTATGGCCGCCCCGGCCTCGACAAGCAGCGCCTCGGCCAGCTCATCAATCTGGTCAGCGACATCGGCCTCGGCAGCCCCGCCGACCGCGCTAAAGACATCCTCGGGCGCGTCTACGAATACTTTCTTTCCCAGTTCGCCAGCGCCGAGGGCAAAAAGGGCGGCCAGTTCTACACGCCCTCCCACGTCGTCCGCGTCCTGGTCGAGGTGCTCGCGCCCTATAAGGGCCGCGTCTACGACCCCTGCTGCGGCTCCGGCGGCATGTTCGTGCAGAGCGAGAAGTTCATCGAGGCGCACAGCGGGCGCGTCGGCGACATCTCCATCTACGGGCAGGAGTCGAACTACACCACGTGGCGGCTGGCGAAGATGAACCTCGCCATCCGGGGTATCGATGCGCAGATCGCCCACGGCGACACCTTCCACGCCGACAAGCACCCCGACCTGAAGGCCGACTACGTCCTCGCCAACCCGCCCTTCAACGACAGCGACTGGCGCGGCGAACTGCTCCGGGAGGACAAGAGGTGGGTCTACGGCGTGCCACCCGCCGGGAACGCCAACTTCGCGTGGGTGCAGCACTTCATCTGGCACCTTGCGCCCACCGGGCTCGCCGGATTCGTCCTGGCAAACGGCTCCATGTCGTCGAATCAGTCCGGTGAGGGTGAGATTCGGAAGAACATCGTCGAGGCCGACCTGGTGGACTGCATGATCGCCCTGCCCGGCCAGCTTTTCTATTCCACGCAGATTCCGGTGTGCCTCTGGTTCCTCGCCCGCAGCAAGAAGAACGGACGCTTTCGCGACCGACGCGGAGAGACGCTGTTCATCGACGCCCGCAAGTTGGGTCAACTGGTGGACCGCACTCACCGGGAACTGACTGACGAGGAGATCGTTAGGATTGCTGGAACCTACCATGCGTGGCGCGGCGATAAGGATGCGGGTGTGTATGCGGATGTTCCCGGGTTCTGCAAGGCCGAAAAATTGGAGAACATACGCAAGCATGGTCATGTGCTTACACCAGGGCGCTACGTGGGGGTGGAGGCGGTCGGAGACGACGGCGAGCCCTTCGAGGAGAAGATGACTAGGCTTGCGGCCACGCTCCGCCAGCAGCAGGCTGAAGCTGCTCGACTGGACGCCGCAATCGCGGCCAACCTAAAGGAGCTTGGGTATGGCGGCGGTTGAATGGCGGGAGACCACGCTTGGAGATGTCACGACTTTCACATCTGGCGGAACTCCATCAAAAGAAAACGCCGCTTACTGGTCTGGAACTGTCCCGTGGATTTCCGCCAAAGACATGAAGCAGTATCTGCTGGAAGATACGCAGGACCACCTAACTCAAGAAGGAGTTGAGAACGGAACTAGGCTTGCACCGGCTGGAACCGTATTCCTTCTCACCCGCGGTATGACACTCCTTAATGACGTACCGATATCCGTTGCGCGGCGACCGATGGCTTTCAATCAAGACGTAAAGGCCCTCCAGGCTAGATCGGCCATCTTGGCTGAATTCCTCCCTTACCTGTTACTCGGGCGCAAAACGCAGCTTCTGAATCTGGTTGATTTGGCTGGACACGGCACCGGTCGTCTCAATACGCCGGAGCTAAAGAGCCTGAACATCCTGCTTCCGCCAAAGACGGAACAGCGGCAGATTGCGCATATCCTCAGCACGCTCGACGACAAGATCGAGCTGAACCGGAAGATGAACGCGACCTTGGAGGCGATGGCGCGGGCGCTCTTTAAATCCTGGTTCGTGGATTTCGATCCCGTCCGTGCCAAAGCCGAAGGCCGCGACCCCGGCCTCCCCGCGCACATCGCGGACCTCTTCCCCGACTCCTTCGAGGACTCCGAACTCGGCGAGATCCCAGCGGGCTGGGAAGTCAAGAGCCTAGATGAGATTGCGACATTTCTGAATGGACTTGCACTACAGAAATGCCCCGTCGTGGATGGTCGAGCGCTTCCGGTCATCAAGATCGCGCAACTTCGGGCGGGGAACACGACGGGGGCCGATCTCGCGAGCGCAGACCTTGGCCGGGAATACGTAGTCGAGGACGGCGACATCCTGTTTTCGTGGTCCGGCTCGCTGGAATGTGTTTTGTGGGCTGGTGGGCCCGGAGCACTGAACCAGCACCTGTTTAAGGTGACTCCTTCTGGCTATCCGCGCTGGCTATGCTATTTTGCCATCCACCTGCATCTCGCCGATTTCCGACGCATCGCCGCTGGAAAAGCAACCACGATGGGTCACATCCAGAGACGTCATTTGAGTGAGGCGAAGATCGCCGTTCCCTCGCCCGCTCAGCTTGAACGGGCCACGCCTTTTATTGAGCCCTTGGTGGAGAGCACCTGGAAACGGAATGTGCAATCGCGGACTCTTGCGGACACAAGAGACATACTTCTTCCTAGGCTCATCTCCGGCGAGCTGCGAGTGAAGACTGCCGAGTTGGGGCCAGCGTTATGAGATGGCCGTCAGCGTGGGAGGCACTGACGGCGGCTGGAACCATTGCGATGGCAGCGACGACCGTTGCCGTGATTCTCCAGAACAGACGACAGCACCGGGAGGCATTGCAGCCCATCTGTGTGCTTGTGCCAGAGAACGGCACAGATGCAGTCGGGCGCCGAGACATTCTGCAGCTTCAGAAGGAACCCAACGATCCAAACAAGTACTTCTCCATTTGTTGTGACCTGAAGAACATTGGCGGCGGCCCTGCCGTGAAACTCAGACTGAGAGTTACGTTCTGGGTGAACACGACGGCCCGATTCGCGGCTGAGCTGTCACCACTGGGCGCACATGAGATCGTTGCCGGGCCTCTGCGCATCCCGGTATTCGTTGGCAAACAATTCACTGAGGCCGAATACGGATGGGCACCCGGCGAAGGCTGGGATTTGTGGCTGGAATATGAGGACGTTTTCGGTAACGTGTTTCACACCCGGCACACAAAGACTCCGCAACAGCCGTGGGTGCAGATCGGGAAAGGGTCAATTCCGCCCTCATCCGTCGCGGAGGTGGCAAAACCATGAACAAGACTCACAGACTTCCATTCCGCGAAATCGCGCAACGAATCACAGGAATTTCGACCCCCGTTTTTGGTATTAGCTGGAATCCACCCGAAGAAAAACGCGTGATCGTTCGCCGCCTCGTGGCATTCCTGGAAGACCGGCGTGTTCTGTATGCCGGCTTCCACGCGGAGTATGGCCCGTGGATTGAGCGGTCAGTTCTCGAAATGCGGGCAGAGATCACCAATACACTGAAAGTCTGTTCCGAAGATGACAACCTTACTGGTCCGCTCCGTGCGATGCGCGCCGCGTGTCGTAAATTCCTCGATGAAATGGAAGTTCCGGACGGCAGAAGGAAAATGTACGTTACCCGTGAAGCGATGATGTGGCAGGCCCTCGGAGAGCTGCGCGGCGTTTTTGGACTGCATCTGGCCCGATTATGCGCTGCTTTCGGAATTGACGTTGAAGCCGAATTAGCGAGCATCTTCCCATCTCAGGAAGGCGATGAATAGGGGAACGCATGCCCACCACTCCTGAGCAAATCGACCTCTGGCGATCCGTGCCAAAAGAGCATCAGCAGCTTGAGTTCAAGGAGGCAAAGCTGCAATATGACACGGGAAAACTACAGGATTATTGCGTTGCGATCGCCAACGAAGGCGGAGGCCAGTTGCTACTGGGCGTCGCCAACAAGCTGCCGAGGCCCATTACAGGCACGCAGGCGTTTCCCGATACCAATGCTATCGCCGAAAGACTTTTCGCGTGGCTTAGATTTCGCGTAGATGTCGAATCTGTGCTTCATCCAGATGGTCGCGTCGTCGTGTTCCACATTCCTTCACGCCCCAAGGGGACGGCGTATAGTCACGACGGAAAATATCTGATGCGCTCCGGCGAGGAGTTGGTACCTATGAGCGAGGATCGCCTCCGAGCGATCTTCGCCGAGGGTGAACCGGACTGGCTGGAGGAACCCAGCATCAGGCATCTTTCCGCACAGGATGTGGTCTCCCTGTTGGATACACAAACCTACTTTGAGCTACGGAAGCTTGCCTATCCAACCGGACAGAAAGGCGTTCTTGAGCGCCTGGAGCACGACCGTCTGATCGAGCACCAGACGCGCGGGTATTCCATCAAACGTCTGGGCGCGCTTTTACTCGCAAAACGCCTGTCGGATTTTCCAGACGTTTCGCGCAAGGCAGCGCGTGTGGTCGTCTACAGCGGGAAATCGAAGGTTGACACCAAACTCGACCAACCCGGCGAGAGGGGATATGCGTCTGGATTTCGCGGCCTCGTGCGGTTTGTGATGGAACAGCTTCCGCAAAACGAGGTGATCGAGGACGCGATCCGGAAGGAGCAGAAGCTCGTTCCCGACATCGTCGTTCGGGAGCTGATCGCAAACGCTCTGATCCACCAGGATTTCACTGTTGGCGGCTCCTCGATCATGATCGAGGTTTATTCGGACCGGCTGGAAATCTCGAATCCCGGCCACCCGATGGTGCCGGAGCAACGATTCATCGACGGCTACCAGTCACGAAACGAACGCCTGGCCGATCTGATGCGGCGCATGGGCGTTTGTGAGGAAAAGGGGAGCGGGATCGACAAAGTTGTCCACTCCGTCGAGGTTTTTCAGCTACCTGCCCCGGAATTTACGACCACACACAAGCGCACCGTCGCGGTCGTATACGGCCATCGACAATTTGAGGCGATGACGCGTGCGGACCGCATTCGCGCCTGTTACCAACACGCGGCGCTGAAACGCGTAATGGGAGACCATATGACGAACCGGTCGCTGAGGGAGCGGTTTGGCCTGGCCGAAGAAAAAAGCGCGCTGGTTTCGCAGGTGATCGCAGCCGCCATTGAGGAGGGAGCGGTGAAGGCGGACGAGACCGTCGGCGGCTCGCGACGACACGCGCGGTACCTGCCGTTCTGGGCGTAGTGCGGTTCCGACGCAATTTAAGCGCAAAGCCGGCGCAGAGACCTGAATTCTGGTAAGTTGTTGACACACCATGGTTTGTCTATTTAAGCCCATATAAGCCGCCGCTGGCCGTGTGGGGATTATACGAGAAGGGGTCGTGCTTAAATTCTCCGAATCCGTGGTCGAAGATGCCGCTCTCGAATGGCTGGACGGGCTCAACTACACGATTCTGCACGGCCCGGAGATTGCCGCCGGGGAACCGGCCGCCGAACGGGACGATTCCGGCTATCGCGATGTCATCCTGGAGCGGCGGCTGCGCCAGGCACTGGAGCGACTGAATACGGGGCTGCCACCCGAGGCTATCAACGAGGCATACCGCGTCCTTGCCAGTGTGGACGGACCCTCCCTCGTTACGCGCAATCATGCGCTGCACCGCTGGCTCGTGGAGGGCGTCAATGTCGAGTACACCCGCCCAGATGGGTCGATTGGCGGCGCACAAGTCACGATCATCGACTACGATCACCCGGAAAACAACGACTGGACGGCAGTGAACCAGTTCACCGTGGTCGAAGGCCAGAACACCCGCCGTCCCGACGTGCTGATCTTCCTGAATGGCCTGCCGGTCGTCCTGATGGAACTGAAGAATCCGGCGGACGAGAGCGCCACCATCTGGAAGGCGTTCGACCAGATTCAGACTTACAAGAACGAGATTCCGGCGCTCTTCGCGTACAACGAGATCGTCATCATCTCCGACGGCGTCGAGGCCCGGGTCGGATCGCTGACGGCGGATCGCGAATGGTTCATGCCATGGCGCACGATTGAGGGCGAGGACCTCGCGCCCGCATCGCTGCCGCAGTTGCAGGTGGTGCTGCAAGGCCTGCTGGAGAAGCGCCGCCTGCTGGACTTCCTCCGCTACTTCATCGTCTTCGAGGAGGAGCGCGAGGGCGTGCTGGTGAAGAAAATCGCCGGATACCACCAGTTTCACGCCGTGAACCGCGCTCTGGCCGCCAGCCTGGCCGCCTCGCACGAGGAGGGCGACCGGCGGGTGGGGGTCGTCTGGCACACGCAGGGCAGCGGCAAGAGCCTGACCATGGCTTTCTATGCCGGGCGGCTGGTGCTGGAACCCGCGCTCCAGAATCCGACCATTGTGGTGATCACCGACCGGAACGATCTGGACGATCAGCTATTCGGGACCTTCTCCCGCTGCCATGAACTGCTGCGGCAGTCGCCTGTGCAGGCGGAGGATCGGGATCATCTGCGAATGCTGCTGCAGGTGTCGTCGGGCGGCGTGGTGTTTACGACTGTTCAGAAGTTCCTGCCTGCCGCCGGGGAGAGCTATCCGGAACTGTCGGACCGGCGAAACATCATCGTGATGGCCGACGAGGCGCACCGCAGCCAGTACGACTTTATTGACGGCTTCGCTCGGCACATGCGGGACGCGCTGCCGAACGCTTCGTATATCGGTTTCACCGGCACGCCGATTGAGAAGTCGGACGCGAACACGCGGGCGGTCTTCGGGGATTACATCAGCGTGTACGACATCCAGCGGGCCGTCGAGGACCATGCCACGGTCCCGATCTATTACGAGGGGCGGCTGGCGAAGCTGCAACTGGACGCGAGTGAGAAGCCGCAGCTTGACCAGGGTTTCGAGGACGTAACGGAAGGCGAGGAGGTCGAACGCAGGGAGCAACTGCGGACGAAGTGGGCAGCGGTGGAGGCGCTGGTCGGCACGGAGAAGCGGCTGAAGCTGGTTGCCGAGGACCTGGTCCGGCACTTCGAGGAGCGGCTGGAGGCGATGGACGGCAAAGCCATGATCGTCTGCATGAGCCGCCGCATCTGCGTAGACCTGTACAACCAGATCGTGAAGCTGCGCCCGTCGTGGCAGGGAGCCAGCGACGATGCGGGACTGCTGAAGGTGGTGATGACCGGGTCGGCGGCGGACGGGCCCGACTGGCAGCCGCACATCAGGGACAAGAAGCGCCGCGAGGCGCTGGCGAAGCGATTTAAGGACGCGAAGGACCCCTTCAAGATCGTCATCGTCCGGGACATGTGGCTCACCGGCTTTGACGCTCCCTGCCTGCACACGATGTACCTGGATAAGCCGATGCGGGGGCACGGGCTGATGCAGGCGATCGCCCGGGTCAACCGCGTTTTTCGGGACAAGCCGGGCGGTCTCGTCGTTGATTACCTGGGTATCGCTCAGGAGCTAAAGCAGGCGCTCTCGACGTACACAGAGAGCGGCGGACATGGGCAGACCGCGATCCCGCAGGAGGAAGCGGTCGCGACGATGCTGGAGAAGTACGAGATTTGTCGTGGCCTGTTCTATGGCTTCGACTGGTCGGCGTGGATCAGCGGCTCACCCACGCAAAAGCTGGCGCTGCTGCCGAACGCGCAGGAGCACATCCTGTCGCTGAAGGACTCGGAAGGGCGGCCTAACGGGAAGTCACGGTTGAATCAGGCGGTCGCTGAGCTATCGATCGCGTTCGCGCTGGCTGTCCCGCATGAAGAGGCGCTGAGGATTCGGGATGACGTGGGCTTCTTCCAGGCCGTTCGGAACGTGCTGAACAAATCCGCCGCGCAACAGACGCGGTCGGAATACGAGATGGATGCGGCGATCCGGCAGCTTGTCTCCAGAGCGGTGATGGCGGACGGCGTCGTGGACATCTTCTCGGCTGCGGGCCTGAAGAAGCCGGACATTTCCATCCTCTCGGACGAGTTCCTTGCGGAGGTAGCGCATCTTCCGCAGAAGAATCTGGCGGTCGAACTGCTTCGCAAGCTGCTGAACAACGAGATCAGGACGCGCTCCCGGCGGAACCTCGTAAAGTCGCGGCTGTTCTCCGATCTGCTGGAGGCAAGCCTTCGTAAGTACCAGAACCGCGCGATCCAGGCGGCCCAGGTCATCGAGGAACTCGTGGGGCTCGCCAGACAGATGCGGGAGGAAGCCGCCAAAGGCGTGGAACTCGGACTGACGGACGATGAGGTCGCGTTCTACGACGCGCTGGAGGTCAACGACAGCGCCGTGAAGGTGCTGGGCGAACCGACGCTGAAGAACATCGCGCGAGAACTGGTCGAAACCGTCCGCCGCAACACCATGATCGACTGGACTGTGCGCGAGAATGTCCGGGCGCACCTCAGAGTGCTGGTGAAACGAATTCTGAGGAAATACGGCTACCCACCTGATAAGCAGGAGAAGGCCACGCTTACGGTTTTGGAGCAGGCGGAACTGCTTTCAGCGGCTTGGGCTTAGGGAAGTGCTTCAGGGACCCAACGTCCCAAATCAGCCTTTCGCGTGCGCCTTTCGAGCAAGCTGTCGATACACTCTCTGCGTCACAAACGCGTGATATTGACCCCAAGCGCATTTCCGCGTTTTTGCGGTCAGCGTGTAAGAGCACTGAATCCGGAACAGCAGCCTTTTTGGATCTCATCGTCAGCCGTCCCTTCAGCGACCAACCTACCAGTCCTGCTACGCTCCAATCATGCAACCTTGCCGAAAGGACACCTTGCATTGACTTTGCCGCATTATTGCTCAGAACAGGAGACCGTCTGATAATCCAGTAAGCGGGGAAGACGGGCATCAATCTCTATCTGATTCATAAAGTGTTCGCCTGATCCGCTTACGAGTACTGTGGCATGCACACATGTACCAGGTTTCAGGGCAGGGGCCTCGGTTGCCTTAGTCATCAAATTCCACTCCGTTCCGTCGCCGACTCCCTTATCAGTATTTTCTTCGACGGTCACTGTCCACCAACATAGTTGGCCCACTCCGCATTGATGGTCGTTGTTGCCCACCGTGAACACGGTGCCTGTAATTTCCTGAGTCTTCGCGCCAAGATTGTTCTCAAGTTCCTGAACAGTTGCCGCGTCCGCACGTCCCAGCGCAGACGAATTACATCCGGGTTCGGATGTACACGGCTGGTTGGTATTCGCGTCGAATTTTGCGATCGCGGCGGAGATTTGCGACAGAAGTACGGCTACGTCAGCTTTCTCCTTTGCGATGTTCTGCGCCTTCTGCTGCAATTCACCTGGAAGATCGGCAGCCTCCTCGTCCTCCTCGCTCGTAACCTCAGAGAACACAGGCCATGATTGCGTAAAGTCGCCAAACTCCTCCTTTAGCTGTACGGGGATTTCGCCCCCGCGAGTCACACGGAGAGCAAAGCGGCCTCGGGATTGGAACTGGGTATTGAAACAGAACAGCAGCGCACGAGGTGGACCACTGTCGGGGATAATCTCATAAATCGGCAGGTCTCCTCTTTGCGCCACAATGAAACCGGTCAAAAGAAAGGGTTGCGGTCTAGGTGCGGATTGCTCGTCATAATCGTCTTGGTCTGATTTTAGCTTCGCCTGTAGCTCATCGTACTGGCTTGCTAAGTCTCTTATTGTGACCGCCTCATGCTCAATCGCTTCGGTCTGATCCTTGTCTTCCGGAATCACGTCGTTGAAGTGGTCGGTTACTCTATCATTCCACCCGATCGCAGACTCCCAGGCAGTGCTGTCCCTCCACCCGTAGAGGGAGAATGACTGCAAATGTGAGCGCATATAAAGTATTCTCACGTCGAGTGGGAATCGCCGAATATCGTTAGCCAGTGCTTGGTACAGAGCTTCATTGGCCGAATCTCCTGCGTTATGGTCCAGCAGTAAAAACGTGTCCAAGGCACGCGAACTATCCGGCAGCACGCGATGATAGTGAGCGAACTCCTGAAGGATATAAGTACTCAGTGGGTCCGGAAGAGGCGAGGTTAGCGCGGTGTCCTCCAGAAATGTCAGCATAGGCTGTGCCCCCGACGCCAAGGATTGGTCAATCGCGAATCGTAGATCATCTCTGGCGTCGGGGGTCTTCTCTTTTTCAACGATGAACGCCTTGAGGTCATCGAACTGGCCGCTTGCAAGTTCATTCTTAATTCGACGGTGAGATAGGTTAAACCATGCGGGAGCGCTTGTAAGAATGACGAGAAGGAATACTCCTCCAACGAGCCAAAACACAATCCCCGTGATTCGAGGGGGTTTTTCGATCAGCTTTACAGACATCAAGTCCCTCTCAGTTGTGCAGGTGATGACGTCAAGACCGGCCGTCCGAAAATGGCCATCGGTCGTCCGCGTAATGCTATGTGTATTCTCGATACTTTCGGAATGCCCCATACGGGGTACGGCAAACCCGTTCTGCGGGCATGTACCGTGTCTGGCATTGGCAGCCCAGACGCTCCGACCGTAGTCCGCCACGCAGGTGAGTAGCGGCGTGTAGGGCGGCGTCAGATCGCCCGGTCTGGCATGCCTACGAATACCGCCGCCTTGTTGAACAGTTCCATTTGACGTCCGTCAATGTACGGTCTGGGGTACTCGTACACTGTCTTTCGTGGATCGAGATCCGAGCGTAGTGCGAAGCCTCCCAGCAGAGCTTCACTGGCCCGAGTCCAGCACTGACTTACGAATTCCAGCGCGGCCTCCGCGTCCTCCTGGCGGACATGAACAAGCATGGCGTCGTGAAAGGGCGCTCCTACCTCAAGTCCGCCTTCCGTTGCCAGGCAGCACGCCAGGCGGAGGATGTCCGCGCACGTGGCTTGCATGGGGAAGTTGCCGACCGACTTCTTATCGTGATGATGCGCATCGTTCAGTCGCCAGTCGAGCGCGGTCCACACGCACCGCTCGAACTGGGCTGTCTCCCTCACAGCGGCGACATAGCTCCAATACCCTGGGTATGCACGCCGGTGAAGCCGGAGCAGGTCTTCGGCTACCGTGAGCGAGACGCCGAGCCGCCGAGCCAGGGTGCGGTGCCCCATTCCGTACTGGGTCCCGAGGCAGATCGCCTTCATGTTCTCCCGTTCCCGGGAGTGGCTTTGACGAGTCGCCTCGACGGGAAGCACTCCCATGCGTTTCCCGAGTCCGAGGTACGGTTCGCCGGAGCGGTAGTCCGCCATCATAGCCTCGTCGCCGCTCAGGGCTGCCGCGATCCCGAACTCCGCGCTCGACAAGTCGGCGTAGAGGAGCGCGTGGCCGGGGTCGGCTCTCATGACGGACCTCAGCCACCCGGGAAAGCACATGAGCATCTCCCGCGTGCGTGGCTGGTTCCGCGATGTCTTCGCGGCGAAGGCTCTGATCGAGGTCCTATTGCGCCCGTCCGTGCCGATCGGCGGGTCGAGCGTCGGCAGGCTGGCGGTCAGCTTCCGCAGGGCCCGGAATGGTTCTAGGCGCGGGAAGAATTGTGCCATCTGCTTGAGGTAATCCTTGTCGAGCCGTGGCTTCGATGAACGGGAGGAAGTGCGCTCCCACACATCGTAGAGACCTTCGCGAACAAGGAACTCGTCGAATCGGCTGTAGCTGAAGCTGACGTTGTCACCCTGCGTGGAGTAGATGCCAAAGCGGTGCTCGTGTTCAACCTCGTTG